>NZ_JACSUE010000008.1:0-336372 GCF_014384845.1 Caballeronia sp. EK
TGCGCGATGGCACAGCCTGGAATCCCCCAAAACCTTGATTCTTTGCTCCCCACCGCTTGACTCTCAATACAGTTGCTTTCTTTGCAGCAGCAAAGAAAGTGACTGCCGCCCCGCACAGGGGCAACGCTAATAAACCAAAAAGAACACAGGCCACCCATAGAAGCCCAGGCAAACAAAACCGCAACCACACCCTAGGCGCTGCGCCGCGCCGCCTTCTCCAGATAGTTCGAAAGCAACCCGGGCAGCGCCGGATCCCCACAATTGGCGACGTTGAATCGCATCCACGTAGTCGGCGACTGATGCGGCGAAAACAGGCTGCCAGGCGTCAGCAGAAACCCCGCCTCGTGACCCGCCGCCGCGAGACCATCAGAATCGACACCCGCGTCGGCCCACAGAAACATCCCCGCCGCCGGCGTCGCGAACAGCCGCAAACCGGTTTTTTCGAGCATGCGCGCGGTCTTGTCGCGCACCCCGTCGAGCCGCGCGCGCAGCCGTTCGACGTGCCGCCGATAGTGCCCTTCAGTCAGCACCTTATAAACCACGCGTTCGTTGATTTCCGGACTCGTCATGCCGACGAGCATCTTCTGATCAGCGAGCGCCTTTGCCACGTCCGGCGCCGCCGCGATATAGCCGACGCGCAGATTGGCCGCGAGCGTCTTCGAAAAGCTGCCGAGGAAGATCACGCGCTTCAACTGATCGAGCGATGCGAGGCGCGTCGCGGGAAAGCCCGCCGGACACAGATCGCCGTACACATCGTCCTCGACGACGATGAAATCGTATTCCTGCGCGAGCTGAAGAATCCGGAACGCCTGCGCCGCCGTGAGCGACGTGCCGGTCGGATTCTGCAGCACCGAATTGATGATCAGCATCTTCGGCCGCCATGTCGCGACGAGCGTTTCGAGCGCATCGAGATCGGGACCATCGGGCGTATACGGCATGCCGACGAGCCGCGCGCCCTGCGACGCGAAGCGCCCGAACATCTGGAACCACGCCGGATCGCCGACGATCACCGCATCGCCCGGCTTCACGTACAGACGCGAGATCAGGTCGATCGCCTGCGTGATGCCCGACACGAGCACGATCTGCCGCGCCGCCGACGCGCCGATCTCCAGTTCTTCCAGCCGCGTCTGCAACTGCTGGCGCAGCGGCAGGAAACCCTGCGGCGTGCCGAAGCCGAGCATTTGCGCCCCGCTCTGGCGCGACAGCGATCGCAGCGCGTTGGTGATCAGTTCGCCGTCGAGCCAGCGACCCGGCAGATAGCCGAGACCCGGCCCCTTCTCCGGACTCGACGTATGCAGCATGTTGCGCAGCAGCCAGACCACGTCGATGGTGTTCTGCACCGGCTCGCGCTCCGCCGCGACCGCGGGCGCCTCGCCTTTCGCGACGAGCGCCGGCGCGACACGCTCGCGCACGTAGAAGCCCGAGCCGCGTCGCGAGTCGAGATAGCCGTGCGCGACGAGCCGCTCGTACGCCTCGACGACTGTGAAGCGCGACACGCCCTTGTCGAGCGCGAGCTTGCGGATCGACGGCATGCGCATGCCGGGCCGAAACACGCGCTCGTCGATGCGGCGGCGGCCCCATTGCACCAGTTGATCGACGAGCGTGAGTTGCGCGGCGTCGTGCGGCGCGGGAATCTGATCGAGCGGAACGGACATGCGGGCCTCCGGTGTACCGTAAGCGCGGCTGTGCGCCAGGAAAACTGTACCGAATAGTATTGGGCCGATTGTACCGTTACTGTTATGGTGATAGCGGCTACATTTTGCTTTCGGGCGCTCCGGTGCGCGAAACGGAAGCGTTATGCTATCGGCCCCTGTTTATCGCATCGCCCCGTCATGACCGATCATCGACTCAAACTCGATCACCTCGTGATCGCCGCCCGCACGCTGGAAGAAGGCGCGCAGTTCGTCGCCGCGAAATTCGGCGTCGGGACAGTGGCCGGCGGCGCGCATCCGCTAATGCGCACGCACAACCGGCTGCTGAATCTGTGGGGCGGCGCGTATCTGGAAGTGATCGCGATTGATCCGTCGGCGGCGGGCGTCGAGTCGCCCCGGCCGCGCCTTTTCGCGCTCGACGACCCGGCGATGCAGCGTCGTCTCGCAGACGACGGCCCGCAGCTCGTGCACTGGGTCGCGCGCGTCGAGCGTCCGAAGTCGCTCGCGCGTTGGCGTGAGCAGTATCCGGCGCGCATCGCGCCTGTCGCGGCTATGTCGCGCGCTGGCAATACGTGGGGCCTCACCGTGCCCGACGACGGCGCGTTTCCGGCGTGGCAAGGCGCCGGCGACGGCGTGCTGCCGTCGCTGATCCAGTGGGACACGCCGCGTCATCCGAGCGACGCGCTCCCGGAAACGGGCATCGCGCTGCGCACGCTGACCGGATTCCATCCGGCCGCGGATGCGGTGTCGGAGCAGCTCGCGTGGCTCGGCGCGGAACATCTGATGCGCGTCGAGCGGACGGCGGGCGCGCCAGTGCTCGTCGCGCAATTCGATCTGCCGGACGGATCGACGCTGACGCTCGGTGAATCGGCGGAAGAGGCAGTGGCGCGCGAGGAAGACGCGCGGCAGGCGTCCAAACGCCGTCGCGTGAAGAAAACGGATACGCAAGACGACCCGAAAACACCGCCGCAGCCCGACTGAGCCTGCGCATCGAACAAACAAGGAGACATCGCACGATGAAAACCCGCGAAACCGAAGGCATGTTGCTCGGCCTGATCGGCGTCGTCATTTTCAGCCTGACGCTGCCGATGACGCGCATCGTGGTCGCGGAGGTGCATCCGCTGCTGAACGGCCTCGGGCGCGCGCTCGTCGCGGCGATTCCGGCCGCCGCCCTGCTCGTGTGGCGTCGCGAAAAGCTGCCGACGTGGCCGCAGGTCAAGAGTCTCGCGGTGGTCGCGCTCGGCGTGATCATCGCGTTTCCGGTGTTTTCGGCCTGGGCGATGAAAACCGTGCCCGCGTCGCACGGCGCGGTCGTGAACGGCCTGCAACCGCTGTGCGTCGCCATCTATGCCGCGTGGCTCTCGCACGAACGACCGTCGAAGGCGTTCTGGGCGAGCGCGGTGGCGGGCAGCGCGATCGTCGTCGCGTTCGCGTTGCAGGCGGGCGGCGGCGGCTTGCAGGCCGGCGATCTGCTGATGCTCGTCGCGGTTGGCATCGGCGCGCTCGGTTACGCGGAAGGCGCGCGGCTCGCGCGTCAGATGGGCGGCTGGCAGGTGATCTGCTGGGCGCTCGTGCTCTCCGCGCCGTTCCTTTTGCTGCCGGTCGGCTGGCTCGCGTGGGCGCAGTTGTTCGGAAGTCACGCGACGCATCCCGAACCGCTCGCGCTCAAGACCTGGCTCGCGTTCGGCTATGTCACGCTGTTTTCGCAATTCATCGGTTTCTTCGCGTGGTATGCCGGTCTCGCGATGGGCGGCATCGCGCGCGTCGGGCAGGTGCAACTGCTGCAGATCTTCTTCACGATGGCGTTTTCCGCGCTCTTCTTCGGCGAACACGTGAGCGCATCGACGTGGCTGTATGCGGCCGCCGTCATCGCGACCGTCGTGCTCGGCCGCAAGACCGCCGTGCGTCCCGCGCCGCAAGCCGCGGTCGTCGCAGCGGGCACGACGCACGCAAGATGACGCACTCGCGCGATAATTGAGGTTTGCCGTTCCTCGTCAGCCCAGACTCAAAAACTCGCGGCCCGCGCCGCGAGAGACATCATCCCCGAGACAACCGAGGCATTTCATGAATCAAGCCGATCTCCGCGCCACGCCGTGGCAACTCTCCGAACGCGCACGCAAGCTCACCAGTTCGGCGATTCGCGAAATCCTGAAGGTCACGGAGCGGCCCGAGGTCATTTCCTTCGCGGGCGGCCTGCCCTCGCCCGCGACGTTTCCCGTCGAGGAAATGCGCCACGCGTCGGAACGCATCCTGCGCGATCAGCCCGCGGCCGCGCTCCAGTACAGCGCGACCGAAGGTTACATGCCGCTGCGCGAATGGGTCGCGGCGCGTTACTCGGTGAACGGCGCACATATCCGTCCGACGCAGGTGCTCATCACGACCGGTTCGCAACAGGCGCTCGATCTGCTCGGCAAGACGCTCGTCGATCCGGGCAGCCGCGTGCTTGTCGAAACGCCGACGTATCTCGGCGCGCTGCAGTCGTTCTCGCTCTTCGAGCCGCACTACGTGCAGGTGCCGACCGATGAATCCGGCCTGATCCCCGAAGCGCTCGACGCCGCGCTCACCGCCAACGCGCGCCTGCTCTACGCGCAGCCGAACTTCCAGAACCCGACGGGCCGCCGCCTGCCGCTCGAGCGCCGCCGCGCGCTCGCCGCGTTCGCGCAGAAGGCGCCGTTCCCGGTGATCGAAGACGATCCCTACGGCGCGCTCGACTACGCCGGCGCGCCGCTGCCGACCCTGCTCTCGATGGCGCCCGAGCACATCGTGCATCTCGGCTCGTTCTCGAAGGTGCTGGCGCCGGGCCTGCGCGTGGGCTACATCATCGCGCCCGAGGAATTGCACTTCAAACTGGTGCAGGCGAAGCAGGCAACCGACCTGCACACGCCGAGCCTCACGCAGCGCATCGTCTACGAAGTGGTCAAGGACGGCTTCCTCGACCGGCACGTGCCGACCATCCGCGCGCTCTATCGCGATCAGTGCGAGGCGATGCTCCACGCGTTGGAACGTCACATGCCCGCGGGCGTCGAATGGAACCGGCCGGAAGGCGGCATGTTCGTGTGGGTGAAGCTGCCGCAGCACATCAACTCGATGAAGCTGCTCGAGCAGGCGATCGCGCAAAATGTGGCCTTCGTGCCGGGCGGCCCGTTCTTCGCGAACGAAGCCGAGCACAATACGATGCGTCTTTCGTTCGTGACGGTTCCGCCCGCGACGATCGACGAAGGCGTGGCGAAACTCGGCGCGCTGATTCGCGCGAGCATCTGATTTCAACGTTTAGAGGAGCAACCGATGGCATCGAACGTGTATGACAAGCTGAAGGAACTCGGCATCGAACTGCCCGTCGCGGGCGCGCCCGCCGCCGCTTATGTGATGAGCGCGCAGAGCGGCAACACCGTGTATCTCTCCGGGCACATCGCGAAGAAGGCTGGCCAGGTGCATGTCGGCAAGCTCGGCGACAACATCACGACCGAAGAAGGCAAGGCCGCGGCGCGCAGCGTCGCCATCGATTTGATCGCGACGCTGCATGCGCACGTCGGCGATCTGAACAAGGTGAAGCGCATCGTCAAGGTGATGAGCCTCGTGAACTCGACGTTCGACTTCACCGAGCAGCACATCGTCACGAACGGCGCATCGGAGCTGATCGCGGAAGTGTTTGGCGATGCGGGCAAGCATGCGCGCTCGGCGTTCGGCGTCGCGCAGATTCCGCTCGGCGCGTGTGTCGAGATCGAGTTGATCGCGGAAGTCGCATAAGGCGCGTCTCCCGTCGCTCGTCAGCGAAACCCGACGCGCTCAGGCCGTCGGGTTTTTTTGTGTCCTGATCCAACCGATGACATTCATGCCTACACGCACTGTCCAGTTCAAGCAGGTCGACGTCTTCACGCCGGTTCCGTTCAAGGGCAACCCGCTCGCGGTGATCTTCGACGCCGAAGGCCTTTCGACGCAACGCATGCAGGAAATCGCGCGCTGGACCAATCTGTCCGAGACGGCGTTCCTGATGCCGCCGACCGATCCGCGCGCCGACTATCGCGTGCGCATTTTCACGACTGCGGTCGAACTGCCTTTCGCCGGACATCCGACGCTCGGCAGCGCGCACGCGCTCATCGATAGCGGCTATACGCCGAAGACGCCTGGCCGGCTCGTGCAGGAATGCGGCGTCGGGCTCGTCACGCTCGCCGAGCGCGACAACGGCGAGTGGGCGTTCGCCGCGCCGCCCGCCACCATCGCGCCGCTGAGCGCCGCGCAGAACCAGCGCCTCGCCGATGCGCTCTCCCCCGCGGTAATCGATTTCAGCGCGCCGCCCGCTGCCGTCAACAATGGTGCGCCGTGGCTCGTCGTGCGCGTGAACGACGCGGCGCAGTGTCTCGCGCTGTCGCTGCGCGGCCAGGCGCGCGAGACGCTGCAGGCGCTCGTCGCGGAAGTGGATACGCACGGCATCGCCGTGTACGGACCGCATGACGCCGATGGACCCGCGACCTTCGAGCTGCGCGTGATCCTGCTCGGCGCGGAGAACATCGAAGATCCGGTGACGGGCAGCGCGAACGCGGCGCTCGCGACGCTCCTCACGCAACAGGGCAGACGGCCCGGCGCTTCGTACACCGTGCGCCAGGGCACCGCGCTCGACCGCGACGGCCGCGTGAGCATCGAGTACGACGATGAGGCCCACGGTGCACCGATCTGGATCGGCGGCTCGTCGGTAACTGTGATCGACGGGACATTTTGCATCTGAAACAATGACCTACGCGCGTTCGCGAGGGCGCGCGTATACCCCCAAGCGCCGCCCCTTTCTTAATCTTCGAGGCTTCGCTAATATCTGAACAATCGGGGATCAGAACGCAAACGCGGTTTCACATCGGCGGACAATGGGCGTCGCGAGATTGAGCCGCTTGCGCCGCAGCGCAAACGTATGCTCTTGACGACATCGAATACTGGCCGTCTCACTCATGCCGGGCTTCGGGCGCTGCCGCAAAAAATCGCTCGCCGAACGGCCGTTGTGCTGCTTCATGACGTGAATCCGGACGTGGATCGGGTCTCGGAGAAACAAGCCGCCGATCATCCGCTGCGCGCCGCGCACGGTATATTCACCCGTTTCGGCTGAACGCCTCAAAACATGCATCGCTTCATCCACCTCGCGCAGTTCGCAACACGCCACGCGCTACGCGACACAGCGCCCACGGATGCGCCATGAAGCGCACGCGCTCCCACGCCTCATCCGACACCCTCTTCGGCGCGCCGTCGGCGCGGCGTCGGCGCGCGCTCCTCGCGATTCCCGTGCTCGGCACCTTCGTGCTAGTGCTGCTGTGGGCGGTGATATTCGCCCGCCTCTCAGTCGAGCGTGAAGCGACGACACATGAATCGATGGCCTCCGCCGCGATCCTCTCGTCTGCACTCGAACAGCACACCATCAAGGCGATCCATCAGGTCGACCAGATCACCCGCTTCGTCAAATACGAGTATGAGAAGTCGCCCGACAATTTCGATCTGATCGCCACGGTCGAGAAAGGCGTCGTGCAAAGCGACACCCTCGTGCAGGTTTCGCTGATCGACGAATACGGCACGCTGATCGGCAATACGTCCGATCCGCATCCGAAGCCGATCGACCTGTCCGATCGCGAGCACTACAAGGTGCACGCCCATTCGAACGACGACCTGCTCTACATCAGCCGCCCGGTGCGCGGCCGCGTGTCGGGCCTGTGGACCTTGCAGATCACGCGGCGCCTCAATCATGCGGACGGCTCGTTTGCGGGCGTCGTGGTCGTGTCGGAAGATCCGGCCTATTTCACGAGCGATTTCTACAACGTCGCGTCGATCGGGCGCGAAGGCGTGATCGCGGTCGTATCGGACAACGGCTCAGTGCTCGCGCGCAGCACGGGCGGCAGCCTCGCCGAGAGCGCGGCGGCCAGCTCCGCCACGAAGGGCGCCACGCACAGCGGTCCGGCCGACCGCGCGCATGCGGCCTTCAGCGCGAGCGGCGTCTATCCGACGACGGACCACGCGTCGGGCATCTATGTCGATCCGATCGATCACGTGAAGCGCATCGTCTCGTACCGGCATATCGACGGCTATCCACTCGGCGTGCTCGTCGGTCTCTCCGAGCGCGAGGAGATGATCGACTACAACCACACGCGCAATGTCTATCTCCTGATGGCGAGCTTCATCTCGCTCGCGATGCTCGGCTTCTTCGCGGTGGCGACGGGGCTCATCGGCAAGCTGCTCGGGCGCGAGCGCGAGATGACGCATCTCGTCGAATTCGACCTGCTGACCGGTCTGCGCAACCGCTACTCGACGCTGCGCGCGCTGAGGCACGACGTGGCGCAGCCGGAGAACATCGGGCGGCTCGCGCTGCTCTTCATCGACCTCGACAACTTCAAGACGGTCAACGACACGCTCGGCCACAACGCCGGCGATATCGTCTTGCAGATGACCGCGTCGCGGCTCGCGGAGACGGTGGGGCAAAGCGGCACGCTCTCGCGCATCGGCGGCGACGAGTTCGTGGTCGTCGTGAAGGGCGACGACGTCGAACAGCGCGCCGTCACGCTCGCCGACGACATCGCGACGATGTTCGCCACGCCGTTCGACGTGCGCGGCAGCGCGTTCGTGCTGCATGCGAGCATCGGCATCGCGCTCTTTTCGGTATCGAACGAAAGCGAGATCGATCTGCTGAAGAAGGCCGATCTCGCGATGTACAGCGCGAAGGACGCGGGCCGGAACTGCTATCAGTTCTATTCGCCGCAGTTGTCGCATCGCGCGGACCATCTGATGAAGTGGGAGCAGCAACTGCGCGTCGCGCTGACGGAGCAGCAGCTCTTCCTCGTCTATCAGCCGAAGATCGATCTCACGCGCCGCTGCATCACCGGCTTCGAGGCGCTGGTGCGCTGGAATCATCCGCAGCACGGGCTCATTCCGGCGAACGAGTTCATTCCGGTGGCGGAATCGACGGGGCTCATCGTCGCGGTCGGCGATTTCGTGATTTACACGGCGTGCATGCAGCTCGCGCAATGGCAGCGCGATGGTTATAACGGGCTGTCGCTTGCCGTGAACATTTCGGCCGTGCAGTTCTGGCGCGGCGACTTGCTCGAGACGGTCGCGCGCGCGATCGAGGCGAGCGGCATTCCGCCCGACAAGCTCGAACTCGAAATCACCGAGACGGTGATGGTTGAATATCCGGAGCTCGTGCAGGAGAAGATCGTCGCGTTGAAGCGTTTGGGCGTGCGCATCGCGCTCGACGACTTCGGCACGGGCTATTCGTCGCTGTCGTATCTGAACCGCTTCTCGGTCGATACGCTCAAGGTGGATCGCTCGTTCGTCCAGGCGATTCCCGAGGACCGCAGCGTGTGCGTGATGGTGTCGGCGATCATTAATCTGGCGCGTTCGCTGGGGCTGACGGTGGTCGTCGAAGGCACCGAGCGGGAAGAGCAGATTACGTGGCTTGCGGCGCTCGGGCCGGTGGAAGCGCAAGGCTTCCTGTTTTCACGTCCCGTGCCGGCGGATGGCGTGCAGGCGCTGCTCGATCGCTTCGGCGTGTGCGGATGGCCGCGCGGACAGTCGCCGCGCTCGCGCAACGATGCGGGCCGCGAATCGAACACCGCGCTCAGTGACGAGCGCGGCGGCTGACGGCTGACTCAGAACCCGCGCGACAGCACCGCCGTGCCGATCGTCACGACGCCCAGCACGAGATTGATCACGACGAGCCGTCTCACGGTCCCAACCGCCCTCGCCCCATCGGGCCAGTTCTGCGCCTGCACCGCGCGACGGATGCGCGGGAACACCGCGAAGCGGATATGACCGAAGATCAGCATCATCACGATGCCGAGACCGGCCATCGCATGTAACGGCCATGCCGCGTGACCGCCGCCGAACTCCACGAGCAGGAAGCCGCCGGTGAGCAGAATCACGATCACCGCGACGCCCACCCAGTTGAAGAACCGTGCGAAGACCGACTCCCAGAGCGGCAGACGCAGTTGCGGCGTGAGATCGCCGAGCGCGGGACGCAGGCAGAAATGCGCGAAGATCATGCCGCCGATCCAAACGGCTACGCCGAGCAGATGCAGAAAGAGCGCCGCTTCGATGGCTTTGTTCATTGGGGATTCCGGATGCAGTTCAAGACTTGATAGACGGGTTGCCGTGTGAAAGCCGTGGGCAGACACCGCCGGACTTACGCCGAAGATTGGATGTTGCGGCAGCAAAATGACGAGACGAGCCGGTCGAACCCAGAACACTAAGAATGCGAGTCGCGTAGGGAGTTCCCGCGATTTCGGATATTCATGATGGGACGTGTAATCACCGCCATGACGCTCACCACCGTCACCGTATCGCTCGCAAACCTGAATTCCCGGTCACGCGGCGAAAACAACTTCGACTCGCCCTGCCTTCGCCGAGCGCCGCGGCGGACCGACGACGATCTGTACGTTGCGGCCAAGACGGGCCAGCAACTCCAGCATCTTCGCCTCGCTGATGCCCCGGAACTGGCCGCGCAGCAGTTGCGATAGTTTGGGCTGACTGATGCCCAGCACCTCCGACGCCCGCTGTTGTGTCCAGCGACGTGCCTTGATGATCTCGCCTATCTTGCTGGCGAGTTGCGCCTTGACTCGCATTTCGTCGGCATCGGCCGTTCCCAGATCGGCATAGACGTTGCCGCTGCCCTTTTCAATCTCGATCATTGCGTTCTCCTGCGGCATGGTCCTGCGCGGCTTTCAACCTCGCCCGAACGATGTCGATGTCCGGCTTCGGCGTCGCGATGCTGTCTGTCGACTTTTTCTGGAAACAGTGCAATACATAGACTGCGTGCACGAACTTCACCGTGTAGACGGCGCGGTAGGTGCCATCCCGCGACGACTCCACCACCTCCAGCACTGCAGCGGACCCGAAGCCCTTCAGCGGCTTGGCCTGTCCGTGCTTCCTGCCAGCTTGCGCCTGATGCAGCGCGAAGCCGAACGTGTCCTGCACGTCCGTCGGCATTGCCTTGAGATCGCGCCTCGCGGACGCAACCCAGTAGAGCGGCTTGACTTCTCGTTCTTCCATCACACAACGGCAGATTATACCAATATGGGAATATCGTCTCTGCGTCTCTTTCCAGCCTCGCCTGAGACCTCGCGACTCCAAAGGCAAAGTCTGTTCGTTTGGATCGAGCGTGGGAATGGTGAATATCTGAATGTCGCGGGCTGATTGTCGGATGCAAAAAAAAAGCCCGCACGAAGCGGGCTTCTCAGCTAACAGGCGGACGTCAGCAACGCCCCCTTCACACGTCACCCCTCGAACACCGGCCTCAACTCCGTCACCTTCAACGACGAATCCGGCGCGCGCCCCTTCCTCGCCCGCTTGCCGAGATGCAATTGCAACTGCGACCCGCTGAGCTTCTCGTCCTTCGCCTTCCCGCCGCGCCCGGTGCCGATCATCATCACGCCACGCGCATCGAACGCGAGCGCCTGCCGCAGCGTTTCCTTCGCGTCGAGGCCCATCAGAATGACGCCGCGACCGCCGCCCGACAGCGTCTTCATCTCGTCCATGCCGAAGACGAGCAGCTTGCCCACACTCGACAGGCACGCGACGTATGTCGCGCCGTGAACGACAGGCATAGGCGCAAGCGGAGCCGCGCCTTCGTCGATCGTCATGAACGCCTTGCCCGCCTTCTGACGGCTCACCATGTCGCCGAGCTTCGCGAGGAAGCCGAAACCATTGCTCGATGCCAGCAGCAACTGCTGCTCCGCATTCGCCGCGAAATAGTGCAGCAGATGCGTGCCCGATTCGAGCTCGATCAATGAGGTAACGGGCACGCCGTCACCCCGCCCGCCCGGCAACGCCGATACCGGCACCGAATACACACGCCCCTTGCTGCCCCACGCGACCAGCGAATCCGGCGTGCGCGCCAGGAACGCCGCATAGAGTCCATCGCCCTGCTTGAACGTGAAGCCCGCCGGATCGAGTCCATGACCCTTTAGCGCGCGCACCCAGCCCTTTTGCGACACGACGACCGTCACCGGCTCATCGACGACACGCGCCTCGAATGTCGCGCGCTTTTCCTGCTGAATGAGCGTGCGACGATCGTCGCCGTATTGCTTCGCGTCGGCTTCGATCTCCCTGATGAGCACGCGCTTCATCGCGGCATCGCTGTTGAGCAGTTCTTCGAGCTTGGTCTTCTCGTCGCGCAAGTCGGACAGCTCCTGTTCGATCTTGATCGCTTCCAGCCGCGCCAGTTGCCGCAGCCGGATTTCGAGGATGTCTTCGGCCTGCCGGTCGGTGAGATTGAAGCGTGCGATCAGCGCCTGCTTCGGCTCCTCCGATTCGCGGATGATGCGAATGACTTCATCGATATTCAGGAAGACGATCATCCGCCCTTCGAGAATATGGATGCGGTCGTTGACCTTGCCGAGGCGATGCTGCGTGCGCCGCGTCACGGTCACGAAACGGAAGCCGATCCACTCGTGCAGAATTTCGACGATGCCCTTCTGACGCGGCCGGCCATCCGCGCCGATCATCACGAGGTTGATCGTCGCGTTCGATTCGAGGCTCGTATGCGCGAGCAGCGAATTGACGAACTCGGTCTGATCGATGCGGCTCGACTTCGGCTCGAACACGAGACGCACGGGCGCGTCCTTGCCGGACTCGTCGCGCACGGCGTCGAGCAGGCCGAGCAAGGTCTGCTTGGTTTGAACCTGCTCGGGCGTGAGCGTCTTTTTGCCGAGCTTGATCTTCGGGTTGGTCAGTTCCTCGATTTCCTCGAGCACCTTCTGGCTCGATACGCCCGGCGGCAATTCCGTGATGACGACCTGCCACTGGCCGCGCGCGAGTTCTTCGATCTTCCAGCGCGCGCGCACCTTGAGGCTGCCGCGGCCGGTCTCGTAAGCCGCCGAGATTTCCGCGGGCGACGAGATGATCTGCCCGCCGCCGGGGAAATCGGGTCCGGGCACTTTCTCCATCAAACCCGCGTGGCCGAGCTTCGGATCGCGGATCATCGCGACGGCGGCCTGCGCGACTTCGCGCAGATTGTGCGACGGGATTTCCGTCGCGAGACCCACGGCGATGCCCGATGCGCCGTTCAGCAACAGGAACGGCAGGCGCGCGGGCAAAAGCTTCGGCTCTTCGAACGAGCCGTCGTAGTTCGGCATGAAATCGACCGTGCCCTGATCGATTTCATCGAGCAGCAAACGCGCGATGGGCGTGAGGCGCGCTTCCGTGTACCGCATGGCCGCCGCGCCGTCGCCGTCGCGCGAGCCGAAGTTGCCCTGACCGTCGATGAGCGGATAGCGCATCGAAAAATCCTGCGCGAGACGCACGAGCGCGTCGTACGCCGATTGATCGCCGTGCGGGTGATACTTGCCCAGCACGTCGCCGACCACGCGCGCCGACTTCACGGGCTTCGCGCCGGACGCGAGGCCCATCTCGCTCATCGCATAGAGAATGCGGCGCTGCACGGGCTTTTGTCCGTCGCAGACATCGGGCAGCGCGCGGCCCTTCACCACGCTCACCGCGTAGTCGAGATAAGCGCGCTCGGCGTAATCGCCGAGCGTCAGTTGTTCGCCGTCCGGTGCGGTCTGTTCGGCGAAGAGATCGTCTGTGATTCCCATCGAATATCAATATCCGTTGTGTGTTGCCTGAGTCGAGCTCAGATGTCCGCTTCGACTTCGTTGCCCTTCTCTTCGAGCCAGCTACGGCGCGAGGCCGCTTCGCCCTTGCCCATCAGCATCGTCATGCGCGAGACGGTGAGATCGAAGCCGAGATCGCCGAGGCCAACGGGCAGAAGACGGCGCGTGTCGGGATTCATCGTCGTGTCCCAGAGCTGCTCCGCGCTCATTTCGCCGAGACCCTTGAAGCGGCTGATGGTCCACGCGGTTTCCCGCACGCCGTCCTTGCGCAGCTTGTCGAGGATGGCTTCGAGCTCGCCTTCGTCGAGCGCGTAGAGCTTCTGCGCGGGCTTCTTGCCGCGCGCGGGCGCATCGACGCGAAAGAGCGGCGGACGCGCGACGCATACATGGCCGCGTTCGATCAGTTGCGGGAAGTGCTTGAAGAAGAGCGTGAGCAGCAGCACCTGAATGTGCGCGCCGTCGACGTCCGCGTCCGACAGGATGCAGATCTTGCCGTAGCGCAGATTCGTGAGATCGATCTGATCGTCGGGACCGTGAGGATCCACGCCGATCGCCACCGCGATGTCATGCACTTCGTTGTTCGCGAAGAGGCGGTCGCGCTCCGTTTCCCACGTGTTCAGCACCTTGCCGCGCAACGGCAGAATCGCCTGAAACTCCTTGTCGCGGCCCATCTTCGCGGAGCCGCCCGCCGAATCGCCCTCGACGAGGAAAAGCTCGTTGCGCGCGATGTCCGTCGATTCGCAATCGGTCAGCTTGCCCGGCAACACGGCGACGCCCGAGCTCTTCTTCTTCTCGATCTTCTGGCCGGCGCGCGTGCGGGCCTGCGCCTGACGGATCACGAGTTCCGCGAGCTTCTTGCCGTACTCGACGTGCTGATTCAGCCACAACTCAAGCGCGGGCCGCGAGAACGACGACACGAGCTTCACCGCATCGCGGCTATTGAGACGTTCCTTGATCTGCCCTTGGAATTGCGGATCGAGCACCTTCGCCGACAGCACGAACGACACGCGCGCGAACACGTCTTCCGCGAGCAGCTTCACGCCCTTGGGCTGCAGGTTATGAATCTCGACGAAGTTCTTCACCGCCTGAAAAAGACCGTCGCGCAGGCCGGATTCGTGCGTGCCGCCCGCCGGCGTCGGAATCAGGTTCACATACGACTCGCGCAAGAGCGGCCCTTCCTCGCTCCACGCGACGACCCACGACGCACCCTCGCCTTCCGCGAAGGTTTCCTCGGTGTTCTTCGAGCTTTCCGCATAGCGCTCGCCTTCGAACAGCGGAATCAGCAGATCGCTGCCGCCCATGCCTTCGAGCAGATAGCCGCGCAGGCCGTCTTCATACTTCCACGTCTGACGCTCGCCCGTCTTCTCGATGACGAGCGCCACTTCGACGCCCGGCAGCAGCACGGCCTTCGAGCGCAGGAGACGCTGCAATTCGCCGAGCGGCAGATTGGCGGAATCGAAGTATTTCGGATTCGGCCATGCACGCACGCGCGTGCCGCTTTTCTTGGCGCCGCGCTCGGCTGCGCGCGTCGTGAGTGCTTCGATGACGTCGCCGTTGGAAAACGCGAGTTGCGCGACCTTGTTGTCGCGCCAGACCGTTACTTCGAGGCGCGTCGCGAGCGCGTTCGTCACCGAGACGCCGACGCCGTGCAGACCGCCGGAGAACGTATAGGCGCCGCCCGCCGCTTTATCGAATTTGCCGCCCGCATGCAGCCGCGTGAACACGATTTCGACGACCGGCACGCCTTCTTCCGGATGCAGGCCGAACGGAATGCCGCGGCCATCGTCTTCGACGGACACGGAGTTGTCGTTGTGCAGCGTGACGATGATCTGCTTGCCGAAGCCGCCGAGCGCTTCGTCGGAGGCGTTGTCGATCACTTCCTGAATGATGTGCAGCGGATTCTCGGTCCGCGTGTACATGCCGGGCCGCTGCTTGACCGGCTCCAGGCCTTTGAGCACCTTGATCGATGCTTCGCTGTAGCCGGCTGCCTTGGCGTTCATGACGAGGCGTTTGCCTCGTTCAGTGCCTGTCGCCATTGCGCTGGATTTTTTCGTGGACATAGTTGAACGTTGATCCGGCTCTCGGGCGTTCTCGCGGAAAATGCCACAACGTGACGCCCGATCTGCCGGCGAATGCGTGATGAAAATGCCTGGCCGGATGCCGGTGCGGGAGACGGAAAACCGCCCGCCGATCCGAGCCGCGCTAGGAGAATAGCGGTTTTCGCCCGCCGCGCCCACCTCGGACCGATAAAACGCGCCTACTTGCGTTTCGCTTCCAGCTCTTCCCAGCGTTCGAGCGCGACGAGCAATTCTTCTTCAATCGCCGCGTGGCGCTCCGACAGACGCGCACCTTCCTTCGCGTCCTTCGCGAAGATCGAACCGTCTTCGAGTTGCGCGCCGATCGCCTTCTGCTCTTCCTCCAGCTCGGCGATACGCCCCGGCAGCGCTTCCAGTTCGCGCTGTTCCTTGAACGACAGCTTGACCGTGCGCTGTGCGTTGCGGCCCGCGGCGCTTTCTTTCGGTGTGTCGTCCTTCGGCGCTTCCTTCGCGGTCTGACGCGCCGCGTCTTCCGCGATGCGCTCCGAACGTTCGCGCTGAATCTGCCAGTCGGAGAAGCCGCCGACATACTCGCGCCACATGCCGCCGCCCTCCGCGGCGAACACGGACGTCACCACGTTGTCGAGAAACGCGCGGTCGTGGCTCACGAGCAACACGGTGCCGTCGTAATCCGCGAGCAGTTCTTCGAGCAGTTCGAGCGTGGGAATGTCGAGGTCGTTGGTCGGCTCGTCGAGCACGAGCACGTTCGCGGGACGCGCGAACAGTCGCGCGAGCAACAGGCGATTGCGCTCACCGCCCGAGAGCGAGCGCACCGGCGAACGCGCGCGTTCCGGTGCGAACAGGAAGTCGCCGAGATAACTCATCACGTGCTTCTTCACGCCGTTCACTTCGACCCATTCGCTGCCAGGGCTGATGGTGTCAGCGAGCGATTTGTCGAGATCGAGTTGCGCGCGCATCTGATCGAAGTACGCGACCTGAATGTTGGTGCCGATACGCACGCGGCCTTCGTCGGGCTGCAGTTCGCCGAGAATGAGTTTCAGCAAGGTCGTCTTGCCCGCGCCGTTCGGGCCGACGAGACCGATCTTGTCGCCGCGCATCACGGTGGCCGTGAAGCGATCGACGATCGTGCGCTCGCCGTAGCGCTTCGTCACATCGGTCAGTTCCGCGACGATCTTGCCCGACTTCTCGCCCTGCCCGACATCGAGCTTCACGTTGCCCTGCACATTGCGGCGTTCGGCGCGCTCGTTGCGCATTTCCACGAGCCGCGCGATGCGCCCGACGCTGCGCGTGCGCCGCGCCTCGACGCCCTTGCGAATCCACACTTCCTCTTGCGCGAGCAGCTTGTCGAACTTGTCCTGCTCGATCTTTTCGACTTCGAGCTGCTGCGCCTTTCTCGTCTGATACGCGCTGAAGTTGCCCGGATACGAGAGCAGACGTCCGCGATCCAGTTCGACGATGCGCGTCGCCACGCGATCGAGAAACGCGCGATCGTGCGTGATGAAGAGCAAACCGGTGCGCAACGTGACGAGCAGGTCTTCGAGCCAGCGAATGCCGTCGAAGTCGAGATGGTTGGTCGGCTCGTCGAGCAGCAGCACGTCGGGCTGCACGACGAGCGCGCGCGCCAGCGCCACGCGCTTTTTCATGCCGCCGGACAGGTCGCCCGCGCGCGCGTCGCCGTCGAGGCCGATTTGCGCGAGCGTCGTTGCGACACGCGTGCGCCAGTTCCACGCATCGCGCAAATCGAGCGCCGATTGCAACGCGTTCATGCGCGCGAGCAACGCGTCATGCTGCGCGCCTTCGGGCGTATCGGCGAGGGCGTGCGCAACGGCGTCGTACTCGTCGAGCAGTGCGCGCGCATCGGTCAGCCCGGACGCGACGACATCGAATACGGAGGCGTCGAGATCGAACTCGGGCTCCTGCGGCACATAGACGGTCGTGAGCTCGCTCTGGCGCGTGACGAGGCCGTCATCGGGCGCGGCGAGCCCCGCGACGATCTTGAGGAGCGACGACTTGCCCGCGCCGTTGCGGCCGATCAGCCCGACACGCTCGCCCGCTTCGAGCGAGAAGTCGGCGTGGTCGAGCAATGCGACGTGGCCGAACGCGAGCTGCGCGTCCGAAATGGAATAAAGCGACATGGGAAAACCGGATGAATGGCGAAGAATCGGCGACGAACACGACGACCGATGGAAGCGGCCATTGTACCGGGCGCCGCGCCCGACAACGCACGACGCACGCGGCTTAGGCCGATCGGATGAGGCTTTGCAGCCCAAAAAACAGCAAGGCCGCCCGGATTCGATCCGTGGCGGCCTTCCCTTGTCTCGTGCCGGAAAAACGCGTTACTTCACATGCACCTTGATGGTCTGGCTCATTTCCGGCCCGTATGAGCGATGCGCGCCGTCGCCAAACTGCATCGTCAGCGTGTGATCGCCGGGCGGGAGCTTCACATCGGCTTCGGTCTGGCCCTTGCCGAAGTGCAGCGACGTGTCGTTCGCCGGAATCACGGTGCCCTTCGGCAGCGCCTTGCCATCGATCAGCAGATGGTGATGGCCGGTGCCATCGGTCATCGTCCCCGCCGGCGCGATCGACATGCCGTCGACGCCGAACTTCACGTGCACGGGGCTCGTGACGGTTGCGCCATCCTTCGGCTCGATGAAATAGACGCGCGCCTGCGCATGCGCCGCACCGGCGTATTGCGCGAGCAGGATCGCGCCCGTCAGCATCGCACCCAAGACCTTTTTGTTCATCGTTTTCTCCATGTTGTGAAACCGGTCGCTGGCGCGAATGCGGCGCCGGAGACCCAAAAAGCATACACCGGGCTTACGGTTCGGCGGAATCGGGACCATCCTGCGGACGGTGCTACCGGGGACGATCGCGCCGATTCCTGTAAGATGCCGGGTCGCCGCGCCGCGCATCGTCTTCGAGCGCACGCGGTCCGTTTATTTCTTTCGAATCAAGAGTCTGTCGTGAGCGAAGTCATCGAATTCAAGAGCTGGGTCTGCCTGATTTGCGGCTGGATCTATAACGAGGAAGAAGGTCTGCCGGACGAAGGCATTCCCGCCGGCACCCGTTTCGGCGACATCCCCGGCGACTGGCGCTGCCCGCTGTGCGACGTGGGCAAGGCGGATTTCGTCGTCGTCGAGTTCTGATACTCACTGCTGTTTCACCGCGCCACCGCGATCAGCTCACGGCTCGTTTCGTCCACCGGCGCGCGATCCCAGTCTCCATACCAGTCGATACGCGCGAAACCCGCATCGGTCAGCAGGCTCGCGAGCGCGTCGAGCGGGCGGAAGCGTAGTTCGCTCGTGGCGCTCAGCGTATCTTCGGGCGCCGACGTGAAGCGATAGTACGTCGTGAACGCGGCGTGGCCTGTCGTCGAAGGATCGGGTTGCGCGTGCAGTTCCTGCCACACTTCCACCGTTCGTCCGTCCTGCGCTTCGACGCATCTCGATGAGCGCTCGCGCGTCCAGTTTTCCCACGCCCGCGCCGCCGGATTGCGGCTTTCGAACGCGATCGCGCCGCCCGGCCGGATCGCGCGACGCGCAGCCTTAAGCGTCGCGAGCAACGCCGCGTCGTCGAGAAATATCTGTGCGACGTGGCCCGTCATCACGAGCAGATCCGCCATGCCGACGAACGGCAGCGCGCTCGCATCGCCTTCGATCCACGTCACCTTGTCGCCTTCGGGACGCGCCCGCGCGACACGCAGCATCTGCGGCGACGGATCGATGCCCGTCACGCGATGCCCGCGCTTCGCCAGTTCGCAGGCGAGCAGGCCTGTGCCGCAGCCCAGATCGACGACATGTTCCGCCGACTCGGCCAGCGCGAGATAGAACGTCGTATCGGACGCGAACGGATTGAGGACGTCGTATAGCGCGACGAGGCGCGGATCGTCGTAGAGCATCAGCGGCTCTGGTACGCGAGGGCGTCGCGCATCGGCTGGCTGCCGACCATGATCGGGCCGGTGAATGGCGTATCGAGATCGAGGATCACGAGCACCGCCGATGCGATCGACAGCGCGCCGAGCATGATCGTCACCAGCGAGAGCGCGTTGCGCGGCGCGATCAGCCCGAAGCACAGGAAGATGATGAGCAGCCAGCAGACGAGTATCCGGTCGAACGGATACGAAATCGATCCGTGCGCCTCCTCCACCAGCTTCCAGCGCAGCGCGATGAGCTGCTCGAAGCGCGCGGCGGCTTCGGCGGCAAGCTGGCGATGATAGTCATCGTGCGGACGGAGCAGGCGCACTTCGCGCTGAGCCTTGCTCAAGATTGCGCCGAGCGTGTTGTTCGCGAGGCTGTCGGTGTTCTTTGACGGCTCGACGTTCGGATATTCGCCAAGCGGGCGCGGCTCGTTCGGCCACGTGCTCGCGAGCGCGCCCGCCGTGTACGAGCGCAGGAGTTCGCGTGCGTGATCGAGATCGGCGCCGTAATCGCGCATGGCGCGATCGAGTTCGATGATCGAGGTTGCGTAGCTGCGCATGTCGTTGTTCGTGGTGTCGAAGATGGTTTTCGCCGACGCCGTCAAAAGGCCGAGCACGAGCGCCGCGAACGTCACCAGCATGCCGACGAGCAATTGCACGAGTTGCACCGTCTCCTGCGCCTTGTGCTCTTCGGGCAGCAGCGGCCGCACGATCGCGCCCAGGCCCGTGCTGGCCAGCAGAAGAATGAAGACGAGCACCGCGGACTGGATTTCCGTCATGAGCGCGCGAGCCGAGATGGCATGAGCCGGAGTGGTCGCATTATCGGCGGGAAAGCGCTCGCGGTCCAATGTGAACCGGATGAAGAAGAAGCGCGGCGGCAGCGGCAAGAAGGCCGCGAGGGCGGCATGTGGGATCGTGGTCCCCCCGGCAGGAATCGAACCTGCATCTAGCGCTTAGGAGGCACTCGTTCTATCCATTGAACTACGGGGAGTGGACCGCGCGTCGCCGACAGCGTCGGCAAGCGAGCGCAGAGTATAGCAAACGCTATCGGCGGCATCGGGGTCGGTGCGAAGAAATTCGAAAGCGGCGGCGCGCGTCGGAAAAAACCGTCCGGCTAGGGTTTGCACCTATCAAGTTTCGCTGAGCCGCGCCGCCATCGGAGTAATGGACCCATTCCCCGATACCAAGCCGCAGGGCGCGTTCTCGGCGTTGCTGGCCGACCAGGACCTGACGCACCTCGAAATGGTGCTGCGTCGTTCATTGTCGTGCGATCTAGGCGGGCCGTTGCTGCCGCCTTCGTACTGGCGCGAGCGGCTCGCATCCATCACGCGTCAGTCACATCTCTCTCACACGCAGATTCAGACCGTGCATCGGCTGTATCTGCATATCGACGCATTCGAGGCAACGGAGCGCGAACACGAGCAGCCGCCCGCCGTCGCGGCCGGCGGCGGAAAAGCTCAAAGCGCCTGAACGCGCTTCAATGCCGATGCCTCAGCCACCACTCGCGCAACGGATGCCGTTGCGCGTGGTCTCGCGCCGCCGCGCGCCTGCGATGTTCATCGCGCCAGTCCTGCGCGAGCAGCACGATGACGATCGTCGCCAGGCACGCGAGCCCGACGAAAATGCTCGAAAAATCCCACATGACGTCCTCCTGCTTTTCCCTGGCGCCATGTATCGATTTTAGGTCACGCTTAGCCCCGCTTCACGCCGCCTGACGCGCGCGCTGCTGCTGTTGCGCGTGCGCCGCGAGCCGCACCGCCGCGTTGGCCGCGCCGTAGCCGTCGTAGCCGCCGCGCCGCTCGATCACTTCGAGGAAGAAGCGCTGATCGAGCTGCTCCGTATAGGCGTGGAAGAACTCGCCGCCGCGCTCGTCGCGGTCGTAGAGGATGTTGTGCTCGCGCATCTGGTCGATCTGATCGTCGGGCAGACCGAAGCGCGCGACGAGATCGTCGTAATAGTTGCCCGGAATGCGCAGGAATTTGACGCCGTCGGCTTCGAGGCGCGGGATCGCATCGAAGATATCCGGCGTGCTGAACGCGACATGGTTCAGGCCCGAGCCGCGATACGTCGATAACGACTCCGACACCGCCGTATACCGATCGACCGACGCATTCAGCGCGATGCGCACCGAGCCGTCGCGGCTTCGCACCGCGCGGCTGCGCACGAGGCCGTACGGATCGGGCACGAGCACGGCGGCCTCGGTCTCGAAGCCGAACGCGCTTCTGAAGAACAGCACCCATGTGTCGAGCGCGTCGGCGGGCAGCGACAGGCACACGTGATCGATGCGCGAAAGCGGTCCCACTTCGTACGGTCCGTCGATGTCCGTCAGGATGAAGTCGGACTCCCACAGCGTCGGGCCGCCGGGCGATTCGTCGACGAAATAGTCGAGGCTGCCGTCGGGCGACTGCACGCCCGGCACCACGCGCTCGTTCGGGCCGACTTGCCCCGAGAACGGCGCCGAGCCGTACGCGGCGGCGCGCTCGAACGCCTGCTTCGCGTCGTCGACGTGAAAGGCCGACGCGCACAGCGACAAGCCGTGCTTCTGAAAGAACGCGCTCGCGAACGAATCGGCTTCGGCGTTGAGCACGATCGACCCCGCGCCGTGCCGATACAACGCGACATCCTTCGAACGATGCTTGCCCGCGAGCCTGAAGCCGAGCCGGCCGAGCCATTGCGAAAGCTGCTCGCGCGTGGAGTCGTCGACGGCGAATTCGAGGAACTGAAAGCCGATGTGCTCGGGCGGCGCGGGCGGATTGAAGAGTTCGGGCGGCACGTCCTTGCCCGTCGAGACCATCAGTTCGCGCGTCTGCTCTTCCAGGAAACGCAGCGATCGATAGCCATCCGCCGCGGTGATCGCGGTCGGCGCGGCGCGAAAGCCATCGTTGAAGATTTCGAGCGACAGCGGACCCTTGTAGCCCGCTTCGAGCACGCGCGCCGTGAAGCCGGCGACATCGAACGCGCCCTGCCCCGGAAAGCAGCGATAGTGACGGCTCCATTCGAGCACGTCCATCGCGAGCACGGGCGCGTCGGCGATCTGCACGAACGCGATGCGATCGCCCGGAATCGATGCGATCTCTTCCACCGAATCGCGGATCGACAGCGTGTGGAACGTATCGAGCGCGAGGCCCAGATTCGGATGATTCACCGCGTCGACGAGCTTCCACGCGTGCTTGTACGAGTTCACATAGCGGCCCCACGCGAGCGCTTCGTACGCGACGATCACGCCGGCGTCCGCCGCGATCTTCGCGAGCACGCCGAGCTGATCGACGAGCAACGCGTCGTCGCGGATCGTATCGGGCGACACGTTGCTGCACACGAGAATGCGGTCCGTGCCGAGTTCGTGCATCAGTTCGAACTTGCGCTTCGCGCGCTCGACGTTTTTCGCGAGCCGCTCGGGGCTCACGCCGTCGAAATCGCGGAACGGCTGAAACAGGTAGATCTCGAGGCCGAGATCGGCGCACATGCGGCGCACATCGGCGGGCGTGCCGTCGAAATACAGCAGATCGTTCTCGAAGATCTCGACGCCATCGAAACCGGCCGCCTTGATGGCCCGCAACTTCTCGGGAAGCGTGCCGCTGATGGATACCGTTGCGATGGAAGTCCGGATTGAACGCAGCATCGCTGCCTCCTCGTTGCAATTCATTGAACGCGGGATGGATCGAAAGCGGTGCCTTCCAGTGTAGGCCGTCCGCATGACGGACGCGCGCAATCCATGTCATTCTGCGAGATAATAACAAACTAACTAGACCGTACAAATTAGTGAAAACACGAACCGACAAGCCTCGCGCGTGCGTTCACACTGCGGCCTATTCAATCTCGCACTGCAGCATGCAGTGCTCATCCATGCCGGAGCGCGCTCGCATGACCAACAAGACTTCGTATCTCATCGGCCTGATCGGTTCCGGCATCGCCGGCTCGCTCACGCCCGCCATGCACGAAAAGGAAGGCGGCAACCTCGGGCTCAGCTATGTGTATCGGCGCATCGACCTTCAGGCGCTCGCGCTGGAGCCGTCCGCCCTGCCCGATCTGCTCGTCGCCGCCGAGCGCATGGGCTACGACGGCCTGAACATCACGTATCCCTGCAAGCAAAGCGTGATCCCGTTGCTCGATGAGCTCGACCCCGACGCCCGCGCGCTCGGCGCCGTGAACACGGTGGTGCTGAAGGACGGCAAGCGCATCGGCTACAACACCGACGGCTCGGGCTTCGCCCGCGCGTTCCAGCGCGGCCTTCCCGGCGCGCCGCTCGAACGCGTGGTGCAGCTCGGTGCGGGCGGCGCGGGCGCGGCCGTTGCGCATGCCGCCCTGTCGATGGGCGCGCGCGAGCTCACGCTGTTCGATTCCGACGCGGCACGCGCCGCCTCGCTCGCCGCCGAACTCGCGGCGCGTTTCCCGGATCGCGTCGTGAAAAGCGGCGGCGACCTGCGCGAAACGCTCGCCAGCGCCAGCGGCCTCATCCACGCGACGCCGACGGGCATGGCGAAGCTGCCCGGCCTGCCGCTGCCGGCGGAGTATCTGCACAAGGAATTGTGGGTCGCGGAGATCGTCTATTTCCCGCTCGAAACCGAGCTGCTGAAAGCGGCGAAGACGCTCGGCTGCCGCACGGTGAGCGGCGGCGGCATGGCGGTGTGCCAGGCGGTCGATGCGCTGCGCATCTTCACCGGCCGCGAGCCGGATGCCGAGCGCATGTTCGCGCATTTCCAGACCTTGCTGGAAAGCTGAAACGCCGATAGCCACGAAAAAACGGCGGCCTCGCGAGAGTGCCGCCGTTTTGCCATGCGCGCAAGGAAAAGCTCAGCCGTCGCGCCGCATGTAGCGCGACACCGCATCGACGATCATCTCGCGATGACGCGCCCGCGAACGCGTGCCCGACGGGTCGCGCCCGAACGCGGCGCCCCACGTATGACGGTTCGCCACGCGGTGAAAGCAGAACGAGCTGATCATCAGATGCAGGTCGATCGGATCGACGTCGTCGCGAAACTTGCCCGCCTCGACGCCGCGTGCGATGAGATCCTCGATGGTCTTAACAACCGTCGAATTGCGCGCCTTGAAGGTCTTCGATTGTTCGATGTACTTCGCGCCGTGAATGTTTTCGATCGTCACGAGGCGCACGAAATCGCGATGCTTGTCGTGATAGTCGAACGTGAAACCGACGAATTCGCGCAGCGCTTCTTCCGGCTCCATTTCCGCGAGCTGCAATTCCTGTTCGAGCGCGCGGATATCGCCGTAGACCTGCTCCAATACCGCTTCGTACAAGCCTTCCTTGCTGCCGAAGTAGTAGTACAGCATGCGCTTCGTGGTGTTGGTGCGCTCCGCGATGGCGTCGACGCGCGCGCCCGCGAGGCCCATCGCCGAAAACTCCTGTGTGGCGATGTCGAGAATGTTCCGCTTGGTCTCCTCAGGGTCGTACTTGCGCCGCCCTTGCTCCGTAGTCGACGAGGGCGCAGCAGTCGCGGCCTTGCTTCCTTTTTTCATTTTTCTGTCTGAGAACGGCATTGAAAATCGATTCTAGCACGCGCTTTCGACGCATCCTCGCCATAACAGGCGCTCAATACGGAGGGCTTCACCTATAATTTTTTCACCCCGCAGACAAACCGAAAATCATATGCGCATCAAGCGTTCGCTCTTTCTGGCCCCCGCCATTCTGGCCACCTGGTGTCTCTGCGCGACGGCGCAGACCGCGATGCCGCCGGGCCATCCGTCGTCGAAACAACTGATGGCCGCGGAAGGCGTGATGACGAGCGCGAACATCGCGCGCGGCGCGGCGGATGTCTGTCATATCGATGCCGCGAAGGTCGCGCGCTTTAAAGACGTCGTCCATACGAGCTACCCCGACGCACCCGATTTCGACGGCGAATGGAAGCTCGGTCTCGCGCAGGCGCAACCGACCGTCGATCGCTTCGAGAAGCTCAAGACGAGCAATCCGTCGGAGTATCAGAAGCAGATCGGCGAGGCGTGCCCGGCGCTCAATCGCGGCATCGACGAAGTCACGCAGCAGTAATCACGCGCTCTTGCCGTCGTAGTGCGCGCGTTTTTCCGCGTACATCGCGGCGTCGGCGCGTTGCAGCATCGGTTCGAGCCGCTCGCCCTCGTGCGCGGTGGCCGCGCCCATCGCGAAAGAAAGCGGATTGCCCGAATAGAACTGGTTGTTCACTTCGAGCAACTGGCGAATGCTCTCGATCACCGCGTCGCCGCCGCGTTCGTCGGTGCCCGGCAGAAGAATCATGAATTCGTCGCCGCCGATGCGCGCCGCCTGGAACGGCTTCTCCACCGCCTTGGCGAGCACTTCGCCCGCGCGGCGCAACAGCGCGTCGCCGGCGGCGTGGCCGAGCTGGTCGTTGACGCCCTTGAGCCCGTTCACATCGACGGCGATCGCCGTCACCGGGAACGGACCCTTGCGTTCGAGCCGATTGATCTCGTCGATATAGAACGAGCGGTTCTTGAGCTTCGTGAGCACGTCATGCTTGCCGAGGAATTCCAGATACGCTTCGGCCTTCTTGCGCGCGGTGATGTCCGTCAGCGCGACGAGCACGAGATCCCAGCGCGCCTCATGTCCCGGAAACACCGAGAACTGCAGATGCACGTGCACCTCGTTGCCTTCGAGCGAATAGTTGAGCACCTCGCGCTGATGGAAGAGCTTGCCGTCCCACAGATCGATCAACTGTTCCTGGAAGTGCTGCTGCATGTCGTCGCGAAACACGTCGGACAGGCGCGTGAGCAGCGTCGCCTTGGTCGGCGCGGCGAACATGCGCAGCGTGTGCTGATTCACGTCGAGCACGTGAATCTCCTGCATGCAGCGCTCGACGAACTCCGGATGTACGTTGGTGAACGTGCGAAAGTCGACGATGCCGCGCTCGCGCACATCGTCCAGCAGCGACTTCACGGAACTGAAGTCTTCCACCCACAGCGACACCGGCGAATGCTCGAAGAGCCCGCGCGCATAGAGCTCGCTCGCGGCGGCCGTGCGGCGCATCGCTTCGAGTTCGGTGATGTCCTCGATGGTGACGAGCACGCGCGTCCACGTGTCCTCGTGGCCCGGCAGAACAACCGCCTTGAGCAGCACGTCGAGGCGCTTGCCGTCGAGCGTGTAGTTGACCGTCTGGCTCACGAAGCGCGACTTGCCGGACCATAACTGCTCCAGTTCGTCGATGTGCGTGGTGAGCATGTCGTCGCGGAACACGCGATCGAGGTTCTGCACGAGATCATCGACATCGCTCGCCTTGAAGAGCGAGAGCGTGCGCTGATTGACCTTCACGACGCGAATGCGCGACGAGCATTCGGCGATGCGTTCGGGATTCTCGGCGAGAAACGCGCGCAGGTCCGCGACGCCCGCCGCGCGCCAGCGCTCGAACTGCTCGCGTACGGCGCTGAAATCCTCGAGCCAGAGCGACACGGGCGCGAGGTCGAACATGTCGGCATCGTCCTCCGGCACGCTCGCCGGCGTGAATTGACCGGCAGCGCGGCGCGGGTCGTTTGGCATGGTCATCCTTTCGGCTCGCGCCGGCTCAAAATGGTCCCTGGTTGATGCCTGAATTCATCTCATTATTGTAGCGCGCGCCGTATTTCCGGGGCCGAATCGCCCGTTTTGCGCATGCGCGCCGTGGCGTTCGCGCTCATGCCGGATATCAGGGGCGGATGCTACACTCGATTGGCCATGCCCTTGCCGCGCGCGCGTTCCACGCGTGTTCCATGCCGCGCAGTCTCGGGCACGTTTGCTGCACCGCTCGGATGTGCGCGCGACATCGCGCGGTCCGATGCGCTGTGCCGCATCCATCCACATCGCTATAAGAAGGAGGCACGACTCTCATGGCTGATTTCCGCATCTGGTCCGACGAATTTCCGGCGAACGGTTTCATGACGCACGCGCAGGAATTCGACCAGCAAGCCTTCGGCGGTTCGGGCGAGAACATTTCCCCGGCGCTGCAATGGGAAGATCCGCCCGCCGATACGCGCAGTCTCGCACTCACCGTCTTCGATCCCGACGCGCCCACCGGCAGCGGCTTCTGGCACTGGATCGTCGTCAACATTCCGGCCGATGCGCGCTCGCTGCCGCGCAATGCCGGCAAGGCCGACGGCAGTCTGCTGCCGCAAGGCGCGCTACAGCTTCGCAACGACTACGGCACGGTCGGTTTCGGCGGCGCGGCGCCGCCGCGTGGCGACAAGCCGCATCGCTACATCTTCCGCATCCATGCGCTGTCCGCTGAAAGCCTGCCGCTCGACGGGAACGTGACTAACGCGGTGGCGCGCTTCATGACTCACCTCAACGAGATCGATTCGGCGACCTACACCGGCCTTTACGAGCTGAAGTAAGCATCAGGACGTGGCGCGGACCCGTGCGGCCGCGCCGGCGTACAAGCCATTTGAAAACGGCGCGTCTTACAATGCGCCGCTCGCCACTGCCCGCCCATCGATGGATTCCGACCAAGGTCTGCCGCTGCCCCAGCGATACTGGGCCATTGCCGTCGTCGCGCTCGGCATCACGCTCGCGGTGCTCGACGGCGCCATCGCCAATGTCGCGCTGCCGACCATCGCGCGCAATCTGAACGCCTCTCCCGCCGACTCCATCTGGGTCGTCAACGCCTATCAGCTCACGATTACCATCTCGCTCCTGCCGCTCGCCTCGCTCGGCGACCGCATCGGCTACCGGCGCGTGTATATGGCGGGGCTCGCGCTCTTCACGGTGTCGTCGTTCGCGTGCGCGCTGTCGGGCTCGCTCGTCGCGCTCACCATCGCGCGCGTCGTGCAGGGCTTCGGCGCGGCGGGGATCATGAGCGTGAACACGGCGCTCGTGCGCATCATCTATCCGCACGATCAGCTGGGGCGCGGCGTGTCCATCAATGCGACGGTCGTCGCGATCTCGTCGGTGATCGGGCCGACGGTCGCCTCGGGCGTGCTCTCCGTTGCGACCTGGCCGTGGCTCTTCGCGATCAACGTGCCGATCGGCGTCGTGGCGTTCGCGATCGGCTGGAAGTCGATGCCGCGCACGCCCGGACATCGGCAGCCGTACGACTACATCAGCGCGATCATGAACGCGCTGTTCTTCGGCCTCGCGATCGTAGCGGTCGATGGCTTCGGGCACGGCGAGCATCGTCCCTATGTGATCGGCGAGATCATCGTGACGGCGGTCATCGGCTATTTCTTCGTCAAGCGGCAACTGACCCAAAGCGCGCCGCTTCTGCCCGTCGATCTGATGCGCATTCCGGTGTTTGCATTGTCGGTCGGCGCGTCGGTGTGTTCGTTCTGCGCGCAGATGCTCGCGTTCGTTTCGTTGCCGTTCCTGCTGCAGAACAATTTCGGCATGAGTCAGGTCGAGACGGGCTTTCTGATGACGCCGTGGCCGCTCGTCATCGTGTTCGTCGCGCCGCTCGCGGGCGTACTCGCGGATCGTTATCCGGCGGGGCTGCTTGGCGGCATCGGGCTCGCGATCCTGACCGTCGGGCTGGTGCTGCTCGCGAGCGTCGGCGCGCATCCGGTCGCGTTCGATATCGCGTGGCGCATGGCCGTCTGCGGGCTGGGCTTCGGCCTCTTCCAGTCGCCCAACAATCGACAGATGCTCGCCGCCGCGCCGCGTCATCGCAGCGGTGGCGCAAGCGGGATGCTCGGCACCGCGCGCCTCACCGGGCAGACGCTGGGCGCGGCGCTCGTCGCGCTGATCTTCGGCGTCGCGCCGAAGCAGGGTCCGGTGATCGCGATTGCGGTCGCGGCGGCGTTCGCGGCCGCCGCCGCCGTGGTCAGCGTGCTGCGCCTCACCGGCAAGCGCAGCATCGAGCCCGCCTGATTCGCCCTTTCTCTCGCGGCATCGACAGCTCGCTGGGCACAGCCTTTGCTGAATCTTCGAAAATGGATTTCGCCCACGCGGAATCTTCGAAAACAGCAACTAAGGAGTGTGTTCATGGGCAATTCCCTCAACGGTTGCAAGGTCGCGATTCTTGCCGTCGACGGCTTCGAGCAGGCCGAACTCGTCGAGCCGCAACGCGCGCTCAAGGAAGCCGGCGCGCAGGTGGATGTCGTGTCGCAGAAGCCCGGCCAGATCCAGGGTTTCAAACATGTCGACAAGGGCGACAAAGTGAATGTCGATGTCACTTTCGACGCCGCCAACGCCGCCGACTACGACGCGCTCGTGCTGCCCGGCGGCGTCGTCAACAGCGACGCGATCCGTCTCGATGCGAAAGCGCAAAGCTTCGTGAAGGAAGCCGATCAGGCGAAGAAACCGATCGCCGTGATCTGTCACGGCGGCTGGCTGCCGATTTCGGCGGGCATCATCGCGGGCCGCACGATGACGAGCTGGCCGAGCCTTCAGGACGATGTTCGCAACGCGGGCGGTACGTGGGTCGATCAGGAAGTGCAGATCGACGGCAATCTCATCACGAGCCGCAAGCCCGACGATCTGCCCGCATTCAACAAGGCGCTGATCGAAGCGCTGGGAAAGGCGCGCGCCTGAACCATCGCACCGGAGCCAAGCCGATGTCGAGACTATTGATCTCACTAACTTTGTCACTGGCCGCAATTTCGATGTCTGCGCCGGTTGCGCAGGCGCAAAGCGAAAAGCTCTCGCCGATTGATCAGCAGTTTCTTCAGGACGCGGGTCAGGCGGGCGCGACCGAGCTTGCCGCGAGCAAGCTCGCGCTCACGCACGCGAGCGACCGGCAGGTACGGGAATTCGCACAGCGAATGATCGTCGATCACACGAAACTCGCGCGCAATCTGGACGTACTCGCGAAACGTCACGGGATCACCGCGCCGGCCGCGGCGGATTCATCGCTGATCGGCAGTCTGCAAAATCTTCAGGGCGCGGAGTTCGACAAGGCCTATATTGAAAAGGTAGCCATGGACGGACATCAGAAGGCCGTCGCGCTCTTCAGGAAGGAGAGCGAAAGCGGCAACGACACCGCGCTGAAGGCGGCGGCAGCCAAGGCGTTGCCAGTCATCAGCCATCACTACGAGATGGCGCAGCATCTCGCGACAGCGAAGGCGGCGTCATGAGCGTCGCGTATGTCGCCCAACGCGCGGCCGCTCTCCGTTCCGCTTCCCGTCCCGCCTATGAGGACTCGACCATGCACATCACGTTTGCAGACGAAGCCCCCGTTTTCGACGGCGACGATCTCGCCATTCATTTTGCCGCGCTCATCGACGGCGAGCCGGTCGTATGTTCGATCACCGCCGAAGCGCTCGAAGATCATTTCGGCGCGAAGTCGGCTCGCGAGGAAGATCTGCTCGATGCATACGCGCGCGGCACGGCGCGCATTCGCGCGGTGTGCGCCGAAGTGCTCGACGACAACGGCGGCCAGCCCGCCGTGCTGAGAAGCGGTTTGTTCCGCGTCGCCGGCATGGAGCCGGACTGAGCCGCTCACGCAGCGCAACGCATTCAATCACCCAAGCCAACAAGGAGGGAACATGTCACTGATCATTGCGGGCCGATTTCAGACCTTTCGCGCGGCCGAATCGGCAGCCCAGAAGCTCTTCGCGAAAGGCTTCGTGGAAGAAGACGTGACGCTCTTCTTCGTCAATCCGAGCGGCCAGCACGCGCGCTATCCCGTCGGCGGCGATGTCGGCACCGATGCGGGCGCGAGCGCGGCGCCCAAAGGCGCCGGCAAGGGCGTGACGATCGGTGCGGTCGCCGGTGCGGTGGTGGGTGCGGCGATCTTCGCGGTATTTCATGCGCCGCTGCTCGTCTCGGTGATCGCGGCGGGCGTCGGTGCTTATGTGGGATCGCTCGTCGGCGCGATGTCGCATACGAAGAAGCCGAAGGACGCCGCGCACGCCGAGGAGCCCGCGCGACATGCGGGTGTGCTCGTCGCGGTGCATGTATCGCCGGAATCGCAGGATCAGGCGGCCGCGGCGCTGCGTGAGGCGGGCGGTATCGATATCGAGCGTGCGTCGGGACGATGGAAACAAGGTCGCTGGAGCGATTTCGATCCGCTGCAGCCGCCGCATCCGGTGGGTGAGTTCGCGCACACGCGCGCGTGATTTCTCGCTGTGCCCAATGACGACGCCCGCTTCTCGCGGGCGTTTGTTTGTCGGCGTGTTAGACCCAGGGCGTGTGCGTTCGATTCGCCGGCAGATTCGCGCGCAGACGGCATTCGGCGGGCAGCACACGCGCCTTGCTTTCGCTTGCGGCGGGCGCTTCGCAGATACGCCCATAATCCGCGTGCGATGCCTGCACGGGTTGCTCTTCGATGACGTGTTGACGCACATGCAAGGTCAGCGCGGACGCCGCCATCGCCACAAGGATCAGAAACTCGCGATGCGCGAGCCGGTTCAAGAATTTCACTGCGTTCTCCTGTCGCCGTGTTCTGCGCGCGTCTCGAATCGGATGCGCGCTGTAATGCCGTGTCGGCAGCAAATCACATGCCCCGCCGCGAATGATGCGGGCACGCCGCGTGCGTACTGAATCGGCGAGCCGCATCCCGCAGGGAGGCTGCGCAGCGGCAATGTCGAAACCAATGGGAGGTGTTATATGAGCACGAACGTCGTATCGGTACTCAACGATCTCGTCGAAACCTCGAAGGACGGGGAAAAGGGTTTTCTCAAGGCCGCCGAGGATACGCGTGATCCAAGCCTCAAGCTGCTATTCCAGAATCGCGCGCAGAAGTGCGCGGAAGGCGCGCGCGAGCTACAGGACGTGGTCGCGCGGCTGGGCGGAAAGCCCGAAACCGGCGGATCGGTGGCCGGCGCGCTGCATCGCGGCTGGGTCGACGTGAAGTCGGCCGTGAGCGGCCACAGCGATCACGCGATTCTCGCCGAGTGCGAGCGTGGCGAGGATGCCGCGAAGAAGAACTATCGTCAGGCGCTGGACAAGGATCTGCCTGCCGATGTCCGCGCGATCGTCGAACGCCAGTATCAGGGCGTGCTGGAAAATCACGATCGTATCCGCGATCTGCGCGATCAGTACGCGGCCGCGAAGTCCTGAAGCGGTTGATGCAAAAGCGGCCCGATGACGATCGGGCCGCATGAACGCAAACGGCCGCGCGATGCGGCCGTTTGTTTGTCGAGCGTCAGGTTACTGCGGCTGACCCTTGTCGTTCGTGCCGAGCGCCGAAGCCGCCGCCGCTGCCGACGCGCCCTTCAGCTTGTGCGCCTTGTCCTGCTGATGCAGATAGGTGCCCTTCTGCTTCTTCGCATGCGCGCCAGCATCCGCGCCTGCCGTGGCCGCATCGGACGCTGCCTGCGCAAACGCCGCCGTCGAGAATGCCAGCGCGAGCGCGCCGATCAATGCCATCTTTTTCGTCTTCATGAAGAGCTCCTGTTTTGCCGGGGCCTCTGAACGCCGGGCTACTGCGCATTCGTGAGCCACCTGTGTGAGTGCCGTCCTAAACGGTCGTACTCGTTTTTAAGTTTCGAAGTGCTGCGAGGTGATGCGCACTGCGTGAAGCGTCATGCGTGAATGTGCGACTGAAGCATCGGGCCATGCGACGCGAACCCTGGCCTCCATGCGAGAACCCGCGCTTCGTCCGATTCATCGCCGCTGATGGCGAATCGTCGAACCCCGCGCGGGTTCCGTACTGCTGGCACTCAACCGCGGCCCGCCGTGGCGAAGCCGGGCATACGAACTATGCCATTACTTGGCGGCAATTTTAAGATGGTTCTTCACGGAAGCAACACCCGACACGTTCGAGACGACTTCTTCGGCGGCGGTCTTGTCCTCTGCCGAAGGCACCGTGCCCGTCAGCGATACCACGCCCGAATGCGTCTTCACGTGGATGTGCGTGGACTTGACGTTCTTGGCGCCGAGCAACTCGGCCTTGACCTTCGTGGTGACGGCGCTGTCGTCGACCTTCTGGCCCATCGACGTGCCGGAACCGCTCGTCGACGACGCCGCAGTGGTTTGCGCGCCGACGTTGAGCGCGAACACGACACACGCGATACCACCGGCTGCCTTCAGGAATTGAGTCGTCTTCATGGCAATACTCCCATTTTTTCGATTTTGGTCTGGCGCCCCGTTCGCCTTTTTCGTGCGCGAGGCGGCTCTGCGATCACGTCCGCGCCGTAGCACGCGGATCGTGAACTCCGTACCGCAACTTGCGTGCCGGATCGACCTCACACGCTAAGCAGGCGCCGCGAGAACACGTGGAAAACGCCGCGCGGCAAGGCATTCGTGCGTCTGCGAACAAATCTTCGACGGTTGCAAAATCGTCCGCCGCAGCGCGCGCGACGCCGCCCGAAACGCGCGTCGCTTTTGTCTGAGCGCGTGTAAAAACTGCGTGAAAGCCGCGCGGAGAACCGTCCGGAAACGCCGGGCAGACTGCAAAAAACGTAGACGCGGCGCGAGCTTATCGAACGATGGCACGGCTGTTGCTTTACTGATCCGCAAACCAGCCCACTACGTCTAGAACAATCGAGGATTAGCAAGCAATGCCGCCTACACTCGAACTCCGCGCGAAACAAACCCTCGCGCTTACGCCGCGTCTGCAGCAGTCCGTGCGTCTCCTGCAACTCTCGTCCCTGGAGTTCCAGCAAGAACTGCGCAACGCGCTCGACACGAATCCCTTTCTCGAATACGACGAGTCGCAGACCGACGACAACGCCCTCGGCGCCGATAACGGCAGCTCGATGGGCGAATCGGCCTCGTCGACCACGGACAGCAACACCGCCGAAGCCCCGCTCGCGTCCGAATCGAACATGGAAAGCGAGCAAAGGGCCGATTCGGAATCGCGCGACGACTCCATGAACGAGTTCTCGTCCGATCCGTTCGGACGCGGTTCGTCGCGCAACAACGGCGACGGGGAAGGCTCCGATCCGGCGGACTGGGTGCGCATCGAGCCGTCGCTGCACGAAACGCTCCACGATGCATTGCGGCTCTATCAGTTGAACGAGCGCGACCGCGCGATTGCGCAGCTCATCATCGAAGCGCTCGATGACGACGGCTATCTGCGCCAGGAATTGAGCGAGCTCGCGAATGTCGTCGAGATCGAACCCGCGCTGCATGAGGACGAACTCAACATCGCGCTCAAGCTCGTGCAGTCGCTCGACAAGCCGGGCGTCGGCGCGCGCAATCTCTCCGAATGTCTGACATTGCAGCTCGAAGCGCTCGAAGAGGACACGCCGGGCCGCGCGGTTGCGCTCGAGATCGTCGGGCATCATCTGGAGCGTCTTGCTCGACGCGAACAGGCCGAATTGCAGAAGAAGATCGGCTGCAGCGCGGATGAACTGCGCGTCGCGTGCGCGCTCGTGCGTCGCCTCGATCCGAAGCCGGGCGAGAACTACGGTCAGAGCGAGGACAACTACGTGGTGCCCGACGTCATCGTGCGTCCGGTGAAGAAGCAATGGGTCGTGACGATCAACCCGGCCGTGCTGCCGCGTGCGCGTATCCATCGCATGTACGCGGAGCTTTTCGCGCAATCGGCCGGCGCGAGCCGCTCGCCGCTCGCGCAGCAGTTGCAGGAAGCGCGCTGGCTGATCCGCAACGCGCAGCAGCGCTTCACGACGATCCAGCGCGTTGCCGAATGCATCGTCTCGCATCAGAAGGCGTTCTTCGATTACGGCGAGATCGCGCTGAAGCCGCTCGTCCTGCGTGATGTCGCCGATGAGCTCGGCCTGCACGAATCGACCATCTCGCGCGCCACGGGCAACAAGTACATGTCCACGCCGCGCGGCATCTTCGAGTTCAAGCACTTCTTCCCGCGCGAACTGAGCACGGAAAGCGGTGGCACATGTTCGGCCGCGGCGGTGCGCGCGCTGCTCAAGGAAATGATCTCGAAGGAGAACACGCGCGATCCGCTGTCCGATGTGAGTCTCGCGAAGATGCTCGCGGATCAGGGCGTGATCGTCGCCAGGCGCACGGTGGCGAAGTATCGGCATCTCATGAAAGTGCCGCCCGCGGAACTGCGCCGTCAGGCATGATGGTTTCACGCTCTCAAGCGCTCGGCGACGACCCGGTCAAGCGAGGCGCCTGAGCGACAGGAGCGTAATCGACAGGCCGTCCGTTCGCGGACGGCCTTTTTTTGTCCGTGATCAGCGCCAGCCCGACGCCCGATGCGTGCGCTTTCTCGCGGCCGTCGCCGAAAGCTCCGCGCCGAGCAGAAACACCGCCGCCGAGTAATAAAGCCACATGAGGATGATCGCAAGCGACCCCGCTGCGCCGAACATGTTCGCCGTGCCCGCGTGCGCGAGATAGAACGCGAAGAGCCGCTTGCCGCCTTCGAAAAGCAGCGCGGCGGCGGTCGCGCCGAGCGCGGCATCGCCCCAGCGCATGCGCGTCGTCGGCAGAAACTTGAGCAGCACGGTGAACGCGACCATCAGCACGCCGATCGATATCGCGCGCCGCGTGAGGCCCGACAGCACGATGAACGGACTGCCGTCGCCGAGCACCCAATGGCCGAGTATTTCGACGAGCGCATCGAGCACGAGCAGCATCGCGACGAGCAAACCGGAGCCGACCACGAGCCCGAACGACATCAGCCTCACGCGCAGCAGCGTGACGATGCTCTCGCGCGTGCTCACGGCGGGCGTCGGCCAGATGACATTGAGCGCGCTATGCAAAGACGAAAACGTCGCCGACGCGCCGATCAGCACGCCCGCGAGCGACAGAATCGCCGTGCTGCGCGCGATGTCCGCATGCCACGCGTTCGCGACGATCGCCTCGAGCGTGTGAGCCGCGTCCACGCCCACGACACCGCTGATCTCGTCGAAGAGCCGCCCTTGTACGGCGTCGGCGCCGAAGAACACGCTCGCCACCGCGATCACGATGACGAGCGTCGGCGCGAGCGAAAACGCGGCGAAAAACGCGATCGACGCCGAGAACATCAGGCAATGATCCTGCGACCATTGCATGATCGGATCGACGATCCACGAAAACCAGCCGAACCGCGACGTGCGGCCCGAAGCGACAGGCGCGGATTGAGTGGCGGAAACGTCCTGATCCATCGGCGGAAAGCGTGAGCGCGGCTTGAAGTGTCAATCGACGATGTTAGCCCCGCGCTGCGAATCGTGTGTAAAAAACGGCGCGCTTCCGCTGGAAGCGCGCCGCGTTCATGTTGCGTTGTCCGGCTGCGTATCAGGGTCTCTGGGTCTCAGGGTCGATCGTCGGCCGGGTCGGCGTCCTCGTCGGCGAGGCCGCGGGCTTCGTCCTCGATCTCGTCGGGCAGGATATCGGCGTCGGCTTCCAGATTGTTGTCGCCGTCCGCCGACGCGGTCTCGCCGGTGCCGAAGCGGTCCGTATCGCTGTTCAGTTCGGCTTTGGACTGGCCGAGCGCGTGCGCGTCGAGTTCATCTTCGATGTCGCCCGGATAGCGCTTTTCGCCCTGCACGTCCGAGCCGCTGTCCGACGAGTCGCTCGGGCCGAGCGCCCCGGTGCCGTGCCCCTTGCCGTACTCCGCGCCGTCGTCTTCGGGCGGGTTCAATGTACTTCCGCTCATCATGACCTCCTGGGATCGTGTCGATGATGAATCCGCAAGTCCCGTTCCGCGATCTCCCGGCTTGGCGCATGAAAAAACCCCGCGCCTCTGTCGAGGCGCGGGGCTGTACGTGCAAGACGAGATTTGGCGCGGGCTCAGGCCTTCGCCGCCGGGCGCTTGGCGCCGGTCGCGCCCTGCCTCACCGTATTGACGGTTTTTTCGGTCACCGATGTCGCGGTCGCGACGCTGCGCAGGTCCGACAGGAACGAATCGCGCCACACCGAAAGATTATTCTCGCGCAACGGCGCCATCATGTCCGCGTGACGCGCCTGACGCTCGGCGAGCGGCATCGACAGCGCGCGCTCCAGTGCTTCGGACATCTGCGACAGATCGAACGGATTGACGACGAGCGCGCCCGGCAATTGATCCGCCGCGCCCGCGAACTGCGACAGCACGAGCGCGCCCGGATCGGCCGGATCCTGTGACGCGACATACTCCTTCGCGACGAGATTCATGCCGTCACGCAGCGGCGTCACATAGCCGACCTGCGAGAGACGGAACAGCGCCATCAGCAGATTGCGTTCGTATTTGCGGTTCAGATACTGGATCGGCGTCCAGTCGAGCTGGGCGAAACGCCCGTTGATGCGGCCCGCCTCGCCTTCCAGATTCTGGCGGATGCGTTGATAGGTCTGCACGTCCGAGCGCGTAGGCGGCGCGATCTGCACAAGCGACACGCGGCCATGCCAGCCCGGCGCGTTCAGCAAAAGCCGCTCGAACGCCTGAAAGCGCTCGACGAGACCCTTCGAATAGTCGAGCCGGTCGACGCTCATGATGAGCTTGCGCCCGTGCATGCTGTCGCGCAGGCTTTTCACCTGCTTGCGGTTCGCGAACTGGTCGGCGGCCTTCGCGATGGCGTCCGGATAGATGCCGATCGGATATGCGCCCACTTTCAGCATGCGGCCGAACGCCTGCAGCATGCCGTCGTCTTCGTTGAAGTGGCCGCGGCTCGTACGCTCCACGTAATCGATGAACGACTGCTTGTCGTTGTCGGTCTGGAAGCCGACGACGTCGTACTGGCACATCGCCGCGATGAGTTCCTCGTGCGGCGGCACCGTGCGCATGATTTCCGGCACCGGAAACGGAATGTGCAGAAAGAAGCCGATCGGATTCGCGACGCCGAGCTTTCGCAGCTCCTGCGCGAACGGGAGCATGTGATAGTCGTGCACCCAGATGATGTCGTCGGGCTTGAGCATCGTCTTCAGCTTCGCGGCGAGGCTCGCGTTGACGCGCATATAACCCGCGTATTCCTCGCGATCGAAGCGCGAGAGATCGTTGCGATAGTGAAAAGTCGGCCACAGCGTGGCGTTCGAGAAACCTCGGTAGTACTGGTCGTAATCGCGGCGCGTGAGTCCGACCGTCGCGTAGGTCACTTTGCCGCCTTTCTCAACGACCGGAGCGCCCGCCTCGCCGACGATCTCGCCGCTCCATCCGAACCACACGCCCCCAGTCTCCTTGAGCGCATCGAGAACGCCGATCGCGAGGCCGCCCGCGCTGGGCTTGCCTTCCTGGATCGGTGCGACGCGATTCGATACCACGATCAATCTGCTCATTACAGCATCACCTCATCAGTTGTCGTTGCATGCTCGAATTGGCGATCAAGGGTATGCAAAAGCTGTGCCTTTTTGTCGGTTTTTGTAAATGAAAGTTTGTATGAAGATGTTACGGACGAACGAAAATACGCGGCGAACGCACGCCGCGTAGAAATTTTTATTCTTGTGCCGGGTGCGTCCGCCGGCGGAATTCACGAATCCTGCTCGGAGCCCAGGTCGCGTTGATAGTCGATCCCTTCGCGGCGCACGCCGCCCTGATTGTGCTCGCCATCGGGCGGCACGCCAGGCGCGGGGCGGTTCTGGCCGGCAGGATCGTGATCGGCGGGCGGCGCCGATGCGCCCTGGGCGCCGGCTGCCTTGGCGGCTTCGGCGCGCGCTTCGCGCTTGGAAGAATGACGCGCGGAGCGTCGGAGTGCGGGATGCCTCATGATGCCTCCAGAGAAGAAGGCCGTCGCGATAGTGACGTCGGCGGCGTCGGACCGTTGCGCTTGGGCAAGCGCGGCTTCAGAAAAAGCGACCGGCGACAGGACGTGTCGCCGGTCATTGTTTCACCATCCGTTGTAATCTCTACGCTGCGGATGGAAACTTATTCAAACTTTGCACGAATTCTGGGCATTGTCCAATGTCTGCAGTCCTGCGTCCTTCTGCGTTGCTAATACACGTGCGGCGTTTCGCCCGGTCCCGGCGGCGGATCGCCGATCGGCTGCGACGGCGGCTCGGGCGGCTCGCGCGTCGGATCCGGATTCGTGTCGGGCGGAATCGGCGTGGGCGGCGGCTGATCGGGCGGCGTTACCGGCGGGTCCGGCGGCTGCGGCGTCTGTGCTTCGATACGGTGAACATCGGAAGCGCGACTGGACGGGCTGTGTGGCATGGCGGGCTCCTTGCGGTCTTGTGATCGTACTTTCGCCATCCGTCGGCGCCTGCGCGCCACGCGCGGATGTCATTCGATCGGCAGCAAGGGGCATGCCCCTCATCAGTCTCCGTTGCGCATCTCCTGTCACATTATCGGCGTAGAAAACGCGCCTGCCAATGAAAAACGCCTGCGCACTTTAAAAGCCGCAGGCGTTGTTTTCGTCTAAAGATAAGCGACGTTCAGGTATTTTCGCTATCTGCCTCGTTCATGTCGCCGCCTTCTCCGACAGCAGCCTTGTTCGCGTCCTCGCCGTACTCGACGAGCCGGTTATAAAGCGTTTTCAGGCTGATGCCGAGGATTTCGGCGGCGCGCGTCTTCACGCCGCCGCACTGGTCGAGCGTGGCGAGGATGAGCTGACGGTCGGCCTGTGCGAGCGAGGTGCCGAACGGTATGGTCACGGCCGTGCCCGCCGATGGTTTCGACAGCGAAATCTGCAGCGGCACCGTGGCCGTGCTGTCCGAATCCGTCGCCGACATGATGTACGCGCGCTGCACGTAGTTCTTCAGCTCGCGCACGTTGCCCGGCCAGTTATACGACGCCAGCATCTCGCGCACGGCCGGCGGGAAGCCTTTTTTCGTGTTGTAGCGGGAGTTCAGCTCGTCGAGGAATGCTTGTCCGAGCAGCTCGACGTCCTTGCCCCGCTCGCGCAACGGCGGCAGGTTGATCGGGAATACGTTCAGCCGGTGATAGAGGTCGAGGCGCAGCTTGCCTTCGAGCACGGCCTGCTCGGGATCGCGATTGGTCGCGGCGATGAGGCGCACGTCCGTCTCGAGTTCCTTGGTCGTGCCGACGCGCATGAACATGCCCGTCTCCAGCACGCGCAGCAACTTCACCTGAAGCTCGATCGGCATTTCGGTGATTTCGTCGAGGAACAACGTGCCGCCGTTCGCGCGCTCGAAATAGCCCTTGTGCTGCCGATCCGCGCCCGTGAACGAGCCGCGCTCGTGGCCGAACATCTCCGATTCGATCAGGTTCGGCGAGATCGCCCCGCAGTTCACCGCGATGAACGAATGCTTGCGGCGCAGGCTAAGCTCGTGCAGCGTCTGAGCGGCGACTTCCTTGCCGGTTCCCGATTCGCCGATCAGCAACACGGACGCGGCCGTCGGCGCGACCCGGCCGATCTGGTCGTACACTGTTTGCATCGCGGGCGAATTGCCGAGCATCAGACCGAAGCGGCCCATGCGGCGCAACTCGCCGCGCAAGGTGCCGATTTCCGCTTTCAGGTCGCCGGCGCGCGGCAGGCGCGAGAGGATGGCCTTCACGCGCTGCATGTTGATCGGTTTGACGAGGTAGTCCGTCGCGCCCATCTTGAGCGCGCTGACAGCGGATTCCACCGTCGCGTGGCCGGTTATCACGATCACCTCGACGCCCGAGCGCGGGTCGAGATCCTCGAAAAGATCGACGCCCGTGCCGTCGGGCAGCTTGAGATCGGTGAACACGACGTCCGGCGTTTGCCGCACGAGCTGAATGCGTGCCTCGCGCAAATCGCCGGCGGTGGCCGTCGTCAATCCGTCTTCGCCGATGATCGCGGCTAGCGCCTCGCGGGTACTGGGATCGTCATCGACAATCAATACGTGTGGCATTGCGTCTCGAATTCTTCCAAAGCGTTTTCAGGTCACACGCCATGATGTGGCATGGTCTTCTCCGTGCGGCATGGACGCCGACGGGCCGGTGCGATTCGCGATATCCGCCGATTAAAGGTAATCGACGCGACGCAAAATGCGCAAAAAATAGAATAATTTCCGATGATCCGTACGCTTGGTTCAAACCCAGCGTAAGTTTTTCCATTTAGACAACTTATGGCCGGAGTTTCACCGATTATAAGCGTTTATCACGCTAAAAAACGCACGCTGATTCAGCGCGCGTTTCTTTGGTCGCATCATTAAAAAGCGTTAGCGGGATGAAGCAGTCAGGCTCAACTCCGCGGAAAATGCCACGCATCCGGAGTTCCGCCGACGACGCCATGGCCATTTACGGCCTTCGCGCTTGCGCCGGTCGACGGGCTCAGCACTTTGCCGCCCTCGTCTTCCCAGCGGTTCAGGTCACGCGCCGCGCGCCGTCCGGCGAGATCCTGCGACTGCACCCACTTCCACGCGAGAACGCTGCCAACTGCGAACAACGCGCCGAAAATTCCGATCGAGGGCCGTGCCATTGTGTTCTCTCCCATCATCAATAAAATTCGCCGCCGCGATTAAACGACGGCTCTGCGCATTCATGTTGCATGCGCGGCGAATCAGCGGGAAACCAGAAGCCCCACCAGAAAGCCGACGCCCGCCGCAATGCCGAGCGACTGCCACGGATTGTCCTTCACGTATTTCTCGGTGCAATCGACGCCCGCGCGATAACGGCTTTGCGCATTCGCCTGCGCATCTTCCAGCGCGCCACGCGCCGAATCGACGTGATCGCGCAAACGCGCACGCAGCGCTTCGACGCCCTCGCCGGGCAGCGTCGCCGATAAACGCAGCAATTCCTCCGAATCGTTCAGCAGCACCTTGATGTCTTCGATGATCTTTTGCTTGCCCAACGCAAGCTGGACAGTCGTTTGACTCATAAGATGTAGTCCTCGCCTAATTGGGTTTGTCTGAGCGCGCCGACGCGACAATCAGCGCGTTTCGGCGACAGGAAGGCGGGGCACGGCAAGGCGCCCGCCTGCTTCGAGACGTGCGCGCAGGCTGCGCACGACGCCGCTTGCCATCAGCGCGCCGCCCATCGCGCCGAACACGAGACTCGTCACGTTCGCGGCGCGTGCGAGCGCGGGCGTGCCCGCCGCATAGCCTAGCACCGCGCACATCAGCGCGGTGACGAGCGCGACGGCGGCCCAGTGATAGATGTCGATCGGCTCGCCCGTCACGAGTTCCTGGCGCTCACCGCCCGAACCGTTCGCGCGTCGCGTGCGAAGCGGCCGTGTGGGCGTGGTGCGCTCGTGTGCGGGCCCGTCGAAAATAAAGAAGTCTTCCATGATGCTTTTGCCTCTCTCGCCCATTCTCGTGTGTGCGCCTCAGGGCGATGCTCGTCGGCGACTTTCGAACAAGTATCACGATGACCGAGCTTATGCAGCTTTCGTGCCAGTGACGGGGAACCGGAGCCTGCCGCTCGGCCGCTACGTCCCGCCGCCAATGATCGGGTAACAATTACGCTGTGCCTTTGTAAATTCTCGGTGCGTAAAGGAGAACCTTTCCGGAAGTACGCGGCACTCACCGCGCGGTTCAGACAAAATGCGCCCCCGGCCGGCCAGCGCATTGCCGCAATGTCGTTGCGAATGGTTAAATAGCGTTTATGAGATAGGCTCGTCTGTAAACAATCGGCGCTGCGAAATATCCGATGCAGACGTTCCTGGACCGACGCACTACGAGGAAGAGCGGCTCACGGCTAGCGTGAGCACGACGGGCAACGCGCACGGGCGCGTCATATGCCGATGCGCGCGGTCACCCACGGTTGCGCCGCTCGCGCGCGCCGAACCGCGCCCCGCCGGCTGCACGACCGGGGGCGCCCGCGCAGGCCGCCGCCCGCCCACGACATACGCAGAACTGGAACGATCAGGACACATGGCGTCAACCGATCTGGATCCGCCGCCCACCGCGGTCGGAGATACACCCGCGCAAAGAAAGCGCAACACGGGAGAAGTGCCGGGCCTGAAGTCCTATGGACTGCTCTACGGCTCGTCGCCCGTGATGCTGGAGTTGTATGCGCAAATCGAGCGCGTCGCCGCCACCGATGCGACAGCGCTCATCATCGGCGAGTCGGGCACCGGCAAGGAGCTCGTCGCCCGGACGATCCACGACCACAGCGCGCGCAAGGACGCGCCGTTCATTGCGGTGAACTGCGGCGCGATCCCCGACAACCTCATCGAGGCCGAACTCTTCGGTCACGAGAAAGGCAGCTTCACGGGCGCGGTGCAGGGGCGTATCGGCTATTTCGAGCACGCGAACGGCGGCACGCTCTTTCTCGACGAAGTCACGGAGATGTCGCCCGTGCGGCAGGTGAAGCTGCTGCGCGCGCTGGAAACAGGCACGTTCTTTCGCGTCGGCGGCAACGATCTCATCAGCTCGGATGTGCGCGTGATCGCGGCGACCAATCGCGATCCCGTCACGGCCGTGAAGGAAAACGGCTTGCGCGAGGATCTGATGTATCGGCTCGCGGTGTTCCCGTTGCGCGCGCCGCCGCTGCGCGAGCGCGATTCGGACCGCGAACTGCTCGCGCAGCATTTCCTTTCGGAGATGAACGCGCAGGAAGGCACGAGCAAGGTCTTCAGCAAACGCGCGCTCGACGTGCTGCGCACGTACTCATGGCCGGGGAACGTGCGCGAACTGAAGAACACGGTCTATCGCGCGTTCATCCTCGCGGAGAAGACGGTGGAGATCGCGCATCCGCATCTCGCGTCGCGCGTGAAGAAGCCCGTCACGCAGGGCGACGCGATGAACGTCTGGGTCGGCACCCCGCTCGCCGATGCGCAGAAGCAGATCATCCTCGGCACGCTCAAGCATTGCGGCGGCGACAAGCGGCGCGCGGCAAAGGCGCTCGGCGTGAGCCTCAAGACCTTGTATAACCGCCTCGGCGCATACGAAAACGAGGATACCGAAGGCGGCGACGCGGCGTCGGGCAGCGAGAACTGAATCGCCTGCCGGCTTTCATCGACATGACTCAAGAAGCGAGCGCGCACAGCCGCGCTCGCTTTTTTTTTGTCCGCGACGAAACGCGGATGAAGGCACACTTCGTGCGCTTGCAATTTCTTGCAATTTTCCCGAACCGGTAATTAGAAGCATGCTTCAAAATGCGCGAAGCCCGCGCACCGTGCCGACTTTGCGTTGCCGGGCAGCGACTTGAGGGCGATACCTCAAGCAGATTCGAGCCCTCGAACCCCGATTGGCAAGCGTCGGGATACGGTAGACGAAGGAACGCAACATGCAGATCAGGGTCCATCGGCGCAGCCCGCGCGCCGCCGCGCTCGCCGCGGTCATTTCAGGCGTCATCGCTTGCATGAGCCTCAGTGGATGTAACTCGCTCTATAGCGAAGGCGCGACAGCAGGCGCCGGTATCGCGGGCGCGGCGGTGGCAAACAGCGTCACCAGCAACGCCGCGGTGGCGACAGGCATCGGACTTGGCGCGGTCGCCGCGGCCCGCGCGGGCGTGCAGTACACGCAGCGCGTCGCTCATACCAACACGCAGGATCAGATCGCGTCGGCCGCCGGTCCGCTCGCGGTCGGTGCGGTTGCGCCGTGGAAGGCGGTGCATTCGGTGCCGATCGAAGAAGACGAGAAAGGCCGCGTGACGGTGAGCCGCACGATCAGCAGCGGCGTGCTCGAGTGCAAGGAGATCGTGTTCTCCGTCGATCGCGACGCAACCAAGGACCGCGCGGCCGACAGCGCGTTCTACGTCGCGTCGGTATGCCGTGACGGCGACAAGTGGAAGTGGGCCTCGGCCGAGCCCGCTACGCCGCGCTGGGGTTCGCTGCAATGACGCTGTCGCTCGACGTCACTCTGGCGCTGCGTCTCGGCATCGTCGCGGCGGGCGCGGCCGTGTGCATGTCGATGAGCGGCTGCGCTTCGATCGGCGCCGCGGCCGGCGCGACGGCCGGCATCGCGACGGGCGCGTTCACGACGAATCCGGCCATCGGGTTGGGCGTGGGTATCGCCGTGCAGGCCGCCACGGATGAGGCCGTCAAGCGCGTCACCAAATCGCTGCATCAGGATCAGCAGGTCATGATCGCGGTGACGGCGGGCATCTCTCAGGTCGGCGAAACCAGGCCGTGGAAGGTCAAGCACACCTTGCCGGTCGAGAACGGTCACGGTGAAGTGCGCGTGCTGCGCGAGTTCGGCAGCGCGCTCGCGACGTGCAAGGAATTCGCGTTCTCGGTCGTCGATGGCGACGATGCGAAAGCGCCCGCCGAGTGGTTCGTCGCAACGGCTTGCCAGCAGCCGAGCGGATGGAAATGGGCGTCGGCGGAGCCCGCGGTCGAGCGGTGGGGGAATTTGCAGTAGTTTCCCGGCTGGTCTTCCGAAGAGCGCGGTTTCCTCACGGACACCGCGCTTTTTTCATGACTTCAGCCGTTGGCGATCGCTTCCAGCGCGACGCGCGCGAGGAACCCGCTGCGGGTCTCGTGGCGCGCTTCGACATAGCTGTCGATCTTGTGCAGCACGAATCGCGGCAGGCTGATGTTGATGCGCTCCGGGCGGGAATCGAGCTTGGAGAGGTCCACTTCGACGAAGGCCCAGATGGCCGTGGCGAAATCCGGATCGACGATCAACTCCTCAATGCTTCGCGACGTAATCGAGACTTCCGCGCCGTCCTCGATGATCGTCTCGATGTGGAAAAAAATGGCTTCCTTCGCATTTTTGATCGCTTCGTGGATCGTATCTCCGGCTGAAAAAACGCCCGGAACGTTGGGCACGGTCACTCCGTAGCTGCTTTCAGGATCTTTATGAATGGCGAGGGCAAATTCCATTGTCCGGCTCCGTTACGACGAATACAGACGGTTGAGCAATCCGGCGCCTTTGAGGACCGATCTGGCCGTTCCGATCGCTACGTCTTTCTTTGGATGAACCACGGTTACGCGACCGATTTTGGTTGCGTGTCTGAAGTGGTGATGACTGCCTCGAGTGCGCACGAGCTCCCAGCCGTCATCCATCAGCATTCGAATCAAGCGCGATGAATCCATCTCGTCTCCGAATGCTGCGTGTGTAGCTTTACACACGCAGCAGTGATCTTCAAGACGAAAACGTTACGATTCAACGCGCCGCACGAACATTCAGCCAAACGGCCAACGCCAATGAAAAAGCGCGGTCCCGTCACCGGCAACCGCGCTTTCGATTCAATCCAACCCGAAGCCGCTCAAGCCTCCACATCCTCCAGACTCAGCATCTCCGTCTGGTCGTTATACGAGAAAATCTCCCCATAACGTCCCCAGTCGATGACCGCATCGAGCGTCTCCTGCGCGGCCTTGTCGGAGAGAAAGTCCTCCAGTTCCTGCTCGAAGCGCACGCGCGGCGCACGATGTCCCGGCCGCTCGTTCAGGACCTTCTTGATCCGCGCGGCCAGCGGCACGTGACGCAGCAGATGCTCCGCGAACATCATCTTGCGCTCCTGCGTGCCGAACTCGGCGAACACACGCGCTTGCGGCGTGAGGAAAATGTCGCCTTCGCGCACATCGGCGAAACCGAGGTGCTGCAGCACTTCCGCGATCGGAAAGAGATCATCGACTTCGAGATGCAGCGTGCGCGCGATCTCGGGCATGTCCGCGCGGCCGTGGTACGGTTCGGCCGCGAGCGTTTCGATGAGACCCGCCATCAGGTTGGTCGAGACCGACGGCAGCCAGCTTCCCAACTCGAGCCCCTTCTTCTTCGCTTCGTCCATCTGGCGCGCGGTCATTTTCGCGTAGATATCATCGACGAGACGCCTGAACGCCGGGTCCAGACGATTGCGCGGATGCTTGAACGGCACCTTGATCTCGGCCATCACGCGACCGGGATTCGACGACAGCACCAGAATGCGGTCGCACATGAACACCGCTTCCTCGATGTTGTGCGTGACGATCAGCACCGACTTGATCGGCATGCGCCCCTGTGTCCAGAGATCGAGCAAATCGGTGCGCAGGTTTTCGGCGGTCAGCACATCGAGCGCGGAGAACGGCTCGTCCATGAGCAGAAGCGTCGGATCGACGACGAGCGCCCGCGCGAAGCCCACGCGCTGGCGCATGCCGCCCGACAGTTCGCGCGGATACGCGTTTTCGAAGCCGTCGAGACCGATCAGGTCGATCGCGGCCAGCGCGCGTTCACGGCGCTCGCGCGCGCCCACGCCCTGCGCTTCCAGACCGGCTTCCACGTTCTGAAGCACGGTCAGCCACGGAAACAGCGCGAACGTCTGGAACACCATCGCGACGCCCTTCGCGGGTCCGCTCAGGGGCTTGTCCAGATAGGTCACTTCGCCGGCCGTCGGCTCGATCAGCCCGGCGATGATGCGCAACAGCGTCGACTTGCCCGAGCCCGAACGCCCGAGCAATCCGACGATCTCGCCTTCGCGCAGCGAGAGGTTGGCATCGTCGAGCACGAGCAGTTCGCCCTGCGTCTTGTTGAAGCCGCGGCTGACGTTCGCCACGCGCAGGATCTCCGCGCCGAGTCGCGGCGGCGTGCCTTGCGGGCGCTGGAAGCCCTGCGCCGCCGACGTATTTTTCAGGTTCTGCATCGGAACTCGTCCTCAATCCAGCCGAAGCCTTGCTTCGGCATAGGCGTATAGCGGGCGCCACAACAGTCGGTTGAACAGCGTGACGAACAGCGACATCACGGCGATGCCGAGAATGATTTTCGGGTAGTCGCCCGCGGCGGTCGTCTGGGCGATGTAGGCGCCGAGGCCGTGCGCGACGACCTCCGTCTTCCCCCACGACACGGCTTCCGCGACGATGCTGGCGTTCCACGCGCCACCCGAGGCGGTGATCGCGCCGGTGATGTAGTAAGGGAAGATGCCCGGCAACATGCACTTCTTCCACCACTGCCAGCCGCGGATCTGGAAGTTGCTTGCGGCCTCGCGATAGTCGTTCGGATAGGAGGACGCGCCCGCGACCACGTTGAAGAGGATATACCACTGCGTGCCGAGCACGATGAGCGGCGACAGCCAGATATCCGGGTTCAGATGAAAGCGCACGATCACCACGACGAACACCGGAAACAGCAGATTCGCCGGGAACGCGGCGAGGAACTGCGCGAGCGGCTGGATTTTCTCCGCGAGCGCCGGGCGCAGGCCAATCAACACGCCGATCGGCACCCACACCACCGATGCGAGCGCGATCAGCACCACCACGCGCAAGAGCGTGATGAACCCGAGCACGAACACGTGGCCGACTTCGCCCCAGCTCACGCCGGTCGCGACGAACGACGCGACCTTCCACACGACGAACACCGTGATCAGCACCACGACCGTGCCCCACGCGATATCGCCCGCGCGCGTGGACGGCACTTTCGCGCGCAGCGGCAAGCCCACGTTTTCCAGCGCGCCCTGCAGGGACGGCAGCTTGATCGGCACGCGCGCCGCCTTCGCGAGAATCCAGCCCGCCGGCACGAGCAGACGGTGAATCAGGCGCGTGCGGCGGATCAGGTCGAGCAGCCACGAAGACGGCTCGTCGCCCGAGCTCGTGTTCTCCATGCGGAACTTGTCGGCCCATGCGACGAGCGGGCGGAACATCAACTGGTCGTAGGCCAGGATGACGACGGTCATCGCGAGGATCACCCAGCCGATCGCGCTCAGGTTGCGCTCGCCGATGGCCGCGGCCAGATACGCGCCTACGCCCGGCAGCACGATCGTGCGATTGCCGACCGTGATCGCCTCGGAAGCGACGACGAAGAACCATCCGCCCGACATCGACATCATCATGTTCCAGATGAGGCCCGGCATCGAGAACGGCACTTCGAGCTTCCAGAAGCGCTGCCAGTTGGTGAGATGAAAGCCGCGCGACACTTCATCCAGATCGCGTGGCACCGTGCGCAGCGACTGGTAGAAGCTGAACGTCATGTTCCAGGCCTGGCTCGTGAAGATCGCAAAGATCGCCGCGCATTCGGCGCCGATCACGCGTCCCGGGAACATCGCGAGGAAGAACGTCACCGTAAACGAGATATAGCCCAGCACCGGCACCGACTGGAGGATGTCGAGGATCGGCACGAGCACGATCGACGCACGCCTGCTCTTCGCCGCGAGCGTGCCGTAGACCAGCGTGAAGATGAGCGAGGCGACCATCGCCAGCAGCATGCGCAAGGTCGTGCGCAACGCGTATTCGGGAAGGTTCGCGGGGTCGAGCGAGATCGCCTGGGTCTGCAATGTCGAGATCGGCGCCAGGGTCTCGTGGAATCCGACGGCGGCGAGCGCGATGATGCAGATGATCATCGGGAACGCGATGAAGTCCCAGCGGTTGGGCAGGATCCGCCAGGCCGACGCATTCGCCGTGCGATTCAGATTGAAACCAAATTCCATGCAAGGCCCTCCCCGTAAGGCTTTGTTCCGACCGCGCGTGCGCGGGATGTTGCTTGAGACGGCGAACGAACCGTCCGGCGGGCAAGAAGCCTTTGCCCGGGACAGCCTTATGCTCAACGCACGCGGCCGTCGATACGACGACAAGTTCAGCACGAATGACGGCGCCGGGCAGTCGCCGCGTCAGACGTTTCCCCGCGCTGAACCGAGCGACACTACACCAACCCGTGTGACAGGCACAACCTTCATGCGGTCCGGCGCGCCATTCCTGCGATGTTTCTGTTGCTCTTCGGCACGGCATGGGCAAAATGAAGGGGCTGTCAGCGTCGAATGCGCCGCGCGCCCGCGTGCTTTCGCTTCCTTTCAGTCTGGCTGCGGCGTGCCCAGGTCGGATTGCCCGGCGAATGGCGCTTTCGCGCGACGCGCATCCGTTATGTTGGACGCACGTCGCCCGCCTTCAGAAGGCACTTGATAGGCGGCGGAAAACATCGTCCAATCTTGGCTTATCACGAACAATAATTTGAGCGCCGATGCGATGCGAGACGCCCGATCCGAGCCGGAAAACCGCCTGAGCCACACTCGCCGCCCCGTTGCGAGCGAAACCCGGAAAGCGGTTGACATGATGCGCCGTAATCCGCGCACCCGCCTTGCCCGCTTCGCGCAGACCGGACCGCTCGGGCGGCACGGCGCGTTCAGCCTGCGAACGGCGTGAACTTCCATTGCGCCCGAGATCGATGAACAAGCTCATCCTGCACCGTGTGATCGCGACGCTCGGCCTCGCGGCGCTGGCATTCGCGTGCTGGATTGCCGCCGGCTTGTTGTCGGACCGAATGGTACAACAGGAGATGACGGCGACGGTGCGCACCGAACGCCAGATGGCGGCGTCCATCGTCGACAACATGGCGCAGATCATCGCGAGCGATCTGGCGATGTCGCGCGCCATTCCCGCGACGCTCGCCCAGATGGACCTCACGCAGAGCGCGCTCGCGGAGTCGCGGAATTATGCCTCGAACCCGGCCGGGACGGAACTCGAACGCCGCAAGGACTGGACCGCGCGCCCCGCTCTCGCGAAGGTCAATCACTTCCTGCACGACGCGCAGGGCTTCTCCGGCCTCGACTCCATCTGGCTCGTCAACGAAAAGGGTTTCTGCATTGCATCGAGCAACGCGGGCGACGACGACAGCTTCATCGGCTACGACATGAGCGCTCGCGGCTATGTGGCGCGCGCGCTGCTCGGCGGCTTCGTCGAGATGTATGGCGTGGGGCGTCTGTCCGGCGAGCCGGGCATCTTCATCGCGGCGCCGGCTTACGAGGACGGCATTCTGGTCGGCGCGGTGATCGCGAAGGTGAGCATCGACCGGCTGCGGCACTGGGTCTCGCGCGCCGGCACCTTCGTGACCGACGAGAACGGCGTCGTCGTGATGGCGCACGACGGCAGGCTCGAATACCAGGCGATGCCCAGTGCGCCCATCGCGCGCATGACCGAGCGCGAGCGCATCGAGCACTATCGGCGCGAGTCGTTTCCGGAGCTGCGCGTGTCGCATATCGGCGAGCAGATGCGCGCGTCCGAGCACTGGCTCGCGCCCGCGCTCGCGCAAACCTTCTACGCCGCGAACGGCAGCAACGTGCCCTCGCTCTACGACGAACGCACGGGGCTCAACTCGGGCCTTTCGGCGCATATCGTCCATCCGCTCACGAGCTGGCCGGAGATCAGCCGCAACCACAGCCGCGACCGCTTCCTCGTGTTTCTGACGATGCTCGGCGTCGTGACGCTCGCGATCGTGATCGCCACTTCGTACTCGCGCGAGCGGCGCCTGCACCGCGCGACGCGCGATCTCGCCGAGCAGTTGCAGTCGGCCAATACGCTTCTTTCGGCCGAAGCGCGCCATGACGCGCTCACGGGCGCGCTCTCCCGGCGATACTTCCTCGACACGCTGCGGCACGAAGTCGAGCTCGCGCGCTCGGTCGGCACGCCGCTTTCGGTCGCGATCGCCGATCTGGACCACTTCAAGCAGATCAACGATCGCTTCGGCCACGCGTCGGGCGACCGGGCGCTCGAACATTTCGTCGAAGTGTGCCGCGCGCAGCTTCGTCCGAGCGACGCGATCGGCCGGCTCGGCGGCGAGGAATTCGGCATTCTGCTGCCGCAAACCTCGCTCGCCGATGCGCAAGCCGTGCTCGAACGTCTGAGAAAGCGCTTCCATCATGAGCACTGCGCGCATCTGCCGGACGATGCGGTGCTGTCGGTGTCCATCGGCATCACGGAGCTCGCGCTCGACGATGCCCTCGAATGGATTCTCTCCCGCGCGGACCTCGCGCTCTACGAGGCGAAGTCTCGTGGGCGCGACCGCAGCGAAGTGCGCCCCGCCGATCCCGGCCCGTCCGCGCGGCACACGGAAGACACGCTCGCGGGCAAATGAGCGTCGTGGCATCGCACGGTCATGCGCATGTCGCGACGCGCACGCATCCCGCAGGTATCATCGATATTCGAAATCGAATGCCGCTGGCGTGAATCGGGAGGTTTGCATGAAGGGAAATCTGGTCATCGTGTGCCGGGATCAGGACGCAGAAACGTTCGACCACCTGCTCGCCGAGTACGGCTCGTTTCAGACGCGGCTTTCGTCGACAGCGTGGTTTCTGAAGATCGATCTCGCGCCCGAAGTGATTCAGGATGAGATCCTCTCGCGCCTCGGCAAATACACGACGCACTACATCTTCGAGGCGTCGACGGTGACGTACAACACGGTGGACAGCGAAGCAGCGTCGGCGCTCGAAACCCTGTTCGACTGACGCCGCGCCGCTTCTGCCACTCAGCGCGCCGTTACGACACGCGCTCTTCGTGCTGCGGGCCGGCGCGGCGCTCTTCTACCGGCCGCGTGGCGATGTCGAACGGAAAGGTCATCGCGACCTGCAATCCGCCATCGGCACGATTGCCGATCTCGCACTCACCGCCCACGCGACGCGCAAGCCGCTCGACGATGGCGAGTCCGAGCCCGCTATGCCCGCTGCCGCCACGCGCCGGATCGAGCCGCACGAACGGCCGGCTCGCCTTGATGAGATCGTCCGGCGCGATGCCCTTGCCGTGATCGGACACCGACAACACCCATCCCTTGGCTTCCCGCCGCGTCTCGATGACGACCGGCGGCGCGCCGTACGCATGCGCGTTGTCGAGCAAATTCGAAAGCAGCCGGTCGAGCGTGGCCGCCGGCAGCGCGAAAGCGAGCCCTGCTTCGAGTTTCAGGCGAATCGGCTGCGCGCCCGGCGACACGGCGCGATACGCCCGTGCGATTCGCTCACACTGTTCGTCGACGGGAACGGGCTCGCTGCCGTCCGGGCGGTCGTGCGCGAACACGAGAAACTGGTCGACGATATGCGCCATCGAATCGACGTCGCGCACGACGCCGTCGCGCATCTTTTCGTCGTCCATCATTTCGGCGCGCAGACGCAGACGCGCGAGCGGCGTCTTCAGATCGTGCGCAACGCCCGCGAGCATCACGGCGCGGTCGCTCTCGGTCTGCGAGACTTCGCGGACCATTTGATTGAAACCGTGCGTCAGCTGCCGCAACTCACGCGGGCCGCGCTCGGGCACCGGCGGCGTCGGCTGGCCGCGCCCGAAGCGCCCGACCGCCTGCGCGAGCGAGCGCAGCGGATATTGCAGTTGCCACGCGCCGAATAGCGCGGCAAGCACGGCAGTCGAGAAAATCAGCGCGAGCCACACGAGCATGCGGTCGCGCGAGCGCGGCGGGCGCAGCGGCTGCACCGGCACGACGACCCATCCCGTGTCCTTCACGCCATGCACCCACACGCTCGGCGGCCCGCCTGGCTCGCTCAGGCGCACATCGGTGCCTTCGGGCAGACGGTCTTTCAGGTCCTCGACGAAACGCTGCAGCGGCGGCGGCATGTTCTCGTCGGGCTGCCTGGGCACGTCGGGACTCGCGAGCGGGACCACGCGCACGCGCGGCGGCAAAGGCTGATCCGGCGTGTTGGCGATGTGCTGACGGACCGCCTCGACGAGGAAAACGGCTTCCTCCACGGCGAAGCGCGTCTGCACGTTGTCCCGCTCGAAGCGGATGATCGCGAACCACGCGACATGCGACAGCACCAGCATGCCGATGACGATGACGACCAGCCGGCCGAAGAGCGTGTCAATTGCCCGGCGCATTTTGCTCGCCGTCCGGCACGAACACGTAGCCGCGCCCCCGCACCGTCTGGATGAAGCGCGGCGCCGAAGGATCGGACTCGAGGATGCGGCGCAGGCGCCACACCTGCACGTCGATGCCGCGATCGGTGCCGTCGTATTCCGGGCCGTGCAGCAGTTCGAGCAGGCGCTCGCGCGTGAGCGTGCGCATCGGGTTGTTCACGAAGATCTTGAGCAGCGCGAATTCGCTGCCGGACAGCGTGAGCGGCTTGTCGTCCTGTTGCAGCGTGCGCGACTGGAAATCCAGCCGGAACCGGCCGAACGAAAACGGCTCGCGCTGCTCGGGCGCGGCGGACGGAATCGTGCGGCGGCGGCGCAGCACGGCCTGCACGCGCGCGAGCAGTTCGCGCGGATTGAACGGCTTGCCGAGGTAATCGTCCGCGCCCAGCTCGAGGCCGACGATCCGGTCCACGTCGTCCGCGCGCGCGGTCAGCATGATGACCGGGATGTCGTCGCCGGATGCGCGCAACTGCTTGAGCGCGGTCAGGCCGTCGACGCCCGGCATCATCAGATCGAGCACGATGAGATCGGGCCGCTCGCGTTCGATGCGGCGTTCGAGTCCACCGGCGTCATGCAGCACCGATACCTCGATGCCCTGCCGGACCAGATAGTCGCGCAGAAGGTCGCGCAGTTCGGCGTCGTCGTCGACGACAAGTATTTGCGTAGTCATGGGATGGAGTTTAGCGCGTGAGTCGGACCTCGATTGATGACAGCCCTGCCATAAGGGTTACGGGGTGTTACGACGAAAGCGGGGCGTAAACCCGCGTAACAAGCCTGAACCATGCCGTAACACGCGCCCTGCCGCGAACCCCTACGCTGTGTTTCACCGACAAGCGCAAGACCTCGACACACCAACCGACACGTCGATCAAGGCCTCGTGGCTTCGGCATCGAAAACAATCAAGGGAGTATCAAGATGGCCAAGCAATATCGCATCCTCACCGCCGCCGCTGCTGCAATCGCGCTGACGTTCGGCACGGCCTACGCGGCCACCAGCGACGCGCCGACTGCGCCGCCCCCCGGCGGCCCGGCCATGATGGGCGGCCACGGCGGTCCCGGCGGCCACCGCATGGAAATGCGCATGCAGAAGCAACTGGACGAACTGCACGGCCAGCTCAAGCTGAACGCGGATCAGGAAAAGCTGTGGCAGACCGCGCTCACGACGATGAAGCAGAATCATCAGGCCATGCGCGAAAGCCACAAGCAGATGCGCGATCAGTTCAAGTCGATGGAAAGCCAGCCGATCCTCGACCTGAATGCGATGCACGCGGCGCACCAGAAGATCGAGGCGCAGAACGCGCAACTGCGCGAACAGACCACGACCGCGTGGCTGAACTTCTACAACGCGCTGAACGACCAGCAGAAGACCACCGTCAGCACGGCGCTCAAGAAGCACTTCGCGAAGATGCACGAGCACGAGCACAAGATGCATGAGCGCTGGGGCAAGCGCGGCGGCCCGGACGGCGCGCCGGGTGCGGCGGCGGGCGCATCGGCTACCGCGAAACCGTAAGCGGCGTGCGGCAAAACAAAAGCCGCGGAGCATGACGCTCCGCGGCTTTTTTGCATCGGCGAACCGGAACTTACGCGAGGTCGAACAACAGCACTTCGGCGTTATCGCCCTTTTCGAGCGTGACCTTCGACACATCCTCGAGCTTCGCGGCGTCGCCTGCGCCGAGCGTCTCGCCATTCAGCGTCACCGCGCCGCGCGCCACGTGCACATACACGCGGCGGCCTGCCGGCACGTCGAAGTCCGCGCGTTCGTCGCCATTGAAGAAGCCCGCGAAGATCCGCGCGTCCGCGCCGATCCTGACCGATCCATCCGCACCTTCGGGCGATGCGATCACGCGCAGCCGGCCGCGCTTTTCATCGTCCGCGAAGCGCTTTTCCTCGTAGCCCGGCGCGCCGCCCGGCGCATCCGGAATGATCCAGATCTGCAGGAAATGCGCGGTGTCCGTCGGCGAGCCGTTGAACTCGCTATGACGCACGCCGGTGCCGGCGCTCATGCGCTGCACGTCGCCGGGACGGATCGTCGAGCCGTTGCCCATGCTGTCGCGGTGCGCGAGCGCGCCGTCGAGCACGTAGCTCACGATTTCCATATCGCGATGGCCATGCGCGCCGAAGCCCTGGCCGCCCGCGACGCGGTCTTCGTTGATCACGCGCAGCGCGCCGAAGTGCGTGTGCTCCGGATCGTAGTAATCGGCAAAGGAGAAGCTGTGATAAGAGTCGAGCCAGCCGTGGTTGGCGTGACCGCGTTCATTGCTGCGGCGAATCTCGAACATGATGTTTGCTCCCGCCCAAGGCGTTGTTTTGCGATGGAGAGAATGTAAGGGCGGCGGAGCTTCGAAACAACGCGCCCGCAGGCACTACATCGTTCCACCCATGCATGTAATCAGACTCGTCCGGCTTCGCCTCCGCGCGCGCTTCGGCTTCGGGTAAAATACCGCGCTTTTCGGGGCGGCGGCGGACGGTGACCGGCCGGGGCGCCGGGAATCCGGCAGCCGCGAGCCCGTCGGCGCGCAACAATTGCGCGTTGGCACGGTTCGCAATTACGGCACCCCGCAATTTTGACCACATAGAATACCGTCCGCTGGACGCAAAGCAGGAGCGCGCCGGAGAAGGACAGCCGAACGCGGGGAAGTACGCCGCCGGCTGGGAAAAGAGATGAATACATTCGTATCGCGCGCCGCGCCCGTCGCACTCCGTGCACGTTAGGCACCTCACTAAGGAATCACCATGTTGCAAGGCTACGGTCCGCTGATCCTCGCGGGCACCTGGCAGACCGTCAAGCTGGCGGTGCTGTCGCTCGTGTTCGCCTTTGTGATCGGCCTGATCGGCGCGGCGGCGAAGCTGTCGAAAAACCGCGTGGCGTCGGGATTCGGCACCGTCTACACGACGCTCATCCGCGGCGTGCCCGATCTCGTGCTGATGCTGCTGCTGTTCTACAGCATCCAGATCTGGCTGAACCTGTTCACGGACGCGATGGGCTGGGATCAGATCGACATCGATCCGTTCCTCGCCGGCATCCTGGTCCTCGGCTTCATCTACGGCGCGTACTTCACCGAAACCTTCCGCGGCGCCTTTCTCTCGGTGCCGCGCGGCCAGCTCGAAGCGGGCGCGGCTTACGGCATGACGCCGTGGCAGGCCTTCTCGCGCATCATGTTTCCGCAGATGATGCGTTTCGCGCTGCCGGGCATCGGCAATAACTGGCAGGTCATGGTCAAGGCGACGGCGCTCGTGTCGATCATCGGTCTCGCGGATGTCGTCAAGGCCTCGCAGGATGCCGGCAAGGGCACGCTGCGCTTCTTCTTCTTCACGCTACTCGCGGGCGCGGTGTACCTCGCGATCACCACGATCTCGAATCTCGTGCTGATCTGGCTGGAGCGGCGCTATTCCATCGGCGTGCGCAAGGCCGACCTCTAATCGGTCCATTCAAGGGCGGCAGGGATCATGATCCAAATCATCCAGGAATACTGGAAGAACTACCTCTTCACCGACGGCTACCGCATCACCGGTCTCGCGATCACGATGTGGCTGCTCGTCATCTCCATCGGCTTAGGCTTTTGTCTTTCGGTGCCGCTCGCGGTCGCGCGGGTGTCGAAGAACAAGCTGCTGTCGCGCTCGGTGTGGCTCTATACCTACGTCTTTCGCGGTACGCCGCTCTACGTTCAGTTGCTGCTCTGCTACACGGGTCTCTACAGCCTGCAGGTCGTGCGCGACCACATGCTGCTCGCCGAATTCTTCCGCAGCGGCATGAACTGCACGCTGCTCGCGTTCACGCTCAACACCTGCGCGTACACCACGGAGATTTTCGCGGGCGCGATCAAGGCGACGCCCTACGGCGAGATCGAAGCCGCGCGCGCCTACGGCATGTCGGGTTTCACGCTGTATCGACGGGTGATTCTGCCGTCCGCGTTGCGACGCGCGCTGCCGTATTACAGCAACGAAGTCATTCTGATGCTGCACGCGACCACCGTCGCATTCACCGCGACCGTGCCGGACATTCTCAAGATCGCGCGCGACGTCAATTCGGCGACGTATCAGTCGTTCGAGGCGTTCGGCATCGCCGCCCTGCTCTACCTCTGCATTTCGTTCGCGCTCGTGTGGCTGTTCCGCCGCGCCGAGTATCGCTGGCTCGCTTACCTGCGACCGCAAGGCAAATAAGACCATCGAGTCAGCCAAGGACCCTTCATGAATTCCCAGATGCACAAGCTTTTCGTCGACGATATTCACAAGCAGTACGGCAGCAACGAAGTCCTGAAGGGCGTCTCGCTCAAGGCGAAGGCCGGCGACGTGATCAGCATCATCGGCTCGTCGGGCTCGGGCAAGAGCACGATGCTGCGCTGTATCAATTTTCTGGAGCAGCCGAACCAGGGGCGCATCTTCGTCGACGGCACCGAAGTCCGCACGATGAAGGACAAGACCGGCGCGCTGAAGGCGGCGGACCAGAAACAATTGAGGCAAGTGCGCTCGAAGTTGTCGATGGTCTTCCAGCACTTCAACCTCTGGTCGCACATGAACGTGCTGGAGAACGTGACCGAAGCGCCCGTCAACGTGCTCGGGCTCTCGAAGAAGGAAGCCGAGGAGCGCGCGCGCACGTATCTGGAGAAGGTCGGGCTCGCGCCGCGCGTGGAGAAGCAGTATCCGTCGCATCTGTCGGGCGGACAGCAGCAGCGCGTTGCGATTGCGCGCGCGCTCGCGATGCATCCCGATGTCATGCTCTTCGACGAACCGACTTCCGCGCTCGACCCCGAACTCGTGGGCGAAGTGCTCAAGGTCATGCAGACGCTCGCCGAGGAAGGCCGCACGATGATCGTCGTGACGCACGAGATGGCGTTCGCGCGCAACGTGTCGAATCATGTCGTGTTTCTGCATCAGGGGCGCATCGAGGAGCAAGGCCATCCCGACGCGGTGTTCGGCAATACGAAGAGCGAGCGCCTGAAACAGTTCCTGTCGGGCAGCCTCAAGTAAGCACCCGGCACACGCCGGCTTCCGCAACCTTCCACTCCAGAAAAGGCGCCCAAGAGGCGCTTTTTTTGCGTCCGGGCGCAGTTGTATCGACCTCTTTCGCGCTCTTCTCCGACCTAGCGCCACGACGCCCGCGCGTCAATAGGCGACAAACCTGACTCTGAAACTTACATGCCGCTAAAGCCCTGATGGCATAAGGCTTTGCGGGGTGTTTCCCATCCTGTGGGTAGTGTGTCTACCACATGGGCATTGCATTTTTGACACAGACAGTCGCATAACGTCAAATTTCTTTGGCGCTTATACCGTATTTTGTTAAATTGGTAACCAAAGTACCAAAACGAAGTACCCAAAAAGTAGTTTTACTTCAAAAGTCCAAAAGAAACTGAGGAACGACACCGATCGACGGGTCGGCGTCAGGTTCGCGCCCACGACGCGCGAATCGCCTAGCACCACAGCCCGCGCGTGTCCTTCCTCTGAAAACAATTTTCGGTTGGGTGCGCTCGCATCGAACCACACAGCAGCACTTGGGTTCTATTTCTTGACAGGGTTGGAGGAGATGATGAAGAAAGCTTTGCTCGCGTCGGCAGCACTGCTGACGTTCAGCGCGGTCGCGCACGCTCAGAGCAGCGTGACGCTGTATGGCCGCCTGGACGCGGGGCTCGAATATATGAACGGTGTGCCGACCGGTCCGGCCGGCGCGCCTGCCACTGGCTCGTCGCACCGCTTCAAGGCGGAAAGCGGCGACTGGGGCACGAGCTTGTGGGGTTTGAAGGGCGTCGAAGATCTGGGCGGCGGCTACCGCGCCGTGTTCCAGTTGGAAGGCAGCTTCAACACCATGACGGGTCAAGGCCCGGGCGGCGGCGGTCTCTTCAATCGCTGGGCGACGGTCGGTATCGCGAACAACCAGTTCGGTACCCTGTTGCTGGGTCGTGAGCTCTTCATCGCGAACGGCGTGTGGGACTTCGATCCGTTCGGCCAGTCGAACTGGTCGTCGGCATCGCTGGTGCGTGGCCGCAACTGGCCGCAATCGAGCAACAACATTTCGTACCAGTCGCCGAAGTTCGCGGGCCTCGACTTCTACGGTCAGTACTCGCTCTCCAACGCAACGAACTGGAACGGTAACGGCACGACGCCGCAAGGCCGTGAAGCGGGCGCGTATGTCACCTACACGACGCCGCTCTTCCAGATCCGCGGTATGTACGACGAAATCCGCAACCCGGCAAACGGTACGCTGGGCGGCGTGTACAACCCGATCGACGGCGGCTCGGGCGGCAACGGCGCGTACGCATATTCGCGTGAATACACGGCGATGTTCAACGTGTTCCTCGGCCAGTTCAAGGTTCAGGGCGCTTACCAGGCAATCCGCAGCTCGGGCATGACGGGTCAGTTGCCCGGCCAGCCGACCGCGCTCGATCACGAATGGGGCGGCGTGACGTGGCAAGCGACGCCGGCGGCAGCGCTGATCGCCGCGGTCTACCACGTGAACGGCAACAACGGCGCGGGCAACGCGACCATCTACACGGTCGGCGGTTCGTACAACCTGTCCAAGCGCACCCTGCTCGATCTGCAGGTCGCGACGGTGCAGAACAGCAAGACCGCGAACTATGGCCTGAACGCCAACAACTACGGTTCGGCTGCTTCGACGGACAACCCGTTCCCCGGCCACAGCCAGACGGGCGTGTACGCAGGTATCCAGCACTCGTTCTAATCGGCGAGTCTGACCAAAGAGTCTTTTTTAGAAGGTTTTCACGCTGCTGCGAGAGGCGCGTATCGGTGCGGTGCCCGAAAGGGTATCGCACCGTTTTTTATTTGGGCGCGCGGCTGGCCGGGTGCGCCATGCTTAGCATGACGAACATCGATCCGGAAGCTCTTTTGGCCCCTGCACGACATTTGTCAAATCGACAACCTTAACTACAGAACCGCGCCTCATAAAACGTAGTTCTGCTTCAAAATCCCCCAAAAAACGAGGAATGCCCCCGATCATCGCGTCGTCGCGATGCTTCGTCGTGCGCACGTTCGGGCGTGCCTTTCCTCGATAACCATGTTCGGTTCGATGCACCCGCATCGGGCCAGACAGCAGCCATCGGTTCAATTTTTGACAGGGATTTGGAGGAGATGATGAAGAAGGTTTTGCTCGCTGCAGCGGCACTTCTGGCGTTCAGCGCAGCGGCGCACGCTCAGAGCGGCGTGACGCTATATGGCCGCCTGGACGCGGGACTCGAATACATGAACGGCGTGCCGACAGGCGCCGGTCCGAACGGCTCGGCCACCGGCACTTCGCATCGCTTCAGGGCGGAAAGCGGCGACTGGGGCACGAGCTTGTGGGGCATGAAGGGGAGCGAGGATCTGGGCGGCGGCAACCGCGCCGTGTTCCAGCTGGAGAACGGCTTCAACGCGATGAACGGCCAGTTGCAAGGCAACCTGTTCAATCGCTGGGCGACGGTCGGTATCGCGAACAACCAGTTCGGCACCGTGTTGCTGGGCCGTGAGCTCTTCATCGCGAACGGCGTGTGGGACTTCGATCCGTTCGGCCAGTCGAACTGGTCGTCGGCGTCGCTCGTGCGTGGCCGCAACTGGCCGCAGTCGAGCAACAACATTTCGTACCAGTCGCCGAAGTTCGCGGGCTTCGACTTCTACGGCCAGTACGCGCTCTCCAACGCGACCAACTGGAACGGTAACGGCACCACCGCGCAAGGCCGTCAGGCGGGCGCGCAGATCACGTACACGGCGCCGCTCTTCCAGGTGCGCGGTATCTACGACGAAATCCGCAATCCGGCGAACGGAACGCTCGGCGGCGACTACGCCACGGGCAACGGCGCCTACGCGTTTTCGCGCGAGTACACCGCGATGCTCAACGTGTTCCTCGGTCAGTTCAAGCTGCAAGGCGGCTATCAGGCGATCCGCACGTCGGGCATGACGGCTCAGTTGCCCGGCCAGCCGACCACGCTCGATCACGAATGGGGCGGTCTGACGTGGCAGATGACGCCGGCCGCGGCGCTGATCGGCGCGGTCTATCACGTCAACGGCAACAACGGCGCGGGCAACGCGACCATCTACACCGTCGGCGGCTCGTACAACCTGTCAAAGCGCACCCTGCTCGATCTGCAAGTCGCGACGGCGCGCAACAGCAAGACAGCGAACTACGGCCTGAACGCCAATGGTTTCGGCTCCTCGGTCGCGACGGATAACCCGCTCGCCGGCCACAGCCAGAGCGGCGTCTACGCAGGCATCCAGCATTCGTTCTGATCGATGAATCTGGGCGAGCCCTCGCCGCAGGGCCGCAATTGAAGAGGCCGCCGATGTCGACATCGGCGGCCTTTTGCGTTGACGCGATGAAACGGCTAGTCCCGCGCCATCCCCGACGCACCGTGGCTCAGCCAGTCGAGCACGGCGGCGGCGTCATCGTCGCCCGACTGACGCGCCTTCGCGACCGTCTCGCTGATCTTCGCGCCCGGCTTCGGCGCGGCACGGCGAATCGCCACGCCGACGGCGAGAATGTCGATGATCACGAGGTGCAGGATGCGCGAGATCATCGAAAGCTGCGACTCGCGGATTTCGATGTGATCCGTCTCCAGCGCCACCGTCGCGCGCTTGGCGAGCGGCGTGTTGCTCGACGTGATCGCGATGACCGTCGCGCCCTGCTGCATCGCCACTTCGAGCACGCGCAGCAGTTCCGGCGCCCTGCCCGACTTCGACACGGCCACGATCACATCGCCCTTGCCGAGCAGCGCGGCCGACGCCGCCTGCATGTACAGATCGCCGTAAGCAATGGTCGGAATGCCGAAGCGGAAGAACTTGTAATGCGCGTCCTGCGCGACGATGTTCGAATTCCCGAGCCCGTAGAACTCGATGCGCCGCGCGCCGTTGAGGATATCGATCGCGCGCTCGACGTTCTCGAAGTTCAGATGCTCGCGCAACTGAAGAATCGCGGATACCGTGTTGTCCAGCACCTTCGCGCCGAAATCGGTGGCCGTGTCGCCGAGATGCACCTGGCTGTGGCTCACCGGAATCGTGCCGGTCAGGCCGGTCGCGAGCTTCAGCTTGAAGTCGGACAGACCCTGGCAGCCGAGCGAGCGGCAAAAGCGGATTACGGTCGGCTGGCTCACGTCGGCCTTGCGCGCGATGTCGATGATCGGATCGTTGATGATCGAGCGCGGATGATTGAGCGCGAGATCGGCGACGCGCCGCTCGGCGGGCGTCAGCGCATCGCGCATCTGGCGAATCCGTTCGAACACCGCCGACGAACCGCTGTTCGCGCGGTTCGACAACTGTTCGGAGAGAATCGCAGAGACGCCGAGAAACGCCGGATATTCCGCCGTGATGATGTACGTGGGAATGCCCGACAGATATTGCTGAAAGCGCCCTTTCGCCTCGAAACGCTCGCGAAACGGCGACTTGTGGAACAGCTCGCCTAGCTTCAGCACGATGCCGCCGCCGATATAGATGCCACCCAGCGCGCCCAGCGTCACCGCGATGTTGCCCGCGAACGTGCCGAGGATCGCGCAGAAGCAATTCACGACTTCGAGCGCGAGCGCTTCGCCTTGCAGCGCGCGGTTCGTGACGTCGGCGGCGTTGAAGTCGTCGGCGACCGTCACGTTGTCGCGCTCGGCGAGCGCCCGATAGATCAGCTCGAGCCCCTGCCCCGCGCACACGCGCTCGAACGACACGTGCGGAAACTTGCGGCGCGCATAGCGCGTCACGAGGTCTTCGCGCTCGTCGAAGGGCGAGAACGTGGCGTGGCCGCCTTCGCTGCCGAGCGCGATCCAGCGGTCATCCGCCGGAATCAGACCCGACACGCCCAGTCCCGTGCCCGGTCCGAGCAGGCCGATCACGCTGTTCTGCCGGCGCGAGCCGCCGCCCACCTGCTCGCGCTGCGTGTCGGTCAGGCCGGGCAGCGCCATCGCGAGCGCGGTGAAGTCGTTCACGACGAGCAAGGTGTCGAAGCCGAGCGCGCGGCGCGTCGCCTCGATCGAGAAGCTCCAGTCGTGGTTGGTCATCTTCACGTGGTCGCCGTCGACCGGATTGGCGATCGCGATCGCCGCATGATTGACGCGTCCGACCTTCGTGTCCTTCAGATACTGCTGCATCACCTCCGCGATGCCGGGGTAATCGGCCCCCGGATACACGCGGATCTGCCCGATTTCGCCAGGCGCGGTCTCCAGCGCGAAACGCGCGTTCGTGCCGCCGATGTCGGCGAGAAGCCGCGGTCCGTCGGCGTGCTGAGCCGCTGCCTTATGCACACCAGTAGACATCGAGCTTCACTCCTTCAGCGTGGGCCAGCGTCGAGATGGCGTTCTTTTGCGGGGCGGCGAGCGCCGCGTTGAGTACGTCGAGTTTCTTCTGGCCGGCGATGAAGAGATACAACTGTCCGATCTGCTTTAACGCCGACATCGACAGGCTCACGCGCGCGTGCGGCGCCGCGCCCGGATGCACGGCGATGAAGCGCTCGGGCGTCGAGATCGCGACGTCCCATTCGGGGGCGTCGGCGAAGATCGAGGCGGTATGGCCGTCTTCGCCCATGCCGAGCACGGCGACATCCGGCAGGCGGCGGCGCGGATCGGCGTTCAGTTCGGCGATATGCGTTTCCAGCGGCTTGCCGGTATCGACGAGCGGCAGGAAGTACGCCGATGCGCCCGCGTTCTGCAGGAGCGTGTCGCGCACGAGCTGTGCGTTGCTCGCGGAATCGGTCTCGGGTACCCAGCGGTCATCGACGAGCGTCACGTCGATGTGCGCCCAGTCGAGCGGCTCGCGCGAGAGCGTCTGCAAGAACGGCTTCGGGCTCGTGCCGCCGGATACCGCGAGCGTGGCGTGAGCGGTTTGTCCCGTGGCGCCGGCCGATGCCGCGCCTCGCGCCGCGAGGGACGCCTTGAGCGCGTCGCTCACGGCTTTCGCCAGCGCGTCCGAGTGGGCGCGCGGATCGTCGAAAGTGCGAAGCTCGATCATTGCTCCTCCTGCTTGTTCTGGTTTATCGATCCGCTTGCTGCCCGCGCCGTCGCAACGACGGGCGAAGCGGTCTCTTGTATTCCCCATGTTCGCCGCGCACCTCTTCGGGGCCGCGTCGGCGTCACGCCATCAGTTTTCTTCTTCGAGCCAGCAGGTGCCCGCCTGAGCGAGCATCGCGCTCGACGCCGCCGGCCCCCACGTGCCCGCCGCGTAAGGCTTCGGCTTGTTGGTGCCCGATGCCCACGCGTTCAGGATCGGCTCGACCCAGCGCCACGCCGCTTCCTGCTCGTCGCGCCGCACGAAAAGCGCGAGGCGGCCGTGAATCACGTCCAGCAGCAGGCGCTGATATGCCTCCATCTGTCCTTCCTTGAAGAACTGATCGAACGCGAGATCCAGATGCACGCTCGCGAGATTCATGCCTTCGCCGGGCTGCTTCGCGAGGCAGTACAGACGGATGGACTCATTGGGCTGCAACCGGATCACGAGACGGTTCGAGCCCGCGCGCAAAGCGTTCGCGCCGAGCGCCGAATGCGGCACCGCGCGGAAGTTCACTACGATCTCCGCGACACGGTCCGCAAGCCGCTTGCCCGTGCGCAGGAAAAACGGCACGCCCGCCCAGCGCCAGTTCTCGATCTCCACCTTCAGCGCGACGAAGGTTTCCGTCGTGCTGTCGGGCCGCACGCCCGGTTCGGTCGCGTACGCGGGTACCGCCGTGCCCCGGACGACACCCGCATGATATTGCCCGCGCACCGCGACGCGGCTGATGTCGCGCTCGTCGATGGGCTTGAGCGCCCGCAGCACGCGCAATTTCTCGTCGCGCACGGAGTCGGAATCCATCGAGTGCGGCGGCTCCATCGTCACGATGGAGAGCAGTTGCAGCAAATGGTTCTGCACCATGTCGCGCAGCGCGCCCGTATTGTCGTAGAAGTCGCCGCGCGCTTCCACGCCCAGCTCTTCCGCGATCGTGATCTGGATGCTCTCGACCCATTCGCGGCGCCACAGCGGCTCGAACAGCGCGTTGCCGAAGCGCAGCGCGAGCAGGTTCTGCACCGGCTCCTTGCCGAGATAGTGATCGATCCGGTAGATCTGCTCTTCCTGGAAGATTTCGCCGACGGCGTCGTTGATCGCGTTCGACGATTTCAGATCGTAGCCGAGCGGCTTTTCGAGCACGATGCGCGAGTTCTGGTTCAGCCCGACAGCGGCGAGCGCGCGGCAGATCGGCACGAAAAGCTTCGGGCCGGTCGCGAGATAGAAGACGCGCGTGCCGTCGAACTGTGCGAGCACGTCGCGCAGCAGCACGAAATCTTCCGCGCGTCCGAGGTCGAGCCCGACGTACTCGAAGCGATCGACGAAGCTGCGCCATACGGCGTCGTCGAGACCGTCCTTCGATACGTGCGGCTTCACGTGATTCTCGACCCACGCGCGATATTCGGCTTGCTCCATGGCTTCGCGCGCGACCGAAACGATCCTGCCCGCCGGATTGAGCATGCCCGCGCGATGCGCCTCGAAGAGCGCAGGAAGAATCTTGCGCATGGAGAGATCGCCGGTGCCGCCGAAGAGTACGAAGGTGAAGTTCGAGTCGCTTTGCATGAGTCTGAACGAGGGTTCCAGAACTGGATGTGAGTCGAATCGGGGCGTGCCGCCCAATGAGACCACGAATGACGCCGTAGTCCGATAAAATTTTTTTTGACACTGAATTGTAGTTTAACTACAATCCAAATCAAGAGGAAATGTCATCGACGGAAAATAAGACATGTCAATCAGTCAAATCTGGTGACGGCTTTTTTCCGGTCAGACGTTCTGTGCGCATGTTAACGGAGCCCGCGGCTCGCCGCTTTTCACAGAAAAGCGTCCCTTGCGGCTCCCGTGCGCCCGGCCTCGCGCCTCGCCGTCGAGCGCGCCCTTCGGGGCAAGTTCGAACGGCCCGGCAAAAATCAAAAGAGGAGACAGCCGTTGCGATTGAACCCACTCATCTCTTGAGAGCCGTGCGGCCGTAAATCGGTCTGCCGGCCCGGCACGCTGCGTTCGTGGTGACCCGCGCTGCCGCTTCCCCGCCGACATCGCCGATTTCCGGCCATCCAGTTTTGCCGTTTTTTTGACAACGCTTCTTACCCATGCTTCTGGCGGCATCGGGAGCCAATCGTTTCTTGTTCTGGTGTCTGGAGGAGATAAACAATGAAAGTCCGTAAGCTCATGGGCGCGCTGTGCGCCGCAGGTCTTCTGTGCGGCGCGACGGCGTCGGCGGTTCAGGCTGCCGAGGCTGTTTCCGTGCTGCACTGGTGGACGTCCGGCGGCGAATCCAAGGCTGTCGGCGTGCTGAAGGACGACATGACGAAGCAGGGTTACACCTGGAAGGACTTCGCTGTCGCAGGCGGCGCGGGCGCGGCCGCGATGACCGCACTGAAGACGCAGGTGATCTCGGGCAACGCGCCGTCGGCGGCGCAGATCAAGGGTCCGCTGATCCAGGAATGGGCCGAGCAGGGCGTGCTCGTGCCGATCGATTCCGTCGCGGGCGACTGGAAGAAGAACCTGCCGCCTGAGATCGACAAGATCATCCACGCGGACGGCCACTACGTCGCGGCGCCCTTCTCCGTGCACCGCGTGAACTGGCTGTACATCAACAAGGCCGCGCTGGACAAGGCTGGCGGCAAGGTGCCGACCAACTGGAACGAGTTCTTCCAGGTCGCCGACAAGATGAAGGCCGCGGGCATCATGCCGATCGCGATGGGCGGCCAGCCGTGGCAGGACCTGACGCTGTGGGAAGACGTCGTGCTGTCGCAGGGCGCGGACTTCTACAAGAAGGCGATCGTCGATCTCGACCAGAAGACCCTGACCTCGGACAAGATGGTTCAGGTGTTCGACACGGTCCGCAAGATCCAGGGCTACTTCGACAGCGGCCGCACGGGCCGTGACTGGAACCTCGCCACCGCCATGGTCATCAACGGCAAGGCCGGCATGCAGTTCATGGGCGACTGGGCGAAGGGCGAATTCGCCGGCGCGAACAAGAAGGCGGGCACGGACTACATCTGCGCGCCGGTGCCGGGCACGGAAAAGGCCTACACGTTCAACGTCGACTCGTTCGTGTTCTTCCAGCAGAAGGGCCAGAAGGCCGCGACGCCGGGCCAGCTCGCGCTCGCGAAGACCATCATGACGCCGGAGTTCCAGGAGCAGTTCAGCCTGAACAAGGGCTCGATCCCGGTCCGTCTCGGCGTGCCGATGGACAAGTTCGACGACTGCGCGAAGAAGTCCTACTCTGATGAACAGACGGCGATCAAATCGGGCGGCTATGTTCCGTCGCTCGCGCACGGCATGGCTCAGGGCGATGCAGTCGCCGGCGCCATGACCGACGTCGTGACGAAGTTCATGAATTCGTCGCAGGATTCGAAGAGCGCGGTTGCCGCGCTCGCGAACGCCGCCAAGACGAAGTAAGGCAGTTTCCGCCCGGCGCGTGTGCCCATGCATGCGCCGGGCGGCGCAAGACGCAGCAGGACTGCATCTGTAACGTCGCATCTTTCAGCGCCAGCAGGCATTCGCCACAGAAGCGCCTTTCAGTGCACCTAAACGCACCTCAACGCACCCAAGCGCCGGCGCATCTTCCAGGAGTCGAGTCGTGACTGCCTCCATCACCGCGGACAAGAAGCCGCAAAATCCGCCCCGTCGCGTCTCACCGACGGCGGCGCTCGCCGATCGCCTGATTCCGAAGCTGGTGCTCGCTCCCAGCGTCGTGATCGCGCTCGTTTTCGTCTACGGCTTCATCGCCATCACCGGGTATCTGTCACTCTCCGAATCGCGGCTCATGCCGCGCTACGATTTCGCGGGCTTGGACCGCTATCGACAGCTCTTCGCCAACGACGTCTGGTGGACTTCCGCCGCCAATCTCGGCTGGTTCGGCATTCCTTTCATTGCGATTTGCGTGTTCCTCGGCCTTTTCCTTGCGATCCTTCTCGACCAGAAGATCCGCAACGAAGGCGCATTGCGCGCGATCTTCCTCTACCCGATGGCGCTCTCGTTCATCGTGACGGGCACCGCCTGGCAGTGGATTCTGAACCCGGGCCTCGGTCTGGAGAAAGTGTTCCACGACTGGGGCTGGACGAGCTTCTCGTTCAACTGGCTGGGCGACCCGGACAAGGCGATTTTTTGCGTCGTGATCGCGGCCGTCTGGCAATCGACAGGCTTCGTGATGGCGCTGTTTCTCGCCGGCCTGCGCGGCGTCGATAGTGAAATCTTCAAGGCGGCGCAGATGGACGGCGCGGGATTGCCGACCATCTATCGCAAGATCGTGATTCCGAGCATGCGGCCGGTGTTCTTCTCCGTGCTGCTGATTCTCTGCCACATCACGATCAAGACCTTCGACCTCGTCGTCGCGTTGACGGCGGGCGGGCCGGGCACGTCGTCGTCGTTGCCGGCGATCTTCATGTACACGTTCTCGTTCAACCGTGGCCAGCTCGGCGTGGGCGCCGCGTCGTCGATGATGATGCTCGCCACGGTCGTCGCGGTGCTTGTGCCGCTCATGTATCTCGAATCGAGGAGCACTCGCAATGCAGCCTAAGATGACCCTGAGCCGCGCCGTCATCTACGCGGTGCTCATACTTTTCGCGCTTTACTTCCTGTTCCCGATCTACGTGATGCTGTCGACGTCCTTCAAGGATCTCGACCAGCTTCGCACGGGCAACCTGCTCACGCCGCCCACGCACTTCACCTTCGATCCGTGGATCAAGGCGTGGTCGGGCGCGTGTACCGGCGTGCGTTGCGACGGCATGGAGCCGTTCTTCATGAACTCCGTGCGCATGGTGATTCCGGCCGTGCTGATCTCGTCGTTCATCGGCGCGTTCAATGGCTATGTGCTCACGCACTGGCGCTTTCGCGGCGCGGACGGCCTGTTCACGATGCTGCTCGTCGGCTGCTTCATCCCCTTCCAGGCGATTCTTCTTCCGATGGCGCGCCTGCAGGGTTTTCTCGGCCTGTCGAACACGACGACCGGCCTCGTGCTGGTTCACGTGATCTACGGCATCGCGTTCACGACGATGTTCTTCCGCAACTTCTACGTGAGCATTCCGGCCGAGCTCGTGAAGGCGGCGCGCATCGACGGCGCGGGCTTCTTCACGATCTTCACGAAGATCCTGCTGCCGGTGTCGCTGCCGATCTTCATGGTGTGCCTGATCTGGCAGTTCACGCAGATCTGGAACGACTTCCTGTTCGGTATCGTGTTTTCGGGCGTGGATTCCATGCCGATCACGGTCGCGCTGAACAACCTCGTGAACACGTCGACGGGCGTGAAGGAATACAACGTCGACATGGCGGGCGCGATCATCGCCGCATTGCCGACGATTCTCGTCTACATGATCGCGGGACGTTATTTCGTGCGCGGGCTGACGGCCGGCGCGGTGAAGGGTTAATCGACTTCGTTCGATAGAGATATAGAGGATTCACATGGCAAGCCTTTCCATCCGTGACGTGTACAAGACCTACCCGAACGGGGTGCCGGTTCTCAAGGGCGTCAACATCGACATCGAGGACGGTCAGTTCCTGATCCTCGTCGGCGGCTCGGGCTGCGGCAAATCGACCTTGCTCAACATGATCGCGGGTCTCGAGACCGTGACGCGCGGCGACATCATGATCGACGGCAAGACGGTCAACAATCTCTCGCCGAAGGATCGCGACATCGCGATGGTGTTCCAGTCCTACGCGCTCTACCCTTCGATGAGCGTGCGCGACAACATCTCGTTCGGCCTGAACATCCGCAAGGTGCCGAAGGACGAGCAGAAGAAGATCGTCGATCGCGTCTCGGAGACGCTGCAGATCGGTCATCTGCTCGATCGCAAGCCGGGGCAGTTGTCGGGCGGTCAGCGCCAGCGCGTCGCGATGGGCCGTGCGCTCGCGCGCGACCCCGTGATGTTCCTGTTCGACGAGCCGCTTTCGAACCTCGATGCGAAGCTGCGTATCGAGATGCGCTCCGAGATCAAGCTGCTGCATCAGCGTCTGGGCACGACGATCGTCTACGTGACGCACGACCAGATCGAAGCGATGACGCTCGGCGACCGCATCGCGGTGATGAAAGACGGCATCGTGCAGCAGTTCGGCGCGCCGCAGGAAATCTACGACTCGCCATCCAACTTGTTCGTCGCGGGCTTCATCGGCGCGCCGCCGATGAATTTCATCGCTGGCAAGCTCGTCGAATCGGGCTCGGGCGTCGGCTTGCAGCTCGATACGGGCGTCGCGCAGAAGGTGTTGAATCTGCCGTTCGACGCGGGCCGCCTGCGTGGCAAGGTCGGTCAGGACGTGATCCTCGGTCTGCGCCCCGAGCGCATCACCGATTCGCGCAGCGCGCACGATGTGTCGGATGCGAGCCTGCAACCGGTCGACGTGCGCGTCGATGTGATCGAGCCGACCGGCCCAGACACGCTCGTGTTCGCGCAGGTGAACGGCAAGCGCATCGTGTCGCGCGTGCACCCGGCGTCGAATCCGCAGCCGACGTCGAACATGACGTTGCTGTTCGATGTGTCGAAGGCCGTGTTGTTCGATCCGCAGACGGAAGAGCGGCTGGCTTGAAGTTGCTGTTCGATTGATGAGACGCCACGGTTAGCCGTGGCGTTTTTTATTGCGGAATTGGATTGATCTGGATCGGCTGGGTTTTCGCCGGATCCCGTTTGCGTGTCGGTCTATTAGCACTGCCCCTGTGCGGGGCGGCAGTCACTTTCTTTGCTGCTGCAAAGAAAGTAACCAAAGAAACAGCTATCCCCAGCCTAAGCACTTCACACCGGCCGCGGCACAGGCGATTGGCCTAATGGCCCGGCTGTAGCGAGTGCCCCCACAGCAGATAAGGGCTTGGACCGCGCACGGTCCGACACATCGCACCACGCAACAGACTGGTTCAGCACCAAAGAGCTCCGGCCCGCTTCGCGGCCGATGGGTCAATCGGGTTTGCGCGTGCCTATCGTCGGTTTCCTTCGCACACCCAACGGCAGCGCGTAGCGCTGTGCCGATGCTCTTTCGTGCTGAACCAGCGCGCTGAAACGTCTCGGGCGACAGACCGTGCGCGATCCAAGCCCGGTAAGTCATTTGAGGACGACACTTAGGCGAGTGCCGCCGCGGGCTGGCAAGCATGGCCAACGTGCGTGTGACCGCGGGCTTGAACGAGCTGCTTTCTTTGCCTACTTTCTTTGCAGCAGTGTATAGACCGGGGACATAGCTGACAGATCCGCGGGGACATGGTTGACACTTTTGGGCATCTCGATGCCTGGACCCGACCATGCCTTGGAACCCGCAGGACACCATGCAACTTCGCCTTGAATTCGTGACCCTGGCCCTGCAACAAGAGATTGCTTTCAGCGAGCTGTGCCAACGCTTTGGCATCAGCCGGCAGACCGGATACAAGTGGGTCAACCGCTATCAGGCCGGGGGCCGCGAGGCGCTGAGCGATCTCTCCCGACGTCCGCACAGCAGCCCGAATCGGACCTGCGACGAACTCGAAGTGCGGGTGCTCGAGGTGCGAAGCCAGCATCCGGCCTGGAGCGCGCACAAGATCAGCCGGCGCCTGAAGGATCAAGGCCTGCAAGGCGTGCCTTCGCACAGCACGGTCAATGTCATTTTGCAACGCCATGGATGCATCGGCGAGAAGGCGTCGGAGGCGGCCACCGCCTGGACCCGTTTCGAGCGCGCCGAGCCTAACGAGCTATGGCAAATCGATTTCAAGGGCCACTTCGGCATGCTCGATCAAAGGCGCTGCCACCCGCTCACCGTGATCGACGATCATTCGCGCTTCAACCTCGTGCTGCAGGCGTGCTGCAGCCAGGACACCGAGACCGTGTACACGCACCTGCGAAACGCTTTCGCCTGTTACGGGCTGCCGCAACAGATCAACGCCGATAACGGCGCGCCGTGGGGCACGCCGAGCAAGCCTGGCGAATTGACCGAGTTGGCCATCCGATGCATTCGGCTGGGTATTCGTATGAGCCATAGCCGTCCCTATCACCCGCAGACCAACGGCAAGGACGAGCGCTTTCATCGCTCGCTCAAGGCCGAGGTGCTGAACCACCGCAGCTTCACCGGGCCCGATCAGGTGCAGGCTGAATTCGACCGCTGGCGGCAAAGCTATAACTTTGAGCGCCCGCACGCGGGCATCGGCATGGCGACGCCGATCTCGCGCTATCGGCCCAGTGCGCGGACGATGCCCAGCCGCCTGCCGCCGCTCGAATACGGACCGGATGATCAGGTCCTGCTGGTGGGCTGGAACGGCAAGGTGACGTTTGGAAAGCACCGCTTGCGCGTATCCAGCGCCCTGCACGGACTGCACATCGCGGCGCGACCGAGCAGCACGATTGCCGATGCCTACGACCTCTATTTCGCGCATCACCGACTCATGACGTTTGACCCGAACCAGCCCGATACTCGATGATCAAAGTGTCAACTATGTCCCCGACGAAAGTGTCAACCATGTCCCCGGTCTATACACAGCAGCAAAGAAAGTAGGTGCCGCCCCGCACAGGGGCAACGCCAATAGACCGACACGAAATCAGGCCATCCATAGAAGCCCGACACATCCCAGACCGCCACGATACCCCCTTCGCCCCATTGCAGGCACAATCGTCGTTTTGCATTTCAGAGTGCCCGCGCCGCATGACTCTTCTCACTTCGCATCCCGACCTCGCCTGGACCCCGTCCGACGCACCCGATCCCTTCATCGGCCTCGAAGCGCTCGACGACGCCCGCGTGCAAGCCTGGGTCGATAGCCAGAACCGCCGCACCGAAACCGCGTTCGGCAACACGCCAGAAGCGCGCACGCTCGCCGCAAGGCTTGAAAAAGCCTACACATCGCAAGACCGCATCGTGTCGTGCTCGCGCTATGGCGACTGGGCCTACAACACCTGGCAGGACGACACGCATCCGCTCGGCATCGTGCGCCGCACGCCGTGGAGCGCGTGGCTCGCAGGCGCGCCCGTGTGGGAAACGATCCTCGACGTCGACGCCCTCGACCTCAACACGAACGATAACGACGACACCCGCTGGGCGCTCGCCGACTTCGACATGCGCTACCCTGACTACGATCGCGCGCTCGTGAGCCTGTCGCCGGGCGGCTCGGACGCGTGCATGGTGCGCGAGTTCGACATCCCTTCGAAAAGCTTCGTCGCGGATGGCTTCGTGCTGCCCGATGTCGGCAAGCACGATATCTCGTGGATCGATCGCGACACGGTCTACGTCGGCTGGGACGACAGCAAGACGAACCCGCGCCCCGCCCTCACGACGTCCGGCTTTCCACGCGAGGCGCGCCGCTGGAAGCGCGGCACGCCGCTCGCGGACGCGCCCGTCGTGTTCGACGGCAACCGGCGCGATGTATCGGCGGGCGTGGACTACGATCCCATCGAAAAGCTGCATCTCGCATCGCGCGCGGTGTCGTTTTATGACACGCTCAACTATTGGCTCGACGAGACATCGAACGAATGGCGTCAATACGACCTGCCGGCGCACGCGGAAATCGAGCACTGGAACGGCTGGCTGTTCGTGACGCCGCGCAAGTTCTGGAACGCGGGCGGCCGTCGCTACGCGCCCGGCACGCTGACCGTGATCCGGCGCGACGCGTTTCTCGATGGCTCGCGTCATTTCACCGCGTTGTTCACGCCATCCGATCGGCTCGTGCTTGCCGGCATCGACTTCACGAAGCACTGGCTGATCGTCTCGCAGATGGACGACGGCACGCCGCGCGTCACGCTGCTGCGCCCGCCCGCGACGCTCGAAGGCGAGTGGCAGGCGCGCGACTTCGCGCTGCCGGAAGCGAGCCAGTCCTGGGTCGATTCGATCGACAGCGAGCGCGACGACACCGTGCTCATCCACGTCGAGCACTTTCTGACGCCGCCGTCGCTGTATCACGCGGATCTCGCGAACGACGCGCCGTGGCAACTGCTCGCGCGCCTTCCCGCACAGTTCGATGCGACCGGCCTCTCGGCCGTGCGCCGCCACGCGGTCGCGCCGGACGGCGAGCGCATTCCCTACTGGCTGATCGGACGTGATGTCGAGACGCGCACGGACGCGCGCCCTTGCCTGCTCTACGGTTACGGCGGCTTCGAAGTCGCGCTTGATCCCGGTTACGACGCGACGACCGGCATCGCGTGGCTTGAGCGCGGCGGGCTTTACGCGGTCGCGAACATTCGCGGCGGCGGCGAATTTGGTCCGGCGTGGCATCAGGCGGCCTTGCGCGAGAATCGCCAGGTTTCCTTCGACGATTTCAACGCGGTGGCCGAGGCGCTCATCGATACGGGCGTCACCACGGCCAAGCAACTGGCGATCCGCGGCGGCAGCAACGGCGGCCTGCTCACGGGCGTCTGCATGGTCCAGCGGCCCGAGCTGTTCGGCGCGGTGCTGTCCGAAGTGCCGTTGCTCGACATGGCGCGCTTTCACTTGCTGCTGCAAGGCGCATCGTGGATCGACGAATACGGCGACCCCGACGACGCCGCCGATCTGCGTCATCTGCTGGCGTACTCGCCTTATCAGAACGTGAAGGCGGATGTCGCGTATCCGCCGGTGCTTTTCACGTCATCGACGAGCGACGATCGCGTGCATCCCGGCCACGCGCGCAAGATGGCCGCGAAGATGCAGGCGCAGGGTCACGCGAACGTCTGGTATCAGGAAACCGGCGACGGCGGACACGGCGCGGGCGTCGAGCCGGAAGCGATCGCGCAGGCGGAAGCGGCCGCGTTCACGTTCCTCGCATCGACGATCGGGCCGCTCGTCTGATTCAGACCTTTACCGGCACCGCATGCGAGCGCAGCACCAGCGTGCGCCCGGCGAAGGTCAGCACGCCGCATACGCCGATCACGATGCCCATGCCGTGCGGCGACACATCGTGAAAGAGCCCGACCGCGAGACTCGCGAGCGCGCCGAGCGCGAGTTGCATCGCGCCGAACACGGCGGCGGCCGCGCCCGCGTTGCGCGGATAGCGGTGCATCAGTTCGGTCGTGCAATTGGCCGACAGCAAACCGACCACGCCGACGACGAAAAACAGCGTCGCCACGATCGACCACAAGCCGCCCCAGCCCGTCAGCGACACGAGGGCGACCGCGAGCGCGGCCGCGACGCTCACGAACGACGCGGCCGAGATCATCTTCATCGCGCCGACACGCCCGACGAACTTCGTGTTGAGCACATTCCCCGCGATGATCCCGATGATGTTCAGCCCGAACAGCAGCCCGTAGTACTGCGGCTTCACGTGGAAGTAATCGATATAGACGAACGGCGTCGCGGTGATGTACGCGAACATCGACGCGAACGCCATGCCGCCGCACATCATGTGGCCCCAGGTGACGGGATCGGTCAGCAGATGCCCATACGCGGCGAACGACTTGCCGACCGCCGCGCTCGCGCGCTTCTCTTTCGGCCAGGTTTCGGGCACGCGCAGAAAGGCGGTCACCGCGCAGGTCAGGCCGAAGAGCGTCAGCGCGACGAACACGACCCGCCAGCCGCCGAGCAGCAGCAATTGCCCGCCGATCAGCGGCGCGAGCAATGGTCCGATCGACGTGACGATGGAAAGCATCGACAGCACGCGGGCGGCGTCGCCCGGTTCGTGGGCATCGCGGGCGATGGCGCGCGCGAGCACCGACGCCGCGCCCGCACCGAGCGCCTGCAGAAAGCGCACGAGGACGAGCGCATCGATCGAAAACGCCACCGCGCAGCCGATGCTCGCGAGCGCGTACAGCGCGATGCCGCCGAGCAGGACGGGCCGGCGGCCGTAGGCATCGGACATCGGTCCGTAGAGCAGCATGCCGAACGAGAAGCCGAACATGAAGCTCGTGAGCGTGCTTTGCGCGGCGGCCGGGCTCGTGCCGAACGAGGCGGCGAGCGAAGGCAGGCTCGGCAGATACATGTCGATCGACAGCGGGCCGCACGCGGCGAGCGCGCCGAGCAACAGGATCAGCCGGCCATCGGGCCGGCGACGGGTGGTGTCGGACATGGAGTTCGCAAGACGGGGATGAGTGGATGCGACACGGCCTCGTGCCGCGCAAGCGATCGATCATTGTACGCGACGCCCCGCCGTGATCCGGCCCTGATCGCCGCGTTGCGCTAAGCTCTTCTCTCGTTTTCCTTCCCGTTTCATTGACGCGATGACCGCCTTTCTGCTGATCTGGAGCCCCAAAAAGTGGCCGTGGCCCGAGTTGCCCGACATCGCGCGGCGCGTCGCCGTGGGCGATGCCGTCGCCGATGTGTGGGGCTGCGGAACCGCGCGCGGGCTCATGCCGGGCGATCGCGTGTTCGTGCATCGCGTGTCGCAGGAGCCGAAGGGCGTGTTCGCATCGGGCTGGGTGACGCGCGCGCCTTACGAAGTGCCCGACGCCGGAAGCAAACGCGGTTATCGGCTGTGCATCGACTTCGTGTACGACTGGCTCGTCGATGCGCACGAGGAAGTCGTCGTCACGCGCGACGAATTGCGGGCGCATCCGTTCTCCGTGCAGACGTGGGACGCGCAGATGTCCGGCACGCTCATCAAGCCGATTGCCGAGGGCGCGCTGGAAAAGCTCTGGACTGCGCGAACCGGCCGGCGCTCGCAGCCTCCCGCGCCGTCCGCGCCCGCGAAACGATCGCCGTCGTCATAGGCGCGACACCGCCCGTTCGCAACGACTCCGGTACAATTTCAGCATCGATTTTTCGCGCCGGACCGCGCGTCTCGCACGCCGCGCTCGTCGCCGCTCGAGCCCGGTCCGCCCTTCGCGACTCCCGCTTCCACTTTCAGCGCAGGCCTTCATCCATGTCCAAGAATCAAGTTCTCTTCGAACGCGCCCAGCGAACCATTCCCGGCGGCGTGAACTCGCCGGTGCGCGCGTTCCGCTCGGTCGGCGGCACGCCGCGCTTCATCGAGCGCGCAGAAGGCGCGTATTTCTGGGATGCGGACGGCAAGCGCTATATCGACTACATCGGCTCGTGGGGCCCGATGATCCTCGGTCACGTCCATCCCGAAGTGCTCGACGCCGTGCAGCGCGTGCTCGCGAACGGCTTCTCCTTCGGCGCGCCGACGGAAGCCGAAATCGAGATCGCCGAGGAAATCTGCAAGCTCGTGCCGTCGATCGAACAGGTGCGCATGGTCTCCTCCGGCACCGAAGCGACGATGAGCGCGCTGCGCCTCGCGCGCGGCTTCACGAACCGCAGCCGCATCATCAAGTTCGAGGGCTGCTATCACGGGCACGCGGACAGCCTCCTCGTGAAGGCCGGTTCCGGCCTGCTGACGTTCGGCAATCCGACTTCCGCGGGCGTGCCCGCCGATATCGCAAAGCACACGACCGTGCTCGAGTACAACAACGTCGAGCAACTCGACGAGGCGTTCAGGGCGTTCGGGTCGGAGATCGCGTCGGTGATCGTCGAGCCGGTCGCGGGCAACATGAATCTCGTGCGCGCGACGCCCGAGTTCCTCAACGCGCTGCGCGAGCGCTGCAGCGAGTACGGCGCGGTGCTGATCTTCGACGAAGTGATGTGCGGTTTTCGTGTCGCGCTCGGCGGCGCGCAAGAGGTCTACGGCATCAAGCCGGACCTTACGTGTCTCGGCAAGGTCATCGGCGGCGGCATGCCGGCGGCGGCGTTCGGCGGACGCCGCGACATCATGGCCCATCTCGCGCCTTTGGGCGGCGTGTATCAGGCAGGCACGCTGTCGGGCAATCCGATCGCCGTGGCCGCGGGCCTCAAGACGCTGCAACTGATTCAGCGCCGCGGTTTCTACGACGATCTCGCGAAGCAGACGCGCAAGCTGGTCGACGGCCTGACCGCTGCCGCCCGCGATGCGAAAGTGCCCTTTTCTGCGGATTCGATCGGCGGCATGTTCGGCCTGTATTTCATGGATTCGGTGCCGGGCAGCTTCGCGCAGATCCAGCAGGGCGACACCAAGCGCTTCAACGCGTTCTTCCATGCGATGCTCGATGCGGGCGTGTACTTCGCGCCGTCGGCGTTCGAAGCGGGTTTCGTGTCGAGCGCGCACGACGACGCCGTGATCGACGCGACCATCGACGCCGCGCGCGGCGCGTTCGCGTCGCTCGCCGCCTGACGCTCGCGGGCCGCGCCGATGTTCTCGCAAACCGACTTCACGCACATGGAGCGCGCGCTCGCGCTCGCCTCGAAGGGCATGTACACGACCACGCCGAATCCGCGTGTGGGCTGCGTGCTCGTCAAGAACGGCGAAGTGATCGGCATGGGCTACACGCAGCCGGCCGGCCAGGATCACGCCGAAGTGCAGGCGCTGAAAGACGCCCGCTCTCGCGGCAAGGATCCGCGCGGCGCGACGGCGTATGTGTCGCTCGAACCGTGCAGCCATTTCGGGCGCACGCCGCCGTGCGCGCACGCGCTCATCGATGCGCGCGTCGAGAAGGTGATCGCCGCGATGGAAGACCCGAATCCGTCGGTGTCCGGTCGCGGCCTCACGATGCTGCGCGATGCGGGCATCGACGTGCGCTGCGGGTTGCTCGCGAACGAGGCGCAGGAAATGAACATCGGCTTCGTGTCGCGCATGACGCGCCGCCGTCCGTGGGTGCGCATGAAAGTCGCGGCCACGCTCGACGGCCGCACCGGGCTGCCGACGGGCGAAAGCCAGTGGATCACCGGCGAGGATGCGCGCGCCGATGGCCACGCGTGGCGCGCCCGCGCCTGCGCGATCCTGACGGGCATCGGCACGGTGCGCGAGGACAATCCGCAACTGACCGTGCGCGCGGTGGACACACCGCGCCAGCCGCAACGCGTGCTGATCGACAGCCGTCTCGACGTGCCGAAGGAAGCGCGCATTCTCGAGGGCACGCCGCCGTGGATCTTCCATGCCGCCGACGCCGATCCGGCGCGCATCGACGCGCTGCGCGAGAAAGGCGCGGACCTGATCGAGCTGTCGAACGAGCACGGCAAGGTCGATCTGCCCGCGATGCTCACCGCGCTCGCCGATCGCGGCATCAACGAGCTGCACGTGGAAGCGGGTCACAAACTGAACGGCTCGCTGCTGCGCGAGGGCTGCGTCGACGAGTTGCTGGTGTATCTCGCACCGAGCCTGCTGGGCAACGCGCCCGGCATGTTCGACTTCGCGCCGCCCGCAACGCTCGATGCGCGGCCGCATCTGAAATTTCATCGCATCGACCGGCTCGGCGACGATCTGCGCATACTCGCGCGCTTCGTCGAGTCGATCGCTGCGAGCTGATTGCACACCGATTCAAGGAACGAAGCGATGTTTACAGGAATTGTCGCGGCGGTGGGCCGCATCGAGAAAGTCACGCCGCTCGGTTCGGAGCCGGAAGCGGGCGTTCGTCTGACGGTCGCCGCGGGCGATCTCGATCTCGCCGATGTCGAACTCGGCGACAGCATCGCGATCCAGGGCGCGTGCATGACCGTGATCCAAAAGTCGGCCGATGCGTTCGATGTCGACGTGTCGCGCGAGAGTCTCGACAAGACGGTCGGGCTCGGCGATGCGGGCATCGAAGTGAATCTGGAGAAGGCATTGCGCGCGCACGACCGGCTCGGCGGGCATCTCGTCTCCGGCCACGTCGATGGACTGGGCGTCGTGTCGAAATTCGAGCCTGTCGGCGAATCGCATGAATTGCGCATCGTCGCGCCGAAGGACATCGGCAAATATCTGGCCTACAAAGGTTCCGTGACGGTGAACGGCGTGAGTCTCACCGTGAACTCCGTCAGCGACCGCGCAGACGGCTGCGAGTTTTCCATCAACCTGATTCCGCATACCGTCGAAGTCACGACGCTCAAGGCGCTCGCCAAAGACGTGAAGGTCAATCTGGAAATCGATCTGATCGCGCGCTATGTCGAACGGATGATGAGCGCGCAGTGATCTGAGCCTCTTTTGCCGGGCGCCGGGCCTGCTCATTTTGCAACGAAGCCCTCCCGCCCGGCTGCCCGCCGATTTCAGCGACTGTCCATCGGCCGTGGCGTAAAATACGCGCTTTCCCCAAACCGGACCCCGCACGGGACGTCATCATGTCGCTCGCCTCCACTCCTGAGATCATCGCTGAACTGAAAGCCGGCCGGATGGTGATCCTCGTCGACGAAGAAGACCGCGAAAATGAAGGCGATCTCGTCGTCGCCGCCGAATTCGTCACGCCCGAAGCCATCAACTTCATGGCGAAGCACGGCCGCGGCCTCATCTGCCTCACGCTCACGCAGGAGCGTTGCAGGCAATTGAATCTGCCGCTCATGACGCACCGCAACGGGACGCAGTACGGCACGGCCTTCACGGTCAGCATCGAAGCGGCCGAAGGCGTGACGACCGGCATTTCCGCCTCGGACCGGGCGAAGACGATCGCCGCGGCGGTCGCGCACGACGCGCGCGCCGAGCATATCGTCCAGCCGGGCCACGTGTTCCCGATCATGGCGCAGCCGGGCGGCGTGCTCGTGCGCGCGGGCCACACGGAAGCCGGCTGCGACCTGACCGCGCTCGCGGGCCTCACGCCGGCCGCGGTCATCTGCGAAATCATCAAGGACGACGGCGAGATGGCGCGCCTGCCGGACCTCATCGAATTCGGCCAGCAACACGGCATCAAGATCGGCACGATCGCCGATCTGATCCATTACCGCAGCCGCACCGAATCGATCATCGAGAAAGTCTGCGAGCGCACGATGCAGACCGCGCACGGCCCGTTCCGCGCGGTGCTGTATCGCGACGAGCCGACGCACTCGCCGCACATCGCGCTCGTGCGCGGCACGCCGCATCCCGACCGCGACACGCCGGTGCGCGTGCACGAGCCGCTTTCGGTGCTCGATCTGCTCGAAATCGATTCGTCGACGCACTCGTGGACCATCGACGCCGCGATGAAGGAAATCGCCGCGCGCGATCTCGGCGCGATCGTCATGCTCAATTGCGGCGACACGAAGGAGCATCTCGTCGACGTGTTCCGCGCCTTCGACCAGAAGGACAAGGCGGCCGAACTCAAGCGCCGCCCGATCGACTTCAAGACCTACGGCATCGGCGCGCAGATTCTGCGCGATATCGGCGTCGGCAAGATGGAAGTGCTCGCGACGCCGCGCAAACTCGGCAGCATGTCGGGCTACGGGCTCGAAGTGACGGGCTTCGTGCCGATGCCCGGCTGCCCCGCCACCGCCGCGCCGACGGAAACCGCCATCACCCAGTTGCGCTCGGTCTGAGACCGCCGGCCGCACAACCCTATTCCACACAATTCCAAGGGAAGGACCATTCATGGAAATCGGACAATACCAGCCGAATATCGACGGCGACGGCCTGCGCATCGGCATCGTGCAGTCGCGCTTCAACGAACCGGTGTGCAACGGCCTCGCCGACGCGTGCATCGAGGAGCTGGAGCGCCTCGGCGTGATCGGCCAGGACGTGCTGCTCGTCACCGTGCCGGGCGCGCTCGAAATTCCGCTCGCGCTGCAGAAGCTCGCGGAATCCGGCCAGTTCGACGCGCTGATCGCGCTCGGCGCCGTCGTGCGCGGTGAGACGTATCACTTCGAGCTCGTGTCGAACGAGAGCGGCTCGGGCATCTCGCGCATCGCGCTCGATTTCGGCATTCCGGTGGCGAACGCCGTGCTGACGACCGAGAACGACGAGCAGGCCGTCGCCCGCATGACCGAAAAGGGCCGCGACGCCGCACGCGTGGCGGTCGAAATGGCGAATCTCTCCGTCGCGCTCGAACAGCTCGACGGCGACGATGAAGACGAAGACGAAGAAGACGAGGACCGCGCATGAAGAGCGCTCGACGCCGTTCGCGCGAACTCGCGACGCAAGGGCTTTATCAATGGTTGCTGTCGGGCGCGCCCGCCGGCGAAATCGACGCGCAACTGCGCAACGCGCAAGGCTTCGACAAGGCCGATCAGGCGCATCTCGATGCGATCCTGCATGGCGTGATCAAGGAATCCGCCGCGCTGTCCGAGCAGTTGCAGCCGTGCCTCGACCGCCCGATCGAGCAGTTGTCGCCGGTCGAGCGCGCGGTGCTGCTGGTGGCCGCGTTCGAGTTCAAGCACCACATCGACGTGCCGTATCGCGTCGTCATCAACGAGGCGGTCGAGCTGACGAAGACCTTCGGCGGCTCGGACGGCTACAAGTATGTGAACGGCGTGCTCGACAAGCTCGCCGTCGTGATGCGTCCCACCGAGGCGCAGGCGCGCGGACGCGGAGCATAAATGAACCAGGGTGCGGAACCGCTCGTCCGGCTTGCGTCGCGTGTCGATGCGATCGAGCCGTTCTACGTGATGGAGCTGATGAAAGAGGCTCAGGCGCTCGAGCGCGCGGGCCGCGACATCATCCACATGAGCATCGGCGAGCCGGACTTCACCGCGCCCGAGCCCGTGATCAACGCCGCCGCCGATGCATTGAAGCGCGGCGTCACGCAATACACCAACGCGCTCGGCATCACGCCGCTGCGCGAGGCGATCGCGCGGCATTATCGCGATACGTTCGGCCTCACGGTCGATCCGGAGCGGATCGTCGTGACGGCGGGCGCGTCGGCGGCGCTGCTGCTCGCGTGCATGGCGCTCGTCGATAACGGCGACGAAGTGCTGATGCCCGATCCGTGCTATCCGTGCAACCGGCATTTCGTGTCGGCGGCGGATGGCAAGCCGGTGCTCATCGCGAGCGGTCCGGCCGAGCGCTTTCAGCTGACGGCCGAGCATGTCGAGGAAAACTGGGGACCGGCCACGCGCGGCGTGCTGCTCGCGTCGCCGTCGAATCCGACGGGCACGTCGATCGAGCCGGACGAGCTCCGGCGCATCGTCGATAAGGTGCGTGCGCATGGCGGCTTCACGATCGTCGACGAGATCTATCAGGGCTTGAGCTACGACGCGAAGCCCGTGTCCGCCCTCTCCTTCGGCGACGATGTCGTCACCGTGAACAGCTTCTCCAAGTACTTCAACATGACCGGCTGGCGGCTCGGCTGGCTCGTCGTGCCGCCCGCGATGGTGAGCGCGGTCGAAAAGCTGTCGCAGAACCTGTTCATCTGCGCGTCGGCGCTAGCCCAGCACGCGGCGCTCGCCTGTTTCGAGCCGCAGACGATCGCGATCTACGAAGCGCGCCGCCTCGAATTCAAGCGGCGGCGCGATTACATCGTGCCGGCGCTGCGCTCGCTCGGCTTTGGCGTGCCAGTGGTGCCCGACGGCGCGTTCTACGTCTACGCCGATACGACGACGGTTCATCACCCCGCCGCCGGCAACAGCGACGCACTCACGCATTCGATGCTCCACGACGCGGGCGTCGTGCTCGTGCCGGGCGTGGATTTCGGCTTTCATGCGCCGGAGCGCTACATCCGTCTTTCGTATGCGACGGCGTACTCGAAGCTTGAGGAAGCGGTCGAGCGGCTGGGCACGCTATTCCGCCGATAAAACCGCATCGCAAGAACGAAAAAAGGGCACCGTGAAAGGTGCCCTTTTTCTTTGCGTCCGACGAAATGTTTAAGCGCCGAACTCCGCCGATGCGACGTGCTTCGTTTCCGCGTCGCCTTCGTCCTGCGAGACCGACTTCTTCGAATCGATGGTCACGTGAACGCGCTTGTCCGCAGCCGTCGAGGCCAGAACCTGCTTCGGCGCAGCCTGAACCGGCGCTTGCGGCGCGTTGATCGGCACGTTGCGGCCGCGTGCGACATCGCGCAGACGCGTACGCTCGGCCAGCACCTTCGCGCCGTAACCGCCGTCGTCCTGCGTCGAGGAGCCGACGTAGTAGCGCAGGCCACCCGCGACCGAACCGCCGCGCGCGATGCAATCCTTCAGCACGAGCGCGCCGACCTTGATATTCGCGAGCGGATCGAGCGCTGCGTGCGAGCCGCCGAAGTATTCGAACTTGTCGGAATGAACCTTCGACATCACCTGCATCAGGCCCTGAGCGCCGACGCCGCTTTCAGCGTACGGATTGAAGCCCGATTCAATCGCCATGACGGACAGCAGCAGCAGCGGGTCGAGCCCGACTTCACGGCCCGTGTCGAACGCGGCGCGCACGAGTTCTGCAACCGGCTCTTCGGCCACGCGATAACGCCGCGCGATGAAGTTCGAAACGAGCTTCTGCTCGCGCGTCGAAACGAGCACGCGGTCGTCGCGTGCGTCGGCGACGACACGTTGCGCGGGGATCATGCTCGCCAGCATGCCGACGGACGGCATGGTGCGCGGGTCGAGCCCGTTGGGCGACACGGCGAGGCTGATGCCGCCGGTGAGCTGATGCGTGCTTGCGTCGTCGCCGGCTGCGGCGCCGAGCGATGGCCCCGTCGACGGCGCCTTGCGGCTGTCCGACGGCGCGGTGTTCGCGGCGACGTTCACGGGCAGCGAGGCGTCTCCAGCCGGATGATGCACCGCCGAGAACGGCGGCAGCGGCTGGCCCGCGAGCAGGCGAGCCGGCCCCGCCTGTACGGCGGCCGACACGAAAGGCATGATCTTTGCGGCAAAGTTCGTGCGCCACGAAGGCAGCAACCACAGTGCGAGCGCGCTGACGACGGCGGCACAACCGACCATCGCGAAGACATGGTGACTCAAACGGCGTCCGCGACGTAGCGCGATGCGCATGATCTGCGCGGCGCGGGTGTCGGAACCCCACCAAACCGAAGTGTTCATCGATACTCCCAATGTTGCATGATTTGCGCAGATGAATACGAATAAAGCGCGTATTCGGAGCGCAAATCAGACACCACTCGCTCTCGGCAAGCGTAAGCGGCATCGGGGATACGGCATGCGCCGTCTGGAAAGCCGATCCGGCAAAAGACTGCCGGGTTGCGCGGCACGAACTGCGTGCCCTCAATGCGCGGGTGGCTTTCCACGCGAAAAACCGGCGCGAGAAACGCCGGCATGACAACCAAACACCATGAATCGCCGGGCAGGAGCGGCGCAGGCGACGCATGTTGCGTCAAGAAAGACCTGAGGCGAAGGTAAAAAGTTTCAAAACCTGCAAGAGATGCGAGCTGATTCTATCAGGGTTTAATTATCCGTCAATGCTAAAGACTTGTGTTTCAATTACTTACAGTTATATTGAACAGCGTTCAGCGCCCGAAAACCACGTCTCACGGGCGATTCCCAGCGGAATTTGCTGAATGTCCCCCAACGCACCGACGCTGTCGCAGGTAAAATCGACAATCGCTTTTCGCGCAGCCGTCCCGCCCGTCGAGTCTCGTGCTCCGGCGGCTTCGAGTCCAATTTCGACCATCGATGAAATACAAAGATCTGCGCGACTTCACTGCCCGCCTCGAGGCGATCGGTGAACTTCGCCGCATTCGGCAGCCCGTTTCCCCCGTTCTCGAAATCACCGAAGTCTCGGATCGCGTGTTGCGCGCGGGCGGGCCCGCTCTGCTTTTCGAAGCGCCCACGGGCCACACGATGCCCGTGCTCGCCAACCTCTTCGGCACGACGCGGCGCGTCGCGCTCGGCATGGGCATCGAAACCGAAGCGCAGAGCGGCGCCGATGTCAGCCTCGGCAGCGATGTCGCCGCGCTGAGTTCGCTGCGCGATGTCGGCAGGCTGCTTTCCGCGCTCAAGGAACCCGAGCCGCCGAGAGGCCTGAAGGACGCGGGCAAACTGCTCTCGCTCGCGAAGGCCGTGTGGGACATGGCGCCGAAGTCGGTCAGCGCGCCGCCCTGCCAGGAAGTCGTGTGGGAAGGCCAGGACGTCGATCTCAACCGGTTGCCGATCCAGACATGCTGGCCCGGCGACGCCGGACCGCTGCTCACCTGGGGCCTCACCGTCACGCGCGGACCGAACAAGCCGCGCCAGAATCTCGGCATCTATCGGCAGCAGCTCATCGGGCGCAACAAGCTCATCATGCGCTGGCTCGCGCATCGCGGCGGCGCGCTCGACTTCCGCGAATTCGCGCTCGCGAATCCCGGCAAGCCGTATCCGGTGGCGGTCGTGCTCGGCGCCGATCCCGCGACGATCCTCGGCGCCGTGACGCCCGTACCCGATTCGTTGTCCGAATATCAGTTCGCGGGCCTCTTGCGCGGCTCGCGCACCGAGCTTGCGAAGTGCCTGACGCCGGGCGTCGATACGCTTCAGGTGCCGGCGCGCGCCGAGATCGTGCTCGAAGGCTTCATCTATCCGCAGGACGGCACGCCGCCGCCCGCGCCCGAAGGCGCGCCGCCGCGTCCGTCGGCGTCCGCGGCGGCGAAATACGAGCATGCGCTAGAAGGGCCGTACGGCGATCACACCGGCTACTACAACGAACAGGAGTGGTTCCCGGTCTTCACCGTCGAAAAGATCACGATGCGTCGCGACGCGCTGTTCCATTCCACCTACACCGGCAAGCCGCCCGACGAGCCCGCGGTGCTGGGCGTCGCACTGAACGAAGTCTTCGTGCCGCTCCTGCAGAAGCAGTTCACCGAGATCACCGATTTCTATCTGCCGCCCGAAGGCTGCAGCTATCGGATGGCGATCGTGCAGATGAAGAAGAGCTACCCCGGCCACGCGAAGCGCGTGATGTTCGGCGTGTGGAGCTTCCTGAGGCAGTTCATGTATACGAAGTTCATCGTCGTGGTGGATGAAGACGTGAACGTGCGCGACTGGAAGGAAGTCATCTGGGCTATCACGACGCGGGTCGATCCGACGCGCGACACGGTGATGGTCGACAACACGCCGATCGACTATCTCGATTTCGCGTCGCCGGTGGCGGGCCTCGGCTCGAAGATGGGACTCGATGCGACCAACAAATGGCCCGGCGAAACGAATCGCGAATGGGGCCGCCCGATCGTCATGGATGAAGCAGTGAAGCGTCGCGTCGATGCGCTGTGGACTGAACTCGGACTGGATAAATCATGATCGCGGCCACGCTTTATCGAGGCGATGTCATCGAGAACACGCACGCGGCGCACGTTGCCGTCGTCGATGCGAACGGACGCCTCGTGCATTCCTTCGGCGATCCGCATCGCGTGACGCTGCCGCGCTCGGCGGCGAAGCCCGCGCAGGCGCTCGCGGTCATCGAAACGGGCGCGCTCGAGCGCTTCGGCTTCACCGACGAAGACCTCGCGCTGATGTGCGGATCGCATAGCAGCGAGCCGCGTCATATCGAGCGCGCGCTCGCGATGCTCGGCAAATCGAACGCGAGCGAAAGCGATCTGCGCTGCGGCGGCCATCCGCCGATTTCGGACGCAGTGTTCAAGGACTGGATCAGGCGCGACTTCACGCCGACCGCCGCGTGCAGCAACTGCTCCGGCAAGCACGCCGGCATGCTCGCGGGCGCGCGGGCGATGAACGCACCGCTCGCCGATTACCACTTGCCCGATCATCCGCTGCAGGCGCGCGTGAAGCAGACGGTCGCGCGCGCGGTCGATCTCGCCGACGACGACGTGCAATGGGCCATCGACGGCTGCAATCTGCCGACGCCCGCGTTCCCGCTCGAACGTCTCGCGCGGCTCTACGTGAAGATCGCCGCCGCACCCGAAGGCTCGCCGCTTGCGCGCATTCATCGCGCGATGACGTCGCATCCGGAACTTGTCGCGGGCGAAGGACGCTTTTGCACGCTGCTGATGCAGGCGTTCGGCGGCGCGCTCGTCGGCAAGACGGGCGCGGATGCGAGCTATGCGATCGGCGTGCGCCGCGATGATGGTCCGATCGGCATCGCGGTCAAGGTCGAGGACGGCAACACGTCGGTGCTCAACGCGGTCGTCGTCCATGTGCTCGATACGCTCGGCATCGGCACGCAACAGCAGCGCGACGCGCTCGCCGCCTTCCGCAATCCGCCAACACGCAACACGATGAACGTGCCGACCGGCCGTCTCGACGTGAGCTTCACGCTTCACAACCATCAATAAAAATATGCACTCGTGGTCGTTGCTGTCGGACGGTTTTTTTCTGTCGCTGTCGCTGTGTCTGGATATCGGGATCGCGAATGTCGCGATCATTTCGCTCGCGCTGTCGCACGGCTTCAAACCGGGGCTCGTGCTCGGCCTGGGAACGTGTTTCGGCGATCTCGTCTACGCGATGCTCGCGCTCGCGGGCATGTCGGCGCTGCTGCAGTTTTCCGCGGTGCGCTGGGTCGTGTGGATCGGCGGCGCGATCGTGCTGCTCTTCCTGACGTGGAAGATGGCGCGGGAAGCGCTCAATCCCGCGTCCGCGCCGCCCGTCGAAGGCGAAGCGGATCTCACCGTGCCGCGTCCGAGGCACTTGAAAAGCTTCTTGCGCGGATGCCTGCTCGCGGTGTCGTCGCCGAGCGCGATCCTGTGGTTTGCGGCCGTCGGCGGCGCGCTCATCGCCAAGTCCGGCGCGACGAGCCCCGTCTCCGCGTCGGTGTTTCTGATCGGTTTCTTCTGCGGCGGACTCGGCTGGACGATCTTCATCTGCACGCTCGCGAGCCACGGCAGGAAGCGCGCCGGAACCCGGCTCCTGCGCGCGTGCCACGTGATGTCCGCCGTGCTCTTCGCGTACTTCGCGTACAGCGTGATCGTCAACGGCTACCGCGATCTGATCGTCAACGCGACTTCATGACGATGCGGCGTCACGCGACGAACTGAGCCAGCTTCGCGAGATCGACGTTGCCGCCCGACACGATCACGCCCACCCGCTTGCCTTCGACCGGCACGACCTTCTGCAGCACGGCGGCCGCCGCGAGACAGCCGGTCGGCTCGACGACCATCTTCATGCGTTGCGCGAAGAAACGCAGCGTCTCGATCAACTGCGCGTCGCTGACGGTGACGATCCGGTCGACGTGACGCTGGATGATCGGGAAGTTGTATCCGCCGACATGCGTGGACGCGGCGCCATCGGCGATGGTGCGCGGCACGTCGATATGCACGATCTCGCCGCGCGCGAGCGATTGCTGCGCGTCGTTGCCCGCTTCCGGCTCGACGCCGATCACCTTGCAGTCCGGCGACAGCGCGGCCGCCGCGAGCGCGCATCCGCCGATGAGTCCGCCGCCGCCCAGGCACACGAATAGATAATCGAGCGGACCGGTTTCCTCGATCAGCTCCTTCGCCGACGTGCCCTGCCCCGCGATGACATGCGGATGATCGTAGGGCGGAATCAGCGTCATGCCGCGCTCCTCGGCGAGCTTGCGGCCGATTTCCTCGCGGTTCTGCGTGTAGCGGTCGTACGTGATCACTTCGCCGCCGTAGCCGCGCGTCGCTTCCATCTTCGCGGCGGGCGCGTCCTCGGGCATCACGATCGTCGCGCGGATGCCGGCGAGCTTCGCGGACAGCGCAATCGCCTGCGCATGATTGCCCGACGAATAGGTGATCACGCCCGCGGCGCGCTGCCGGTCGTCGAAATGCGAGAGCGCGTTGTACGCGCCGCGGAACTTGAACGCGCCCATGCGCTGGAAGTTTTCGCACTTGAAAAAGAGCGACGCGCCCGCGATGGCATCGGCGGTGCGGGAAGTCAGGACGGGCGTGCGATGGGCGACGCCCTCGATGCGCCGGGCGGCATCGGCGACGTCATCGAAAGTCGGGGCGGGAAGAGAGGACATTGGCGTGAGAGCGCGTCGTGAAGGGGACCACCATTCTCCCAGTTCCATCGGCGGAATTCAAAAGCGCCCTTCAAACAAAAAAGGCGATGCCAACTCGCATCGCCTTTTTGGATTCGTCGCTCGGACCGATCAGTAGCGCCAGCCCGGACCGTGACGGTAATAGCCGTGATGCCGGTAGTACGGACGGCCGTAGTAGCCATAGCCACCGCCGTAGCCACCCACGACCACGGCGGGCGGCGGCGCGTACACCACGGGCGGCGGCGGCGCGACATATACCGGCTGCGGCGGAGCCACATAGACAGGTGCAGGCGGCGCGGCATAGACCGGATAGGCCGGCACCCCGATGCCCACGCCAATTGAAACGTGCGCCTGCGCGGCACCGACGAAACCGGCACCGAGCGCACCAGCAACCAACAAACCACCGAGCTTTTTCACTTTCGTTCTCCTCGCCGCTTCGCGTGTTGGCCGATTCCCACGGCTCACGAGCGACGGTATGAACTCAATTTATCGAAAAACACGGTCGGTCGCAGGAGCCATTTGTTGCAAATTGCAAGTTCCTTAACGTCGACGCGGATTTGAAAGGACGGCGTCGCCCGCAAGTGCGTCCGGATCGGCCGTTCGGCGGAGGTCTGCGCCCTCTGCGCGACGTTGCGCTGTTCGAGCGCTTAAAACCGCGTAACTTATATTTACAAATGAACGAAAAAGCCCCGCCGGACAATGCATCCGGCGGGGCTCTTAATGTATTGCGCGAAAGTCTTAAAACGACGCGCGTTTCAGCCGACTTTCACATAAGCGAATTCACGCGTGACGTTTGGCGGAACATATGCCCCGCCGATCACGACCCGGGGCGTCAGGCGCTTTTTCTGGTCCCACCAGCGACGCCGCTGGGCCTGGCTCAAGAATCGCAGATGCTTTCGATAAGAGAAAATGCTCATGGCGACCTCCGAACGTAGCGAATGAAACCTGAAGGGAGAGCGCCGGCTCAGGCCGCGTGCCGCCTCCCGCTGAATCCGTGTTCTGTTTAGTATTGAGCGCCTGTCCGTTCCTCGATGTTCGCAAAGAAACCAATCTTTCACGTCGATGTGCGTCTAACCACACACAGCAGAAAATATGCCCTTTGGGGCCGGGGAAAAGCTGCCAATAGAAACAATAGCGCGCTGCGCGACGATTCGCTCTTTCGCTATCCGTATTTATATCCTGCCAGTTTTGCGTGAAATGCGCCTTTTCGCGATCGTCTCAAATTGGCAACACTAGGGTTTTCAGATGCTGGCGTCTGATCCCGAACCGGCTGCGCCAACGACTTTCACTTGCCTTTCATGTGATTGTCCGGAGAATCGCTCCCGCCACGTGCGACAACGTCCCCAAGCCGCATTAAAGCCATGTTATGGTGACGTCCGGCACCCCATCAGGCACGCCTGCTGGGCGGGGAATTCGAGTCGCCGCATGCAGTGAATCGCGAAGCTTCATCGAACGGCACGGGTGCATTCGCGCGGATCGCGCACGATGCGCCGCGCACCGCGTTGGCTTCGGCACGATATTCAAGTCCAGAGAACGAACAATGATCAAGGTCAGCATTCCCGATTCGCGCCGCACAGGCGGCCGCCGCTCCGAGACCACCATCAGGCGGATCTTCGCCCGCTAGCGCCTCCGCTTTCCTTCACTTTTCGTCAATACGACCCGGCGCAAGTCGCGACACTGCGCACGCATCCTAGAGGACCCGAGATGTTCGGCGATATCGCCCGTTTTCTGCTCAACACCCTGTTCACCCTGTTCGGCGCGGCGCTCCTGCTGCGCGCGTGGATTCAGGTCGTGCGCATGCCGCCCTATAACCCGGTTTCGAACGCCGTGATGCAGGCGACCAACTGGATCGTCCTGCCGCTGCGCAAGATCCTGCCCGGCGGAAAGATCGACTGGGCGAGCATCGTCGCGGCGTTCATCGCATCGGCTGTGTACGTGACGCTGATGGTCGTGCTCGCGGGCGTCGATCCGACGCTCATGGTGCCGATCCTCCTGCTCGTCGCGCTGCTGACCGTCGTCAAGTGGGCGCTGAATCTGATCATCTGGGTGACGATCCTGATGGCGCTGCTTTCATGGCTCAATCCGCAATCGCCGGCGATGCCGCTGCTCTATCAGATCACCGCGCCGTTCCTCGATCCGCTGCGGCGCATTCTGCCGCGGCTCGGCGGCATCGATCTTTCGCCGATCCTGCTGTTCGTGATCGTGCAGGTGCTGTTGATGGTCGTGACGCGCGTCGCCGTATCGATGACGCTGTTCGGGATCTGAGCCGGAAGCGCAATTGCGCCTCGCGGCGCGTTGCGCTTACAATAGCCGCCTCATGCGGGCGTCGTATAATGGCCATTACCGTAGCTTCCCAAGCTACAGACGTGGGTTCGATTCCCATCGCCCGCTCCAGAAATCCAGCGAAAGCCGCCCCGAGTCACGTTTGGGCGGCTTTTTAGTTTCGCGCATCTGTTTCCAGCATCGCCTCATGAACCACGATCCCCAGGACGACGCCGGCGCCGACGGCAACGATCAGCCCGACGTCAACATCGGTGAAAATGCCACGCTGCGCCATCGCCGCATCCGCAGTTTCGTCACGCGCGCTGGCCGTGTATCGCCGGGCCAGCAGCGCGCGATCGACGATCTCGGTCCGCGCTACGTCGTGCCCTACACGCCGCAGCCCGGCGACTGGGATGCACTCTTCGGCCGGCAGGCGCCGCGCGTGCTGGAGATCGGCTTCGGCATGGGCGCGACCACGGCGGAGATCGCGGCCGCGCGTCCCGGCGATGATTTCATCGGCGTGGAAGTGCATGAGCCTGGCGTCGGCGCGCTGCTCAAGCTGATCGGCGAGCAAGGGCTCGGCAATATCCGCATTCTTCAGCACGACGCCGTGGAAGTGCTCGAACACATGATCGCGCCCGACAGTCTCGACGGCGTGCACATCTATTTCCCCGATCCCTGGCACAAGGCGCGTCATCACAAGCGCCGCCTGATCCAGCCGAAGTTCGTCGCGCTGCTCGTGTCGCGCATGAAGCCGGGCGGCTATATCCATCTCGCGACCGACTGGCAGAACTATGCCGAGCAGATGCTCGAAGTCCTGTCCGCCGAGCCCGCGCTGGAAAACACCGCGGACGGCTACGCGCCGCGCCCCGAGTTCCGTCCGGTCACGAAGTTCGAGCGACGCGGCCTGCGGCTCGGACACGGCGTGTGGGACCTGATGTTCCGCCGCCGCTAAAGCGCCGCTAAAGCACTGCGCACAAACGACAACGCCACGGCAAGCCGTGGCGTTTTGCATGGTGCGCGGCGAAAGCGCGGTCAGTCGGCCCAGCTCAGGCCGCCGCTATATCCGACGATCAGGATCAGCAGGCCGAAGCCGATGCGATACCACGCGAACGCGGTGAAATCGTGCGACGCGACGTAGCGCAGCAGCCAGCGCACGCAGACGAACGCGCTGACGAAGGCCGCGACGAGACCGATCGCGAACAGCCCGAAATCGTCCACGGTCAGCGTGCGCCAGTACTTGGCCATTTCGTAGAGCGTCGCGCCGAAGATGATCGGAATGGCGAGGAAAAACGAAAACTCCGTGGCGACGCGTCGTTCGAGTCCGAACAGCATCCCACCGATGATCGTCGCGCCGGAACGCGAAGTGCCCGGAATCAGCGCGAAGCATTGCGCGAGACCGACCTTGAAGGCATCGGAGTAGGAAAGATCATCGACGGAATGTACGCGCGGGGCGACGGCGCGTTCGCGCTGGCGCGACTCCGCCCACAAAATCACGATGCCGCCGACGATCAGCGCGACCGACACCGGCACCGGCGAGAACAGCACCGACTTGATGCCCTTCTCGAAAAGCAGACCGAGGACGATGGCCGGAATCGTCGCGATGATCACGTTCAGCGTGAAGCGCCGCGCGTCGGCGCGCACGGGCAGGCCCGTGACCACGGAGCCGATCTTCGCGCGATATTCCCAGCAGATGGCGAGAATGGCGCCGAACTGGATGACGACGTCGAAGGTTTTCGATTGCGCGTCGGTGAAATTCAGCAAACTGCCCGCCACGATCAGATGCCCCGTGCTCGAAACCGGCAAAAATTCGGTCAAGCCCTCCACGACGCCCAGAATGAGCGCCTTCACCATCAATATCCAGTCCATCCGTTCAGCCCTTGTCGCCGTTATCGCCGTTGCTTGTGGAGCACATTGCGCAGAGATTTCGACTCACTTCTCAACAATCTGCACACGTATGCCGTTTGTAAGGACTGTGATTGTACCGGGTTCGTAAGACACGCCGGCGAACTGGAGTTCCTCGGGCTTGAACGTATGAATCGGATAGCGGTCGAGCAGCTGCGCCGCGAGTTGCGCGCCGACCGACGCAATCTGTTGGTTGTACTGCGCGGCGTCACCACTGAACTGCGCATTGTCAACGGATGGTGAAACGAGAATGACCGAACGGCTCGGCGCGTCGTAGGCGAGTTGCGTCGAGAGCGTGAACGCGCCGATCACCGGATTCGGCATGAACGGCGTGGACAGACGCGCATCGACCCGCACCGTCACGCGATTGCGATCCGGCGCCATGCCGACGACCGGATTGCTCAGGACGACATCGAATATCTGGGAAGCCGTGCGTTGCAGCGGGAACTTGCGCGCGACCGCGTCCTGCACCTGCTGCGTCGAAAATGTGTAGTGATCCGGAATGAAGGGGAATATCGAGTTCGAGGCGGATCGAGCCTCCGATGTGAATGCAAGCGCGGACAGGGACAACAGTCCTGCGAGCACGAACCGGCGCCGCAGCGGCGCGACGGGTTCCGTCATGCGTAATCCTCCAAAGCATTATTCAAGTCTGCGCCGCGTGGCGCGGTTCGGAACTTCGACTGCCGATCGTCAAGACAGTTGCGTGGGCCGCGTCTGCGCTTCCAGTCGTTCGATCCACGTCAACGCGTATTCGCGCGTCTCGCCGCACATCTCGCCGGACGGCTGCAAACCGGAACAACACGCCGGCCTGCGCGGATCGCCGAAAATCCTGCAGCGCAGATCGTCGCCCAGTTGAACGCAACGCTCGCCCGCGCGCTTGCCATGCGGCATCCCCGGAATCGGGCTCGAAATCGAAGGCGCGATGCAGCACGCACCGCACGCTTCCCGGCAGGCATGAGACGAAGAATCGATCGACATGGCGACACTGAACCGCGCAAAAGGAAACGATATTGTCCCACGCCTCATCTTTGCGCTTCGTCAAATCGCTGCGACCTTATCGCGCGAATGTTGCGCTCATCGGCCGACTACACTCGGACGATTCCCAGAGATCCGCCATGACTGCCGCCGCTCCGTTCTTTCGTCCCGATCTGCTCGCGCGCTACGACGCGCACGGCCCGCGCTACACGTCCTATCCGACCGCCGTCCAGTTCACCGACGCGTTCGACCCCGCGCATTATCGCGAAGCCGCGCGCAAGGCGAAAGCGAACGCCGATCTCTCGCTGTACTTCCACATCCCGTTCTGCGACACCGTCTGCTTCTACTGCGGCTGCAACAAGATCGCGACGAAAAATCGCGCGCACGCACGCCCCTATCTCGAACGGATGAAGCGCGAACTCGCACTGCAAGCCGCGCTCTTCGACACCTCGCGTCCGGTTACGCAGCTTCACTGGGGCGGCGGCACGCCGACCTTCCTCTCGCACGACGAGATGGCCGAACTGATGTCCGCGACGCGCGAGCATTTCAATCTCGTCGCCGACGAGCGCGCCGAATATTCGATCGAGGTCGATCCGCGCGAGGCATCGCCGGCGACCATCGCGTTGCTGCGCGAGCTCGGTTTCAATCGGCTGAGCCTCGGGGTGCAGGACTTCGACGAGCGCGTGCAGCGCGCCGTCAATCGCATCCAGCCGCGTGAAATGACGGAGATGGTGCTCGACGCCGCGCGCAACAACGGTTTCAAGTCCGTGAGCGTCGATCTGATCTACGGGCTGCCGCATCAGAGCGTCGAGAGCTTTTCGCGCACGCTCGACGCGATCATCGATCTGAAACCCGATCGCGTGTCCGTGTTCGGCTATGCGCACATGCCGTCGCTCTTCAAGATGCAGCGGCAGATCGACGAAAGCGCGCTGCCCTCGCCCGCCGTGCGCCTCGCGATTCTCGAACGCGTGATCGCGCGCATGTGCGATGCGGGTTATGTGTACATCGGCATGGATCATTTCGCGTTGCCCGGCGACGAGCTCGCGCGCGCGTTCGAAGCCGGCACGCTGCAGCGTAACTTTCAGGGCTACAGCACACGCGCGGATTGCGATCTGATCGGCATCGGCGCGTCGTCGATCGGCAAGATCGGCGATGTTTACGCGCAAAACGCGCGCGAACTCGCCGATTACACCGCCGCGATCGATGCGGGCGAACTCGCCATCACGCGCGGCGTGCGCCTTTGCGCCGACGACGAACTCCGCCGCGACGTCATCATGCGTCTCATGTGCGGCGGCGAGCTGCGTTTCGACGATGTCGCGGCGACGCACGGCATCGAATTCCCGTCAGCTTTCGCCGATGAACTCGCGCGCCTCGCGCCCATGGCGAACGACGGCCTCATCGACCTCTCGCACGACGCGATCCGCGTGCTGCCCGCCGGACGCATGCTGGTGCGCAACGTCGCGTCGGTATTCGACCGTTATCTGGGACAGGCGAGCCTGCGCCGTTTCTCGCGCACGATCTGAGCGGTGTTCGATCGGCGTCGGTGGCTTAGAATGACAGCCACCTTGGACGCCCCAGGTTTGCGACACGGCGCGCCCATCCACTCACTGCCGATGCGAAGCGCCGGGCGTGCCCGGCCTTCTCGCATGAAGCAACGCCACTGCCCGACGCCATGCCCACCACTTCGCCGCAGTTCGCCCCGCTTGCCCAACTCGCCGCCGATCTGAAAAGCGGCCGCACGACGAGCCGCGCGCTCGTCGACGCGGCGCTCGAACGCATCGCCGATCCTGCTGGCCAGGGCTCGACCGTCTTCCTCCATGTCGATGCCGAACACGCCCGCGCCGCCGCCGATGCCCACGACGCGCTGCGCCGCGCCGGCACCGTGCTTTCGCCGCTCGCGGGCATTCCGGTGTCGATCAAGGATCTCTTCGATATCGAAGGCGAAGTGACGCGCGCCGGCTCGAAAGCGCTGCGCGATGCGCCTCCCGCCAAGGCCGACGCCGTCGCTGTCGCGCGCCTGCGCCGCGCGGGCGCGGTGATCGTCGGGCGCACCAACATGAGCGAATTCGCCTTCTCCGGCCTTGGACTGAACCCGCATTACGGCACGCCGCGTTCCCCGTGGCATGCCGACGTTCCGGGCGACGCGCGTATCGCGGGCGGGTCGTCGTCGGGTGCGGCGGCGTCGGTGGCGGACGGCATGGCCGCCGTCGCGCTCGGCACCGACACCGGCGGCTCCATCCGCATTCCCGCCGCGCTGTGCGGCCTCACGGGCTTCAAGCCGACCGCGAGCCGCATTCCGAAGCAAGGCGGCGTGCCCCTCTCGAAGACGCTCGATTCGTTCGGGCCGATCGGCATGTCGGTCGCGTGCTGCGCGCTCGTCGACCGCATTCTCGCCGGACGCGACCCCGGCGTGCCCGCGACGCGCCCCCTCGACGGCGTGCGCCTCGGCGTGCTCACGAACTACGTGACCGATGGCGTCGAATCTCCCGTCGCGAGCGCGGTCGCCGCGGCGATCAATCATCTGGCCGCCGCGGGCGCGCTGGTGGAAGACGTGCGCTTCGCGCCGCTGGATCGACTGCCGGAAATCAGCCGCTATCCGCTCGTGGCAATCGAGGCGTATGCGTGGCACCGGAAGCTGATGGCCGAGCGCGGCGACGAATACGATCCGCGCGTGCTCGCGCGTCTGAAGCGCGCGGAAGCGGCGAGCGCGGCCGACTACATCGACTTGTGCGAAGCGCGCGACGCGATGATCGAGGCAGCCCGCACGACGCTCTGGCAGCGGTTCGACGCGATCGTCTGCCCGACGGTGCCGGTGCTGCCGCCGCGCATCGCCGATCTGGAAACCGACGACGACGCCTTCACGCGCACCAATGCGCTGATCCTGCGCAATCCGACCGCCTTCAATTTCCTCGATGCGTGCGCGCTGTCGCTGCCCTGCCATCCGCGCGGCGAGGCGCCCGTCGGGCTGATGCTCGCGGGCGCGCCGAACGCCGACGACACCCTGCTGTCGATCGGGCGCGCGGTCGAAGCCGTGCTGGCGACGACGCGCTGAGCGGCCCGAAAATCGTCTGAATATCGCGGCTGATTTTGCGCATCGGGCGTTCGCGCTAGAATTCACCGCGATACCCACGCAACTCAGGTGCTTCCTTCTCGAATCGTTGCGAAATAATGAACAACTCTTTGAATCACTTCACAATGCATCAGGACGACCGGGTGATGCGCCGCGAGCGCCGCCTGCTCGTATTACTTGGTTTCGTCAGTCTCGGTCTCGTCGGCGGCGCGCTGTATCTGCAATTCTTTCATGGCGAAGATCCCTGCCCGCTGTGCATCATTCAGCGCTATTTTTTCGTGCTGATCGCGATCTTCGCGTTCCTCGGGGCGGCGTTCCGTAACTGGCGCGGCATCGCGCTGCTGGAAACGCTCGTCGCGATTTCCGCGCTCGGCGGACTCGCCACCGCCGTGCGCCACGTGTACGTGCAATCGCATCCCGGCTTCAGTTGCGGTTTCGATGCCCTTCAGCCGATCGTCGACGGTCTGCCGCCCGCAAGCTGGCTGCCGCAGGTGTTTAAGGTCGCGGGTCTGTGCGAAACGCCGTATCCGCCAATCCTCGGTCTGTCGCTGCCGCAATGGTCGCTCATCGCGTTTGCGCTGATTTTCGTGCTGGTCGCGGCAAGCGTGCGCCTGAAGCGCAAACTGCGCACGACGGTCCGGTAAATTATTCCGGGCGGCGACCTCGGCGCGCCGCCCGTTTTCCCCGCTTCACCGCGCTCTACGCGCTCCCTCCTTTCCCGCATCAGCGCATCCGCATAATCTTGATACGTACCCGGCAATATTTTTGGGATATTGGGGTGTTAAGGTCGTGTCTGGATGGCGATCTACGTGCGCGCAGTCCGTTTCGCTCAAAGGCAGCCTGAGTTTTTTCTCACCGCAACCCATGAAGCGATCGGAAACCGCGTAACGCGCGCCCGGTCCGCAATGTCTTCCTGAATCATGACAACGCAAACCATCCGCTTCCTTCAACGCGGCGCCGTGCGCGAGATCGGCGACGCGCCCGCCACGCGCACGGTGCTTCAGCATCTGCGCGAGAACGCGCTTTGCACCGGCACGAAAGAAGGCTGCGCCGAAGGCGATTGCGGCGCATGCACCGTCGTGACCGGCGAACTCGACGCTTCCGGCGCGCTCGCGCTCAAAGCCGTCAACGCGTGCATCCAGTTTCTGCCCACGCTCGATTCCCGCGCCCTTTTCACCGTCGAAGATCTGCGCGGCGCGGATGGCGCGCTGCATCCGGTGCAGCAGGCGCTCGTCGACTGTCACGGCTCGCAATGCGGCTTTTGCACGCCGGGCTTCGTGATGTCGCTGTGGGCGCTCTATCACCAGCATCCTCGCGATGCAGGCCCGCCGTCGCGCGATGAAATCGCCACCGCGCTCTCGGGCAACCTGTGCCGCTGCACGGGTTATCGGCCGATCGTCGATGCCGCGCAGCGCATGTTCGAGTATCCGCGTCCGCCCTTCGATGCCGACGCCATCACGCAACAGTTGACCGCGCTGAAGCGCACGCAGACCTTCGAATACCGCGCGTCCGATTCTTCCGGCCCGCACACGTTCCACGCGCCCGTCACGCGCGCCGAATTCGCCCGATTGCGCGCCGCGCATCCGAACGCGCGCCTGCTCGCGGGCAGCACCGATGTCGGCCTGTGGGTCACGAAGCAGTTTCGCGATCTCGGCGATGTGCTGTATATCGGCAACGTCGACGAGCTGAAGACGATCGAACGCGACGCGCAAACGCTGACGATCGGCGCGGCGGCCTCGCTCGAAGATGCGTATGCCGCGCTCGCCGCCGACTATCCCGAGCTTGCCGAACTGTGGACGCGCTTCGCGTCGCGCCCGATCCGCAACGCGGGCACGCTCGGCGGCAATGTAGCGAACGGCTCGCCGATCGGCGATTCGATGCCGGCGCTCATCGCGCTGAATGCGGAACTCGTGCTGCAGAAGGCCGATAAAACCCGCACGATGCGACTCGACGCGTTCTATCTCGGCTATCAGAAGACCGCGCTCGGTGCCGGCGAATTCGTCGCGGCGATTCGCGTGCCGCGTCCGATCGCAGCGCTGCGCTTTCGGACCTACAAGATATCGAAGCGATACGACCAGGACATTTCGGCGGTGTGCGCGGCGTTCGCGATCAGGCTCGACGAAAGCCATCGCGTGACGGATGCGCGCATCGCGTTCGGCGGCATGGCGGCGACGCCCAAACGCGCGGCGCAGGCCGAAGCGGCGCTCATCGGCCACGAATGGAACGAAGCGACGGCACGCACCGCGATGGCCGCGCTCGACGCCGATTTCCAGCCGCTCACCGACATGCGCGCATCGAGCGCCTATCGCGCGAAAGTCGCGCGCAACGTGCTTTGGCGGTTCTATCTGGAAACGCGCCCGGACGCTCCGCTCGCGCTTGCCGAGGTGAACGCCTTCGCGTACGGCGCGCATGTGGAGGAAGCGCCATGAACCGACTGACCGAACCGATGGTCCTCGACGCCGCCGGGGCCGCGCTGCCGCACGAATCGGCGGCGCTGCACGTGAGCGGCGAAGCGATCTATACCGACGACATCCCCGAGTCGCGCGGCACGCTGCACGCGGCGCTCGGTCTGTCGAGGCACGCGCATGCGCGCATCGTGTCGCTCGATCTGGATGCGGTGCGCGCCGCGCCCGGCGTCGTCGCGGTGCTGACGGCCGCGGATATCCCCGGCGAGAACAATTGCGGTCCGGTGCTGCACGACGATCCGATTCTCGCCACCGACGAAGTGCAGTACCTCGGTCAGCCGGTATTCGCCGTCATCGCCGAGAGTCACGATCTGGCGCGCCGCGCCGCCGCGCTCGCAAAAAGCGAGGATGTGGTGCGCTACGAGCCGCTCGAAGCCGTGCTCACGCCGCGCGAAGCGAAGGCGCGCAACCAGTTCGTGCTGCCGCCGCTGCATCTGCGCCGCGGCGACCCGGACGGACGCATCGCAGCGGCGAAACATCGGCTCGTAGGCGAGTTCGAAGTGGGCGGCCAGGAGCAGTTCTATCTCGAAGGACAGGTCGCCTACGCGCTGCCGAAGGAGCAGGACGGCATGCTCGTCCATAGCTCGACGCAGCATCCGAGCGAGATGCAGCAGGTCGTCGCGCACATGCTTGGCTGGCCGACCCACGCCGTGCTCTGCGAATGCCGGCGCATGGGCGGCGGCTTCGGCGGCAAGGAATCGCAGTCGGCGCTGTTCGCGTGCGTGGCGTCGCTCGCGGCGCATCTGCTGAAGCGTCCCGTGAAGCTGCGCGCCGATCGCGACGACGACTTCATGATCACCGGCAAGCGTCACGACGCGGTCTACGAATACGAATGCGGCTTCGATGACGACGGGCGCATCGTCGGCGCGCGCGTCGAGATCGCGTTGCGGGCGGGCTATTCGGCGGATTTGTCGGGCGCGGTCGCCACGCGCGCCGTGTGCCATTTCGACAACGCGTACTACCTGAGCGATGTCGACATCCGAGCGCTGTGCTGCAAGACCAACACGCAGTCGAACACCGCGTTTCGCGGCTTCGGCGGCCCGCAAGGCGCGCTCGTGATGGAAGTGATGCTCGACGAGATCGCGCATCGGCTGAAACGCGATCCGCTCGACGTGCGGCGCGCGAACTATTACGGCATCGGCGATCGCGATGTGACGCCTTACGGTCAGCCGGTCGAGGACAACGTGATCGCGGCATTGACCGACGAACTCATTGCGTCGAGCGAGTATCAGACGCGCCGCGCCGACATCGCCGCGTTCAACGCGAAAGGCGGCGTGCTCCGGCGCGGCATCGCGTTCACGCCGGTCAAGTTCGGCATTTCGTTCAACGTGCCGTTCCTGAACCAGGCGGGCGCGCTCGTGCACGTGTACAAGGACGGCTCCGTGCTCGTCAATCACGGCGGCACGGAAATGGGTCAGGGGCTGAACACGAAAGTCGCGCAGGTCGTCGCGAGCGTGCTCGGCATCGGCTTGCAGCGCGTGCGCGTCACGGCGACCGATACATCGAAGGTCGCGAATACATCGGCGACGGCGGCATCGACGGGCAGCGACCTGAACGGCAAGGCCGCCGAAGCCGCGGCGCTCACGATCCGCGCGCGTCTCGCCGAACTCGTCGTGAAGCAGCTCGGCGGCAACGCAGCCGATGTGCGTTTTCATGGCGGCGTCGTGGACGTGAACGGCGGGCAGATGCCGTTCGATCAGCTCGTCGCGGCCGCGTATCTCGCGCGCGTGCAGTTGTGGTCGGACGGTTTCTATTCGACGCCGAAGGTCCATTGGGACGCGAAGACGCTGCAAGGCCATCCGTTTTACTACTTCGCGTATGGGGCGGCGGTATCGGAAGTTGTCGTCGATACGCTCACCGGCGAGTGGAAGCTCCTGCGCGCCGATCTGCTGCACGACGCGGGACGCTCGATCAATCCGGCGATCGACATCGGCCAGGTGGAAGGCGGCTACATCCAGGGCATGGGCTGGCTCACGACCGAAGAACTGTGGTGGAACCGCGACGGCCGCCTGATGACGCACGCGCCGTCGACCTACAAGATTCCGGCCGTCAACGATGCGCCCGCGATCTTCAACGTCGCCCTGTTTCGCAACGCCGGCAACGACAACGCCGAGCCGACCGTCTTCCGCTCGAAAGCGGTGGGCGAGCCGCCGCTGTTGCTGGCGTTTTCGGTGCTGCTGGCGATTCGCGCGGCGATCGCATCGGTGACGCCCGATTCGACCGACGCGCCGAAACTGCGCGCACCGGCGACGCCCGAGGCAATTCTTGACGCGCTGACTGTCGGGGCCGAAGAAGCCGCACCGGTAAACTAGCGCCTGCGACGACGCACAACGACATTTTTGGAGCTCACTCGATGCAAGTTTGGCTGAACGACCTGCAACACCTGCTCGCGCACGGCGACGCCGTCGTGCTCGTGACGGTTGCGCGTGTCGAAGGCTCCGCGCCGCGCGAGCCGGGCACGAAGATGATCGTCACGCGCGAGGAAGCGCGCTATACGATCGGCGGCGGCCATCTGGAATGGAAGGCCATCGAGACCGCACGGCAAGTGCTGAAGGACGGCATGCGCAGCCCGCGCATGCGGCGGCTGGAGCGTTTCGCTCTCGGCCCGAGCCTCGGCCAGTGCTGCGGCGGCGCGGTCGTGCTCGCGTTCGAGCGGCTCGACGTGGCCGATCTGAACTGGGTGACGACGCTTTCGAAACGCACCGCGCAGGGTTTGTCGACCGTGCGCAGCGTCTCGTTCGCGCCGATGCCCGACGCCGTCATGCTCTCCGATCCCGAACCGGGCGCGACCGACGCCGACTGCCTCCTGTGGGACGGCGCCGGTTTCGACGAGAGCGGCGCGCTGCTGACCGAAACCATCGCGCCGCGCGACTTTCAGGTCGTGCTGTTCGGCGCGGGTCATGTGGGCGCAGCGCTCGTGCGCGTGCTCGCGACGCTGCCCTGCCACGTGACCTGGGTCGACGAGCGCGACGCGGCGTTCCCCGCGCCGCAGTTCGTGCCGGACAACGTGACGATCGAGCCGAACGATGCGCCCGACGAAGCCGTGGACCGCGCGCCGCCCCACACGTACTACATCGTGATGACGCACAACCACACGGTGGATCTCGCGCTGGCGGAATGCATCCTGAGACGCGGCGACTTCGCGTTCTTCGGCATGATCGGCTCGTTCACGAAGAAGAAGCAGTTCGAGCACCGGCTGGCGGCGCGCGGCATCGACCCGGCGCTCATCGCGCGGATGGTGTGTCCGATCGGCATCGACGGCATCGTCGACAAGGCGCCCGAAGTGATCGCCGTTGCAGCGGCAGCCCAACTGCTGCAGGCGGTCGAAGCCAACGCTTCGAGCCACGCGTCGTCGCAACAGACCGCCTGACCCACAGGCGCAACCGTAGCCCCAACACAACAAAGCCCACATGAATCCCACACTCGCCGACAAGATTGCGCGCGCGCCAAAAGCCGAGCTGCATATCCATATCGAAGGGTCGCTCGAACCGGAGCTGATTTTCGCGCTCGCGAAACGCAACAACGTGAAGCTCGCGTACGACTCGATCGATGCGCTGCGCGCCGCTTACGCGTTCACCGACCTGCAATCGTTCCTCGACATCTACTACGCGGGCGCGAGCGTGCTGCTCACCGAGCAGGACTTCTACGACATGACGATGGCCTACGTCGAGCGCGCGCTTGCGGACCACGTCGCGCACACGGAAATCTTCTTCGATCCGCAGACGCATACGGAACGCGGCGTATCGATCGAAACGGTCGTCGCGGGCATCGATGCCGCGCTCGCCGAAGGTGAGAAGCGCGGTCTTTCGAGCAGGCTGATTCTCTGCTTCCTGCGCCATCTTTCCGAAGAAGACGCGCTCGCGACGTACGAAAGCGCATTGCCGCTCTTCGACAAGTACGCGCATCGGCTGATCGGTGTCGGGCTGGATTCGTCGGAGCGCGGCCATCCGCCGTCGAAGTTCGAGCGCGTGTTCACGAAGGCGCGCGAGCGCGGTCTGAAGCTCGTCGCGCATGCGGGCGAGGAAGGCCCGCCGTCGTATGTGTATGAAGCGCTCGACCTGCTGAAGGTGGATCGCGTCGATCACGGCGTGCGCAGCATCGAGGACGCGGCGCTCGTCGCGCGTCTCGCGGATGCGCGCATCGCGCTGACCGTGTGCCCGCTCTCGAACCTCAAGCTCTGCGTGTTCGACGACATGACCAAGCACACGCTGAAAGACCTGCTCGATCAGGGCGTCGCGGTGATGATCAACTCCGACGATCCCGCATACTTCGGCGGCTACGTCAACGCGAATTACTTCGCGATCGTCGATGCGCTGAAGCTCACGGATCACGAGGTCTACACGTTGTTGAAGAACAGCCTGGAAGCCTCGTTCGTCACCGAAGAAGAACGCGACGCAATGGTCGCGCGCCTGGATCAGCACTGGAAGCAGTAAAGCGCATGGAAACCACAGCAACAACACCACAACAGGACTCGACCGCGCTCGAGCGCTTCTTCGGCATTCGTGCGGCGGGCTCGCGCACGAAGACGGAAATCGTCGCAGGCATCACGACGTTCCTCACGGCGATGTACATCATCGTCGTCAATCCGGGCATTCTTTCGCAAGCGGGCGTGCCGTTCCCGGCCGCGCTGACGGCGACCGTCATCGTCAGCTTTCTCGGCAGTTGCGCGATGGGCCTTTACGCGCGCAATCCGGTGCTCGTCGCGCCGGGCATGGGCATGAACGCGCTCTTCGCGTTCGTCATGGTTCACGGCGGCAAGATGCCGTGGCAGACCGCGCTCGGCTGCGTGTTCTGGTCCGGCGTGATCTTCGCGGTGCTGGCGGCGTTCAACGCGCGCAAGCTCGTCGTCGATGCGATTCCCGCGAATCTGCGGCACGCGGTGTCGTGCGGCATCGGCTTGTTCATCAGCCTGATCGGCCTCGTGAACGCGAAGTTCGTCGTCGGCGATCCGGTGACGATCGTGCATTCGGCTTCGTTGAATCCCGTCGTCATCACGTTCCTGATCGGCCTCGCCGTCACGACGATCCTCGTCGCGCGCAAGGTCACCGGCGCGCTGATGCTCGGCATCGTGTTCACGACGATCATCGCGATTCCGATCGGCCGCTTCTGGGGCGACGGCACCGCGTACTGGCCCGCCGCGATCGCCACCAAGACGCTCGTGAACTGGAACGGCCTCGTCTCCGCGCCGGACTTTTCGGCGGTCGGACAGCTCGATCTCGTCGGCTCGCTGAAGGTCATTTACTGGCCGTTCATCTTCGTGATGCTGTTCACATCGTTCTTCGACGCGCTCTCCACGTTCATGGCGATTTCCGAAGCCGGCAAGCTCTATGACAAGGACGGCAATCCGCGCAACATCCGCCAGTCGATGATGGTCGATTCCTTCTCCGCGCTCATCTCCGCGCCGCTCGGCACGAGCCCGGCGAACGCGTATATCGAATCCGCGGCGGGCATTTCGGCGGGCGGGCGCACGGGACTCGTCGCCGTGGTCGCGGGCCTGTGCTTCCTGCCCTTCCTGTTTCTTTCGCCGCTTCTTTCGCTCGTTCCGGCGATCGCGACCGCGCCCGCGCTCGTGCTCGTCGGCGTGTTCATGATGGAAGCGATCACGCAGATCGAATGGCATCGCTTCGATGAAGCCATTCCCGCCTTCCTCGCGATGATTCTGATCCCGCTGACCTACTCGATCACCGATGGCGTCGCGTACGGCTTTCTCGCGTTCGTCGTGCTGAAATCGGCGACGGGGCGCGCGAAGGAAATCAAGCCGGCGATGTGGATCATCGCCGCCTTCTCACTCGTGCTGCTTTCACAGCTTTAAACCCAGAAACGGAGACGTTGCATCATGACTCAAACCGCCTACCGCGCCCAGTTGCTGACCTTCCGGGAAGATCCCGCGCATGCCGCTGACGGCGCGGTCTACGAGGCCGACGGCCTTCTGCTCGTCGAGGACGGCAAGGTGGTCGCGGCAGGCGCGTATGCGTCGCTGCGCGACAAGATCGCCGCCGACGCGACCGTCCACACCATGCGCGACAAGCTGATCGTGCCGGGTTTCATCGACTCGCACATTCACTATCCGCAGACGGACATGATCGCGTCGCCCGCGCCGGGCCTGCTGCCGTGGCTCAACACCTACACGTTCCCGACCGAGCGCGGCTTCGAGAATCCGGCGGTCGCGCGCGAAACGGCGAGCTTTTTCATCGACGAGCTGCTCGCCTGCGGCACGACGACCGCGTTCGTGTACTGCACGGTGCACAAGCAATCCGCCGATGCGTTCTTCACCGAAAGCGAGGCGCGCAATCTGCGCATGGTCGCGGGCAAGGTGCTGATGGACCGCAACTGCCCCGAGTTTCTGCGCGACACGGCGCAATCCGGCTACGACGACAGCGCGGAACTCATCGCGCGCTGGCACGGCCGCGGACGTCAGCATTACGCGCTGACGCCGCGATTCGCGCCGACATCGACGGAAGCGCAGCTCGAAGCGTGCGGCGCGCTCGCGCAAAAGCATCAGGACGTGTTCATCCAGAGTCACGTCGCGGAGAACACGGACGAGATCAAGTGGGTCGAGAGCCTCTTTCCGGGGCATCGCAGCTATCTCGATATTTACGATCACTACGGTCTGCTGCGTCGCCGCGCGGTGTACGGCCACTGCATTTATCTCGATGAGCGCGACCGCGAGCGCATGGCGGAAACCGGCGCGGTGGCGTCGCACTGCCCGACTTCGAATCTGTTCCTCGGCAGCGGCCTGTTCGACTTCGAGAAGGCGGGCGAGTCGAACATGCCCGTGGCGCTCGCGACGGACGTCGGCGGCGGCACGTCGTTTTCCATGCTTCAGACGATGAACGAGGCGCACAAGATCGCGCGCCTGACCGGGCATCATCTGACCGCGACGCGCATGTTCTGGCTCGCCACCACGGGCGCCGCGCAGGTGCTCGAACTCGACGACAAGATCGGCACACTCAGCCCCGGCAGCGAAGCGGACTTCGTCGTGCTCGATCCGAACGCGACGCCGCTGCTCGCGCGCCGCACTTCGCGCACGGAATCGCTGGAGGAACTGCTGTTCGCGTTCGCGCTGCTCGGCGACGATCGCGCGGTGTTCGAAACCTACGCGGCGGGCAAGCGCGTGCATTCGCGCGACAAGCGCAACACGGCGAGGCTGGAACTGGCGGCCTGAAGCCGTTGTAGACGATTCATCCGACGAGCGGCCCGCGGGCCGCTTTTTTGTTGGCTCGGCCACGCGCCCCGCGACGATTCGTGCAGATTCCTTGCAATCTCGCTAAAGTGCAAGCTGTCCTGAACATCGCGTCAACATGAAGCACGTCGCCCGATCCTGTCGAATCGCCCTGGCCGTGACGCTCGCGTCACTCGGCGCGCTCGCGCATGCGAAGTCGATCGATGCGCAACTCGACTGCAAATCGACCGCGCACGATTTCGTCGCGCCGTTGCAGCAGGACGGACTGCTCGAAACGAAGCCGATGCGCGTGGAGCCGAACTCCGTCAACGCGTTCAAGCCGGTGAAAGGCGCGACGCTGACGGCTTACGGCTTCAAGGTCTATGTGGTCGTCGCGTACCAGAAGGATGACCCGATCTTCAAACTCGGCAAGGGCGAGCCGATCGCCGATTCCGCTTACGGCGTGGTCGTGTGGGGCGGCGATAAGGAGGTCGAACAGCAGGTGCGCGGCGCGGGCAGCGACGCGGATGTGCACCACGTCGCGCCCTTCATTACGGCGATTTTTTGCAAGCAGTGATCAGCGCAACAACGCCACGAACGACGAAATCAACCGATCCATATCGTTCGCATCGAGCGCGCCCATCGTCGAAATGCGGAACAGCTCCTTCGACAACCCGCCCTGCCCCGCGTAAATCACGAAGCCCTTCGCCTTGAGCGAGTCGTGCAGCGTTTCATACGTGACGCCCGCAGGCAGCCGATACGCCCGCAACACCACCGACGACTCCTCCGGCGACAACGCGCTCTCGATGCCAAGCGCCGCCAACCCCGCGCGCACCTGCTCCGCGAGCTTCGCGTAACGCGCGTGACGCGCGCGCCAGCCGCCCTCCTCTTCGAACTCGCGCAGCGCTTCGACGAGCGCGTAGTACGCGTGCACGGACGGCGTGAACGGCGTGTTGCGCTCGTCCTGCAACTTCGCGAGTCGCGCGATGCCGAGGTAGTAATTGCGGCTCGCCGCCTTCGCCAGCGCATCGCGGCGCGCGATGACGAACGCCGCGCCCGGCACGCCGTGCAGGCATTTGTTCGCGGTCGCGGCGATCGCGGCGATGCCGCCGCCGTCGAAATCGATCGCCTCGGCGCCGAAGCTGCTCACCGCATCGAGCAGCAGGCCGATGCCGCGCTCCTTGCACGCGCGGGACAACTGATCGATCGTGTTCAGGCGGCCCGTCGTCGTTTCGTGATGGATGATCGCGACATTCGTGAACTTCTTGCTGTCGAGCAGCGCGATGATCGCGTCGATGTCCGGCGCCTGCATCCACTCGTATTTGGCGACTTCGTACTCGATGCCATATTGCTTCGCGATCTGCGCGATGCGATCGCCATACACGCCGTTCTCCACGACGAGCAGGCGCCCGCCTTCGGGCACGAGACCGGCGATCATGCTTTCGACCGCGGCGGTGCCCGAGCCCGTCATCAGCACGGCGCTCCACACGGCCGGATCGAGTTCGTAAGCGGCGACGAGACGCTTGCGCGCCTCATCCTGCAAATCGAAGAACTCCGGCTCGCGATGGCACAAGTCGGTTTGCAGCAGGCTCTTGCGCACGCGTTCGCTCAGCGTGACAGGACCCGGATTGAGCAGCAGCATCAACGGCCTCCAATGTGTTGTTGCAAACGCGCGCGCACGTCCTCGGGTGTGATCTTCGGGCGCGGCAGGTCGCCCGGCGTGCCGGTCCTGATCGACAAACGCGCGAAACGTGCGCCGTTCACGTCTTTCGCCGCGAAGAGACGATCGATCACGCCGATATCGTCGCCGTCGAGCGCGAGCGCGTAACCGCACGCCGATGCGATCGACGCGAAATCGACTTCCCGCGACACCGTCGCCTGGCCGCCCGTCGATTCGTGCGCGCCGTTATCGAGCAGCAAGTGAATCAGATTCGACGGTCCGTACGCGCCGAGCGTCGCGAAGACGCCCATGCGCATGAGCGCCGCGCCGTCGCCGTCGAGCGCGACGACGCGCAGGTCGGGACGCGAGAGCGCAAGGCCGAGCGCCATCGGCGTCACGCAGCCCATCGAGCCGACGAGATAGAGCTGGTTCTCGCGGTCATCGATCGCGTAAAGCTCACGGCCGCAGAAACCGGTCGACGCGAGCACGACAGTCGTGTCCTTCGGCGTGCTGGCGATGACTTTTTGCAGCGCGTCGTGACGCGTCACGCGCTCGCCTTCGAAGCGCTCAACGGTCGCGGGATGCGCATTGGCGCGCACGCCCGACAGCCCCGTCTTCTTCAACTCGTAGGGCGCGACGCTGCCCTTCTGCATGACGAGCGCATACGGACGGCCGGTGCTGTCCATGTACTCCGTCGCGCGATCGAGCGCCGGGCCGATCTGGTCGGCTTCCGTCGGGAACAGCTCCCACGGAATCTCCATCGTTTCGAGCATCTGCGGCGTGATCGGACCCATCAGCGCGTGCTGCGGCTCGTCGTGAACGCCCGGCTGGCCGCGCCAGGTGACGATCAGCAACTGCGGCAGACGGAACGTCCATGTCAGCGACGTCAGCGGGCTCACCGCGTTGCCGAGACCGGAGTTCTGCATCATCGCGATGCCGCGGCGCTTGCGACCCGCGCCGAGTTCGACTCCAGCGATCAGCGCGACCGCATCGCCCTCGTTCGCCGCCGACACGTAATGCAGCGATTCGTCCTGCAACACGTAATTGATGAATGGCGTGAGAAACGAGCAAGGCACGCCCGCGTACCAGTCGAAACCACGCTCGCGCGCGGCCTCGACGAACTCGGCGGCCTCAATCACGCGCGTTCTCCGTCCCTTCGGAACCGATGGGCGTCTGGCCGTGCGCGAAATCGCCCGCGCGACGGAAATCGTCGAGATCGTTCACGCCGCGCCAGTGGCCGTGCACGTACTGCACTTCGATCTTCTGCCCCGCGGCGATCAGCGCGTTGAGCAGCGCGGCCATGTCGAGCTTGTCGAAATCGCCGCGCTGTTGCAGCGTGTCGAGCGTCGCGAGCAGGCGTTCGCGCGCACCGGCGCGCACCTTGATGAGGCCCATCCAGCGGCCTTGCGGCGCGCGTCCTTCCGTCAGCGCCTGGCCCGCACCGACCACGCTGTCGAGCCACACTTTCTGGCCGAACAGCGCGCGATCGTCGGCGGTCGAGCAGTACGCGAAATCGGTCGCCGCAGCGCCTGCTTCCGGCGCCTGCGACGAATCGACGACCACGCAGAAGTCGCTGTCCGACTCGGTGAGATCGCGCAGGATGTAGCTGCGGAACAGCAAGTCGCCGTAGGAAATAACGGTATCGCCGTTCATGTGCTTGACCGCGCAGGCGAGCGACGCAAGCTCGCCCGTGGTGTCGTGCCGCTCGTTGACGACGAGACGGATGCCGCCCTTCTCGATCGCATCGGCGCGGTATCCGCCGACCACGGTGATGTCGTTGATGCTTTCCTTCTTGAACGCCTCGACCAGATGACGCAGAAGCGGCTTGCCCGCGACCGGCAGCATGACCTTCGGACGTTCTTCGGTCAGCGCTTCGAGGCCCGCGCCACGGCTCGCCGCCAGCACGATCGCGCTGCGCTTCTCATTGGCCGCGCTCAGATAGATGTTTTCGGCAGCCGAGTACTCGTCCGCGTCCTGCAGACGGAAGATCTCGTTCACCGACGCGATACGGTCTTCCACGTTCACGAGCGTCTCGCTGTCGTGGATTTCCTTCGCGATGGCCTGCATCGCGGACACGGCGCCGCGAATCAGATGGTTCGCCCAGATCACACAGCTGATGCCGGCCTGACGGAACGCGTCGGTCGGCGTGCTGTAGTACTTCGTCGGCACGATGACGAGCGGACCGCGGCCGGCCCACTCGCGCGCGAACGTCAGGATCTCGTCGGGCTTCGACAATTTGCTGTGGATCAGGATCGCGTCCGCGCCTGCCTGGCGATACGCCTCGGCGCGCTTGAGTGCTTCTTCCATGCCCCAGCCGGCGATCAGCGCTTCCACGCGCGCGACGATCGAAAAGTTCGGATCGCTCTGCGAATCCTTGCCCGCCTTGATCTTGCCGCAGAATTCGTCGATGTCGGCGAGCGGCTGCGCTTCGCCGTTGATGAAGCTGTTGGTCTTCGGAAACTGCTTGTCCTCGATACACACGCCCGCGATGCCGCGCTGCTCCAGCTTCTTCACGAGACGGCGCACGTTGTTGAAGTTGCCGTAGCCGGTGTCGCCGTCGAGCAGGATCGGCAGATCGCTCGCGTCGGCCATGAATTCGAGGTTGTCGACAACCTGCGTCCAGCTCGCCTCGTTGTTGTCGCGCACGCCGAATTGCGCGGAGATCGACAGGCCCGAGCCCCAGATCGCCTTGAAGCCCGCTTCCCGCGCGATGCGCGCCGAAATGCCGTTGTGAGCTTCCATCAGGAATTCGAGGCGATTACTTTGCAGCATCTCGCGCAGGCGCATGGTGCGCGAGTAACCGACGGGAATGTTTTCGGGTGCGTTCATTGTTGGGATGCTCCTGCAAACTGACGCAGCGCGTTCAATTGCGGCAGCACTTCATCGGCCGCGCGCTTCACGTCGTTCTGAAAATCGATTTCGATCCACGGTGCGCCGGTCACATCGGCGATATCGAACACGTGGGACTTTTCCAGCAACAGGTCGCGCACCGCTTCTTCATGCGGCATCTTCGCGCGGCCCGTCGCCACGTAATCGGCGCAGATGTCGGCGAGACGCGTGGCCGTCGCGTGATCGAAACGGAAGAAACCCACCGATTCACCGATGGTGTCGTACCTGAGGCCCGCCGCAACCTGCTTGCGCAGTTCGACCGGCACGCCGTTCTCGACGCACAGCTTCACCGGTTCGTCGCCGGCTTCGAAATCGCGGTCGATCAACAGGCGATTCACCGAACCGCCCGCGACGAGCGGCTCGAAGATGCGTTCGTCGTAGAGCACGTCGGCGTCCATCAGAAGGACGTCGCCGCCGCGCGTCATCGCATCGCGCGCGGTATGCACGGACAGCACGCTGCCGAGCGTGAATGCTTCGTTGACGACGATTTCGGTCTTCGGCTTCCAGTCGATGGAGGCCAGCTCGGCTTCGATCTGCTCGCTCTTGAAGCCGGTCACGAAGACGACTTCATCGACATTCGCCGACTTCAAAAAGTGCAGATGACGCTCGAGCAACGATGCATCGCCCGAATTGTCGCCAAAGCGAAGCAGACATTTCGGCTTTTGCTGGCCTTCGGGCTGAACGAGGCGCAAGCCCATCCCGGCCGCAAGAATAATTGCGCGCATGCTTGTGTTCCCTTCTGGGTGGGTCAGTCGATATCCGGCACGCGCGCGAGACGGCGGCGCTGCCAGCCTTTTTCAACGAAATGCAGATAGACGATGCCCGGCACGCCGAGCAGCAGTTCACGCGCGCGCTTGGCGAGCGACAGCGCGAGCGCCGCCTCGGGCGGCAAGCCGACCAGACGCGCGAGCAGCAGATAGCCGCCTTCCTGCACGCCGAGCGAGCCGGGAATGGCGAAGGCCGCGCCGCGAATCGCCTGGCCGAGACTTTCGAGCAGCAGCGCTTCCGCCCAGCCTACCGGATGACCGAGCAGATGCAGCGCGAGCCACACTTCGCCCGTGCCGACGATCCAGCCGACGAGACTCAGACCGAAGCTCGACGCCACCTTGCCGCGCTCGCGATACATCTCGTGCACGGCGGCATCGACGGCTTCGGCGCGCGTGACGAGCGACGACCAGTCCCGCTTGGCCGAGAATCTCGCGGCGATGCCCGACGCGAAGCGCATCGCGCGGCCGAAAAGACCGCGCCGCTGCGCGAGATAGAAACCGAAGATCATGAGGCCGATCACGCCGATCACCGCCAGCACGGCGATCGTCACGGTCGACGACGAGCCGCCCGACGCGTAACCCGTCAGCAGCACGACGCCGATCAGCGCGAAGAGCAGTTGCGCGACGGTTTGCATCGTCGTGCTCACGGTGATGACGGCGGCCGCGTCGCGCGCGCGCATGCCGCGTTGCGCGAGATAGCGGACCATCAGCATCGGTCCGCCGATCTGGCCCGCGGGCATCAGGCTGTTCACCGATTCGCCGGCCCAGCGCGCGAGCAACGCGTCGAGCAGGGACACGTCGCGCTGACGGTCGGCGAAGAGCACGCTGATCGCGCCGGCATCGATGACGAGCGGCACGAAGTGAAACGCCGCGACCGCGAGCAGACCCCAGCCCGCCGCGGCCAGCGTCGATGCGACCGATCCGAAGCCTTGCCAGCCGAGCAGCGCGACGAACAGCACCACGCCGACCGACAGCAGGAATGTGCCCGCGCGGCTCATGCCAGTCCGTTCTTGCCGCCCTTGCGGCGAAAGACCTGCCTGAACCCGAAATACGCGATCGAGTCCTTCATGTTCGAAATGAAGCGCTGGAACGGACGCATGTTGGGGTTCGTCACGTACTCGAACGTGAGCGACACGCGCATCTCGTTCTCGCCGAGCGGCGTCACGCGATGGCGCAGCTTGTCGCCGTCGAAGAACACGAACGCGCCGGGCGGATATTGCACCGAGCCCGGCTGATCCGGAATGCCGGGCGTCTTCGTGTGCAGTTCGTAGTCGAGCTTGCAGGAGGAATCGTCGATCACGCCGAGCAGGAGCGTGTAGCGGCGGCCGTCGTAGTACGAGGTGTCGTAATGCCAGCCGATATGGTCGCCCGGACGCGTGTAGAAATAGAGCGCGTAGGCGTGCGGATCGTCTTGCGGCGAGAGTTGCAGCTTGTCGCCGGTGATCGACTCCAGCCACTTGATGAGCGCGTCCGAACGATACAGATCCGCGATGAACGGCGCGAGCTTGTCGAGCGTATGGCGGCTGACGCTCCCGCCCGCCTTGTGCCCCGGCAGATAGTTGCGGTTCACCGACGGCATCACGTCATGCACGGCCGCGATCAGCCGCTCGGTGAAATCGCGCGGCAGGAAATCTTCGATGTAGAGAAACGAGCCTTGCTGACCGTACTCGTCGCGCAGCTTCGGCGTGGGCAGCGTGACAAGCCGCGCGTTCATGGTCGAATCGATGTCGCGCTTCGACGGGCGAGTCACCGCCGCCCCAAGCGCGGGTTGCGTCAGCGTGTCGTCCGGAGTTGCCGTATCGCTCATCTCACCGCCTGGAAATCGTTGCCGTCTTTTGCAGGGGATGCCTGCGCGCGGCGTTTCAACTGCGAACTCACGCGCTGATAGTCCACCGCCACATAGATGGCGAAGAGCGGCGCGCCGATTGCCGCCGCGATCAGAAACGGCGTCATGCCGTTCAGAAGCGTCACGACCGGCAGCAGGTACAGCACGTCTTCCGTTTCGAATCCGGCCATCGACGCCTGCTTCGTGCCGGACTTGCCGACCATCGATTCGATACGCATGCGCAGAAAGAAGATCAGCGCGACCGCCACGCCCGCGATGCCGCCGAGCCATTGCGCGGGCACGGGCATCGACGGGTGATGTACGGCGACGTAAAACCCGATGCCGAGAAAGAGCAGCACGGTCACGAGCGCGTCGCACGCGAGGTCATAGAGATGGCCGATCTTGCTCGACTGTCCGCTGATGCGGGCGAGCTCGCCGTCGGTATGATCGACGAGGTTCGACAGCGCGATCAGCAGCGCGCCGAGCGTGCACATCCAGAACTGACCGAGCGACAAATAATACGCCCCGGCCAGACCGATGGCGAGGCGCAGCGTGGTCAGATGGTTGGGCGTTACCGGCGTGCCGACGAGCGGCGTGACGAGGCGGCGTGCGAGCCGCGCATCCCATGTGGTGGGCTCGGGAACGGCTTCAGGACGGGGCGGACACGATTTTGTCATCCCGGAAATATATCGCTAATTCGCCGAAGCTGCATATATTGCGGCCCGTCGTCGCGTCGATAATTCCCTGTTTAGTCAAGGCCAGCGGGCGTTTTTTAAACTTTCGCTGGAGCCGTGAGCAGAATCGGGCCCGGCACGCCGCGGCAATAATTTCCGACACGATTTCACGACGATGCGACGGCGCGCGGCCGTCGCATCCGTCCCGCGATCAATCGACGGTTTTGGCCGCGGGCGCGGGGGCCACGCCGCCGTTCGAACCGGCCGCCGCCGTTTCGTTGGAGATGCCGCCGTTCTTGTCGACGGGCAGCGTCACCGTGCGCACCGTGCCGTTGCCGAGCGGGAAATCCGCGAGTGCGCTGCGCACGAGGTAAGGCATCGCCTGATAGAGCGACGCGTCGCCGGTCGAGTTGACTGCCGTCACCTTGTAGGTCTCGCGACCGGTCTTGCGGTCGTTCATGCGGATCTGCAGCGCGTGGATATAGACGGGATAGCTCTGGTCGACGTAACCCGTCGCCCCCCACGGACCGTACGGTCCCCAGCCGCCCCACGGTCCGCCCCAGTACGGACCCGCGCCCCACGGACCGTACATCGGCCACGGATCATAGTAGACCGGCTGACGCACGGTCACCGTGTCGCCGCGAATCGAATAGGCGAGCGCGATCTGATAATTCGCGCTCGCCTCGGGGACCTGCCGGAAGTTGTATTTCGACAGCTCGTTCGCGACGAGCGTCTCGTAGGTCGTCTGCTCGATGCTGTTCTGCTGCTCGCCCTTGCGCGCGAACGCGTACGTGCGCGTCGTGTCGCTGCCGCTCCAGTCCGAGAACGCGGTGACCTGCGTCTGGACATAGGTGGTGCAGCCCGTGAGCCACATCGCCGCCAGGATCAGCGCGGCCCATCTGGCGAGCGCCTTGATCGGGAAATTCATGGTCATCCTCACTTCGTTGAGCACCCTTCTCAGTTATAGACAGCACCGCCGTGACCCGCACGGCGGCGTCCTGTTTTGTGGGTTCCACGACGCGCTGCGCCGCCCGATTCACGATCTCCGGACGGCTTGTACAATGGTTCGACCAGGCGCGCATGCGTTGGTGCGCTCGACCCGCGCACGCGAGACGCCGCCGCCGTTCAATCCAAACATGAAGATCTTGCCATGTCTACCACGACCGCATCCGCTGTGATTCGCCGCCAGGACTACACGCCGCCCGCTTTCCTGATCGATTCCGTGGCGCTCGAGTTCGACCTCGTGCCGGCGCGCACGGTCGTGAAGAACGCGATGAAGCTGCGCCGCAACCCGGACGCCCGGGGCGATGCGTCGCGCCTCGAATTGATGGGCGAACAGCTCGAATTCGTGAGCGCGGCGATCGACGGCGTCGCGCACGCGGATGTCCGTGTTCATGAAAACGGACTGTCCATCGGCAATATTCCGGCCGATGCTTTCGAGCTTAGCATCGAGAGCATCTGCAATCCGGCGGAGAACACGACGCTCTCCGGACTTTATGTCTCCAGCGGCAACTTCTTCACGCAGTGCGAAGCGGAAGGCTTTCGCCGCATCACCTACTTCCTCGATCGCCCCGACGTGATGGCCACTTACGTCGTCACACTGCGCGCCGACAAGAGCGCGTATCCGGTGCTGCTGTCGAATGGCAATCTGATCGAGGAAGGCGATCTGCCCGACGGCCGCCACTTCGCGAAATGGGAGGATCCATTCAAGAAGCCGAGCTATCTGTTCGCACTCGTCGCGGGCAAGCTCGTGTGCATCGAGGAGCGCATCCGGTCCGGATCGGGCAAGGAGAAGCTGCTGCAGGTCTGGGTCGAGCCGCACGATCTCGACAAGACCCGCCACGCGATGGACTCGCTCATCCATTCGATCCGCTGGGATGAAAAGCGCTTCGGACTGGAGCTGGATCTGGACCGCTTCATGATCGTCGCGGTGAGCGACTTCAACATGGGCGCGATGGAGAACAAGGGCCTCAATATCTTCAACACGAAGTATGTGCTCGCGAATCCCGAAACCGCGACGGACACGGACTTCTCGAATATCGAAGCGGTGGTCGGCCACGAGTACTTCCATAACTGGACGGGCAACCGCGTGACCTGCCGCGACTGGTTTCAGCTCAGCCTGAAGGAAGGCCTGACGGTGTTCCGCGATCAGGAATTCTCCGCCGACATGGCCGCGGGCGATGCCGAAGGCGCCGCAAGCGCGGCGGCGCGCGCGACCAAGCGCATCGAGGACGTGCGCGTGCTGCGCCAGATGCAGTTCGCCGAGGACGCCGGTCCGATGGCGCATCCCGTGCGCCCGGAAAGCTACGTCGAGATCAACAACTTCTACACGATGACCGTCTACGAAAAAGGCTCGGAAGTCGTGCGGATGTATCAGACGCTCTTCGGCCGCGACGGCTTCCGGCGCGGCATGGATCTCTATTTTCAGCGCTTCGACGGCCAGGCCGTGACCTGCGACGACTTCCGTCACGCGCTCGCCGACGCGAATCATCGCGATCTCGCGCAGTTCGAGCGCTGGTACAGCCAGGCCGGCACGCCGCGCGTGGCGGTCCGTGCGCACCATGACGCCGCGAACGGGCGCTACACGCTGACGCTCACGCAGGGATACGGCGACGGCTCCGAAGCCGCGCGCGACACGCAGGAAGGTCCGCTGCTGATTCCGTTCTCGGTCGGTCTGATCGGCCGGAACGGCGCGGATCTTCCGCTGCGTCTCGAAGGCGAGAAGGAGCCGAACGGAACGACGCGCGTGCTCGAATTCACGGAGCGCGAGCAGTCCTTCACGTTCGTCGATGTGAACGAAACGCCGCTGCCGTCGCTCCTGCGCAATTTCTCGGCGCCGGTGATCGTCGGATACGACTATACGAACGACGAGCTCGCGTTCCTGCTCGCGCACGACAGCGATCCGTTCAACCGCTGGGAAGCCGGCCAGCGTCTCGCCACGCGCGAGCTGCTCGCGCTGGCCGGACGCGCGGCCAAAGGCGAAGCGCTCGCCATCGACGAACAGGTGATCGCCGCGTTCGCCCGCGTGCTCGACGACACCACGCTCACGCCCGCGTTCCGCGAACTCGCGCTGATGCTGCCGTCGGAAAGCTATCTCGCCGAGCAGATGGCCGTGTCCGATCCGGCCGCCGTGCACGCGGCGCGCGTCTTCATGACCCGCCGTCTCGCGTCGCAATTGCGCGACAAGTGGCTCGCGACATATGAAGCGAACCGCACGCCGGGTGAATATCGTCCGCTGCCGGAAGATGCGGGCAAGCGCGGCCTGAAGAATCTCTCGCTCGCCTATCTGAGCCAGCTCGACGATCCGCGTGAAGCCGTCGACCTCGCGCAGGCGCAATACGATGCCGCCGACAACATGACGGACCGCTCGGCGGCGCTTTCCGCGCTCTTGCTCGCGAGCGCGACGAAAGGCGCGGATGCGACCGTCGCGGACGCGGCGCTCGCGGACTTCTATCGGCGTTTCGAGAACGAGGCGCTCGTCATCGACAAATGGTTCGCCCTTCAGGCGACCCAGCGCGGCGGCCCGGATCGCAAGGTGATCGAGATCGTGCGCAAGCTGATGCAGCATCAGGCGTTCAACATCAAGAACCCGAATCGGGCGCGCTCGCTGATCTTCAGCTTCTGCAGCGGCAACCCGGCGCAGTTCCACGCCGACGACGGTTCGGGCTATGCGTTCTGGGCCGAACAGGTGATCGCGCTCGACGCGCTCAATCCGCAGGTCGCGGCGCGTCTCGCGCGCGGGCTCGAACTGTGGCGCCGCTTTACGCCGCGCTTGCGCGAGAAGATGCACGCGGCGCTGAGCGAAGTCGCATCGAAGGCGAAATCGCGCGACGTGCGCGAGGTCGTCGAAAAGGCGCTCGCGGCCTGAAGGCTGTTTTGCGACCGCAGCGTGAAGTTTTGGCACGGCGGTCGCTGTCACATGGGGTGGCCGGGTCGAGCGGTTAGAATCGTGAATATTCGTCTAACGCTCACGGAGCCCTAGCATGTCCTCCATCTCCAGCCGCACCACGCTGTCGAAGTACCTCATCGAACAGCAGCGTGAACACCAGAACCTGCCGGCCGATCTCCGTCTGCTCATCGAAGTCGTTGCGCGCGCGTGCAAGCAGATCAGCTATCACGTGAGCAAGGGCGCGCTCGGCGAAGCGCTCGGCTCGGCCGGCAGCGAGAACGTCCAGGGCGAAGTGCAGAAAAAGCTCGACGTGCTCTCGAACGAAATCCTGCTCGAAGCCAATGAGTGGGGCGGCAACCTGGCCGCTATGGCATCGGAAGAAATGGAAAAGATCTTCCCGATTCCGAATCGCTATCCGAAGGGCAACTATCTGCTGACGTTCGATCCGCTCGACGGCTCGTCGAACATCGACGTCAACGTGTCGATCGGCACGATCTTTTCGGTGCTGAGTTGCCCGGACGGCGTCGAGCCGAGCGAAGCCGCGTTCATGCAACCGGGATCGCAGCAGGTCGCGGCGGGCTACGCCGTTTATGGCCCGCAGACGGTGCTCGTGCTGACGACAGGCCACGGCGTGAACTGCTTCACGCTCGACCGCGAACTCGGCTCGTGGGTGCTCACGCAGCGCGACATGACGATCCCCGACGAAACGCGCGAATACGCGATCAACGCGTCGAACGTGCGCCACTGGTACGAGCCGGTGCAGCGCTATGTCGACGAGCTGAACGCCGGCAAGGACGGCGCGCGCAAGGAAGACTTCAACATGCGCTGGATCGCGTCGATGGTCGCGGACGTGCATCGGATTCTGAATCGCGGCGGCATCTTCATGTATCCGGCCGATAAGCGCGATCCGTCGAAGCCCGGCAAGCTGCGCCTGATGTACGAAGCGAACCCGATGTCGTTCATCGTCGAGCAGGCCGGCGGCGCCGCGACCAACGGCGAGCAACGCATCCTCGATATCGTTCCGACGAGCCTGCATCAGCGCGTGGCCGTGTTCCTCGGATCGAAGAGCGAAGTCGATCGCGTGACCCGCTACCACCTCGAAAAGAAAAATTGATTCAGGCTATTGCCAAAACGAGAATGTGGTCGCTATAATCTTTTTTCTCTGATGCCGGAATAGCTCAGACGGTAGAGCAGCGCATTCGTAATGCGAAGGTCGGGGGTTCGATTCCTCTTTCCGGCACCACAAAGATTCAGGCAGCATCAAAAAACCCGCGATTACGCAAGTGATCGCGGGTTTTTGCTTTTGGGTCGATCCTGTGGAACGCGAGCAACGGGTTTCGCGTTTTTTGCAACGAACGTCGAGTTCGTACACGGGATTGCGATGCCAGCCAAAATCGGCTTCACCGATTTCACGAGCCGCCGCTCCGCGCACCTGATTCGCCTTATATGTGCGCTTTCGTACAACAACGAGCCATTTTCCGCTCCGCACCATCAAGCGTCAACGCTGGTTTCCCGGTATCGTTATATCCATAGAGGAAAAGCTACAGTTTAAGTACGCAACGGCTGAGCTTCGCGCCGAGCCATGCTGGGTGCGGCTCTCGCGGCTGCCATTAGAACTGTACTTTTTGCAGCAATTCAGTAAGTACCGGCAAGCAATTACCGATATCGACCGGTCCGCAACACGAACGATCATGCGCTGAACGTCGAATCGCGCGAATGGACTCAAGCCGAAGCTTTCGCGATCCGATAACGCATCTATAGAGAGAACCGTATTGGATATTTCGGCTGCATGTGGCGGCGCAAAAGCTGCATCGGCCAAGTTGGCGCAATTGTTGTAGTCATTGAGGAGAGAAATCATGGACGCAAAACCGACCAAAATCCCGACGCCCGACACAGTGCACTGTCCGGATCCGGAACCGGTTGGCGTCGAGTTTCTCGCGACCGAGCTGCCCGAGCATGTGCGCGCGTTCTTCGACGAACAGCGCAACTCGGCGCAGTCCAAATAGGCGGACATACTGGATCACGCCGTCGTCGTGAGAACGACGCCCGCTGCGCGCGGCGCACTTGGACCGTCCGGTCCGGATATGGCTCAGGCCAGGACGCGTCGCGCCCCTCGTTCATGACCGCATTCGAGCGAGTCGTGCAGTGCGGCTCGCCTCGTCGAATCGTTTTCCATCAATTGGCTGCTGTCGTTCAGATTTGAGGGCGGTGCGCTATTCTGGCGCTTTTGCCCGGATACCGATGCGCCGCCGATCGAACTCTTCCCTTCTCGTCTCCGCCGCTTTCGCCTGCGTGCTCGCGCTCGCCGCGCCCTCATCCGTGCACGCGGACGGCGACGATACTCCGTTCACCAACCTCATCGCACTCGTGTCGCAACGGCTCGCGCTCGCGGAACCGGTCGCGCGCTGGAAGTGGGCTCATCAGGAGCCGATCACCGACGCGCCGCGCGAAGAGGCATTGCTCAAGCATGTCGAAGAAAAGGCGTCGGCCGCGCAAGTCGATCCCGACTTCGCGCGGCAGTTCTTCCGCGATCAGATCGACGCCAGCAAGGATGTGCAGAACGCGCTCTTTGCCAACTGGCGTGCGCTGAAGTCGGCGCCGGAAGGGTCGCCGCCCGATCTCGCGAAGGACACGCGGCCGAAGCTCGATCGGCTCACGCAGTCGCTCGTGTCGGCGCTTGCGCATGTCGAGCCGATTCGTCACGCGGAGGACTGTCCGGTGCGGCTCGCCGAGAGTGTCGCGCGCTGGAAGCATTTGACACGCTACAACTCGTCGATGAACGCGCCGCTCATGCGCGCGCTCTCGCACGTGTGTGCTTCGGGCGGCGTGGGCGCGGTCGGCTGATCGCGCTTCAGACTGTGGACGCAACCGTTCCGCAGGCGATCTGTGTCACGGCGAGCCCGCGCGCGAGACGCTCGCTCAGGATTCGATAGGTCGACAGCTCGAACGCGGGTGAATCGGCGCTCGCGTGCAGCGCGCCGGCCTGCTCCAGTGCGCTGGCGGTGCCGAGATAGCACCAGTTGTCGATGACATGCCACGCGCGTTGCCCCGATGCCTCGTCGCGCTCCTCGATCGCGATCGCGCCCGCGTAAGGCCACGGCGCGCCGCGGGCGTCGCCCGGACGCGACTTCGGCGCGCGATTGTGCGCCGGACGCGCGCTCGCTATCCATTGCGCCTCGGCCAGCAGCGCGCCGATTTCGCCGCCCGTCGCTCTCCATTCGAGGCGGCGCACGAGCGCCGACAGACGCAGATCTTTCGCCGAACGTCGCGGGCCGACGAGATGCGAGCGCACGCGCTGACGCAAGCGCACGCTTCGGCCTGCGTAGAGCGGCGTGTCGTCGTCGCCATAGAACATATAGACGCCACAGCCCGCGACGATCTGCTCGATCGTGTCTTCGTCGATGTGCGCCGCGAGTTGGAACCGGCGCGTCACGCGTTCGAGGTGCGCACGCATGACATCGTGCGTGTTTGCGCGATGCAGGTGTTGCCAGAACTGCCAGAGCAGGTCGGCGTCGGCCAGCGCCCGGTGCCGCGCCGAAGGCACGAGCGCGTGGCGCTCGACGAGTGCATCGAGGCCGTGACGGCTTTCCGCCGGATAGATCGCGCGGGAAAGCTGCACGGTGCAGAGCACGTCCGGCGCGAAGCGAAGACCCATGCGCCTAAATTCGCCTTTGAGGAAGCCGTGGTCGAAGTGCGCGTTATGCGCGACGAAGAGCCGGCCGTTCAACCGTTCGAGCAGACCGGATGCGAGCTGCTCGAACGTCGGGGCGTCGCGCACCATCGCGTCGGTGATGCCGGTCAGTTGCTGGACGAACGCGGGAATCGGCTTTTGCGGGTTGACGAGCGATGACCATTGCGAGATGCCCGACGGCCCTGCCTCCACGATGCCGATCTCGGTGATGCGGTCCACGCCGAACGTGGCGCCGGTCGTTTCGAGGTCGACGAATACGATGGACTCGGATTGAAAAACAAGGTTTGCGGACAGATCGGGATGCATCGTGGACGGCGAAGGCGGCGCGGTGGGCGCCGGTGTGGAAACGTTGGCTGGATTGCCCATTCTAACGCAGCGTCGGATCGAGGGCTTTGCTCACGGAAGTCGCGGATGGCGGTTGGTTCGGATTATCTCCGAGCGCCGAACGAACTTGGCTCTAATGAGCCGTGCTGAATTTGATCTTTTGTTTCTTTATTATTCAGCTTTTGCTGATTTGTTATTCTCGCAATGGCGGATAACCCGTAATAGCATTCCCGGATTACCAGAGTCTTAGGTCACGTGCGTCGGTAGCTCGATCATGTCCGGGCAAATCGGCATCGAAGATGGCGACGGCGTAGGCCCGCGACCGCAGGCTCTACGCGGCGAACGGCCGGCGTTGTCTCGCGGGATGGCGCGTTGCGCCTATCTACGGACGCGAATATCACATTTAATTTTCGCTAAAAGATAATCGACTTTATCGCCCGACTTTCAAAGGTAAATCTGATTCGAACTACTGGAAACATCTACAGTCAGGGTCACGTTCGAATAGACCCCGAACAATATATCGACGCACACGAAGCATATTCATTCAAACTGAAACTAGATTATTCGAATCGTAAGTGTTTACTCCTCTTGCCCGATCCTCCAGCATTAAGCAACATGGAAACTAAGCTACGACTTAAATGTAATGGAGGGCAACCGACGATGATTCCACTTAATCGATTCGTGCATTGGCTGAAATCGTTCGCCGCGCCATCGATCACGCCAGCGACAGAGAGCGCTTCATCTCTCGATTTCGATCCCGTCTGGCATGGCGACCACTGGCAGAATCTGCTCTCATCGCCCATGGATGCCAGGCACTACGTGATGGAGGACTGGGCGACGCCGCCCGACGGCGACCTCGTGGCGGACGAAGGCGCCCAGACGCGATAGCGCGATGTGACAAAAAAAAGCGCGACCGGGAAGTCGCGCTGACAAAGTTTGGAGATCTTTTTCCGTCAACGAAAAAGTCTGCTTCGGAAAGCAGAAATGACAGTATAGCGATACGGTCCGCATTAATTACCTGCAAAAGCCGCAAACTTCTGTTTCAGATATCTCAACAATCGATCTTGAGAAATTTCCCGTCATTTTCAACGCGAATCATGTCGCGCATGCGCAACGTCATTTGGTTGACACCTCTGTCCTTACGACTTTATTCCCATATAAATCATTGTATATAAAGAAAAATATACGCTGCAACGATCATTGTGGCATCAACAATGGTTTATTGTGGAAATTGGAACGTCCCGCCTGTAACACCGTCTTTACACTTCGTCTGGTCCGGAAACAAATGTGTTGCATCGCCGATGCATTGCTCCTCCGCCCGCGCCTCTCGCAGCGCGCCGGAGCGAGGTTTCCTCAAAGCCTGGGTCCCCGGCCCAATCTGCTCTCGGAGTTACAAAGATGAAAAAGACTCTCGTGGTCGCCGCCCTGTCGGGCGTTTTTGCTACCGCCGCTCATGCGCAAAGCAGCGTCACGCTGTACGGCCTGATCGACGCCGGCATCACCTACACGAACAACCAGCAAGGCCATAGCAACTGGAAGGCGACGAGCGGTTCCGTCAACGGCAGCCGTTGGGGCCTGCGTGGTTCGGAAGACCTCGGCGGCGGCCTGAAGGCGATCTTCACGTTGGAGAACGGCTTCAACATCATGAACGGCACGAATGGCCAAGGTGGTCGCGAGTTCGGTCGTCAGGCATTCGTCGGTCTGTCGAGCAACCAGTTCGGCGCCGTGACCCTCGGCCGTCAATATGACTCCGTGGTCGACTTCCTCGGGCCTCTCGCTCTGACGGGCACGCAATACGGCGGCACGCAGTTCGCCCACCCGTTCGACAACGACAACCTCGACAACACGTTCCGCGTCAACAACTCGGTCAAGTACACGAGCGCGAACTACGCCGGCTTCAAGCTGGGCGCGATGTACGGCTTCTCGAACGAGGCAGGCGGCTTTGCGGATAACCGCGCTTACAGCGTCGGCGCGTCGTACAACTACGGCCCGTTGAACGTTGCGGCCGCGTACATGCAACTGAACAACGTCGGTTCGCCGACGAACAACGTCAACGGCGCGATCACGACCGACAACACGCCGTTCGTCGCTGGCCGTCAGCGCATCTTCGGCGGCGGCGTGAACTACGCGTTCGGCGCGGCAACCGTCGGCTTCGTGTTCACGCAAACGATGCTGGACAACGCTTCGTCGATCACCAACGTCGGCTCGCAAGGCGCTGGCTCGATCAACCTGACCGACGGTCACGTTCGCTTCACCAACTACGAAGTCAACGGCCGTTACAACCTGACGCCGGCTCTGTCGCTCGCGGGTGCTTACACCTACACCGACAGCCGTATCGACGGCGAAAAGCCGAAGTTCCACCAGTTCAGCCTGCAAACGGCGTACGCGCTGTCGAAGCGTACCGACGTGTACCTGCAAGGCGAATACCAGCACATGACCGACCAGGAAGGCCTGCCGTTCGGTGCGGTGATCAATGGTGTGGGCATGTCGTCGAACGGCAACCAGGTTTCGGCGACGGTCGGCATGCGTCACCGTTTCTAAGCTTCGCAGGCAGTCTTGTTGTAGAAAAGCCGCTCTTCGGAGCGGCTTTTTTTCGTCTGTACAGCGACGTTCGATCAGTCCGGATAGCGCACATCCAGAATGTCGATCTGCTGCACGCCCGCCGGCGTGTGCAGCGCGACCGTGTCGCCGGTCTTCGCCTTCAACAGCGCCCGCGCGACCGGCGAGATCCAGCTCACGTAGCCGATGTCCAGATTCACCTCGTCCACGCCGACGATGGTCACCGTCTTCGTATCGCCGTCTTCGCCCGCGTAGTCCACCGTCGCGCCAAAGAAGACCTGATCGACGTTCTCTTGCTTGCTGCTGTCCACCACTTCCGCGAGATCCAGGCGCTTCGTCAGGAAGCGAATGCGGCGGTCGATTTCGCGCAGCCGCCGCTTGCCGTAGATATAGTCGCCGTTCTCCGAGCGATCCCCGTTGGAAGCGGCCCAGGAGACGAGCTTGACCACTTCCGGGCGCTCCGTATCCAGAAGCTGCAGAAGCTCGTCACGCAGCCGCTTGTGGCCCGCTGGCGTGATGTAATTCTTCGTGCCCGCCGGGACATCGGGATGGCCGAGCTCGAGGTCGTCGTCGGTGTCATCCGACTCTTTGACAAATGCCTTGTTCATGATGCGGTCGATGCCGAGTGAAGTCCGATTGCGTGGGGTACTTGCGTTCCAGATACCAACTTACCACGCCGGAAGCCCCTTTCGTCGAACGCTTTCTGATAGAAAATTCGATAGTCTGGGCAAAACCCCTTCCTTTTCGGAATGGACTTGGCTATAATTCCGCTTCTGCGTGCGGCTGTAGCTCAGTTGGATAGAGTACTTGGCTACGAACCAAGGGGTCGTGGGTTCGAATCCTGCCAGCCGCGCCACCTATTCTGATGTTTTCACGCCCGGCGGTCGCGCCGCTCGATGAAGAGATCAAGCGCTTAACCAAAAGCGCCGTGCAGTATAAGCAGTACCGTTTTGCGTGCGGCTGTAGCTCAGTTGGATAGAGTACTTGGCTACGAACCAAGGGGTCGTGGGTTCGAATCCTGCCAGCCGCGCCATCTTTCGAAGGGCCTTCCATACGGAAGGCCCTTTTTGTTTCTGGCGACCTTGAAGCGTCGCCTATTGACGCGGCACCGAGCCGATATCGCCGATATGCAACTCCGGCCTCGGCACGTCCTCCACCGACGCCACCGCGCTCGACTCCCCGATCGCCTCCGCCCGCGCGCCGAGCAAGGTCTGCGAGCGGCGCGGGAATTCATCATCGACGTAATCGCCGAATGTGTGGCGCACGAAGGCGCGCAGCAATGCGATCCGCAGCGACGCGCCCCGCCCTTCCATCGGCTGGCCGTCCTTGCCGAAGCTCACGGTGCAGACCACCTCGCCGCGCCCGTGATCGTGCATCTCCAGCTTGCAGGCACGCTCCAGAACGACGGCCGCCGCCTCCCAGGAAGTCGACGGCAGGAAACGTCCGTCCCAAGGCTTGCCGCGGTCGTTGCCGCGTATGGAGAGCGTCTCTCCGCTGTCGGTGAAGTGAATCTCTCGGATGAATTCGTGCAGTCCGCGCGCGACCCAGTAGTCGAGCGTGGCGCCTTCGAGATCTGAAGTGTTCATTGCGGCGCGTTCTCCTGTTCGTCGATCGACGACAGGCATGCACGCCGCATACCACGCCGCGTCAGTAGTCGGCGCGCTCGCGGTCGATGCGCATGCCGCCGTCCTGATTGCGGTGATGCGGTTCGTCGCTCGGACGCTCGCGCGCGATGCGCATCACGTCCGGATTGGTGCGCACGCGGCGCATGACATTCGCCAGGTGCACGCGATCGCTCACCTGGATCACGAAGCGCAAGAGCTTCGCTTCCTGCGACACGTCTTCGTCCATCGCGATATGCACGATGTTCGCGTCCGCCGACGTGATATCCGCCGCGACGCGCGCGAAGACGCCCTTCGTGTTCTTGACGAGCACCTTCACGGCGACATCGAAGAGCCGTCCCGGCTGCGGCGCCCACGCGACATCGATCCAGCGGCCCGGATCGCGCCGATGAATCCGTTGCGCGACGCGGCATTCGGTCGTGTGAATCGCCATGCCGAGGCCGATGCCGATATAACCCATGATGTCGTCGCCGGGGATTGGGCGGCAGCACGGCGACAGTTGCACCGACATGCCTTCCGTGCCCGTGATGACCACCGGCGGCGCGGTATTGGTGTTGTGATGCTCGCGCGGATGTTCGTCGTCATCTGCGATGCCGTTCATCAACACTTCGATGCGCTTGGCCATCACCGCTGCCACGCGACGGCCGAGACCGATATCCGCGAAAATTTCCTGCCGCGTCTTGTTGCCGGTCCACTGCACGAGCCTTTCCCACACTTCCGGCGTGACGTCCGACAGCGCGAGCCCGTAGCCCTTGAGACTCTGATCGACGAGCCGCTCGCCCAACTGGACGGACTCGTTCAGACGCATCGTCTTCAGGTAGTGACGGATCGCCGAGCGCGCCTTGCCGGTGCGCACGAAGCCGAGCCACGCGGGATTCGGCTTCGAATACGGCGCGGTGATCACTTCGACGATATCGCCGCTCTTCAGCTCCGTGCGCAACGGCAGAAGCTCGTTGTTGATCTTCACCGCGACGCACTGATTGCCGAGGTCGCTGTGAATCGAATACGCGAAGTCGAGCGCGGTCGCGCCGCGCGGCAGCGGCATGATCTTCGACTTCGGCGTGAATACATAGACCGCGTCCGGGAACAGGTCGATCTTTACGTGTTCGAGGAATTCGCTCGAATCGCCTGCTTCACTTTGGATATCGAGCAGCGATTTGAGCCATTGATGCGCGCGCTTCTGGACGTCGTTCAGATCCGCGCCGCCGTTCTTGTAGAGCCAGTGCGCCGCGACGCCCGCCTCGGCGATTTCGTGCATCTTGCGCGTGCGGATCTGGAACTCGATCGGCGCGCCGAACGGACCGACGAGCGTGGTATGCAGGGACTGATAGCCGTTCACCTTCGGAATGGCGATGTAGTCCTTGAACTTGCCCGGCACGGGCTTGTAGAGCGCATGCAGCGCGCCGATGCACGTATAGCATTCCAGCGCGCTCTCGACGACCACGCGAAAGCCGTAGACATCGAGCACCTGCGAGAACGACAACTGCTTGTCGCGCATCTTCTTGTAGATGCTGTAGATCGTTTTCTCGCGGCCGGTGACTTCCGCGTTGATCTTGGCATCCGCGATGGTGCGCTGCACCGCTTCGAGAATCTTGCCGACCACTTCGCGCCGATTCCCGCGCGCGGCCTTCACCGCTTTTTCGAGCGTAGCGTACCGGTTCGGATTGAAGTTCGCGAAGGACAGGTCCTGCAGCTCGCGATACGTATTGTTCAGCCCGAGCCGATGCGCGATGGGCGCGTAGATATCCAGCGTCTCGCGCGCCACGCGCCGGCGCTTCTCTGGCGGCACCGCGCCGAGCGTGCGCATGTTGTGCAGCCGGTCGGCGAGCTTGACGAGAATGACGCGCACGTCGCGCGCCATCGCGAGCAGCATCTTGCGGAAGTTTTCCGCCTGCGCTTCCTCGCGATTGCGGAATTCCATCTTGTCCAGTTTGGACAAGCCATCGACCAGTTCCGCGACCTTCGCGCCGAAGCGCTCCGCGATCTCGGTCTTGGTCACGCCCTGGTCTTCGATCACGTCGTGCAGCAAGGCCGCCATGATCGATTGCGCATCGAGCTTCCAGCCCGCGCAGATTTCCGCGACCGCGACCGGATGCGTGATGTACGGCTCACCGCTCTGACGATACTGCCCGAGGTGCGCTTCGTCGCTGAAGTGGAAAGCCGCCTTGACTTCCTTGATCTCTTCCGGAGTGATGTAGCTCGCGAGCCCGTTCGTCAGTTTCGCGATGGAAACGACGTCGTGCTTGCGCGGCTGCTCCGGCGTGGCGGTCGGGCCGAACAGATGGCGGAAGGACTGTTCGAGGACCGCGTCGATGTACTTGCGCGCCGCATGCGGCTTGTCGGCATCGAGCAGGGAATCCTGATCGATTTCGAGGTCGGGGTCCACGGCGGCGGAGATGGGCAACGGTGTCTGACTCATCTTCCCCTCCGTGGTGGTGTGACGCGCTGGGTTGTCGGTTGCAAAAAAACCGGGCGGAACGGCGGCCCTTAGACGGGCACCTTCTTCAACATTTCGATGCCAACCTGGCCGGCGGCGATCTCGCGCAGCGCGACGACGGTCGGCTTGTCGCGGCTCTCGATTTTCGGCGTGTGGCCCTGCGCGAGCTGGCGCGCGCGATACGTTGCCGCAAGCGCGAGCTCGAAGCGATTCGGGATTTGTTTCAGGCAGTCTTCGACGGTGATGCGGGCCATGTTTGTTTCCTTCTCAATATGGGTTTTATTCTACCTTATGTGACCGAACGACCCGGCCACTGCAGTGCGTCATGCTTGCGGCGTCGAGTGGATGCCGAGGTCCACGAAAAGCTGCGTGTTGCGCGCGTATTGCGACGTGAAACGCAGGCGCGTCGCGGCGACGAGACAGCGCAGTTCGTTGAGCGCGCGATCGAAGTTCTCGTTGATGACGACATACTCCGCTTCCGACGCATGTGCCATCTCGCTGCCGGCCGCGAGCAGGCGTCGCACGATCACTTTGTCGGAATCCTGGCCGCGTTTCTTGAGACGGTCTTCGAGCGCATCGAGCGACGGCGGCAGAATGAAAATTTCCACCGCGTTGCGGAACTGCTTCTTCACCTGCTGCGCGCCCTGCCAGTCGATTTCGAGCAGCACGTCGTGGCCCTGCTTCATCTGGTCCGCGATCCACAGCTTCGACGTCGCGTAGTAGTTGCCATGAACCTCGGCGCTTTCGAGAAACTCGCCCTTTTCGCGCCGCTCCATGAATTCGTCGACGGACACGAAGTGATATTGCACGCCGTTGGTTTCCTTCGAACGCGCCTCGCGCGTCGTGTACGAAACCGACAACAGGATGTCCCGGTCCTCGGCGAGCAGCGCGTTCACGAGCGTGGACTTGCCCGCGCCCGATGGCGCGACGACCATGAACAGATTGCCCGGATAGATGCCCGTGTAATGACTATGCGAGCGGTGCGTGGTATTCGGCATGATGGTGCGTTACTCCAGATTCTGTACTTGCTCGCGCATCTGCTCGATGAGCAGCTTGAGCGTCATCGATGCGTCCGCGAGTTCCTTCGCCGCCGCCTTCGAGCCGAGCGTGTTCGCTTCGCGGTTCAGCTCCTGCATCATGAAGTCGAGCCGCTTGCCGACCTTGCCGCCCTTTTGCAGCACGTGGCGCGTCTCGGCGAGGTGCGCGGTGAGACGCTGCAATTCTTCCGCGATGTCGATGCGGATGCCGTACATCGTCACTTCCTGACGGATGCGTTCGGCGATTTCCTCGCGCGGCACGCTCGTCGTGACCGTCGCGCCGCCTTCGGTGGTCGCGATGCCAAGCGCGTCCTGCAGCCGCTCGACGATCTTCTGCTGATGTTTCGCGATGAGCTCCGGCACGAGCGGCGTGATGCGCGCGACGATCGCTTCCATCTCCGTCACGTTGTCGATCAGCACGCGGCCGAGCGCCGCGCCTTCACGCGCGCGCACTTCGATGAGATCGGCGATCGCCTGCTTGCCGCACGCGAGCACCGCTTCGCGCAGCGTTTCCTGCGACACCGCGCTTTCCGCGAGCACGCCGGGCCAGCGCAGGATTTCGCCGGTGCGCATGCGTTCGGCGCCGTCGAAGACATCGAGCACGGCGCGTTCGAGCGTGGCGAGTTGCGTGAGCGCCTCGCGATTGAGCGCGCCCGCGTTCGCGGTCTGCTCGACGCGATTCAGGTTGATGCGGATATCGACCTTGCCGCGCGAGAGCTTGGTCATCAGCATTTCGCGCAATTGCGGCTCGGTCGCGCGCACGTCCTCGGGCATGCGGAAATTCAGGTCGAGAAAGCGCGAATTCACCGTGCGCAATTCCACCGATACACCGACGCCCGAACCACCCGCGCCATTGGGTCCCGCGCCATCCGCGACGACTTCGCGCGTCGCGCTGGCATAGCCTGTCATGCTGTAGATCATGGTACGTCTCGCGATGTGCGCCTTCATTGCGAAGGCCGATTCAACGATACGCCCGGCGCTCTCGAAAGTGCTTTGGGATTGGCACGCGTTTGGCTGCCGGGCGAGGAATTGGCATTATCCCATTTTTGGCGCGAAGCCCGCCCGGACGGCGGGTGCGCGACCGACGCCCGGCGGTGAATGACGATAAAATCGTCGGGTTCCGCGGGTATTCCCGTCCAATTCTCTCGAACACGACCCATGACCGACTCTCCCCTGCTCAAGCCTTCTCCCCCGCGCCCGAGCGGCCGCCGCGCGAACCAGTTGCGCGACGTGCGCATCACGCGCAATTACACGAAGCACGCGGAAGGCTCGGTGCTCGTCGAATTCGGCGATACCAAGGTGATCTGCACGGCGAGCGTCGCCGAGCGCGTGCCCGAGTTTTTGCGCGGACGCGAGCAAGGCTGGCTCACCGCCGAATACGGCATGCTGCCGCGCGCCACGCATACGCGCAGCGACCGCGAAGCCGCGCGCGGCAAGCAGACGGGCCGCACCCAGGAAATCCAGCGGCTGATCGGCCGCGCGCTGCGCTCGGTGTTCGACCTGAACGCGCTCGGCGCGCGCACGCTGCATATCGATTGCGACGTGATCCAGGCCGACGGCGGCACGCGCACGGCGAGCATCACGGGCGCGTTCGTCGCCGCGCACGACGCGATCGGCAAACTGCTCGCGTCGGGCAAGATCGCGAAGACGCCGGTCAAGGAATTCGTCGCGGCGATCTCGGTCGGCATCTTCGAAGGCTCGCCCGTGCTCGACCTCGACTACGACGAAGACTCCCAATGCGACACCGACATGAACGTCGTGATGACGGGCGCGGGCGGTTTCGTCGAAGTGCAGGGCACGGCGGAGGGCGCGCCCTTCACGCGCGACGAGATGAACGAGCTGATCGCGCTCGCCGACAGCGGCATCAAGGCGCTGATCCTGAAGCAGAAGGAAGCATTGGGGATTCATGGTGTCTGACGCATTGGGTCTGGGCCGCGTGGTGCTCGCGTCGAACAACGCGGGCAAGCTGCGCGAATTCGCATCGCTGCTGGATGCGGCGGGCATCGAACTGATCGCGCAAGGCGAGCTCGGCGTGCCCGAGGCGCCGGAGCCGCACGCGACCTTCGTCGAGAATGCGCTGGCGAAGGCGCGGCATGCGTCGACGCTCACCGGACTGCCCGCGCTCGCCGACGACTCCGGCCTCTGCGTGCGCGCGCTGAACGGCGCGCCGGGGGTGTATTCGGCGCGCTATGCGTCGATGAACGGCGGCGAGAAAAGCGATGCCGCGAACAACGCGCGCCTCGTCGCCGATCTCGCCGGTACAACCGATCGCCGCGCGTACTACTTCTGCGTGCTCGTGCTCGTGCGTCACGCGGACGATCCCGAACCGCTCATCGCGGAAGGACGCTGGCATGGCGAAGTGATCGACGTTCCGCGCGGCGCGAACGGCTTCGGCTACGATCCGCACTTCTTCCTGCCGACACTCAACGCGAGCGCCGCCGAACTCGATCCGGCGCGCAAGAACGCGCTGAGCCATCGCGCGCTCGCGCTGCGTGATCTGCTGCAACGATTGAAGGAACTCGCGTGAGCGCCGGACCAAAGACCATCAACGTGGTGCAGGCTTTCACGTCGCCGGGAAGCATCCGGCTGACGTCGTTGCCGCCGCTCTCGCTGTACGTGCATTTCCCGTGGTGCGTGCGCAAATGCCCTTATTGCGACTTCAACTCGCATGAATCGAAGGACGACACGTTCCCCGAGGAACGCTATCTCGACGCCTTGCGCGCCGATCTCGAAAGCGCGTTGCCGCTCGTGTGGGGACGGCAGGTGCATACGATCTTCATCGGCGGCGGCACGCCATCGCTGTTGTCGGCCAAAGGACTGGACCGGCTTCTCTCCGATGCGCGCGCGTTGCTGCCCATCGACGCCGACGCCGAGATCACGCTCGAAGCCAATCCCGGCACATTCGAAGCCGCGAAATTCGCATCGTTTCGCGCGAGCGGCGTGAACCGTCTGTCGATCGGAATCCAGAGTTTCAACGAGGCGCACCTGAAGGCGCTCGGCCGCATCCACGACGCGACGCAGGCGCGTAAAGCCGTCGAGATCGCCGCGAAGCACTTCGACAACTTCAATCTCGATCTGATGTTCGCGCTGCCGCAGCAATCGCTCGACGAATGCCGGCACGACATCGACACGGCCATTTCCTTCGCGCCGCCGCATCTGTCGTTGTATCACCTGACGATGGAGCCGAATACGCTCTTCGCCAAATACCCGCCCGCCCTGCCCGACGACGACGCTTCCGCCGACATGCAGGACTGGATTCACGAACGCACGCGTGAAGCCGGCTACGGACGATACGAAGTGTCGGCGTATGCGAAACCGCATCGGCAGAGCCGGCACAACCTGAATTACTGGCGCTTCGGCGACTATCTCGGCATCGGCGCGGGGGCGCATACGAAGCTGTCGTTTCCGTCGAAGATCCTGCGGCAGGCGCGCTTCAAGCATCCGGCAACGTATATGGATCAGGCGCTCTCGCCCGCCGAGACCGCGATTCAGGAAGAGCGCGATGTCGGCCCGCGCGATCTGCCGTTCGAATTCATGCTGAACACGCTGCGTCTCGTCGAAGGCTTTCCGGTGCATTCGTTCGTCGAGCGCACCGGCTTGTCGCTGTCCGCGATCGAGCCCGCGCTCGTCGAAGCGGAGAAACGCGGGCTCATCACGCGCGATATCGAGCGCATTGCGCCGACCGAGCTCGGCCAGCGCTTTCTCAACGATCTGCAGGAGCTGTTCTTGAAGGATCCGCGAAATTGAGCGCGCCGACGATGGCGCGGGACTCGGTGATGCGGCATCGCCCGTTTGCGCTTTTCTGGACCGCGCGGGTGATGTCGTCGGTGGCGTTTCAGATGATGTCGGTCGCGATCGGATGGCAGGTCTATTCGATCACGCATAGCGCTTACGCGCTTGGTCTCGTCGGCCTTGCGCAATTCCTGCCGATGTTCGTGCTGACGCTCGTCGTCGGGCACGTCGCGGATCGTTACGACAGGCGCACGATCGCGTTCGTGTGTCAGTCGATCGAAGGCGTCGCCGCGCTCGTGCTGTGTCTCGGCGCGTGGCACGGCTGGCACGATGTCGCGCCGATCTACGCGATCGCCGCCATTACCGGCGCGGCGCGCGCGTTCGAATCGCCGTCGATGGCCGCGCTTCTGCCGAATCTCGTCGCACGCAATCAGTTGCAGCACGCGAGCGCGTGGTCGACTTCCGCGAACCAGACCGCGCAAATCCTCGGTCCCGCGATGGGCGGCGTGCTCTACGGGCTCGGCGCGCTGACGGTGTACGGCGCGGTGACGGTCGCGTTTCTCGTCGCGGCGTGCGCGGTGGCCGCGACAAAAATCGACGAAGCGGTGCGCATGCGCGCGCCGTTGTCCATCGAGGCGCTCTTTTCCGGCATCGGTTTCATCCGCAGCAAGCCGGTGATTCTCGGCGCGCTGTCGCTCGATCTCTTCGCGGTGCTGCTCGGCGGCGCGACCGCGCTTCTGCCGGTGTACGCGCGCGACATTCTGCACACCGGGCCGTGGGGACTCGGGATTCTGCGCGCGGCGCCCGCTGTCGGCGCGCTCGCCGGATCGATCTGGCTCGCGCATTTTCCGTTGCGGCAGCGCGCGGGCAATGCGCTGTTTGGCGGTGTGATCGCGTTCGGCATCGCGACCATCGTGTTCGGGCTGTCGCGTAATATCTCTGTGTCGCTTGTTGCGCTCGCGGTGCTGGGGGCGTCGGATGTGATCAGCGTCGTCGTGCGCATGTCGCTCGTGCAGTTGCAGACGCCCGATGAAATGCGCGGGCGCGTCGGCGCGATCAATTCGCTGTTCATCGGGACGTCGAATCAGCTCGGCGAGTTCGAATCGGGAATGACGGCGGGATTGTTCGGCGCGGTGCCGGCGGTGCTGATCGGCGGGATCGGCACGATCGTCGTCGCTGTTTTGTGGATGCGGCTTTTTCCCGCGCTCAAGGCGACGAAATCGCTCGAAGGATGAGCGTTTCTCCGCGACGATGAGTTGCGCTACAATACGCGCCTTGCTGGAGGTGTGGCCGAGCGGTTTAAGGCACCGGTCTTGAAAACCGGCGAAGGAGCGATCCTTCCGTGAGTTCGAATCTCACCGCCTCCGCCAGATCTCCTATCCGCGCTTGCCTTCAAAAAATCCCGAAACCCCAGTGTCTCCAAAGGTTTCTCGGAAGTGCTCAATCCTCGCTAATCCGGTAAAACCCGCAAAAATTCCGGTTCCTTCACGGTAGGGTCGCCGACATCCTTGAAATCCTCTCAAGATCTGCGCGGGAGAATCGACACAGATTCGCACAGCACGGCCATTTCCGCACCGCACGAAGGTTCCAGAACGAAGAGCGCGTTACGCCCTTCTACCAGGTCCCGATGAAGCCGCTCGATATTTGTGGGATCCGGTTCCGTCGCTTTGCCGTCCTCCCGGCTGTTGATCCATCGAATCCATTCTCGCAAGTCCGCAACCGAGAAGTGGTGCATTGGCGATACCAAAAGTCGGGATGCGACATTCTGATCTGCAAAATCGATCATGCGCTGCGCGACCACTCCGGCGAACATCAGCGTTTCGACTGGGCCGGACACGCGTTTGAATCGAAGAACAAGGGACTTGATGTCCGGGTCGTGCTCGACCGAAATGAGCTCGGCGTCATGGAAGCTAGGCAGTGAGGCACGATTTTCAACGCTGGTGAAACTGCATGTCTTCATAACGAAGCCCTACGGAAGAATGGAAAACGGGACGCCGGAGCCGCGCCTGTTTCTTCCCATGAGAGGATCAATGCTCCAATTGTGCGCGTGCGGTACGCCATGCCCATGATCATGGTCGAAGTCAAAATCGACAACAGGTTGACCGCCGTCTCCGTATAACCGCATTTGGCCGCTGCCCGAATTTATGTACCACGTTCCGGGTTCACCGTCATTTGGCGTTTTGGCAAGGGCGAACACTTCACCGCCTGGGATTTTCGGCTGATATTCGAACGGCTGCGCGTCATCAAGCATCGACCTTCCGCTGTCTGAATCTCCAAAGCTCTTAAGCACCGCGTCGTCGTCACGATCGTCCGCGCCACCGGACCAGGCCCCGGCGACGGCGGCGCCCGCCGCTTCAACCGCTCCAAGCCAATCGAAGCCGCCGCTAACTGTGTTACCAACGGCTCGCGCCGCCTTCAGTTTTGTCTCTTGCAACGAAGAGTCATATGGGGCGGATAGTAAAGGCTCGCCATCTCCGAGCGCGCCGGAAAGCGGTGTAGGTGCGTCGCCAGACGTGGCCAGCCAACCGTTGGCGGCGGAGTTGATTGCAGACTTCGTGGAAGGCACATACCAGGATTCGTCAATCGGACCCATGACGGGAACGATCAAATCCTCTTCCACGGCTTGTTTCAAAACGCGCTCCAGGTCGTCGCAATTCGAAATCCTTTCACCGAAACTGAGTTGATGCACCTCGACGAAATTGCAGACGAGTTCAAGTTCCGGAACCTGTGCAGGCGCCATGATTGCGTGGCAATCGTAGGCGTATGAGATCCAACATGTCTCAAACTCTGCTTTATCCCGCTCCCGCCTCTGCTGTCTTTATCCTTCGAGAGAACTCGAAGTTCGGGGATATTCTGTGCGTTGCGGATGTACTCGGATAGTTCATAAAGAATACAGCTCTGATCAAAATCGAAGACAACCTCTACGCTCTCCATGCATAACCCTTGTTGACCACGATGGATGGCCCGAAAATCCTGAGTTGCGTCCGACCTTCTTTGTGTGAGGTTTAATAAGTAGCACGAATCGATTAGCGGAGGTGAGTGCTTTTGTCCGATATGTGATGCAGTCTGAAGTCAAGCGAGGCTCTTTTTCCTTCCCGCGCAAAACAAACCTCGCACTTCAAAGAAAATCGATGTGAACACAACGGCCCGAACGCCATCTAACCGCCTCATCGATCAATAACGCGGAGAATCGCCCATGAAGCCAGGCCGCATCCTGCCCATCCTCTTCGGCTGCGTCGCCGCCGTAAGCCTGCCGGCGCATGCCCAGCCTCAGCCGAACGCGCAATGGCGCGCGACCGAAGCAACTCTCTTCGACCTGATTCAAAACGGTTATGGGATCGTTGCGGTGACGAGCGTAGCCGCACGCAGCTCCGGCCTTCCGGAAGACACCTACGTGCTTCAGAAAACCAACAGCCTCTATCGCTGCGTGGAAACGCGCGGGGCGGAGACCGGAACAGTCCGCGCCGCCGCGCCGATACGCTGCGCCGAACTCGTCAAGCCGTACACAGAGTGACGAGAGAACGAGCGCGCCTCAGTTGTCGTCGGACCTGATGGGCGGCCGAACGTGCGGGACCGGCTCCGCCTTGGCCGCGTCCGGTTTAGGCGCGGCGCGTTTCGATTCGCTCTTCGAATGCGCCGCGGCAGCCGGTTGCTGTTGCCGTGCAGGCGCGCCCGACGGTGCAGGATGGTTCTTGCGTGACATGGCTCTCTCCCGAAAACCGGGGACATCCCCTATCTACAGTAGCACCGCGTCGCCGATGCCGCTCGCGTGCTGAACGACGCAACGGCTCAGCCGACCGGCGCCTCGCCCTCTCCCGACTGCTTGCCCGGCCTGTCGTTCGGGCCTTGCTTGCGATTCTCGTCATCGCGGTCCGGCAACTTGCTTTTCTCGTTGTCGCTGTGATCGGTGCTCTTGCCGTCGTCCGGACTATTCGTTTCGCTATTCATGGCGCCCTCCTGGAGTGCTTTCGAATGAAAGCATCAGCAGCAAGTCCCGCGCCCGAGCGCGCGGTAGCGCACGTATTCGTTCCACCGCCCGCCTTCGCAGCGACTACCATTGAAGTAACGCCAGTCTCGCCATTGCCTGCGATGTCCGCGTCACGTTCCTGCTCTATCGCCGTTGCGCTTATCGGCGCGCTCGCGATGAGCGCCTGCACAATCACACCGCCACCCAGCGTCGTGGCCACGCGCGCGGCCGCGCCCGCCGTGTCCGGTCCGACGCTCGACGAATACAAGGCACACATCGCCCAGCGCATTTTCGAGCGCAATCCGTCTCTTGTGCTGAAGGGCGCGCCGCAGGCCATGCTGCGCTCTTTCGTGCTCGTGTCGTTCACGGTGGATCGCGGCGGACGGGTCGTCGACTCGTCGGTGTATCGCACCAATGGCGACGACGAAGCCGAAGCCACCGCGCTCGCCTCGCTGCGCCGCGCATCGCCTTTGCCCGCACCACCCGCGCGTCTCCTCAACGGCAAAGGTCAGCTGGAGCTTTTCGAAGGCTGGATGTTCAACGACAACGGCCAGTTCCAGTTGCAAACATCGCACTCGCCGCAGGCGACGACCATCGATTGATTGGCGTCCGACCCGCACGCTCGTTATAATTTTTTGACCCCTGCCGGGCCCGCTTCCGGCGCGGCCTTCGCCTCGCGCCCACCCGCGCGTCACGCGAAGCGCCTGAGCGCAGTCAAGCTGCGCCGCGACACCGCGCGCTACTCACGCGCGCCGTCAACCCTGGCTTTACAGCCATCGCACTGCAATCCCTACAGAAAGCTGACGCGCGTCGAGCGACGATATCGCTCGTCATTTCAATCGCTCTTGCCCGGCGATGCGCGCGACAATGCTTCGCACCAAGGCAACACGACAACGGAGACGATATGTCCTCACCCTCGCTTTCCGCCGCCAAGCCCGGCGACGGATCCCAAAGCGCTTCTCGCGTCATTTTCGCGAGCTTCATCGGCACCGCGATCGAGTTCTACGACTTCTATGTCTATGCGACTGCAGCCGCGCTCGTCATCGGACCGGTGTTCTTTCCGCACGACTCGCCCGCCGCACAGGCGCTCTCCGCATTCGTCACGTTCGGCATCGCGTTCTTTGCACGGCCCATCGGCTCGTTCATCTTCGGTCACTTCGGCGACCGGATCGGCCGCAAATCGACGCTCGTCGCGTCCCTGCTCGTGATGGGCGTCTCGACGACGCTCATCGGCTTCGTGCCCGGCTACGATTCGATCGGCAGCCTCGCGCCGATCCTTCTGTGCGTCCTGCGCTTCGGGCAGGGCATCGGGCTCGGCGGCGAATGGGGCGGCGCCGCGTTGCTCGCGACCGAATATGCGCCCAAAGACAAGCGCGGTCTCTTCGGCATGTTTCCGCAGCTCGGACCGTCGATCGGCTTCCTTGCGTCGAACGGCCTCTTCTTCGGTCTCGCACTGTCGCTCTCGGACGAGCAGTTCCGCAGCTGGGGCTGGCGCGTGCCGTTCATCGTGAGCGCCGTGCTGGTCGCGCTCGGCCTCTATGTGCGCCTGAAGATCGCGGAAACGCCGGCGTTCCGCGCGGCCGTCGAACGCGAGGAGCGCGTGAAGGTGCCCGTCGCGACGCTGCTTTCCAGCCATCTCGTGCCGACGCTGCTCGGCGCGTTCGCGATGGTCGTCTGCTACACCCTCTTCTACATCTCGACGGTGTTCTCGCTGTCCTATGGCGTCGCCAAGCTGCATTTCGCGCGCGAGACGTTTCTCGGACTGCTGTGCTTCGCCGTGCTGTTCATGGCGATCGCCACGCCGATATCCGCGATCGCGAGCGATCGCTTCGGCCGCAAGCCCGTGCTGATCGTCGGCTGCCTGCTGGCGATTCTGTCCGGCTTCGCGATGGCCCCGCTTCTCGGCAGCGGCGACACGATCCAGGTCGCGCTCTTCCTCACCATCGAACTGTTTTTGATGGGCGTGACCTTCGCACCGATGGGCGCGCTCCTGCCCGAGCTGTTCCCGACCAACGTGCGCTACACGGGCGCGGGCGTCGCGTACAACCTCGGCGGGATTCTGGGTGCATCGGTGGCGCCTTACATCGCGCAACTGCTCGCCAATCGCGGCGGGTTGACGTGGGTGGGCGGCTATGTGTCGGCGGCGGCGGCGGTGAGCCTCATCGCGGTGCTGTGCATGCGCGAGACACGCAGCATCACGCTGGAATGACTAGCGGTCGCGCTGGTTCGTCACGTGGGCAGGCACCGGCCTGCCCTTGATGACCGGGATGCGCGGCGCCGGCCGCTCGACGCCCTTCGCGCGCGCCGCTTTCGCCGCCTTGCGGTCGGCCCAGAAGCGCGCGAGCGTCAGCAGACTGACGATGGCGATGCTATCGGCGATGAGTCCCAGAATCCAGTGCGACGGATAGCGGCCGAGCCCGAGCACGCCCATCGCGCGAAGCGCCGAATCCAGCACGAGCGACACGCACGTTCCCGCGATGAAGCACACGAGCCCTTGCTGGCCGATCGTCACGATGCCGGGCAGCTTGCGCGCGAGCCTGCCGATCCATCCCGCATAAACCCCGCGCGCGACGATCCACGCGATCGCCGCGAAGCTCACGATGCGCAGTGTCGCGAGGTTCTGCTTCATGTATCCCGGCGGCGCCTGGGTTTCGAGGAAGAGCTTGTAGAACGCGAAGGTCAGCGCGATGGCGATCGCGCCCGCCGTCAGCCAGCGCGCGGCGCGGCCGGCATGAAACTCGTCGCTGATCGGCTGGACGCGCGAAAGAATGCCGGTCATGAACATCAGTTGCCAGGCGAACGGGTTGAACGACCACGCTTCGCCGTAGGTGCCCGGCAGAAAGCGCAAGAGCGGCATGGCTGCGAGCCACACGAGCAGGCTGCCGAACATCGCGATGACCGGCTTCTTCTGCGCAAGCGGAACGATCACCGGCACGGCGAGCGCGAACACCGAGTACATCGGGAGCACCGCGGAAAGATACGGCTGCTGACGCAGCAACGCGATATCGACGGTCAGGCCGAACGGTCTCGTGAGGAAGTTTGGCCATTCGGTGTACTGGACCATCGGCGTGTCGACCTTGAGCGCCATCAGAAGCGCGCCGCCGACCAGCATCAGGAACGCCGTGAACAAATAGGCGCGATAGATTTCCCAACTGCGTTTGAAAAAGCGTCGGCGCGCGGCTGAATCGCTACGGCGAGTCGCAAGCGCCGTATAAGCCGCCGCCGACGCATAACCGCCAAGAAACACGAATACTTCTGCGGAATCGCAGAAAGCATATTGATGCAGCGTAAAGCGGGACAGCACACTTCCCGTTATATGGTCCACCGCGATAATGAGCAGCACGATTCCTCGAAAGAAATCGACTTCGAGAGAACGTGTCGTCGGGGAAGTCATCTGGCGAATGCTCCACGGACTTGCGGTTTCGGCGCGCCGCCACACTGGCCTCGCGCACATACGGGGTTTGTACCTAGCCTGAAAAGAAAATTCCCTGAATCAACGAGTATTTAAATTAACACTCGATGGCAGTCGGCAAGCTGGCGGCAAAATGACTTTTTTGTCCGCTTTCCAGTAAATTTGCCGCTGCCTATACTCGAAACAAGTTCGACAAGAAACGGTTCGCGGAAACGAATGCCGCGAACCCGAGAATGGAGGCCGCCATGCGCATTCATCTGCAGAGTGCTCATCTCGTCGCAATGATCGCCATCGCGCTTTTGACGGCACTGCTGCTTGCAGTGAAATTCCGTCCTTCGACGTGGCGAGGCGTGCTTTTCGAGGCGGTCATCGCGAACGTGGGCGCGATCGTCGCGGTGCTCGCTTTCGAAGTGCTTTCCGCCTGATTCGATACGCCCGGTTTCGCACACCGGACCTACAAAAAAATTTCAGATCGATTGAACTTTCCCGCGCGCGCTTGCTCAGAGCAGGTAATGCTGTTCGTGAGGCTCGTTTTGCGGGCTGAACTGACAGCGCTCTTCTCCTCTCCGCTCCTGCTTATGGCGGGAGCGTTTCTTGGGCGCCCGGCGAAAGCCTCGCGCCTGTTCTTTTTTTCAGACCCTGCTGCACACCCCACAAGCGCCGTTTTGCCGACGGACATCGCATGATCCGCGCGCTGCGTTCCCTCTCGGCCATCACCGCGCGACGCACACGCGGCCTGTGGCGACGCTACGGCATCTTCTGGCTCGGTGCGATCCTGGTCGGGCTCGTCGCCGTGTACTATGCGCGGCTCATCGACTGGGGCTTCGCGCTCTTCTCCGCTGCCCGCAGCGAGCATCCCTGGCTGCCGCTCGCGATCACGCCGGCCGCCGCCGCGCTCTGCGTCTTCGTCACGCGACGTTTCTTCCGTGGCTCCGAAGGCAGCGGCATCCCTCAGGTCATCGCCGTACTGCATGGGCCGACAGCGGCGGCGGGCGCGCGACTGCTCACCTTGCGCATCCTCGTCGCGAAGATCGCCGTCTCGTTCGTCGCGATAGTCGGCGGCTTGACGATCGGCCGCGAAGGCCCCACCGTGCAGATCGGCGCGGCGCTGATGTTCAACATGCGGCGCTTCTACCCGCGCTCCAATTCGCTGATCGAACGGCAACTCGTGCTCGCGGGCGCGGCGGCCGGCCTGTCGGCGGCGTTCAACACACCGCTCGCGGGCATCGTGTTCGCGATCGAGGAACTCACGCGCAGCTTCGAAGCGCGCGCGAGCGGCGTGCTCATCACGGGCATCATCATCGCGGGCGTCATCGCGCTAGGTCTCAGCGGCAATTACACGTACTTCGGGACGATTCAGGCCGGCGCGCTGTTCCCGCGGTTCTTCCTCGTGGCGATCATCGTCACGGGCATCGTCACCGGCATCGCGGGCGGCGTCTTCTGCTGGCTGCTGCTCAACACGAGCAAGTGGATTCCCGTGTCTCTGCGACACCTCCATGCGTCGCGGCCAGTCGCGTTCGCGGCGCTGTGCGGCTTCATCATCGCCATCGTCGGCTTGCTGGCGGGCGGGACGACCTTCGGCAGCGGTTACGCCGAGGCGCGCGGCCTGCTCGAAGGGCACGAGCAACTGTCGATGTTCTATCCGCTCCTGAAGATGATCTCGATGATCGGCTCGTACCTGCCCGGCATTCCGGGCGGCATTTTCGCGCCGTCGCTGTCGATCGGCGCGGGCTTCGGCAACGTGCTGCACACGCTCTTTCCGCGCATGTCGCTGCCGATGTTGATCGCGCTCGGGATGGTCGGCTATCTCGCGGCCGTCACGCAGTCGCCGATCACCGCGTTCGTGATCGTGATGGAGATGATCGACGGCCACGCGCTCGTGATCTCGCTGATGGCGACGGCGCTGGTCTCGAGCCGCGTGTCGCGCCTCTTCGCGCCGCCGCTCTACGAAGCGTTGTCGGAACGGTACATGACGCCGCTGGAAAAGCTCGCGCCGTCGCCGGAAGTGCCCGAGGGCGGAGACAAGGCGCCCGCCGGAGCGCAGGACGAGGCGCCACAGAAGTAGGCCGTCAATACACGTAGACGTGCGCCGGCCGATACGTGTAAGCATGCTCGGGGACAACGATGCAACCGGCGAGCGCATCGGCGAGCAGGACAGTCATGAGGACGAGCAGGAGTCGTTTCATCGCGCGCTCCCGCCTCATGCCCAGTGCGCCGGCACCCAGCGATACTGGGCGCCGTGTCCGACCCATTCGCCCGGCACCCATCGATGACCAACGCGCTCGGCTTCCCAATGACCGCCGGCCCACACGTAGCGGCCATGCTCCCAGTTCCAGTGACCGCGATCCCAGACATAACCCGCGCGGGCGGGCGGCGCCGCCTCGTAGCGCGGCGCGGGCGGCGCGCTCGGCGCGACGATCACGAATTCGGCGGCGGACGCGGCCGTCACGGTGATTGCGCCGGCGACGACCAGCGCGGTTTGGGCGAGCAGTGTACGGAGGGATGTTTTCATGGTGTACCTCTTCATTGTTCGAGACATTGAATGCCGCGTGGCGCGGATACGCATTCAATGCGCGAGGACATCAGAAGGAGGACAAACCGCGTATTACGAGGACACCCGATGTGCAACCGAATGTTGATGAAAGGCGCGCACATACCAGACAAACAGCACGCGCAAACGATAACGCGCAAAAACAAAAGCCAGGATCGCTCGATCCTGGCTTCGCATTCTTCGCGCGGCGCTCGCGCGGCCCGAGCCGACGCGACGCCGCACACACAGGCGCAACGCGTTACGCCTGCGGAATCTCGATCTTCACTTCCAGCACTTCGAGGTCGTCCTGACGCTCGAGACTCACTCGAATATCGTCATCGGAAATCTTCACGTACTTCGAAATCACGGCAACGAGTTCCCGTTGCAACGCCGGCAGGTAATCGGCGGCGGCTTTGCCACCCGCGCGCTCGTGCGCAATGATCAACTGCAAGCGTTCCTTCGCGACCGAAGCGGACTTTCTTTTCTCGCCCAGCAAAAACGAAAGAATCGACATTGCGTCCCCTTACTTGGTGCCGAAGATGCGTTGCAGCAGACCGGGCTTGTGATAGTCGGTAAAGCGCAGCGCCGTTTCTTCCCCGAGGAAGCGCGACACCACGTCCTTGTACGATTCGGCGACATCCGTGCCATCCAGATGCACGGCCGGCAAGCCCTGGTTCGATGCATGCAGCACCGCTTCCGACTCCGGAATCACGCCGATCAGTTCGATACGCAGGATTTCCTGGATGTCGGAGAGCGACAGCATTTCGCCTTCGCTCACACGCTTCGGGTTGTAACGCGTGATGAGCAGATGCTCCTTCACGGGATCCTTGCCTTCGATCGCGCGCTTGGTCTTCGACGACAGGATGCCGAGAATGCGGTCCGAGTCGCGCACGGAAGACACTTCCGGATTCGTCACGATGAGCGCTTCATCGGCGAAGTGCATCGCCATCAGCGCGCCGGATTCGATGCCCGCCGGCGAATCGCAGACGATGTACTCGAAATCCATCTTGATCAGCTCGTTGATGACCTTCTCGACGCCTTCGAGCGTGAGCGCGTCTTTATCGCGCGTCTGCGAGGCCGGCAGGATATAGAGGTTCTCGCACTTCTTGTCCTTGATGAGCGCCTGATGCAGATTGGCTTCGCCCTGAATGACGTTGATCAGGTCGTACACCACGCGGCGTTCGCAACCCATGATGAGGTCGAGATTGCGCAGACCGACGTCGAAGTCGATCACGGCCGTCTTGTGGCCGCGCAATGCGAGCGCCGATGCGAAGCTCGCGCTGGTGGTCGTCTTGCCGACGCCGCCCTTCCCCGAAGTCACCACAATGATTTTTGCCATACAAGTACCTTGTGTTCGTCAATAGGTCCGCTCGCGTTGCTTTCGGGCGCGCGCCAGGGCATCGGGCGCGCGAGCCGATCCAACCCGTCAGGTCAGCCGCAGCGGTTCGATCATGAGTTTTTCTTCGTTCAGCCAGATCTGCACCGGCTTGCTGAGCACGTCGGCCGGCAGCGGGTTCTCGGTCGTCCGATAGATACCCGCGATGGAAATGAGTTCCGGCTCGAGACAGGTGCAGAAGATTCGCGCGTCGAGATTGCCGTGCACGCCCGCGAGCGCGCGGCCCCGCAACGGCGCATAGATATGGATATTGCCTTCCGCGATCACCTCGGCCCCGTACGACACGAGCCCGAGCACGATGAGATCGCCCTTCGCATAGACCTGCTGGCCCGAGCGCAGCGGCCGGTCGATGATGGTCGCGAGCGCGGGCAGCGCCGCGGGCGCCGGTTCCTTCGCGACGGCCGCTTCGATCACGGCCGCGGCTTCGGTGTTCGGCTTCGCCTCGTCCACGGACGGCTTCGGCGCGCCACGCCGGTCGCGCGCTTCGAGAATCGGCAGGCCGCCTTCGTTCGCCCATCGAATCGCCCATGTCTGCGCGGGAAGCGCGACGACACCGATCGGTCGCATGCGCACGCTCTTCAGCAGGGTTTCGAGCTCGGCGAGCGACACGCGTTCGCCCTCGCCGCCCTTCGCGGAATCAGCGAGACGGCGCACGTCGATAGCGACGACATCGCCTGCGAAGAATTCGGGAGTTGCTTCGAAGCGCCGCGTGAGTTCGGTACGCAGGGCATCGAGGTCGGGAGTCTTGACGACGAAGAGAAGCGTGTCGACGGAGCCGCTGCGCAGTTCGAAGAAGGGCGTTTTGTTGAGCGACATAGGAACGGCCAAAAATTTTGCGTATTTTACAGGCGTTGCCGCACACGGCCATAATTTTTAGGATGGATTTCGGCTATCGAATACGCGAAATGTGGGCCGCGCGTGCGCACGACGGGCACGTGAGAAGCGGCGACGCGGCCCAGGCTAACGTATGTTAGATAAGCTGTCCGGCGCGCATGTGGCGCACGAAGAGCGACTCGGCTTCTTCTTCGTGCGACGGCATGGCGCGACGATCGCCGGTGGGGCCGAAACCGAGGTGCTCGTAGAAGCGCACCGCAGTGCGGTTCACCTCGGAGATCCACGCATGCACCTCGGCTGCGCCCTGCTGGGCAAGCCATTGCGATGCGACGTTCACGAGCAGCTCGCCGCCGCGCAGATGCCGCACGGCGGGCGCGACCCACAACGCGCTCACGAACGCGCGCGCGCTCGGCGCCTCTTCGATGTACGCGTGCACGAGACCGCAGGGATGACCTTCCGTGTAGAGCAGAAACGTCGCGAGCCGGGGCGAGCTCGCGTGCAGCGCCGCGGTGTCGCCGAACGACGAAGGATCGACGAGCAGCGTATCTTCGAGCGTTTCGCCGAATGCGTAAGGCGCTTCGCGCAGCGCTGCCGTGCGAAGCTCGCGCAGAACCGGTCCGTGGTGCGCGGCGATCCGGCTGACGGTCAATGAGGGACTCATGCGGGCTATTTCTCTCTGGCTCTCGGGCTCATGCGCGTGCGGCTCTGTTGGCCGGTCCGGCGCTCGGGCCATAAACATAGCTTCAACCGAACGGGCGTACCCGTCAATTCCTAAATCCGGGAAAGTGCTTTACAGCGCACACGACAAGGCGAACGCGCGCTCATGGCGCCGCATAGCTTCCCGTGCCGTCCGGCCACGGCGTCAGCACTTCGAAGCCGTCGTCGGTGACGGCGACCATGTGCTCCCATTGCGCGGACAGCGAGCGATCTTTCGTCGTGACGGTCCAGCCGTCGCGCGACTGCTGGGTGGCGGCGCGCCCCGCGTTGATCATCGGCTCGATGGTGAAGACGAGACCCGGCTTCAGACGCAGGCCCGCGCCGCGCTGGCCGTAGTGCAGCACTTGCGGATCCTCGTGATACACGCGGCCGATGCCGTGGCCGCAATACTCGCGCACCACCGAGAAGCCTTCGCGATGCGCGACGCCCTGGATCGCCGCGCCGATATCGCCGAGCGTCGCGCCCGGGCGCACTTCGCGCATGCCGGCAACCATCGCCTCGTAGGTGGTTTCGGTGAGGCGGCGCGCTTCGGCGCTCGGCGTGCCGGCGTAGTACATACGGCTCGTGTCGCCGTAGTAGCCGTCCTTGATGATCGCGACATCGATGTTGATGATGTCGCCGTCCTTCAGTTCTTTCGGCCCGGGAATGCCGTGACACACGACGTGATTCACCGAGGTGCAGACCGTCTTCGGAAAGCCCATGTAGCCGACGTTGGCGGGAATGGCCTTCAGTTCGTCGACGATGAAGCGATTGCAGATGGCGTCGAGTTCGTCGGTGGTGACGCCCGGGCGGACGTGTTCACCGATCATCGCGAGGACTTCGGCGGCCATGCGGCCGGAGATGCGCAACTTTTCGATGTCGGCGGGTGTCTTGAGCGTGATGGCCATTGAGCAATGCGATGGGTTCGTGCCGCCTCGCGCACGCGTTTTCGCCGGTGTTCGAGGCGGGCGGCGCGCGAGGACAATGGGCCCGATGATAGCACTCCCGCGCAGGGCAGCCGCTTGGAAAGCCGCACGGGCATTGCATTTCGAAGCTTCGGGCGCGCTTTTTCGGGATGCGGCGCGATCGTTTTTCGCCCTTGTGATGACCGCGCGTTTGTGTTTTAGTGGCCCGATTTCGAACCTGCCGGAGTGTTATGAACGTGTATCGATTGACGCTGATTTCCGCTGTGCTGTCAGGCGCCGCCGCCCTCGCCGCCTGTAGTTCGACGAGCGATCCCGAATTGCGCGCGTCGAAGCCCGTGATTCACGTTTCGTCGGCGCGGGCTGCGTCGGATATATCGAGTTGTCTGCAACGCATGATTCCCTCCGCGCAAACGCGGCGCGATCAGGGGACGACGGAGTTGCTGGTCGGGTCGAATGCGTGGCTCGTGACGCTGACGCCTTCGGCTTATGGATCGATCGTGAAGGTGCAGCAGTCGTCGAGCGACGATGGCGGCGTGCCGGAACCGGAATTGCGATTCGATATCGCGCGGTGTACGACTTGAGGAAACGCTCCGCTCGACGAAGCGGAGCTTCATGTGAAGACCCAAAAGCAAAACCCCGCAAGTCTCACGACTTGCGGGGTTTTAGTGTCTTGGCGGAGAGGGTGGGATTCGAACCCACGGTACGGGAAAACCGTACGCCTGATTTCGAGTCAGGTACATTCGACCACTCTGCCACCTCTCCGTCTACCCTTTCGGGTCTTCGTGAACCGGTCGTTGCTCAACGAAGAACGAAAGTATATCGAACTCTTTCGCGCTTTCCAAGCCTCTTTTTGGAAATAAACGTCACACTGCTGCCGAAACTTCGATTCTTTCGGCGCCGCGCATGTACGGGCGAAGTACCGCCGGAATCGTCACCGAGCCGTCCGCGTTCTGGAAGTTCTCCAGCACCGCGACGAGCGTGCGGCCGACCGCCAGCCCCGAGCCGTTCAGCGTGTGAACGAACTCCGGCTTGCCCTGCGCATTGCGGAAGCGCGCCTGCATGCGACGCGCCTGGAACGCCTCGGTATTCGAGCAGCTCGAAATCTCGCGATACGTGTTTTGCGCCGGCAGCCACACTTCGAGATCGAACGTTTTCGCGGCCGAGAAACCCATATCGCCCGTGCACAGCGTAATCACGCGATACGGCAGTTCCAGCTTCTGGAGAATCGTCTCCGCCTGCCCGACCATCTCGTCGAGCGCGGCATAGGAATGCTCCGGCGACACGATCTGCACCATCTCGACCTTGTCGAACTGATGCTGGCGAATCAGGCCGCGCGTATCGCGCCCGTACGAGCCCGCTTCCGAACGGAAGCACGGCGAATGCGCGGTGAGCTTCACCGGCAGCGCACTGGCTTCGAGGATGCTGTCGCGCACCGTGTTCGTCAGCGAGATCTCCGACGTAGAGATGAGGTACTGCGTGACCGTGCTTTCGTCGCCGCCCTTCTCGACGCGGAACATGTCATCGGCGAACTTGGGCAACTGGCCCGTGCCGTAGAGAATCTCCGGATTCACGATATACGGCGTGTACGCCTCCGTATAGCCGTGCTGCTCCGTGTGCGTGTCGATCATGAACTGCGCGAGCGCGCGATGCAGCCGGGCAATCGGCCCGCGCAGCAACGTGAAACGCGCGCCCGAGAGCTTCGCGCCCGTTTCGAAATCGAGGCCGAGCGGCGCGCCGACATCGACGTGATCCTTGACTTCGAAGTCGAACGAACGCGGCGCGCCCCAGCGCCGCACTTCGACGTTCTGCGTCTCGTCGTTGCCGACCGGCACGCTCTCGTGCGGCAGGTTCGGCACGGTCAGCATCAGGTCCGACAGACGCTTCTGCACGTCGTCCAGCTTCGCCGCCGATTCCTTCATCGTGTCGCCGATGCCGCCCACTTCCGCCATCACCGCGGACGTGTCCTCGCCGCGGCCCTTCATCGCGCCGATCTGCTTCGACAGGCTGTTGCGGCGCGCCTGCAGTTCTTCGGTGCGGGTCTGGATCTCGCGGCGCTCGGCTTCGAGCGCCGCGAAGGCGGCGACGTCGAGCGTGTAGCCTCGATCGGCGAGGCGCTTCGCGACGCCGTCCAGGTCTTTGCGGAGGGTTTGGATGTCGAGCATGGCGGGGGGCAGCTTTGTTAAGTAATCGGAAACACCGATTTTAGCGCACGGTCACTGCGCGCCGGTGCGATCGGCGATCCGCCCGGCGAAACGCGGTTCGCCCGCACGCGAAACGAACGCCGTGATTTCATCGCTTCTTGTCGTCGCGATGTTCGCGCCGCCAGGCTTCGTCGAGTTCCGCGAGACGCGCGAGCTTTTCGCCGATCTTGCCTTCGAGTCCGCGCGGCGTCGGCTGATACCAGTACGGATCGCGCATGCCTTCCGGCAGATAGGTTTCGCCGGCCGCATAGGCGTCGGGCTCGTCGTGCGCGTAGCGGTATTCGTGTCCGTAGCCGAGTTCCTTCATCAGCTTGGTCGGCGCGTTGCGCAGATGCACCGGCACGCCGCGCGACTGGTCCTTGCCGACGAAGCGCCGCGCCTCGTTGTACGCGTTGTAGCCCGCGTTCGATTTCGGCGCGACCGCCAGATAGATGAGCGCCTGCGCGAGCGCGAGTTCGCCTTCCGGCGATCCGAGGCGCTCGTACGTCTCGGCCGCATCGAGCGTGATGCGCGCGGCGCGCGGATCGGCCAGCCCGATGTCCTCCCACGCCATGCGCACGATGCGCCGCGCCATGTAGCGGGGGTCCGCGCCGCCGTCGAGCATGCGGCAGAACCAGTACAGCGCGGCGTCCGGATTGCTGCCGCGCACGGATTTGTGCAGCGCGCTGATCTGGTCGTAAAACGCGTCGCCGCCCTTGTCGAAGCGGCGCAGATTCTCGGCGAGCGCACTGCCCAGGAGCGCACCGTCGACATCGGTCTGCTTTTGCTGCGCCGCCGCGCGCGCGACGATCTCCAGGTTGTTCAGCAGTTTGCGGCCATCGCCGTCGGCGGAACCGATCAGCGCGTCGCGGGCTTCGTCGGTGAATGTCAGCCCGCCGAGTTCCTTCGACGCGCGTTCGAGCAGTTCCTTCAGTTCCTCGGCGTCGAGGCTTTTCAGCACGTAGACCGCCGCTCGCGACAGGAGCGCGCTGTTCACCTCGAAAGACGGATTCTCCGTCGTCGCGCCGACGAACACGAACAGGCCCGACTCCACGTGCGGCAAGAACGCGTCCTGCTGACTCTTGTTGAAGCGATGCACTTCGTCGACGAACACGAGCGTCTGATGCCCGTTCGCGCGATGGATCTGCGCGGTCTCCACCGCCTCGCGGATGTCCTTCACGCCCGAAAGCACCGCCGAGAGCGAGATGAACTGCGCGTGGAACGCATCGGCCATGAGGCGCGCGAGCGTGGTCTTGCCGACGCCGGGCGGGCCCCAGAGAATCATCGAATGCGCCTCGCCCGATTCGAACGCGACGCGCAACGGCTTGTTTGGACCGAGCAGATGTTTCTGGCCGATCACGTCGTCGATGGTGCGGGGGCGCAGGCGCTCCGCGAGCGGAACATTGCCACGGTTTTCTTCGAACATGTGCTGTGCGATGCAGGTTGACGCGGTTGGGTGGATCGCGGCGATAATCTCGCCCTTCAGGACGGCGCGGCGCGGCCGCAGAATCGGGTCATTATGACAGCCTGACAGCGGCGGTCTCGCACGAAGCGGGCCACGCGCCCGGAAACCACGCTTTCACACGACAAGGACGCAATCCGATGGGGCAAGAGCACACCACGAACGCCGCGGCGCACGGCGAGACTTCGACCTACGCGCCGCTCACGCCCGTGCCGCCCGAGCGGCGCGCCTTCGGCACGAGCGATGCCTTCGCGCTGTGGTTCTCGCTCGGCATCGGGCTGCTTGTTGCGCAGGCGGGCGCGCTGCTCGTGCCGGGATTGTCGTTGCCGCACGCGCTGATGGCGATCGCCATCGGCACGGTGATCGGCGTCGTGCTGCTCGCGCTGGCGGGCGTCGTCGGCACGGATACGGGGCTCGCGGCGATGTCCTCGCTGCGCCCGACGCTCGGCGTGCACGGCGCATCCGTGCCGGCGGTGCTCAACGCGATCCAGCTCGTCGGCTGGGGCTCGTTCGAGATCATCGTGATGCGCGATTCCGCCGATGCGCTCGCGAAGCAATCCTTTCACCTCTCGATGCCGCTCGTCTGGACGCTCATCTTCGGCGCGCTCGCGACGCTGCTCGCGATCAGCGGCCCGCTCTCCTTCGTGCGGCGTTTCTTGCGCACCTGGGGCATCTGGCTGCTGCTCGGCGGCGCAGGCTGGCTCACGTGGAATCTGCTCGCAAAGCACGATCTCGCCGCGCTGCTGGCGCGTCCCGGCACGGGCGAGCTGGCGTTCGGCGCGGGTATCGACCTTGTCGTCGCGATGCCGCTGTCGTGGCTGCCGCTGATCGCCGATTACACGCGCTTCGGCAAGAGCGCGGGCGGCGCGTTTCGCGGCACGCTGCTCGGCTATGGCATCGCGAATCTGTGGTTCTATGCGCTCGGCGCGATCTACGGACTTGCGGCGGGCGGCGGCGATGCGCTACTCACGACCGCGCTCGCGCAGGCCGGTGGCGGCATCGCGCTGTTCCTCATTCTGATCGATGAAATCGACAACGCTTTCGCCGATATCCACTCCGCGGCCGTATCGACGGGCACCTTCTGGGCGCGCGCCGGCGTGCCGATGCTCTCGTGCGCGTTCGGCGCGCTGTGCACGCTGGTCGCGCTGGTCGTCGAGATGGGCAAGTATCAGAACTTCCTGTTGCTGATCGGCTCGGTGTTCGCGCCGCTCTTCGGCGTCGTGCTGGCCGATCATTTCATCGTGCGCAAACGCCGCATCGACACGGCCGCGCTCGGGTCCATCGACGGGCGTTACGGCTTTTCCGGCGGCTGGCATGTGAGCGCGTTCATCGCGTGGGGCATCGGGATCGCGGCGTATCACGCGATCAATCAATGGCTGCCCAATCTCGGCGCGACGCTGCCCGCGCTCGCGCTCGGCGCGGTGTGCTATCTGCTGCTTCTGTCGGGACGGCGCCGCGCCTACGCGTGACCGCTCAACGAAAAAGCCGCCATTTCTGGCGGCTTTTTCACATCAGCTTGCAGAACTCAAGCCCTGCGGCACCGAAGCGCGTGTCTCGCCGCGCTCCTCGAAATCGCCCGCCGCCTCGCGACGCGCAAGCCATCGCACGCAGACGAGCGAAAGCAGCGCGAAGCTCGAATAGAACAGCGCCATCGGCACCCAGCTCGGCGAGTAGCGTTCGGCGAGCACGGTCGCGAAGAGCGGCGTGAGGCCGCCCGCGAGCGCGCCGCAGACCTGATACGCGAGCGAGATCGCCGTATAGCGGATGCGCGCCGCGAACATGCCGGTGACGAAGCCCGCGATCACCGCGTAATAGCCCGATTCGGCGATCGTCGCGAGCCCGACGCCGAGCGTCACCGAACCGAACGTGCCCATTCGTACGAGCGGCAGCATGATGAACGGCACGACGATCGCCCACACGGCCGCCATCGTCAGCACGCGCGCGGTGCCGAAGCGTTGCGCGACGAACGCCGCGCCCAGTTGCACGAAGAACTGCAGCACGGCGACATAGAACATCGCGTCGAGCACCATCGAACGATCGAGCGACAGATACTGCGTCGCGTACGTGATCATGAAGATGTTGCTGAAATACACGCCCGCGATGCCGTAGACGTTCGCGCCGAGCACGACGAGCACGAGCCGCCATTGCTTCATCGTCTCCTTCAGCGGATGCTCGGCGAGTTCGCGCTCTTCCTTGAGCGCCTCGAATTCCGGCGATTCATCGACGCCCGCCCGGATCACGAAGCCCACGATCAGCAACACGATGCTCGCGAGGAACGGCACGCGCCAGCCCCACGACATGAAGTCCGCGTTGGGCAGCTTGCTCGCGACGCCGAACGCGAGAATCGAGAGAATCAGGCCGCTCGCGCTGCCGAGTTGCGCGAACGATGCGAAGAACGTGCGCTTGCCTTCGGGCGCGTGCTCGCCCGCGAGCAGCACCGCGCCGCCCCACTCGCCGCCGACCGCGACGCCCTGCAGCAGGCGCAGCACGATCAGCAGCACCGGCGCGATCGCGCCTGCCTTATCGAACGTCGGCAGACAGCCGATCGCGACCGTCGATACCGCCATCAACATGAGCGTGAGCATCAGCGAGCGTTTGCGCCCGACGCGATCGCCGATATGCCCAAACAACACGCCACCGAGCGGCCGCGCGAAGAAGCCGATCGCGAACGTGCCGAACGACGCGAGCAGGCTCAAGAGACGGCTTTCGCCGGGAAAGAACAGCGGGCCGAACACGATGGCCGCGGCGGTTGCATAGCTATAGAAGTCGTACCACTCGATCGTGGTGCCAATGAACGAGGCGAGCGCGGCGCGCTTCGGTTGCGCGCGTGACGCGTTTTTTACTGCGGTCATGAAACGATGTCTCCGTTATTGCTTTGGTCTTGATGCGAGTCTTACTTTGCCGCGCGGTACTCGACGCCCGGCAGCACGCACAGCAGTTCGAACGCGAGGTTCGCGCCCAGCAGCGCGGTCGTCCCGAACGGGTCATAGGGCGGCGCGACTTCCACCAGATCCGCCCCGACGATATTCAGCCCACGCGCGCCGCGCACAATTTCGAGCGCCTGCGGCACGGTCAGTCCGGCGATTTCCGGCGTGCCGGTGCCGGGCGCGAATGCGGGATCGATGCCGTCGATATCGAACGTGATGTAGACGGGGCCATCGCCCATTTGCGCGCGCACTTCGTCCATCAGCGGCGCGAGCGATTTGTTCCAGCACTCTTCCGTCTGCACGACGCGGAAACCCTGCTCGCGGCACCAGTCGAAATCGCCGGCTTCGTAGCCCGTTCCGCGCAGGCCGATCTGCACGACGCGCGAGCAATCGAGCAGGCCCTCTTCCACCGCGCGCCGAAACGGCGTGCCGTGCGCGATCTTTTCGCCGAACATCGTGTCGTTGACGTCCGCGTGAGCGTCGATATGAATCAGCCCGACCTTGCCGTGCTTCGCGTGGATCGCGCGCAGGATCGGCAGCGCGATGGTGTGATCGCCGCCGAGCGTGAGCGGCTTGCAGTCGTGCTTCAGGATCTCGCGATAAGCGCGCTCGATGCGGTCGATCGAATCCAGCAGGTTGTACGGATTGATCGCGACATCGCCGATATCCGCGACGCGCAGCGAATCGAAAGGCGCGGCGCGCGTCGCCATGTTGTACGGGCGCAGCAGCACGGATTCGCTGCGCACCTGACGCGGACCGAAGCGCGCGCCGGTGCGATTCGACGTGCCGAGATCGAACGGCACGCCGACGAAACACGCATCGAGCCCTTCGGCCGACTGGACGTGCGGCAGGCGCATCATCGTCGTGATGCCGCCGCAACGCGGCATCTGGTTGCCCGACAACGGCTGCGGGCGCTCGGCGCGCTGTTCGACGAAGTGCGAATCGAAGTGTTCGGCGGGGGCGAAAAGTGAGGATGTATTCATGGCGTCAGATGGGTTCGCGTTGACATCTGACAATTAATAGCGAGTTCTGGATAAAAATAAAATGGCGATAAAATTAACTTAACATCGATATTTTTCGATGTATCGGCGGCGCCCCATGTTCACTCACCTTTCCGATCTCGATCTGCGCCTGATCCGCGTGTTCCTCGCCATCGCCGATGCGGGCGGCGTTTCGTCCGCGCAGGCGACGCTCAACGTCGGGCAATCGACCATCAGCACGCAACTCGCGACGCTCGAAACGCGGCTCGGCTACCGGCTCTGCGAACGCGGGCGCGGCGGCTTCGCGCTGACTTCGCGCGGCGAGCAGTTCGTCGAGGCGTGCCGGACGCTGCTCGCCGCCATCGACACATTCGATTCGACCGCGCGCAATGTCGGCAAGAAGCTTGTCGGCTCGCTCACGCTCGGGATGATCGGCAATACGCCCGTCAGCGCGAACGCGCGCGTCAGTCAGGCGATCGCGCGTTTCCGGCAGCGCGACGAATCCGTGCGCTTCGCGGTGCTGGTGCGCTCACCGGGTGAGTTGGAGGAGATGCTGCTGTCGGGGCGTATCCAGATGGCGATCGGCTACTTCTGGCATCGCGTGCCGTCGCTCGAATACACCGAGATCTTCGCGGAAGATCAGCTCGCGTACTGCGGACGCGAGCATCCGTTGTTCGCGCGGGCAGGCGAAGTAGGCATCGCGCAGGCGTTCGAGCACGACTGGGCGTGGCGCAGCTATCCGCTGCCCGAGGCCGGCGAGCTCACGCCGCGCAATATCGGCGCGGTGGCGGACAACATGGAGGCCGTCGCGATGCTCGTGCTCTCGGGCAGGCATCTCGGTTATCTGCCCGAGCACTTCGCCGCGCCCTACGTGAAGGACGGCGTGCTCGCGGCGCTCAATCCACAGGCAATGCGCTATCGCGTCGCGTTTCAGATGGTCACGCGCGCGGAACGCGTGAGCGGCGCGCGGGGCGCGAAGCGGGAGATCGTGGAGGCGTTTCTCGATGACATGGCCGCGGCGCACGCGGCCATCGAATGAAAAAGGGCGCTTTCGTCGCGCCCTTTTCGGATCAGCCGTTGATCACGTCCGCGCCCTTCGGCACGGTGAACTTGAAGGTATCGCTCTTGATCGGCGGGTTCTTCTGGATATTCGAGAACGTGAGCAACGTGACGTTGCCGAACACGTCGTGCAATTCCATCGCTTGCAGATTGCCGTCCCTGAAGCCGATGCCGACCGTCTCGAACTGCGTGTCCTTCGCCTTGGGCGTGAGTTCCAGCCAGTCGATGCCGCCCTTCTCGCCCGCATCGCGCAGGTTGAAGTTCTTCTCAAGATCGTTGCTGCCGAAGAGGATCGCCGCCGGACTCGCGCCGAGCGCGCCGCCGAGCGTGCGCACGGTGACTTGGTTCAAATCTTTGTCGTAGACGTAGAGCTTGTCGCCGTCGGCCTGCAGGATCTGCGCATACGGCTTCTGATACGACCAGATGAACTTGCCGGGCCGCGCGAACATGAAGGTGCCGCTGGAGGTCTGGCCTTTGGTCGGCATGGCGTTCGAGGTCGCGCCGTTGTTGGTCTTGCCGGGCGCCTTGATTTCCTGCTGCGTAAAGTCGCCGCGCGCCGCGTGAACTTGCGACACGAACGCCTTCAATTGCTCCGTGCCGCTCGCGAATGCATGCGATGCGAACAGCATCGTCGCCGAAAAGATCGCCGCACCGAATGCCCTGGTGAGCGGGTTCCCCGTAAATTGCTTCATCGTTATGTTCTCCATTTGGACGCGCGCGCGTCACTCCGCGTCGCGCGCCGGCGTCAGGATTTCGCGGTTGCCGTTCGACGACATCGCCGACACGAGCCCCGAGTTTTCCATCTGTTCGAGCAGACGCGCCGCGCGGTTGTAGCCGATGCGCAAATGCCGCTGCACGAGCGAGATCGACGCGCGCCGGTTCTTGATGACGACCTCGACCGCCTGATCGTATAAAGGATCGGACTCGCCGTCGGCGCCGCCGGTTCCGCCCGCGCCCGCCGAGCCTTCGTCGCCGTCGCCGGCCAGGCCGCCTTCGAGAATGCCCTCGATATAGTTCGGCTCGCCGTGCTCCTTCAATTTGTCGACCACGCGATGCACTTCCTCGTCCGACACGAACGCGCCGTGCACGCGCACGGGCAGCCCGGAGCCGGGCGGCAGATAGAGCATGTCGCCCATGCCGAGCAGCGATTCGGCGCCTTGCTGGTCGAGAATCGTGCGCGAATCGATCTTCGACGACACCTGGAACGCCATACGCGTCGGCACGTTCGCCTTGATGAGGCCGGTGATCACGTCGACCGAAGGCCGCTGCGTCGCGAGGATCAAATGGATGCCCGCCGCGCGTGCCTTCTGCGCGATCCGCGCGATCAGCTCTTCGACTTTCTTGCCGACGACCATCATCAGGTCGGCGAGCTCGTCGATCACGACGACGATGTTCGGCAGGCGCGTGAGCGGCTCCGGATCGTCGGGTGTGAGGCTGAACGGATTCGGAATCTTTTCGTCGCGCTTCTTCGCTTCATCGATCTTCGTGTTGAAGCTCGCGAGATTGCGCACGCCCATCTTGCTCATCAGCTTGTAGCGGCGCTCCATCTCGGCGACCGCCCAGTTGAGCGCGTGGCCGGCCTGCCGCATGTCCGTCACCACCGGACACAGCAAATGAGGAATGCCTTCGTAGACGCTCATTTCGAGCATCTTCGGGTCGATGAGAATCAGGCGCACCTGATCCGCGCTCGCCTTGTAGAGCAGCGAAAGGATCATTGCGTTGATGCCGACCGACTTGCCCGAGCCCGTCGTGCCCGCGACCAGCAAGTGCGGCATCTTCGCGAGATCCGCGCAGACCGGATTGCCGCCGATGTCCTTGCCGAGGCCCATCGTGAGCGGCGACGCGCCGTTCGCATAGACCTCGGAGCCGAGAATCTCGGAGAGCTTGACCGTCTGACGGCGCTGGTTCGGCAATTCGAGCGCCATGTAGTTCTTGCCCGGAATCGTCTCGACGACGCGAATCGACACGAGCGACAGCGAGCGCGCGAGATCCTTGCCGAGACCGACGATCTGGCTGCCCTTCACGCCCGTCGCGGGCTCGATTTCATAGCGCGTGACGACCGGCCCCGGATACGCGGCGATCACGCTCACCTCGACGCCGAAGTCCTTCAACTTCTTTTCGATGAGTCGCGACGTGTATTCGAGCGTATCGGCGGCGATGGTTTCCTGGACCTTCGGCGGCGCATCGAGCAAGGCGAGCGGCGGCAACGTGGAATCGCCCGGCAGGTCCTTGAAGAGCGGCACCTGCTTTTCTTTCTCGGCGCGTTCGGAACGCGCGGGCGCGGGCGCCGCGGGCACGATCATCACCGGTTCGTGATCCTCGCTCTTCTCGCGCGAACGCACGACCTTGTCTTCGCGCTTGACCGCGGCCGCTTCGCCGAGCTTGCGGTCGCGTCCCGCTTCGCGGCGCAGTTGCGCGCCGGTGATCGCGTTGAGAATGCCGTCGCCGAGCTTCTCGCACACGGACAGCCACGAGAAACGGAAATAGAGCGACAGGCCGATCGCGAGCGCGATCAAGAAGAACAGGGTCGCGCCCGTGAAGCCGAGCGCATGCGAAACATGCCGCGCGACGACATCGCCGACGACGCCGCCCGGCGCACGCGGCAACTGCACCTTGAGCGACCACATGCGCAGCGCCTCGATGCCGTCGCTCGCGAGCAGCACGAGCACGAACGCGAACGCTTCGGCAAGCCAGGTGCGGTCGCGCGGCGCGTCTTCATCGACGGCGGGCGGCTGCGTCGTGTGCTGAATGAGACGCCGGTAGTTCGCGACGATGCGCCGCGCGAGCAGCACGACCAGCCAGTAGGAAGACAGCCCGAAGACGAGCAGCAGGATATCGGACGTGTACGCGCCGACGCGCCCCGCCCAGTTCCCGATGTGATCGACGCTCACCGCGTGGGTCCAGCTCGGATCCTTGCGGCTGTACGAAAGGAGCGCCATCACGAGGAACAGTCCGAGCGCGACCTGGAGAATCCAGCGAATTTCGGTGAAGAGCCGCGACATGCGGTGCGGCAACGCCTGCGGGCTCGCGGAATAGGTAGCTTTGGCCATTGATTCGGTGTCGCTTTGTGTCGCTTTTTTGCGGCTCACGCCTCTACGCAAGGACCGCATGGAACGGTGGCCTATTGTAAACGCTGCGTTGCGGTGAAAGGCGCAAAACGGACGCGTTCTTGCAACCTGTAACACTCGTCACGAGCAAGTCATGCGGCGGTCCTCGCTGTCCACGGCTATCAAACCGATTGAAAGGTTCACTCGGGAAGGCTTTTCCAGCGGCCTTTATAATCCCCTTTTTGCACCTAAATTTGGATCATCGGGAGCGTCGCGCGCATTCTCCGGCCACGAGCGGCGTCGATATTGCTGCATTGCAGGCCACGCGTACTTCCGAGCCGACCATCAATAACGGACCATCATCATGTCTTCGCCCAAACACGCCAAAGTGCTGATTCTCGGTTCCGGCCCCGCCGGCTACTCCGCCGCCGTGTACGCCGCGCGCGCGAACCTGTCGCCGCTGCTCATCACCGGCCTCGCGCAAGGCGGCCAGTTGATGACCACCACGGACGTCGAGAACTGGCCGGCGGACCCGTCGGGCGTGCAGGGCCCGGAACTGATGCAGCGTTTCGAAGAGCACGCTCGCCGCTTCAACACCGAGATCGTGTTCGATCACATCCACACGGCGAAGCTCAACGAGCGCCCCTTCCGGCTGATCGGCGATTCGGGCGAGTACACCTGCGATTCGCTCGTCATCGCGACGGGCGCATCGGCGCAATATCTCGGCGTGCCGTCGGAAGAAGCGTTCATGGGCAAGGGCGTGTCGGCTTGCGCGACCTGCGACGGCTTCTTCTATCGCAACGGTGAAGTCGCGGTGATCGGCGGCGGCAATACGGCCGTCGAGGAAGCGATCTATCTCGCGGGCATCGCGAAGAAAGTGACGGTCGTGCATCGCCGCGACAAGTTCCGCGCCGAGCCTATCCTCATCGACCGCCTGCTCGCGAAGGAAAAGGAAGGCATCGTCGATATCAAGTGGAATCACGTGCTCGACGAAGTGACGGGCGACAATTCCGGCGTCACCGGCCTGCGCATCAAGGATACGCAGTCGGGCAAGACCACGGACATCGCGCTGCAGGGCGTGTTCGTCGCGATCGGCCACAAGCCGAACACCGATCTCTTCGTCAACCAGTTGGAGATGAAGAACGGCTACATCATCACGAAGGGCGGCACCACCGGCGACGCCACCGCGACGAGCATCCCCGGCGTGTTCGCGGCGGGCGACGTGCAGGATCACGTGTATCGCCAGGCGATCACGAGCGCGGGCACGGGCTGCATGGCCGCGCTCGACGCGCAGCGCTATCTCGAGACCATCGACGAAACGCCGACGCCGCATTCGATGAGCCACGAAGCGGATCGCTGATCGGGCGTCCATCCGGGCGCGGGCGAGCGCGGCGAACCGCTAGAATGGAGTTCGTCCGCTTCTGGCGCGTCCGATAGCGCCGACTCGCGATAAAAACGGGCCACGGTTCACGCCGTCGGCCCGTTTTCGATTCGAGGCGCGCCTCGCGTCGAGCCTGATTCCTGTCGATTTCCGCTGGCCGAACGATGCCGAAGAACCTCCCTCACCCGAACGAACCGAAAGTCCGGCGCAGAGAAGCGGCGCGGCCGGCCACGCCCGCGCCGGCCCGGCCAGTCGATGCGCGCGACGTCGCTGCCGCCGTGAAGCGCGACGGGCTGTCGGGCCTTTCCACGCTCAAGCGCGCACTGAAAGCCGACGCCGAGAAGCGCGAAGTGCAACGCGTCGCGGCGGCGCGCGCCGAACGCGAAGTCGTCGCCGATGCCGACGAGTTCCGTCGCGCGATCGGCGAAGTCGAACCGCTCAGGACGCCGCCGCGCACGACCGTCACACGCGTGCCGCCTCCGCCGGTGCCGCTGCAAAGCCGTCGCGACGAAGAGGCCGTGCTGCAGGAAGCGCTCTCCGACGAATACGATCCCGAAAGCCTGCTCGACATCGACGAAACGCTGTCCTTCTACCGGCCTGGCATCAGCCAGGAAGTCGTGAGGAAGCTCAGGCGCGGCGCGTGGATCGTGCAGGCGCAGCTCGATCTGCACGGCATGCGCCGCGAAGAAGCGCGCGAGGCGCTCGCGGAGTTCATCCGCGAATCGGTGAAGCGCGGGCTGCGGTGCCTGCGCGTGATTCACGGCAAGGGGCTCGGCTCCATCGGCAAGGAGCCTGTGCTCAAGGGCAAGGTGCGCGCGTGGCTCGTGCAGAAGTCGGAAGTGATCGCGTTTTGTCAGGCGCGCCCGCACGATGGCGGCGCGGGCGCGGTGCTCGTGCTGCTGCAGCCGGGCGGCGCGGCGCGCCATCACAACCATCCGCAGGACAAGAGTCTCGGCAGGAATCGCGATCCGGGGCCGGACAGTGCATCCTAGACTCACCCTCGCCATTACCATCATGGAGGCGCTCGCGATTTTCGCGTACGCCTTCTCCGGGCTCATCGAAGCGCGCAAGCGCAGGCTCGATGCGGTCGGCGCGTTTCTCGTCGCGCTCGTCACCGCGTTCGGCGGCGGCACGGTGCGCGACGTGCTGCTCTCGCGCCGGCCGTTCTACTGGGTCGAGCATCAGGACTACGTGCTCCTTATCTTCGCGATGGCGATCTTCGCGCCCATCTTCCTGCGCGTCACGTCGCGCCTTTTCGACCAGCGCGCGCTGCTCATCACCGACGCGATCGGGCTCGGCCTTTTCAGCGTGTCCGGCACCTCGATCGCGCTCGATGCGCAGATGCCCGCCTTCACCGCGACGATGATGGGCGTCATCACCGGCGTGTTCGGCGGCGTGCTGCGCGACGTGCTCTGCAACGAGATTCCGCTGATCCTGCGCGACTCGCGCCCCTACGCGGTGTGCGCGTTCGCCGGCTGCTGGATCTATCTCGGGCTGGAGCGGCTCGACGTCGACACGATCTACAACGTGCTGATTTCGACGGCGTTCATCCTGATCGCACGGCTCATCACCTTCAAGTTCGATATCCGTCTGCCGCACTAGGTCCATCACCGGCACGCGCGCGAAACGGGCGGGAAAACGCGTCCATTTGCTACAATCGCATAGTTTTCAGCCCCGCATCCGGCCGCGATGCAGCCCGCTCCGGTCGCCATCACGCACATAGAACATGAACATCGAGCAAGCGCGTTTCAACATGATCGAGCAACAGATTCGTCCGTGGGAAGTGCTGGACCAGGACGTGCTGAACCTGCTCGCGATCGTCAAGCGCGAGAACTTCGTTCCCGCCGCGTACCGCAACATCGCTTTCGCGGACCTCGAAATTCCGCTGCCCGGCGGCGAGCGCATGCTCTCGCCCAAGGTCGAGGCGCGCATCCTGCAGGAGCTCGCGGTTCACAAAGGCGAGACCGTGCTGGAAATCGGCAGCGGCTCGGGCTACATGGCGGCGCTGCTCGCGCATCGCGGCCGCAGCGTGACGACGGTCGAAATCTCGCCCGAACTCGCCGGTTTCGCGAAGCAGAACCTCGCCGCGAATGGCGTGACGAACGTTGACGTGATCACCGGCGACGGCGCGCTCGGCTGGGATCAGGGCGCGCCTTACGACGTGATCTGCGTGTCGGGCGGGCTGCCGGTCATGCCGCAGGAATTTCTCGAGCAACTGAAGATCGGCGGACGCATTGCCGCGTTCGTCGGCGCGGCGCCGGTCATGAAGGCGCAGATCATCACGCGCGTCGACGAAAAGCAGTTTCGCGTGTCGGACGTGTTCGAAACGCTCGTCGCGCCGCTGAAGAACGCGGTGCATCCGTCGCTGTTCAAGTTCTAAGCTGAAAGCGCGATGCCGGTTGCGCCCGGCCTCGCGCGTCTTGTCAGGATCTTCATGCAAAACCTCACCGCACCCGAACTCGCCGCGTGGCTCGCGGATGCCTCGCGCCCCGCTCCCGTTCTGCTCGACGTGCGCGAGCCGTGGGAAATCCAGACGGCGAAGATGGATAACATCGTGACGATTCCGATGCGCGACATTCCCGCGCGCAGCGAAGAGCTCGACGACGAAGCGCAGATCGTCTGCATCTGCCACCACGGCGCGCGCAGCGCGCAGGTCGCGATGTTCCTGGAATCGCGCGGCTTCACGAAGACGTTCAACCTGTACGGCGGCATCGACGCATGGTCGCGTCAGGTCGATCCGTCGGTTCCCACGTACTGATCGCTTTTCGGGCCGCACATCGCGCGCGGCCCGCACGCTTTTCTCATCCCTCGCTCGACCACAGCGCCGTGCCGCGCGCCGAGAATATGACGAGATATCCGTTCGGCAGGATAGTCGCATAGGCGCCCGGATTGCCCGACGTGTGCGTCTGCCAGACCATCGCGCCGTTGCTGTCGTACATCACCAGGTTGCCGTCCTCCTGCATGCGGACTTCGACGCCCGGCGTGCCGCTCACGCGCGATGACCAGATCGTCTGGCCATTCCTCACGGCGACGAGATAACCGTCGCCCTGCAAGCTCGCTTGCACATTTGCGCCGCACGCCGCAACTGATCCGCCGACGCCAAAGCCCTCGCCCATCGCGATACGTCCGCACGCCGTCGGCGCGTTGACCGGCGGCAGCGCGGCGAACCAGGACAGATCGACGGCATTGGCGATCGCCAACATGCCGGCATCGTCCGGATGCAGATCGTCGCCGCTGTTGTAGGCGCGCGCGTACGCGGTGGAATCGGTCGAGCCCCACGGATTGCCCAGCGCCGCGGCCTGATCGAGCACGGCGTCGCAGCCGCTTTCCTTGGTGCGCAGGTAGGCATTCACCGTCTGACGCGTGTTCTCGATTTCGGGCGTCCACTCGTCCAGGCCCTGAAAGGGTGTGAGCGTCGAACAGATCAGGCCCACTTTCGCGGCGCTCGTTTGCTGGACGAGTTGCTGATACGCGCCGATGAGCTGCTGCGCGCTCGGTGGATTGCCGCTGATGAGATTGTTCACCGCATCGTCGGAGACGATCACCCACTTCACGTTGGGCTGCCCGAGCACGTCGCGGGCAAAGCGCTTCAGTCCGGCCTGGCCCGAACCGTCCGTGAAGAAATCGTTTCCGCTGATGCCCTGATTCAGCACGCCGACCGTCATGCCCGAGCGGATCAGCCGCTCCGCGAGCCGGTTCGGCCAGCGCCGGTTCGTGTTGGGTGTCGATGAAACCCCGTCCGTGATCGACGCGCCGAACGTGACCACCGCGCCCGTCGCCGCGGCGTTCATCACATCGACATTGGTGAGGAAATAGTACGACTGCTCGCCCGTCGCGTTCACGACGCCGCCCGCGAACGCCGGGTCCGCGCTCACGTCGCCCGGCGCGATCCAGTTGTCCTGCAAGCCCTCGATATGTCCGGTCGCCCCGGGCTGCGTCTGCGACGGAATATGGAAGCTCACGGCGATATCGGCGAGTGCGGGCACCTGAAACGGGATGGCGTCAGTCTGCACCGTGCCGCCCGCCGGAATCGTCACGTAGGGCTGGCCGTTGAAGGTCGCGGCGCGATCGGTGCCGGCGATCGTCCGCGCCCCGCCCGCCCGCCGCGCGATATGCACGTCGCCGAGCGTGACCGGCTGCGAGCCGAACAGATTGGAAAACGTCAGGCGCGCCGCCGTGCCGCCGATGCTCGTATGCACGACGTGGCGAATCGTCTGGTTGTTGAAGCCGGGATCCGCCGTGACATCAGGCGCGGCCGACCACGTTCCGGTCCACGGTGCGCTCGTGATGACCCCCTGCGCGAAGTAATGCGATGTATCGGGCCATGAAAGAAAAACGACGAGCGCCAGGCCGACGAGCTTGTGTAACCCTCCTTTCACGTTCGCCTCCCTGTTCTTCGAATTGGTGGAAGCAAACTAGACCACGTCGGGCGCGTCGCCGTTGTGCGCTAACGTACAGACAACCTCAAACGCCGTTTCCGTGGACAAAAAACAGAAAGCCGCATGAAAGTTTCTCTCATGCGGCTTTTGCAGACGTTCGACGATTCGCGGATCAGACGACGTTCATCGCAAGCGCGCTCGCACGATAATGCTCCGCGGCCTTTTCGGTGTCGCCGAGTTGCTCGTGCAGACGCGCGAGCGCGCGATGCGTGCGGATCTTGAGCGGTTCGTTGTCGGCGAGTTTCAGCGCCGATTCGAGGAACGCCTGCGCCTTGCCCCACAACTGCTGATGCAGACACAGCCGCCCGAGCGTGAAGAGCAGATCGGCGTCTTCGGTGCGTTCCTTCTGCCACGCTTCGGCGCGCTGGATCAGCGGGAACGCGTCGCCGCCGACGATGCAATCCGGATAGCGCCGCAAGAGCCGCGCGTCCCAGTTGTGCGCGAGCGCATCCTCGACGATCTTCTTCGCCTCCGCGCGGCGATCGAGCGCGATCAGCAACTCCGCGGCGAGATCGGCGAGACGCGGCGACTGGCGCTCGGTCACCGAAAGCGACTGCCACAGTTCGAGCAGCGCGTCGGGATTGTGCCGCCGGTCGCGCAGCAGGTTTTCCGCCGCCACCTGGCGCAGCCGCACCGCAACCGCCGGATGCAGCGCCTCGCGTTTTTCCAGCATGCGCACGAGCTTCAGCACTTCGCCCCAGTTCTTCAACTGCTGCTGCGCGCGCAGCGCGATCTGCTGCGCGTGGATGCGCCGTCCGCCCTGCGCCTGCATTTCTGTGAGCGCGACGAGCGCGCCGTCGGCGTCGCGGCCATCGGCGCGCATGTCGGCGGTCGCCATCAGGCGCGCGTCCTGCCAGTCCGTGCCGGAAACCTGCGCGAGCCATTCGTCGCGGCGCGCGTATTCGTGCAGACGATGCGCCGCGTTGGCGCCGATGAGCCCGGCCGCGCCCTTGTTCGCGTCGACGGAAAGCGCATCGCGCGCGGCCTTCTCGGCCTTCGAGAAGCGCCCGGCGTAGAGATGCCCGACCGCATCGCGCAGCGACGCATTCGCCTTCGCGAGCTTGCTGCGCGTGCGATACGCAGCGACGCGCGACGGCATCTTCCACACGCCGCGCACCGCGCGGATGACCGCGTAGAGCACGATGAACAGCACGACGAGCGCCACCGCGAACAGGTTGAGCGACATGTCGACCCGATACGGCGGAATCACGAGCAGGATCTGCCCGCCGTTGAAACCCCCGACCGTCGCGACGATCACCGCTACCGCGAACAGCAGCGCGAGCCAGATCAGTCCACGAATCGTCATCATCCGCCTCGCTTGAACTGATGGACGGCGGCGAGGCTGGCGTTCAGGTTCGGCACGGCGACGGCGAGCGACGCCTGATCGACCTGCTTCACGAGATCGCGCACGGCCTGCACCTTCCTGGACGATGCATCGAAGTAGCGCGCGAGCGCGGCATCGGCGGCGTGCAGATCGGACTTGAGCGTAGGCTCGCTGCGCGACAGGAGCGACAGACGCGCGGACAGCAAACGCAGCTTCACGTTCTCGCGCACGAAATAACCCTGATCGGGCGACGTGAGCATCGCGTCGGCGTTATCGATGCGCCGCACCGACACGAGGCTCGACAACTGCTGGCCGATGCCGTTGGTGATCTGATGCCACAGCACCTTCCAGCGCGGCTCGCCGGTCGCCGCGGCGATCGACGCGCTGTTGGCCGGCTCGGCCGTCTGCGCGCGGGCGCGTGCGATCGGCGCTTCGCCCGACAGCGGCAACTGGTCGATCTGGTCGATGGCGGTATCGAGCTTGATCGCGAGACCGGTGAGATCGGTGGTGGGCGTGGCCTTCAGCTTGTCGATGTCCTGCGCGATCGCCTTGCGGATCGCGACGACCTGCGGGCCGGTGCTCGCGGCAAGCCGCGTGTCGGCGCTTTGCAGCGCGAAGAGCGCGAGCTGCACGTTGCCGGTCAGTTGCAGTTGCTGGCTCGCGCTCGACAGAATCTGCTCGACTTCGGCGATAGTCCAGTCGTCGCGATTGCTCGCGAGATCCTGATATTGCTGCTGCAACGCCTGACTGTGCGTTTCGGCATCGGTGAGCTTGCCTTGCAACTGGATGATCTGCGTATTCAGCGCGGTGGTCGCGCTCGCGGCCTGATCGGCTTTCGCGCGCAGATCGGCGTTCTGCTCGTCGGACTGGGCGAGGCGTTGCGACAGTTGCGCGTCGGCGCGGTCGAACTTGCGATTCAGGACGAACGCGCCCGCCCCCGCCGCCACCGCCAGAATGACGATGACGAACCACAACAACACGATGCCCGCGCCGCCGCGGCGCTTCTGCTGCTCGAAAGGCGTGAAAGGCGTGTTCGGCGGCAAGGGCGGTGTCACGTTCGGCTGAGGTGAAGCTTTTTTGGAATCGTTCGAATCAGTCATGCGTGATTGAGCCGTTTGGTGGGCCGGCGCGGTGGCCGGATGGGCGTCCGTCGGCGCGGATGAGGAATGGTTCGAGCTCGATGCGCTCGCTGCAGCGCTCGCGTATGCGTGGGCCTCCGGATCGCGTGAGTTGCGTTGTGGCTCCGCCTGCGCGGCTGCTGCGGCGGTGTCGGGCGGGAACAGCACTTCCAGCGAGTGTGCGATGCGTTCGTCGCCCGCGCCGGACACCGTAATCCTATCAAAACCCGCTCCCCGCGCGGCTTCGGCGATACGCGGGTGCGGGCAGACGACCGGCGTGCGTTTGAGCAGCACGATTTCGTCGGCGGTGAGGTGCTCGTGCGCGAGCTCGTCGAGATTGCGCACGCCTTCGGAACTCGTCAGCAGCCACGCGTGCGGCTTTCCCGCGAGCAGTTCGTGGATGCGCTCCCACTTCTGCATCGACGGCTCCGGCAGCACACGTCGATACGCGGCGGCTTTCTCGACCCGCGCGCCCGCCTCGGCGAGCCGTTCGGCGAGCCATTCGCGGCCGCCGTCGCCGCGCACGATCAGCACGCGCTTGCCTTCGAGACCGTTCGTGCCGAAATGCGCTTCGATCGCGGTGTAGAGCGCTTCCGAGTCGAAGCGGGGATCGGCGTCTTCCGTCGATGGACTGATCACGCGATGCGCGGGCGCGTGCACGCCCTGCCGCGCGAGCGCCGCGACCGATCCCGGACCCACGACCGCGACGGGAAGATCGGCGGGCCACGGCGCGCCGAGCCGGCCGAACGCATGATCGATCGCATTCGGCGACACGAACACCACCAGCGCGTAACGCCCCGGTGCGTCGGGCGGCAGAAAGAACTCGTCGAGCGCGGCGCGCAACGGTGCATCGTCGGCGACGGTCGCGATATCGATCAGCGGGAATTCCAGCGTGTCGAAGCCGGCGTTCGTGAGGAGCGCGAGCAACGCGGACGACTGTCCGCCCGGACGCGTGACGATGACGGTGGCGCGGCGCTCGCTCGCCATCAGGACTTCGGCCCCGAGGGCGCGGCGTTGGGGGCATCGGCGCGGCTCGTCGTGGTGAGCGCGTTGACGATATCCATTGCGCCCTGTGCTTCGAGATCCGACGACACGCGCTTGCCGAGCGCGAGCGCGCCGGCGAGATCGGGCGAACGCACGGTTTCTTCGGCGCGCAGCACACGCTTGCCGTTAGGCATCGCCACCGCGCCGCGCAGATGCAGCGCGCCGTCGCGCCACACGGCATGCGCCGCGAGCGGCACTTCGCAACTGCCGCCGAGCGCACGCGACACGGCGCGTTCCGCCTCGACCGCGAGCGCGGTGTGTTCGTCGTGCAAGGGCGCGAGCCACGCGGCGAGATCGGCGCGATCCGCGCGCATCTCGATGCCGAGCGCGCCCTGCCCCGCCGCCGGCAGGCTCTCCGTCGGATCGAGCAGCGCACGGATGCGCGCTTCGAGACCGAGCCGCTTCAATCCGGCGGCCGCGAGAATGATCGCCGCGTATTCGCCGCGATCGAGCTTGGCAAGACGCGTGTCGAGATTGCCGCGCAGCGGACGCACTTCGAGCGCGGGAAAGCGCGCGCGGATCATCGCTTCGCGGCGCAGACTCGACGTGCCGACGATACTTCCCGCAGGCAACGCTTCCAGCGATTCGTAGTGCGGCGACACGAAGGCGTCGCGCGGATCTTCACGCTCCAGAATGGCGCCGAGCGCGAAGCCTTCGGGCAGTTCCATTGGCACGTCTTTCAGCGAATGCACGGCGAGATCGGCGCGGCCTTCGGCGAGCGCGGCTTCGAGCTCCTTCACGAAGAGACCCTTGCCGCCGACCTTCGACAACGTGCGATCAAGAATCTGATCGCCACGCGTCGTCATTCCGAGGATTTTTATGTCACAAGATGGATATAATTTGTGCAGCGCACACCGCACATGCTCGGCCTGCCACATCGCAAGCCGGCTTTCCCGCGAAGCGATGGTGATGCTCGCGGGCGGTGTCGTTGAATGCGTCTCGGAATTCATTGATGCTCGATCGAATGACGGGATGGATGAATAGACATTAGCGAACAATGGTAGCACGCACGCCAAGGTCCACTGACACATGGGCAGCGCGCGAGAGCCTTGTCCGATGCGCCTTTCGGGGCGTCCGTGGCGCGTTTGTATCCGGGTGAACGACGGCGCAGGCCGCTTCGCGCGCGATGACCGCTTCGGGGCCCGCTAAACGCCGCGGCATGCTGTCGCCGGTTTGACGCACGGCCGTTCGCACGGCCTGCGGTTTCCTGTCCGATGCGGCGCCCGTCCGGGTTGCATCACGTCGATGTGGTCCCTGGCTTCGCAGCTTCTGAGAGGAACCCAACGTGACGTCTTCTGGATCGGCTCGCCCGGCGCGCCGCAACGCCGCATTGCCCAAGTCTTCCTCCTCCGACGCGCCGCGCCCGGCGTCGTCGCCCATCGTCACGAAGGCCGCCACGGCGGCGAAGGCATCGAAAGCGGCGATCGCGCCGAAACCGAGGCCGGGCATCAAGGCCGCGGCCAAACGCGTCGCGACCAAAGCGAAAGCGCCGCGCGCCAACGGCGCGGCCGCCGCGAAACCCGCGAGCCGCACGCGCGACGACAAGGACCGCCCGCTCTTCGAGGACATCCGCTTCCTTGGCCGTCTGCTCGGCGAAGTGCTGCGCGAGCAGGAAGGCGACGCCGTGTTCGACGTGGTGGAAGCCATTCGTCAGACGGCCGTGAAGTTCCGCCGCGAAGACGACAGCGAAGCCGCGCAGACGCTGGAGAAGAAGCTGCGCGCGCTGTCGCCGGAGCAGACGGTGTCGGTCGTGCGTGCGTTCAGCTACTTTTCGCATCTGGCGAATATCGCGGAAGACCGGCATCACAATCGCCGCCGCCGCATCCACGCGCTCGCTGGCTCCGTGTCGCAGCCTGGCACGATCGCTTATGCCATCGAACGGATGCGCGAGCACAAGAACATCAGCGCGACGCGCAAGCTGCTGGACAAGTTTTTCGGCGATGCGCTGATCGTGCCCGTGCTCACCGCGCACCCGACCGAAGTCTCGCGCAAGAGCATTCTCGATGCTCAGCACGACATCGCGCGCCTGCTCGCCGAGCGCGATCAGGAACTGACCGTCCGCGAACGCGCCCAGAACGAAGCCGTGCTGCGCGCGCGGGTGACGTCGCTGTGGCAGACGCGCATGCTGCGCGAAACACGGCTCTCCGTCACCGACGAAATCGACAACGCGCTGTCCTACTATCGCGCGACCTTCCTCGCGGAGATTCCCGCGCTCTATGCCGATATCGAAGGCGCGCTCGCCGAGCACGGCCTGCCCGTGCGCCTGCCGCCGTTCTTCCAGATGGGAAGCTGGATCGGCGGCGACCGTGACGGCAATCCGTTCGTCACCGGCGAAACGCTCGAAACCGCGATCACCCGTCAGGCGATCGTGATCTTCGAACACTATCTGGAAGAGACGCACAAGCTCGGCGCGGAACTGTCCGTGTCGAATCTGCTCGCCGGTTCCAGCGATGCGTTGAAGGCGCTCGCCGATGCCTCGCCGGATCAGTCGCCGCATCGCACGGACGAGCCGTATCGGCGCGCGCTCATCGGCATGTACACGCGGCTTGCGGCGAGTGCTCGCGTGCGGCTCGGCGAAGGCGTCGTCGCGGTGCGCAGCGCGGGCGCCGGCCAGCCGCAGATTCGCGCGAAGCCCTACGCGGACGCTTCCGAATTCGTGCGCGACCTGCACGTGCTGATCGATTCGCTCGCGGAGCATCACGGTGCGTCGATGTCGACGCTGCGGCTGTCGCCGCTCGCGCGCGCCGCCGAAGTGTTCGGCTTCCATCTCGCGAGCATCGACTTGCGGCAAAGCTCGGATATTCACGAAGCGGTCGTGACCGAGTTGCTCGCGCGTGCGGGCGTCGTCGCGGATTACGCGTCGCTGTCCGAAGAGCACAAGCGCGACGTGCTGCTGAAGGAACTGGCGCAACCGCGTCCGCTGCGTCTTCCTTACGCGCAGTATTCCGATCTCGCGAAGAGCGAGCTCGGCGTGCTCGAAGCCGCGCGCGAGACGCGTCAGAAGTTCGGCGCGCGCGCGGTGCGCAACTACATCATCTCGCACACGGAAACCGTCAGCGACCTGCTGGAAGTGATGCTGCTGCAGAAGGAAACCGGCGTGCTGCAAGGCTATCTGGGCGCCAAAGACGATTCACCGCGCGACGGCCTGATGGTGATTCCGCTCTTCGAAACTATCGCCGACTTGCGCAATGCGCCGGTCATCATGGGCGAGTTCTTCGCGCTGCCGGGCATCGACAAGCTGATCGAAAATCAGGGCAACGAGCAGGAAGTGATGCTCGGCTATTCGGACAGCAACAAGGACGGCGGCTTCCTCACGTCGAACTGGGAGCTGTATCGCGCGGAACTGGCGCTGGTTACGCTCTTCAAGGAACGCGGCACGACCTTGCGACTGTTTCACGGCCGTGGCGGCACGGTCGGACGCGGCGGCGGCCCGACCTATCAGGCGATTCTGTCGCAGCCGCCCGGCACTGTCGACGGGCAAATCCGTCTGACCGAGCAAGGCGAAGTGATCGCGAGCAAGTTCGCGAACGCGGAGATCGGGCGGCGCAATCTGGAGACGGTGGTCGCGGCGACGCTCGAAGCATCGCTGCTGCCGCACGAGAATGCGCCCGCGCAGTTGCCGCAATTCGAAGCGACGATGCAGACGCTCTCCGATTCCGCGATGGCCGCATACCGTGCGCTCGTCTACGAGACGCCCGGCTTCACCGACTATTTTTTCCTGTCGACGCCGATTTCGGAAATCGCGGAACTGAATATCGGCAGCCGGCCGGCGTCGCGCAAGCTGCAGGACCCGAAGCAGCGCAAGATCGAGGATTTGCGCGCGATTCCGTGGGGCTTCTCGTGGGGGCAATGCCGTTTGTTGCTGACGGGCTGGTACGGCTTCGGCAGCGCGGTGACGGCGTATCTCGACAAGTCCGGCTCCGACGATGAACGCGCGAAGCGGCTGGCTACGCTGCGCAAGATGCACAAGACGTGGCCGTTCTTCAAGAACCTGCTGTCGAACATGGACATGGTGCTCGCGAAGACCGATCTCGCGGTGGCGTCGCGTTATGCGCAGCTCGTCACGGACAGGAAGCTGCGCAAGACCGTGTTCGACAAGATCGTCGCGGAGCATCAGCGCACGTCGGACGTGCTCGCCGAGATCACCGGGAAGAGCGATCGTCTCGCGGATAATCCGCTGCTCGCGCGGTCGATCAAGAACCGTTTTCCGTATCTCGATCCGCTCAACCATTTGCAGGTCGAACTGTTGAAGCGCCACCGCGCGGGAGATCAGAACGTGCGCTTGCGGCGCGGGATTCATTTGACGATCAACGGGATTGCGGCGGGGTTGCGGAATACGGGGTGATGGTAGGGGTGTGGCGGGGTTTTCGCCGGATCCCGTTGGCGTGTCGGTCTATTAGCACTGCCCCTCCCCGGGGCGGGGGTCACTTTCTTTGCTGCTGCAAAGAAAGTAACCAAAGAAAGCAGCTTTTCACCGCCCGCGGTCACACGCAGTTTGGTCATGCTTGCCAGCCGCTGGCGGCACTCGCCTAAGTGTCGCCCTCACAGACCTAACCGGGCTTGGATCGCGCACGGTCTGCCGCCCGAGAGGTTTCAGCGCGCTGGTTCAGCACCAAACAGCTTCGGCACAGCGCTACGCGCTGCCGTTGGGTATGCGAGGGAAACCGTCGAGAAGAGCGCGGTCAGACCCGATTGACCCATCGGCCGCGAAGCGGGCTGGAGCTATTTGGTGCTGAACCAGTTTGTTCTGTAGTGCGATGTGTCAGACCGTGCGCGAGCCAAGCCCGATTGGGCCTTCGAGGGCGACACTTAGGCGAGTGCCATCGCGGGCTGGCAAGCATGGCCAAACTGCGTGTGACCGCGGGCCTGAACGAGCTGCTTTCTTTGGTTACTTTCTTTGCAGCAGCAAAGAAAGTGACCCCCGCCCCGGGGAGGGGCAGTGCTAATAGACCACCGCGAAACCGGGCCATCCATAGAAGCCCAACACCCATCACCCCCTCCGATTCCCCTCGATCATCACCGCATCCAGCTCGAACGAGCAATCGTCCTTCACCCCGAAGTACTGGCGCACCTCATCGGGCGCACCGTTCCACATCGACCTGATCGCCACCACGCGCTCGGCCGGCGTGCGCATCCGCGACACCCACGACTCGAATTCCAGCGGAATGCGCCAGCGCTCAGTCACCTGCGCGTCGAAACCGGCGGCATCGAGCATCGCGATCCACTCATCGGCGCGATAGTCGCGGATGTGCGACGCATCGCGCAGAAGTTCGATCGCCTGAATATGCGTGTCGTAGAGCGGATCGTCGATACCCGCGATATCGATGAACCTGAGCCGTCCGCCCGGCTTCAGCACGCGATGCGCTTCCCTCAACGCGGCCGGCACGTCGCGCCAGTGATGCGCGCTCATGCGGCTCACGGCCCAGTTGAACGTGCCGTCCGCGAACGGCAGCATTTCGGCGGCGCCCTGCTGCGTCCGGATCGTCGTCAGGCCGCGCTCCTTCGCGGCGGCATCGACCGTCGCGAGCATCTGCGGCGCGATGTCGTACGCGACGACCTCCCGCACATGCGGCGCAATCGCGAAGCTCGCGTGCCCCGCGCCGCAGCCCATGTCCAGCACGATCGCGTTGCCGCATGTGGCCGCGAAAGTCGCGGCGAGGCTCTGAAGATCGGCGCCGCTCGCGTGGGCGGCGCTCGTGAGATAGGCGGCGGCAGTGCTGCCGAATGCGTCTGCGACCTGGTCGTGGTGTTTCATCGCGCTCTCCGGTTCGATGTGGGGAAGGTCTGCCCGCTACAATAGAGTCCACGTTGTACCAGTACAAGTTGTGCAGATATTCTGGTATAGAAACCACCTGTCGACGTTTGAATGCCCCTCACCGACAAAACCGAACCCCTCGCCGAAACGCCCGCGCATGCGCTCGGCGAATTCATCCGCGCACATCGCGAACGGCTCTCGCCGCAGGCAGTCGGTCTCGCGGCCGGTCCGCGCCGCCGCACGCCCGGCCTGCGCCGCGAGGAAGTCGCGCAACTGTGCGGCGTGAGCCCGACCTGGTACACATGGATCGAACAGGGCCGTCCCGTGTCCGCTTCCGCCGATGCGCTCGCGCGCATCGCCGTCGCGCTGCAGCTGTCGCGCGCCGAACGCGCGTATCTGTTCGAACTCGCCGCCCAGCGCGATCCCGCCGAGCCCGATCCCGCCAGCCAGGACGCGCCCGCCGCGCTGCTGCAAACGGTCGCGCTGATCGGCGCACCGGCCTACGTGCTCGACCGTCAGTGGAACGCGCTGCGCTGGAACGAGCATGCATCGGCGTTGTTTGTCGGCTGGCTCGATGGGGAGCATGACCGCAACCTGCTGACCTACACGTTCACATCGCCGGCGGCGCGCGCGTTGATCGTCGATTGGGAAACGCGCGCGCGCCGTCTCGCCGCCGAATTCCGCGCCGATTCGATCCGCCATTTGAACGACGCACCGACCCGCACGCTCATCGACGATCTGAGCGCCGCGAGCGCCGCCTTCGCGCGATTCTGGGCGTCGCAGGACGTGTTCGAGCGCGAAGGCGGCGAACGCGCGTTCAATCATCCGTCGCGCGGGCCTCTCGTGTTCAACCAGATCACGTTCAAGCCGGCGCATCGGGAAGATCTGAAGCTCGTGATCCTCGTCGGGTCCGACTAGTGCCGAATGTTAAAATTTTCGTCTTCCCGAAGTCGAATCGAAGCCAAACCCTCCGTTGAGAAAATCACCATGACGTCCCAACTCCACAAAAAAGGCGAAGCCTGGTCGGCTCGCTTCTCCGAGCCGATGTCGGAGCTCGTCAAGCGCTATACGTCGTCGGTGTTCTTCGACAACCGGCTCGCGCTCGTCGACATTCAGGGCTCGCTCGCGCACGCGTCGATGCTCGCGGCGCAGAAGATCATCGGCGCCGACGATCTCGCCGCCATCGAGCGCGGCATGGCGCAGATCAAGGGTGAAATCGAGCGCGGCGAGTTCGAGTGGAAGCTGGATCTGGAAGACGTGCACCTGAACATCGAAGCGCGGCTGACGGCGCTGATCGGCGATGCCGGCAAGCGCCTGCATACCGGCCGCTCGCGCAACGACCAGGTCGCCACCGATATCCGCCTGTGGCTGCGCGGCGAGATCGACCGTATCGGCGGCCTGCTTACGGATCTGCGTCTCGCGCTCATCGACATGGCCGAGAAGCATGCCGACACCATCATGCCGGGCTTCACGCATCTGCAGGTGGCCCAGCCGGTGACGTTCGGTCATCACCTTCTCGCGTACGTCGAGATGTTTTCGCGCGACGCCGAGCGCATGCGCGATCTGCGTAAGCGTGTGAACCGTCTGCCGCTGGGCGCGGCGGCGCTCGCCGGCACGAGCTATCCGATCGATCGTCACGCGGTCGCGAAGACGCTCGGCTTCGACGGCATCTGCGCGAATTCGCTCGATGCAGTGTCCGACCGCGATTTCGCGATCGAATTCACGGCGGCGGCCGCGCTCGTCATGACGCACGTGTCGCGCTTCTCCGAGGAACTCGTGCTGTGGATGAGCCCGCGCGTCGGCTTCATCGATCTGGCGGACCGTTTCTGCACGGGTTCGTCGATCATGCCGCAGAAGAAGAATCCCGACGTGCCCGAACTGGCGCGCGGCAAGACCGGACGCGTGAACGGCCATCTCATGGCGCTGCTCACGCTGATGAAAGGCCAGCCGCTCGCGTACAACAAGGACAATCAGGAAGACAAGGAACCGCTGTTCGATACCGTCGATACGGTCGCGGACACGCTGCGCATCTTCGCGGAAATGGCGGCGGGCATCACGGTCAAGCCGCAAGCGATGCGCGCGGCGGCGCTGCAAGGCTTCTCGACCGCCACCGATCTCGCGGACTATCTCGTGAAGCGCGGCCTGCCCTTCCGCGACGCGCACGAGGCGGTCGCGCATGCGGTGCGCATTTGCGTGGATCGCGAGTGCGATATCGCCGATTTGTCGCTCGACGAGATGCGCCGCGAACTGCCGAACGTCGCGCATCTGATCGGCGAGGACGTGTTCGAGTATCTGACGCTCGAGGGCTCGGTCGCGAGCCGCAATCACCCCGGCGGCACCGCGCCGGATCAGGTGCGCGCGGCGGCAAAGGCGGCGCGCGAATCGCTTTGATCGTGCCGCCTGCCACGTTTGCCTCGTGACATCGAAGGCCGTTCGCATGGACGGCCTTTTTCTTTTCCGGACGCGTCGCCATGTCTCTGCGCGACGGCCGGTATTTTCGGGATAATCGGATGTTGCTCACTCGCGCTCATCGAAACGCTCCGTCATGATCATCCGCCCCAAGCTCAACTGGTTTCGACTGCTGTTCGTGTGGCACGGCTCCGTGCTGCCGCAACTGCTGCCGCGCCTTGGGCTGATCTTCGCGCTGTCGGTGGCGGCGATTTTCATGCACGACCACATGCGCCATTATCCGATCGGCCTCGGCACGCCGCCGTTCGCACTCGTGGGTATCGCGCTAGCCGTGTTTCTCGGGTTTCGCAATGGCGCCAGTTACGAGCGCTGGTGGGAAGGCCGCAAATTGTGGGGGACGTTGCTCAACACATCGCGCGCACTGGCGCAGCAGGTGCTGTCGCTGCCGGAGCCGCGGGACCGTGCTCAGTCGCGCCGTTTCCTCGCGGCGCTCGGCGCACTGGCGCACGCGCTTCGGCATCAGTTGCGCGGCACCGATGCGCTCTCTGACCTGGCTCCGCGATTGCCATCCGATTTGCACGCGCGCGTTGCGGCCGCGAAGTACCGGCCCGCGCTGATTCTGCTCTGGCTCGGCGAATGGGTCGCCGAGCGCAGGCGCGAAGGCGTGCTCGACGGCTATGCGATGCTCGCGATTCAGCACAATCTGAACGCGCTTTCCGATGTGATCGGCGGATGCGAGCGCATCGCGACCACGCCGCTGCCGTTTTCGTACTCGGTGATGATCCATCGCACGATCTACCTCTTCTGCGTGATGCTGCCGTTCGGGCTCGTCGATGGCGCCGGCGTGCTCACGCCGCTGTTCGCGCTGCTGGTGGCGTATGCGTTCATGGCGCTGGAAGCGATCGCCGCGCAGATCGAAGATCCGTTTGGCCTCGAAGAGAACGACCTCGCGCTGAACGCGATGTGCGAGAGCATCGAGATCGCGCTGCACGACATGGCCGCGGATGCCGGGTTTCCGATGCCGCCGGCTGCCGGCCCGACCTTGCCGCGAAAGTTCGTGATCGATTAACGAGTCGTTGGGTTGGCGCGTTGAATCTCAACCCTATACTTGGCAATCCAGATTAAACGCGCGAAGAATCCGATTTATTGCAAGCATTTATCTCCACCCACGACACAGACAATTTCACAATCCGGTCAGCCACGGCCAAACGACTTCATTCATAATCGTGCCGACTCACCCTGGAGAAATTGTTTTGAAACTGTTCTACAAAGCAGGCGCCTGTTCCCTCGCATCGCATATCGCTCTCGAAGAATCCGGACTGGCTTACGAAATCGAAGCCGTCGACCTCAAGACCAAGCTCACCGCGAGCGGCGCGGATTTCAACAAGATCAACGCGAAGGGTTACGTCCCCGCGCTCCTGCTCGACAACGGCGAACTGCTGACCGAAGGCCCCGCGATCATGCAGTACATCGCCGATCAGGTGCCGGCGAAGCATCTCGCGCCGCTCAATGACGGCATGGCGCGTTATCGCCTGCAAAGCTGGCTGACGTTCATCGGCACGGAACTGCACAAGAACTTCTCGCCGTTCTTCAATCCGGCCGCGAGCAGCGACTCGAAAGCGGCCGCGATGGCCAATCTCGAACGCCGTCTCGCCTACGTCGCGCAGCAAATCGACGACAAGCAGTTCCTGCTCGGCAACGAATTCAGCATCGGCGATGCTTATCTCTTCACCGTGCTCGGCTGGGCGAAGTACATCGATCTCGACCTCGGCAAGTGGCCGGCGCTCGTCGCGTATCAGGAGCGCGTCGGCGCGCGTCCGGGCGTGCACGCGGCGATGAAGGCGGAAGGCCTGATCTGAACGATCGGCGTTCCTGCAATGACAAACGGCCCTTTGCAGGGCCGTTTGTTTTTGCAGCAGCGGATCAGTTGATCATCAATTGCGCACGCAATCGACGAAATACTCGATACGCCCGTTGATCATCTCGCCGACGAGCCCGTGGATATCCGTGTGGAAACCCGGAAAGCGCTCGTTGAACTCGCGTGCGAAACGCAGATAATCCACGATCGTGCGATTGAAACGCTCGCCCGGAATCAGCAACGGAATGCCCGGCGGATACGGCGTGAGCAGGATCGACGTGACGCGGCCTTCGAGTTCGTCGATCGGCACACGGTCGATCTCGCGGTGCGCGAGCTTCGCAAACGCTTCGGACGGTTTCATCGCCGGCTCCATGCTCGACAGATACATCTCCGTCGTCAGACGCGCGATGTTGTTCGCGCGATAGACGCTGTGGATCTGCCCGCACAGATCCCGCAGGCCGATGCGCTCGTACGACGGATGCTGCGCGACGAATTCCGGCAGCACGCGCCACAGCGGCTGGTTGTTGTCGTAGTCGTCCTTGAACTGCTGAAGCTCGGTGACCATCGAGTTCCAGCGGCCCTTCGTGATGCCGATCGTGAACATGATGAAGAACGAATACAGCCCGGTCTTCTCCACGATGATGCCGTGCTCCGCCAGATATTTCGTCACGATCGCGGCCGGAATGCCGGACTCGCCGAATTCGCCGTCCACGTCGAGTCCCGGCGTGATGATCGTCGCCTTGATCGGGTCGAGCATGTTGAAGTTTTCGGCGAGCGCGCCGAAGCCGTGCCAGCGGTCGTTCGGCTTCAGCATCCAGTCCTCGCGGTCGCCGATGCCCTCTTCCGCCAGCGCGTCCGGGCCCCACACCTTGAAGAACCAGTCGTCGCCGTATTCGGCATCGACCTTGCGCATCGCGCGGCGGAAATCGAGCGCCTCGGCGATCGATTCCTCCACGAGCGCCTCGCCGCCCGGCGCTTCCATCATCGCGGCCGCGACGTCGCACGACGCGATGATCGCGTATTGCGGCGACGTCGACGTGTGCATCAGATACGCCTCGTTGAAACGATGCCGGTCGAACGCGCTGTTCTCGCTGTCCTGCACGAGAATCTGCGACGCCTGCGAAATGCCGGCGAGCAGCTTGTGCGTGGAGTGCGTCGCGAACACGAGCGCGCCCGTGCGCGGACGGCCCGCGCCGATCGCGTGCATGTCCTGATAGAACGAGTGAAACTCGGCGTGCGGCAGCCAGGCTTCATCGAAATGCAGCGTGTCGAGCATGTCGCCGAGCAGGTCCTTGATCATCTCGACGTTGTAGATCACGCCGTCATACGTGCTCTGTGTGATCGTCAGAATGCGCGGCTTCACCTTCGGATTCTTCGCGAGCGCCTCGCGCGCGAACGGATTCGCCTCGATCTTCTTGCGGATGTTCTCCGGCTTGAACTCGTCGCGCGGAATCGGCCCGATGATGCCGAAGTTGTTGCGCGTCGGCGTGAGGAACACGGGAATCGCGCCGGTCATCGTAATGGCGTGCAGGATCGACTTGTGGCAGTTGCGGTCCACGAGGACGATATCGCCCGGCGCGACGGTCGCGTGCCACACGATCTTGTTCGACGTGGACGTGCCATTGGTCACGAAAAAGAGATGATCCGCGCCGAAGATGCGCGCCGCGTTGCGCTCCGACGCCGCAACCGGACCGGTGTGATCGAGCAGCTGGCCGAGTTCCTCGACCGCGTTGCAGACGTCCGCGCGCAGCATGTTCTCGCCGAAGAACTGGTGAAACATCTGCCCCAGCGGATTTTTCAGGAACGCGACGCCGCCCGAATGCCCCGGGCAGTGCCACGAATAGGAACCCTCGTCCGCGTACTGCACCAGTTCCTTGAAGAACGGCGGCGCGAGCGCATCGAGATATACCTTCGCCTCGCGGATCACGTGCCGCGCGACGAACTCCGGCGTGTCCTCGAACATGTGGATGAAGCCGTGCAGCTCGCGCAGGATGTCGTTCGGCAAGTGGCGCGAAGTGCGCGTTTCGCCGTACAGGAAGATGGGGATGTCCGCGTTGCGGCGGCGCACGGCGTTGATGAACGCACGCAGCGCGACGATCGCCGACGCCAGCTCCGGCGTGTCGCCTTCCACGACGACATTGTCGGCGTAGGGCAGCAGCTCGTCGTCATCGATTGACAAGATGAAGCACGACGCGCGGCTCGACTGCTGCGCGAACGCGGCGAGATCGCCATAGCTCGTCAGGCCGAGGACTTCGACGCCTTCTTTCTCGATCGCCTCGGCGAGCGCCCGAATGCCGGAACCCGAGATGTTCTCGGAGCGAAAGTCTTCGTCGATGATGACGACGGGAAAGCGGAACTTCATGAGGCGATTCTCCAAATGGAACGACCGCTGCCCGAGAAGCGATCTCGAAGCCAGCGGTCTTTCGACAAGCGTTTGCCGTGTGCGTTTCTGAAAGCGCGGCGATGATCAGGTTTTCGGCAGCGTCACGCCGTGCTGCCCTTGATACTTCCCGCCGCGATCCGCGTACGACGTCTCGCACACTTCATCGCTTTCGAAGAACAGGACTTGGGCGACGCCCTCGTTTGCGTAGATTTTGGCAGGCAAAGGTGTCGTATTCGAGAATTCGAGCGTCACGTAGCCTTCCCATTCCGGCTCGAACGGCGTCACGTTGACGATGATCCCGCAGCGCGCATAGGTCGATTTGCCGAGACACACGGTCAGGCACGAGCGCGGAATGCGGAAATATTCGACCGTGCGGGCGAGCGCGAAAGAATTCGGCGGAATGATGCAGACATCGCCCTTGAAATCGACGAACGATTTCTCGTCGAAATTCTTCGGATCCACGATCGTGGAATTGATGTTCGTGAAGATCTTGAATTCATCGGCGACGCGAATGTCGTAGCCGTAGCTCGACGTACCGTAGCTCACGATCTTGCGGCCGTCCTCGGTCACGCGCACCTGATCGCGCACGAACGGCTCGATCATTCGGTGCTCTTCGGCCATGCGGCGAATCCACTTGTCGGATTTGATGCTCATAGGGAACGCTACTCAACGGTGAACGGCTCGGGTCTCGCGACCATCGCCTGCAGTGAAACGGGGCAAGGTCTCCGGCGGCGATGCGCGCCGCGGGCCAGACGAAAGCGCGTATTTTACGCGATCGGGCGAGCGCGTCGGGCGCGGCGCGAAAGACGCGGCGTCTATCGACGAATCACGCCGCAAGCGAGCGCCGGACCCACGTTGTGCGGCGCGCTCGCGTAAGGGTCCACCGCTTCCCGATGCAGCATGATCGCGCGCGAGATGACCGAGCGCACGCCGTCGAGCGACACCTCGGTCGCGACGATGAAGCCCGTCGCCGCGCCGGTCGCGTCCGCGTGAATATTGCCGAGTTCGCCTTCGACACGCGATGTCGCCCGTCTGCGCTCCGAAGGCAGCGCGAACACCGGGCTCGCATCCTGCTCGTTGACGGCGATGCAGTCGCCGCGTTCGTGCACGGTCAGCGCGTGGTCGCTGTTCGGCGGCATGTCCGTGAGGTTGTAGGAAACCTGCACGCCGTCCGCGCGCTCGATCAACGTGACGGTGCCGCGCGTCGCGTTGCCGGGCGTCGGTTGCAGGACCGCGTCCGCGCGCTTTTCATGATTCTGGAAGATGAGGCCGCAACCGCTCAGCATGACGCTGCAAGCGGCCGTCGCGATCAAGGCGTGAAGCGCCCTCCCGTCGAATCTGTGTCCCATGCGATCCTCTCGGCGGCCCGCCGACGCCCAGTGCGTCCACGCTGCCGCGCATCGAAGGCGACATGATACCGCGAGCCGCATTGCACAAGGCTCGCGCAGATTCGATCGGATATTCGAAATCAGGTGTTCTGCACGACGATGCTCGGGAATTTCGAGGTCATGTCGCGCTGACGCTCGGCGATCGAGATCGCGATGCGCCGCGCAATCGCGCGATACGTCTCGGCGATACGGCTCTCCGGCTGCGATACGACGGTCGGCTGGCCCGCGTCGGTGCGCTCGCGAATGGAGATATCGAGCGGCAAAGACCCAAGAATCTCGACACCATATTCCTTCGCCATGCGCTCGCCGCCGCCCGCCCCGAAGATGTGCTCCTCGTGGCCGCAATTCGAGCAGATATGCGTGCTCATGTTCTCGACGATGCCGAGAATCGGAATGCCGACCTTCTCGAACATCTTCAAGCCCTTCTTCGCGTCGAGCAGCGCGATGTCCTGCGGCGTCGTGACGATCACCGCGCCCGTCACCGGCACCTTCTGCGACAGCGTGAGCTGGATATCGCCCGTGCCCGGCGGCATATCGACGACGAGATAGTCGAGGTCCTTCCAGTTGGTCTGACGCAGCAACTGCTCGAGCGCCGACGTCACCATCGGGCCGCGCCACACCATCGGGTTGTCCTGCTCGATCAGAAAGCCGATCGAATTCGCCTGGATGCCGTGGCCTTCGAGCGGGTTCATCGTCTGGTTGTCGGGCGATTCGGGCCGGCCGGTGATGCCGAGCATCATCGGCAGCGAAGGGCCGTAGATATCCGCGTCGAGCATCCCGACTGACGCGCCCTCCGCCGCGAGCGCGAGCGCGAGATTCGCGGCCGTCGTGCTCTTGCCGACGCCGCCCTTGCCCGACGCCACCGCGATGATGTTCTTGACGTTCGGCAGCAGCTTCACGCCGCGCTGCACCGCGTGCGCGACAACCTGCGACGACACGTCCACGGTCACGTTCGCGACGCCCGGCACCTGACGCAGCGCGTCCTGCACCTGCTCGCGGATCGGGCCGAACTGCGTCTTCGCCGGATAGCCGAGCACGACGCTCACCGCGACGTTCGCGCCATCGACGGATACATTGCGAATGCTCTTCGTATCGACGAACTTGCGGTTGGTATTGGGATCGGTCAGTGTGGCGAGTGCGGTGTCGATCTTCGCGCGGTCAATGCTCATCGAAACTCCATGGAACGCTTGTTGCTAAAGCGCTGCGACGCGCAACAACAAACTGAAGAAATTGAAAGTATTTGTTAGCGCCGTTGCGCGTGACGCGCGGGCACTGCACTATCCCGCTGCAAAATCTTTCCGGGGACGCATCGCATCGGGCAGCCGGGCGCCTTTCTCATTATTGTAGAGGCTCGACCGGAGGCTCGTCCGAAGACCCTTTCGCACTGTCGGCGCTTCTTGCGCCGAAACGCTTGTCGATTCAAGGAGATTAATATGAACACCAAATTCTTCACCCGTCTGTCCGTGTTCGCGGTGGCAGGCGCGCTCGTCGCAGGCTGCGCATCGCAGCAAGGCACCAACACGGCGGTCGGCACGGGCGTTGGCGCCGCGACCGGCGCAGGCATCGGCGCGATTTTCGGCGGCGGCAAGGGCGCGGCGATCGGCGCAGCCACGGGCGCGGCGGTGGGCGGCATCACCGGCTACAACTGGCAGTCGATCAAGAACAAGATTTCCGGCGACTCGAAGGGCACGGGCACGCAAGTGACCGAGCAGCAGGACGGCTCGCTCAAGGTGAACATTCCCAACTCGATTTCGTTCGATACGAACAGCTACGCGATCAAGCCGTCGTTCGATCCGGTGCTGAACTCCGTCACGCAAACGATGCAGCAGCATCCGGAGCTGATCGCGAGCGTCGTCGGCCATACGGACAACACCGGCCAGGCGGCTTACAACCAGACGCTGTCGCAGAACCGCGCGCAGAGCGTGGCGTCGTACATCGCGACGCACGGCGTTCCGGCGCAGCGTCTGGCGGCGTCGGGCATGGGCCAGAATCAGCCGATCGCGGACAACTCGACGGAAGCGGGCCGCGCGCAGAATCGCCGCGTGGAAATCTATCTGCGCGCCACCGCGCAGCCGGGTCAGGTGCAGTAAAGCAATTGATTTGAAAGGAGAATGCGCCGTCGCGAAGGCGGCGATCAGCGCACGGATTTCGCGGCGTTCAGTCGTCTGAAAAAAATTTGAAACTTGGACGCAGTGCCGCTGTCTGTCTTTACGGTAGGTGGATGGCGATGCCATCACCTGCCATTCTCCTCTTGTCGTTGTTGCTCCGGGGCCCGATTGGACCCCGGTTTTTTTTGGGCGCGTGAATCGCGATCGGGGCGATCCGGCTCACGCCAGCGAGATTTTCAGGCGCTTGCCCAATGAAAGAAACGCGGCTTCGATCGCTTCTAGCTTCGACGAATGACGCGGGTCGAGAAGGCGGTCGACCTGCGGCATGTGGACGTTGAGCCGCCGGGCAAGTTCGGACTTGCGCACGCCCTGGCGGAGCATTTCGTTCTGAAGCAGCACCTTCGAAACGACCAGCGCGGGTAAGGTAACGACCGGTTGACCCTTCTTCGGTTTCGACGGCATCGGCACTTCGCGCTTTTCGTCGAAGTAGGCTTCGATGACGGTTTCGAGCGCATCGAGCGCGTTCAAGAGCGCCTCGCCTTCGTCCTCTCCCGCTGAAAGGGCTTCCGGAATATCTGGAAACGTGACGAGATAGCTGTTGTTTGTATCGAGCTCCAGATTGACTGGATAAGACAGCATGGTGTTGAGCTCTCCAAAGAAGCTGAAAGCGAAATATACGACGCCAATGTTGTACTTTGCTAAGCGCAAAATGCAACTTTTTCGTTGTATTTCGTAGTTGCACACAAGCAGCCAACCACGCCTCGAATCCAGCCTTCCACCTCTGCCCCGCGCGCCCTCTCCCCCCGCCCTGCTAAAATCAAAATCCGCTTTTTCCCAACCCCCAGCACTCCCACACGGGCCGCGCCTTTATGTCAGCACCGATTTCAGCCACTGCCACCGCCGCGCCTGCCGCCTCCGTCAATGAAAGCGGCCGCCGCCAGATCCTCGTCACGTCCGCGTTGCCGTACGCGAACGGTCAGATTCATATCGGCCATATGGTCGAGTACATTCAGACGGATATCTGGGTTCGGTCGCTGCGAATGCATGGCCATGAGGTCTACTACGTCGGCGCGGACGACACCCACGGCACGCCGATCATGCTGCGCGCCGAAAAGGAAGGCATCACGCCGAAAGCGCTGATCGAGCGCGTGTGGAAAGAGCACAAGCGTGACTTCGACAGCTTCGGCATCTCGTTCGACAACTACTACTCGACAGATGCCGAGGAAAACCGCGCCCTCTGCAACACGATCTACGGCTCGCTTCAGCAAGCGGGGCTGATCGAGGCGCGCGACATCGAGCAGGCGTACGATCCGGTCAAGGAAATGTTTCTGCCGGACCGCTTCATCAAGGGCCAGTGCCCGAAGTGCGGCGCGAAAGATCAATACGGCGACAACTGCGAAGTCTGCGGCTCGACCTATCAGCCGACCGAGCTCATCAACCCGTACTCGGTCGTGTCGGGCGCGACGCCCATCCGCAAGACGTCCACGCACTACTTCTTCAAGCTCTCCGATCCGCGCTGCGAGAATTTCCTGCGCGGCTGGGTGAGCGGCCTCGCGCAGCCCGAAGCCACCAACAAGATGCGCGAATGGCTCGGCGACAAGGGCGAAGCCAAGCTCGCCGACTGGGACATCTCGCGCGACTCGCCCTACTTCGGCTTCGAGATTCCGGGCGCGCCGGGCAAGTACTTCTACGTCTGGGTCGATGCGCCCGTCGGCTATTACGCGAGCTTCAAGCATCTCGCGGATCGCATCGGCGTGAATTTCGACGAGTGGGTGAAGCCCGGCGCGAAGGCCGAGCAGTACCATTTCATCGGCAAGGACATTCTGTATTTCCACACGCTCTTCTGGCCGGCGATGCTCGAATTCTCCGGCCATCGCACGCCGACCAACGTATTCGCGCACGGCTTTCTGACCGTCGACGGCGCGAAGATGTCGAAGTCGCGCGGCACCTTCATCACCGCGCAGAGCGTGATCGACACGGGTCTCAACCCCGAGTGGCTGCGCTACTACTTCGCGGCGAAGCTCAATAGCACGATGGAAGACATCGACCTGAACCTCGAAGACTTCCAGGCGCGCGTGAACAGCGATCTCGTCGGCAAATACGTGAATATCGCGAGCCGCGCGGCGGGTTTTCTCATCAAGCGCTTCGATGGCCGCGTGCAGGACAGCGCGATGCATCATCCGCTCGTCACGCAATTGCGCTCGGCGATTCCGCAGATCGCGGGCTTCTACGAATCGCGCGAATATGGCCGCGCGTTGCGCACGACGATGGAACTCGCCGACGCCGTCAACGCTTACGTCGATACCTCGAAGCCGTGGGATCAGGCGAAGGACCCGGCGAATGCCGTCGCGCTGCATGAGACGTGCAGCGTGAGCCTCGAAGCGTTCCGTCTGCTGTCGCTCGCACTGAAGCCGGTGCTGCCGAAGCTGGCGGAATCGGTCGAAGCGTTCCTCGGCATCGCGCCGCTCGTCTGGGCCGATGCCGCGAAGCCGCTGTCGTCGGCCAATGCGATCAACGCGTACAAGCATCTGACGACGCGCGTCGATCCGAAACAGATCGAGGCCTTGCTGGCCGCGAATCGCGAATCGCTCGCGCCGGCCGCCGAAACGGTCGCGGCCGCTCCGGCCAAGACCGTCGCGAAAAAGCAGGAAGAACCGGGCGTCATCTCCATCGACGATTTCGCGAAGGTCGATCTGCGCATTGCGAAGATCGTTGATTGCAAGGCGGTCGAAGGCTCCGACAAGCTGCTGCAACTGACGCTCGATGTCGGCGAGGACAAGACGCGCAACGTGTTCTCGGGCATCAAGTCGGCGTATCAGCCGCAGGATCTGATCGGCAAGCTCACCGTGATGGTCGTGAACCTCGCGCCGCGCAAGATGAAGTTCGGGCTGTCGGAAGGCATGGTGCTGGCGGCTTCGGCGACGGATGAGAAGGCCGAACCGGGGCTGTACATTCTCGAGCCGCATAGCGGCGCGAAACCGGGCATGCGGGTGAAGTAAGAAGGTTCGAAGAACTGAAAAAGGGCACGCGATTCGCGTGCCCTTTTTCGTTGAAGCGCGCGTGAGTTCAGTCCGGATCCGGCGTGGAAGAATCCGCCGCCGACGCGCCCGACGCCCCCGACGCGGAATCCGCCGCGGACGCCCGCGCAGCCGACGAAGACGACGCCCACAGTCGCGCCCACGAATTGAATCGCCGCGTATAGGACAGATCGACGCCCTGATAGGTCCCGCCATACGCCGTCACGGCCCAGAACCGCGACAGGTTCAGCGTCGCCTTGACCGCGTTGCCCGCCGATTGCAGCCCCTGCTCATAGCCGATCACGAGCCGCTCGTTGATCGCCTTCGACAGCAACACGACTTGCGGATCGGTCAGGCCCACTTCGCTCGAACCGACAGTGAATTCGTCCAGCCCGACGGTCTGCGCGATCTTCGCGCCGCCCTTGCTGCCGAGCAGCGCAAGCGCGCTCGTCATCGCGCTCTGCTGGCCGACGTTGTTGCCCTGATCCGTGCCGTGCCCGAACAGGAGCCACGAGAGCTTTTCGTTGTCGGGCACGCTCGGCTCGGAGATCAGCTTGGCGACCGGCGCCTGCACGGTGCCCGTCACCTGAACGCCCGCTTCGACTTCCTGATTGCGCCGCATCGCGAGAATGTTGATGCCCGGATTCGCCACCGGCCCGTTGAACGTGAAGTAGCCGTTCTCGATGTTCAGCTTGCGCCCGAAGGCCGAGTACGACGAGCCCGGCGTCGTCACGCGCACGTTGCCGACGGCGCGCAGCGGCATGTTCGGCGCGCTCATCGCCGTGATGGTGCCGGCGAGCCCGAGATCCGCGCCCGCGCCCTTGAAGCGGAAGCGATCGCCCAGATTGATCGCGATATTGGCGCGCGGCGTGAACGGCCCGACCGGCTTCTCTGTCGCCGCCGTGATCGGCTGATTGCCGCCCTTGATCGTGCCGTCGGGGCGCTCGATCACGACATCGTCGCCGAGCGAGGGCGCGGAGGATTCCGGCAGATCGATGAGCGCGTGATCGACGGTGAACTTGCCGTCGATCGCCATGCCGCCCTGCAGCCCCGCGTTGGCGATGGTGGCGCTGCCCGACAGCATCAGCTCGCGGTCCGGCGACGCGAACAGCTCCAGCTTGTCCGCGATGATGCTCGCGGTCAGATCGGGCTGCTGCTGGTCGAGCCGCACCTTGCCGGTCGCGCGCAGCGTGCCGCTCGCGCCGTGGAACTCCACCTTCTGAAGATCGACGAGATTCTCGGACAGCGCGATCCGAATGATGCCGTCCTTCAGCTGCACGCCCTGATCGACGACCGTCGCGGAGAGGTTGTCGCCGGTGAGCGAGCCCGACAGATTCGGTTTCGCGACGATCCCCGCGATCACGAGCTTGAGCGCGATCTTCCCGCCCAGCAGATAGTTCGCGCCGAGCATCCCGCCCGTCGTGCGCAGTTCGGGAACGTTCGCGTCGATGCCGCCGGTGAGCGGCGCGTTGTCGTCGAGGGCGAGCATGCCGTCGCGATCGACGAGCGTCGTGTGCACGTTCGCGTCGATCACGCCGATACGGCTCGCCTGCGCATGCAGCGACGCGTTCAGGCGATTGCCGCCGGTGAAGTCCACGCGCGCGGCGATATCCGAAATGCCGAGCGCGGAGAGGCCGCGCGTGCCGTCGATCGTCACGTCGCCGCCGCGCCGCTTGATCTGCGCGTAGCCCGTCGCGGTCGCGCCGAGCGAGAAGTTCCAGTCGCCGTCGAAGACGAGATCGGTGCGGATCGGCGGCTCCGCGCCCGTCAGTTCCTGGCGTACTTCGAGCAGATGCGGCACGGAGAGATTCGTGAGCGTGCCCGCCGATTGCAGACGGCCGTTTTCCATCGCGAACGACTTGAGATTCAGCACCGCGCCTTCCGCGACGAGGCGCGTCGCGCCGAGCACGAGGCGCTTCGGACCATAGCTCACCGTCAGCGGCGATTCGAGATTCAGCGACGGCGTGCCCTTGTTCGACAGCTTCGTGATCGAGCCGTCCCAGTGCGGGCCGTCGGGCGCGTCGGTGAACTTGCCCGCCGCGCCGAGCGCAAGGTTCACCGGCTGGCCGCGCACCTTGCCGGTCGCGGTGACGTCGAGCGTGTGATGCGCGCGCGTGCCGTTCAGATTCGCGTCGAGGTTGGCGATTTCGACGTCCTCCGTGCTCGCGTCGCGTGCCTTCAGCGTGAAGACGAGCGCACCGTTCGCGCCATCGCGAATATCCGCGCGGCCTTCCGCATGGCCGACGCGGTTCGCGCCGAACACGACGCCATCGGCCTGATAGTTCGCCGCGATATTCGGATGCGCGATCGAGCCGGTCACATCGCCATCCGCCTTGGCCGTGCCCGTGATGCCGAAGCCGAGCCGTTCGAGCGCGGGCGCATCGACCTTGAAGCGCAGGCGGTCGCCGGGCGCGCCGAAGCTGCCGTTCAGATCGACGTTGTTGCCCGCCACCGACAGCGACGCCTTGCTCGGCAACAGCCGCGTGCCCGCGACCTGCACCGTGCCCTCGCCCGTCATCGGCAAGTTGTCGTACATGCTGTCGTTGAGCTTGAACGTCGCCTTCGTCGTAAGGGTGGGCGCGAGCTGGCCCGATGCGGCGAGCGTGCCGTTCACGCGGGCTTCGATCACGCGCGCCGGCGCGGCAGGCTTCTTCGGCGCACCTTTCTTCGCGGGCGCGGGCTTCTGCGCGATCAACTGCTGTTGCAAAAGCAGCGGATTGAAGTCGACGATTTTCGCCTTCAGGTCGTAGCTCGAATTGGCGTCCTTCTTGAGCGCGCCGTTGAGTTCGACGCGACCCTTGCCGACCGTGAGCTTCACGTCATCGAGCGTGGTTTGCTTCGGATCGAGCTTCACTTTGGCCTGCGCGCGGATCGCCGCTTTCGGATCGTTGAGATCGGCGGTGATGGTCTGCGTGTCGCCCGCGAGCACGATGCCGACCGGCCCGGCGAAATCCGTCGGGCGCAGCGTCGGTTCGATCGCGTTCAGGTCGAGCTTCGCGATCTTCAGGTCGAACTTGCCCTTGCCGCCCGCGAGCGCGCCGCCGCCCGTCACGGTCGCGTTCTTCAAGAGCCGCACGTTGAGGTCGGTGATGCTTTGCTCGGACGCGTCGAGCCGCACGTTCGCGCGCGCGTCGATGAGCGGCAGCAGCTTCTTGTCGATGGAACCGGGCTTCGCGTTGACGATCGACACCGGCCCGCTCACGACGAACGCCTTCGGGTCCGTGCCTTCGACCGGCTTCACCTCGGCGCGCACGGCCAGATCGGCCTCGGGCGCGCCCGGGCTGAATGCCTGCGGATTCACGTGATCGAAGGTGACGAGCGCGGATTTGAGCGGCACGTCGGCGAAGGGCAACGCCTCGACATGCGCGCGGCCGTTGAGCTTCATGCCGCTCGCGTCGACGTCGGCGATCAGGTCTTCCAGCGCGCCGGAAAGCCGCGCGCTCACGTTCACCGTTTCGCCGTTGACCTTGCCGGCATAACCCGCGTCGCCGGAGAGCGGAAACGGACGCGCGCCGCCATCGAGTTTCAGCGACGCCGTCACCGAGCCGAACGGCGTGTCGAGGCGCTGAACCGTCGCCTGGTGATGCTGACCGTCGCTGTGGCCGTTGAACAGCAGCCGCGAGAATTCGGTGGTGGTCGTGCCCTGATGCAGACGCAGCTTCTCGACGGAGAGATCGTTGATCGCAAGTTGAATCGGAATGCGCAGGTCCTTCGGCAGTTCCGTCTTCTTGCTCGGTTCGTTCGACGGCGCGATGCGGGCGTCGACCGTCCCGATGTGCAGATAGTCGATCGTGAAGCGCAGCGGCTCGCGCGTGAGCGCCCAGCGGCCCGACACGCTGTCGACCGCGATGTCCGTGCCCTTGCCGTCCTTCCAGTGCACGTCGCGCAGTTGCATGCCGGTCGCGATCGCGCCGCCGTCGAGCTTGCCGGTCAGTTGTCCCTTGAGGAGCGAGGTCGCCGCGTCCCACGCGTAGCGCGTGCCGCGTTCGGTGGTCAGCACGAAGAACACGCCGCCGACCGCGAGCGCGGCGATCAGCACGACGACGAGCACGAGCGCACCGATCCAGCGCGCAAGCCGCCGCCAGCCGCTCTTGCGCGGCGGCGTCTTCTTCGCGCCGCCGTCGTCGCCGCTGCCTTCGTTGCCGGGCGGCGGGGCTTCGGCGTCCGCTTGCTTCGTCGGGTCCGTCATGCCGGTTCGCTTTCCTTCATCGTTCGCACGCGCATCAGAACGCGATGCCGAGCGTCAGATACGGCTTGATGCTCTTGTTCTTGAATCCATACGCCAGGTCGACGTTCACCGGGCCGACCGGGCTGCGCCAGCGCGCACCGACGCCGACGCCCGGCTGGAACACGCGCTCGCTCCAGGTGTCGGTCGCGGTGCCGATGTCGAAGAACACCGCGCCGCCCCAGTCGTGCGTGAACCAGTGTTGATATTCGCTGCTGCCCGTCACCATGTACTTGGTCGGCAAGACCGAGCCCGCGACGTTGTTGCCGATACCCAGATAGCTATAGCCGCGCACCGAGTTCGCGCCACCCGCGCGAAACAGCAGCGACGCGGGCACGCCGCTCGACGGCCCGCTCGTGAACACGCCGCCGAACTCCGCGCGAAACACGAGCAAATCGTTCTTGCCGAGCGGCACATATTGCAGCGCGTTGGTGTAGAGGCGCGCGAACGTCTGATCGGTCATCACGCCCTTGACGGCGAATCCCGCCTCCGCGCGGATGATGTTGCCGCGGCGCGGGAACAGCGGATCGTCGACGTCGCGGCGCACCCAGCTCCATGCGGGCACGAGCGCGCGCGCCGTCGACGGATTCGGCTCGTTTTGCGTCAGGCGATCGTCGTAGAAGGTCAGCGAAAACGTCGTGTCGATGTTCTGACGCGAGCGCGAACGCTGCACGCCGACGCGCGCGCTGTAGATGTTCGTGTCGGACACATCGGTGATCGTGTAGGAGCCGAATACCGCGTTCACCCAGCCGTGCGAATCCGGCGGCATCGCCAGTTGCACGCGGCCGTACTGCTGCGTCTGGTCGAGCCGGCCGGAAATCGTGAACGGATACGCCTTGCCGAAGGTATCGAGATAGCTGTACGCGCCCTGGATGTGAAAACCGGTGTCCGTCGCGTAACCCACGCCGTAGCGGATGCTGTTGTACGGATACTCGCTCACCTTCACATGTAGCGGCGTTTCGACCGGCTTGCTGACGTCGTTATCGACATCGATCGCCACGCTCGCGTAGTACGGCGTGTTCTGGATCTGCCGCTGCAGCTCGTTGATGCGCGCGACGTCGTAGATCTCGCCGTCCTGGATCGGATTCACGTGATCGACGATCCACGCGGGATAGCGCTTCGGCCCGCTCACGTCGAGCTTGCCGAGCGTGAAGGTCGGACCGCTGTCGAAGGTCACGGAGAGATCGGCGAGATGCGCGCGAGGATTGATGCGCGCCTGCGAGCGCACGATCTTCGCGCCGAGATAGCGCTTCGATTGCAGCGCTCTCAGCGCGGCGTTCTTCGCGTCGTCCCAGCCGCCTTGCGTGAACGGATCGCCTTCGCTGACCGAAAAGGCGAAGCGCGCCGCGTTCTCCTGCGCGCGGTCTTCGGTCGTCACCGCGCCGGTGAAATTCAGTTGCACCGAAGCGATCATCGTCCGCGGGCCGGGATCGACGCTCACCTTGACGTTGCGCTTGTCGTCGACGGTCGTGACATCCGTGCGCACGACCGGCGTGAAATAGCCTTCGGTCGCGACGAGATCGCGCACGTCCTTGGGCGTCGCGGTGACGAGGAACTGAAACTGGTCGTCGCTCACGTCGTCGCGCTTGGCGAAGCGGGCGATGTCGAGGTTCTCCTTGAGCAGCTTCTTCACGCTGCGCGGCGCATCGACATCGACCTCGTACTTGGCGAATGCGGGCGTGGCGAGGCCGAACGCGATCAACGCGACGATCAGGGCCGGCCAGCGTCGCACGCGTGGCGGCATCACGCGCAACGCGCGCAGCGGATCAAACGAACGCCCCGCCAAACGTGACCTCCGGCATCGGGATGAGTGGGAATGAAAGGAAAACGTGCAGCCGATGTGCAAGCGGGCGCAGGCGCTATTTCACCACATCGGCGTGCGCCGGCACCGTAAGACGGCCGATCTCGCGCGAGACGTGGGCCTTTTTGACGGCTGTGCGCCTGCCGGGTTCCGCAAAACGTGCACGCGCGTGCGCCTTTCAAGACGCGAAACAGCGGCGCGGCGATATGCGTTGCCGCCGCACGCTTGCGGTAAAATTGCGCCAAAAGGCAAAATCACAGGCGCAATGCGGGTTGCCGCGTGCGCCGATATCGTCAAAAGAGGCTTGTCGCCTCGACCCCAACGGAAGCCGGATCATGTATCAGTCGGATATCACCCAGTTCATCAATCAGTTGAAAGAGCAAAAGCCGTCGCTGGAAGAAGAACAGCGCCGCGGCCGCGCGCTTCTGTGGGACAAGCAACCGATCGACCTCGACGAGCGCAGCTCGCAGCAGCAGGCGCGCGTGAACCAGACGCCCTACGTCTACTACCAGAACTTCTGAACGTGAGCGCAGCCGGCCACGAGCCGCAATCGTCCGCGCATGCGCCGCACGAGGGCAAGCGCGACGATGCACGGGAAGACCGGGTGGTGGCGCTCGCCACGCCCGCGACCGATTCGACGCCCGACACCATCGACGGCGTCGCGATCGCGCATCTTTACGGCGAGCCGCTCTGGAAGCTGCCCACTGATCTCTACATCCCGCCCGACGCGCTCGAAATCTTTCTCGAAGCGTTCGAAGGCCCGCTCGACCTGCTGCTCTACCTCATCCGCAAGCAGAACTTCAACGTGCTCGACATCCCGATGGCGGATGTCACCGCGCAATACCTGGGTTACGTCGACCAGATCCGCGAATCGAATCTGGAGCTCGCGTCGGAATATCTGCTGATGGCGGCGATGCTGATCGAGATCAAGTCGCGCATGCTGCTGCCGGTCAAGAAGGCCGACACCGGCGAGGACGCCGAAGACCCGCGCGCCGAACTCGTGCGCCGTCTGCTGGAATACGAGCAGATGAAACTCGCGGCGCAGAAGATCGACCAGTTGCCGCAGCTCGGCCGCGACTTCCTGCGCGCGGACATCTATATCGAGCAGTCCGCCGAACAGCGCTTCCCCGATGTCGACATGAACGACCTGCGCGCCGCGTGGGCCGACGTGATCAAGCGCGCGAAGCTCGTGCAGCATCACAAGATTTCGCGCGAGGAGCTTTCGGTGCGCGAGCACATGAGCGTGATCCTGCGGCGGCTGCAGACCGCGCGCTTCATGGAGTTCACGGAGCTGTTCGACACTTCGCGCGGTGTGCCGGTGGTCGTCGTGAACTTCATCGCCATGCTGGAGCTGTCGCGCGAATCGCTGATCGAAATCACGCAGCCCGAGCCATACGCGCCGATCTACGTGAGACTCGCGTACTCGCCCGCCTAGAATTCGCTTATCCATTCCCTAGCCTCGGTGCGACGCTGAATCACGCCGCCCGCCAGGAGACACCCGCTCGATGAAAGTCATCAGCTCCATCCATGAACTGCGCGACCAGTTGCGCGGCCAGAACCGAACCGCCTTCGTTCCGACGATGGGCAACCTCCACGAAGGCCATCTCTCGCTGATGCGGCTCGCGCGCCAGCATGGCGATCCGGTCGTCGCGAGCATCTTCGTGAACCGCCTGCAATTCGGCCCGAACGAGGATTTCGACAAATATCCGCGCACGCTGCAGGACGACATCGACAAGCTGCAGAAAGAAAACGTCTACGTGCTGTTCGCGCCGACCGAGCGGGACATGTATCCGGAGCCGCAGGAGTATCGCGTGCATCCGCCGCACAACCTCGGCGACATTCTCGAAGGCGAGTTCCGCCCCGGCTTCTTCACGGGCGTGTGCACCGTCGTGATGAAGCTGATGTCGTGCGTGCAGCCGCGCGTCGCGGTGTTCGGCAAGAAAGACTATCAGCAGTTGATGATCGTGCGCGCGATGTGCCACCAGTTCGCGCTGCCCACGGAAATCGTCGCCGCCGAGACCGTGCGCGACGGGGACGGACTCGCGCTGTCGTCGCGCAACCGGTTCCTGTCGGCGGCTGAGCGCGCCGAAGCGCCCAAGCTCGCCGAACAGTTGCAGCGCGTGCGCGAAGCGGTGCTGTCGGGCAATCGCGATATCGCCGCACTCGAGCGCGACGCGATGAACGCGCTCGCCGAGCGCGGCTGGAAGCCCGATTACATCAGCGTGCGCAAGCGTTCGAACCTGCTGCCGCCGGGCGAAGCCGACGCGAACGCCGAGCTCGTCGTGGTCGCGGCCGCGAAACTCGGCTCGACGCGCCTCATCGACAATCTCGAAATCTGAAGGAAGCATCATGCAACGCACCATGCTCAAATCGAAGATTCACCGCGCGACGGTCACGCACTGCGAGTTGCACTACGAAGGCTCGTGCGCGATCGACGAGAATTTGCTCGAAGCCGCGAACCTGATGGAGAACGAGCAGATCGACATCTGGAACGTGAACAACGGCGAGCGTCTGACCACGTATGCGATCAAGGGCGAGCGCGGCAGCGGCATGATTTCGCTGAACGGCTCGGCCGCGCGTCGCGCGCAACTGGGCGATCTCGTGATCATCGCGGCGTTCGCGCAGGTCGATGAGGAAGAGATCAAGGCGGGCTGGAAGCCGAATCTCGTGTTCGTCGACGACGACAACCGTATCAAGGGCAGCCGCGATCACGTCCCGACGCAGAACTGGACGTAATCGCCACTTCCCTCGCACGAGCCGGCGCTTTCCTGCGGGACGCCGGCTTTTTTACTTTTTGGACACCCATTCGAGGATCGGCGCCCACTGCTCCAGATCTTTCTCGACGCGGCTCTTCGCCACGTCCCAGATCGTGAGGCCGTGCGCGGCGAGCTGGACGTAGTTCTGCGTATCGCGCAAAAAGCCGAGCACCGGCAGGTCGAGCCCTTCGACGAAGCGATGCAGCTGGTCGGCCGAGCGCGTGCGCGCGTCCACGCGCATGCCGACCACGCCGACTTCGATCGCCCCTTTGCGCACCGCCTTTTCCTTCGCGAGTTTTGCGAGAAAGTCCTGCGTCGCGAGGATGTCGAACATCGACGGCTGCAGCGGCACGATGACCTTGTCCGCCAGTTCCAGCGCCAGCGCGAGACGATTGCCGTGTACGCCGGCGGGGGTATCGACGACGGCTTTCTCCAGACCTTTGGGCGGCTTCGCCGGAGAATCGACGTCGATGTTCCATTCCTCGATCTTCGGCAGCGTGTCGACGCGCAGCGAGAGCCACGCGTGCGACGAGCGCTGCTTGTCGAGATCGGCGAGCGCGACCCACTCGCCTTCCGACGCGAAATGCCCGGCCAGATTGGTTGCGAGCGTGCTTTTGCCTACGCCGCCTTTCGGATTTGCCACCACGATCACGGTCATGAAGTGTCCCGGATTTTGTTGAGCGCGCGGGCGTTTGGCCGCCCGGCGCGCACGATTTTCGTCGTTACAAGAACAGGTGCATGATTCGAGCGTTGATATTATCGGCAAAAGTGATGCATCCGGCACGCTGGCCGAACGGCCGTGCCGTATTCTCCGCCAATATCGGCATTCGTCATCTTTTCCGACTCCTACCGCCCATGACCCAGCTCCGTCCCGATGTCACGCTCGATTTCCTGCGCAACCGCCAGAAAGGCCGCCTGCCCGATCTGCTCGGCGTGCAACTGATTTCGCTCGATCAGGGCGAATTGAACGGCGAGCTCACGATCCGCCCGGAACTGCTCGCGCCCAACGGCTTTCTGCACGCGGCGACCGTCGTCGGCCTCGCGGATACGTGTTGCGGCTATGCGTGCATCGCGCATCTGCCGGAGAAGGCGCAGAACTTCACGACGCTCGAACTGAAGAGCAACCACGTTTCGACGGCGCGCGAAGGGAAGATCGTCGCGAAGGCCACGGCCGTGCATCTCGGGCGCAGCACGCAGGTGTGGGACGCGACCGTGACCACAGGCGAAGGCAAGCTCATCGCGATGTTTCGCTGCACGCAGATGATTCTTTATTGAGCGAAGGCGGCTCGCAGCGCGTCGAGATCGAGCGATTGCGCGAACGAATCCGCAAGCCGATCGAGCGACGCCTCGCGCAGCGCCGGATAATCGAGCGGCTCGGCGTTCTCCGCGCCCGCCCACGCGAGCAGCGCGGTGCAGGCTTCGGGAGTATCGAACACGCCGTGCAGATAGGTCGCGGCGATCTGATCGTCGTCGGAAACGGCGCCGTCGAAGCACCCCGAAGCCAGCGCGACGAGCGGCCGCGCGAGCGCCGGGCCGTGCGTGCGGCCCATGTGGATTTCATAGCCGCGCACGGGCGCCGGCGTATCGCCAATCGTCAGCCGTCCGGCGACGTTCTCCAACTGCTTGCGCTGCGTGAGCACGGTGCAAAGATCGAGCAATCCGAGCCCGTTCACGCAACCCGCTGCGCCTTCGACGCCATCCGGATCGTCGATCGTGCGCCCGAGCATCTGCATGCCGCCGCAAATGCCCAGCACCTTGCCGCCGTAACGCAGATGCCGCTCGATCGCGCGATCCCAGCCGTTCTCGCGCAGCCATGCGAGATCGCGTTGCACGCTCTTCGAGCCGGGCAGCACGATGAGATCGGCGGCGGGCGGCGCGATGCCCGCGCGCACATAGCTGAAATCGACCTGGGCGTGCGCACGCAGCGCATCGAAATCCGTGTGATTGCTGATGCGCGGCAGCGCCGGCACGATCACTTTCAACGCGGCCGCATCGCGGCGCACGTGCGGCTGGCTCGGCAGCATGTCTTCGGCGTCGAGCGTGAGGCCGTGCAGATACGGCAGCACGCCGAACACCGGCTTGCCCGTTTGCTCGACGAGCCAGTCGAGCCCCGGTTCGAGCAAGCCGATATCCCCGCGAAAACGGTTGATGACGAAGCCGCGAACGCGCGCCCGCTCGCTCTCCGACAAGCACGCAAGCGTCCCGACGAGATGCGCGAACACGCCGCCGCGATCGATATCGGCGACGAGCACGACCGGACAATCGACGCGCTCCGCGAAACCCATGTTGGCGATATCGCCGTCGCGCAGATTGATCTCGGCGGGACTCCCCGCGCCTTCGACGATCACCGCATCGAATTCGTCTTGCAGACGCGCGTAGGACGCGAGCACGGCGTCGAACGCGATGCGCTTGTAGTCGTGATAAGCGCGCGCATCGAGGTTCGCGTGCGCGTGACCGTGGATGATGACCTGCGCGCCGCGATCGCTCGTCGGCTTGAGCAGCACCGGATTGAAGTCGATGCGCGCAGGCACGCCCGCCGCGACCGCCTGCAGCGCCTGCGCGCGGCCGATCTCGCCGCCGTCGATGGTCACCGCGCTGTTGAGCGCCATGTTCTGCGGCTTGAACGGCGCGACCCGCACGCCGCCGCGCCGCGCGAGTCGGCACAGGCCCGCGACGAGCGTGCTCTTGCCGGCATCGGACGTCGTGCCCTGGATCATCAGCGTGCCGCGTGGCGTGAAAGACATCGGGGGATTCCCATGAAGAGCGACGCGCTATCTTAGCCCGTCAGTACAATATCGCGATGACCCCCGATCTCACTTTCATCCTCGGCGGCGCGCGCTCCGGCAAGAGCGCCCGCGCGGAACGTCTTGCCGCCGACAGCGGGCTGCCCGTCACGTATATCGCGACCGCGCCGATCAAACATCTGGGCGATGCGGAGTTCGCCGAGCGCGTGCGGCATCATCGCGAACGCAGGCCCGCGCACTGGTCGCTGATCGAAGCCCCGCTCGATCTCGCGGGCGCATTGCGCGAAGCGGATCGCGCCGGGCATTGCGTGCTGATCGACTGCCTGACGCTGTGGCTCGCGAATCTGCTCTTCACATCGGCAAGCGCGAGCGAAGAAATCGCCGTTCTGCCCGACAGCGCGCGCGAAGCCTTCGCGCAATTCGATGCGGCGCTTGCGAGCGTGCGCGGCAAGGTCATTGTCGTGAGCAATGAAATCGGTCTGGGTGTCGTGCCGCTCGGCTCGGTCACGCGTCTTTACGTCGATGAGCTCGGCCGCCTGAATCAGCGCGTCGCCGCCGCGAGCGCGCACGCGACGCTGATGGTCGCGGGTCTGCCGCTCGCGCTCAAGGGATAAGCGCGATGCTCCTCCTCTCCGCCTACGCGATGGCCCTGCTCGCGGTGCTCGGCGTGATTGTCGATCGCATCTTCGGCGAGCCGCGCGCGCGGCATCCGCTCGTCGGCTTCGGCAAGCTCGCGACGCAACTCGAAGCGCGCATGAACACCGGCCGTCACGCGCGGCCGGCGGGCATCGTCGCGTGGTTCGTGCTGATCGCGCCGCCGGTCGGTATCGCGTGGTTGCTCGTCGGCGCGCTGCCGTTCGCCTATGCGTGCCTCGTGCATGTGCTGCTGCTGTGGTTCGCGCTCGGCGCGAAGAGCCTGCGCGAACATATCGCGCCGATTGCGCGCGCGCTGAGCTTCGGCGATATCGACCACGCGCGCACGCTGACCGCGCGCATCGTGTCGCGCGACACGTCGCAGGCCGACGAGAACGCGCTCTCGCGCGCAGCCGTGGAATCCGCGCTGGAAAACGGCAACGACGCGATCTTCGGCGCGATCTTCTGGTTCGCCATCGCGGGCGGCCCCGGCGCGCTGATGTTCCGCCTGGCCAACACGCTCGACGCGATGTGGGGCTATCGCACGCCGCGCTATCTGCGCTTCGGCTTGGCGGCCGCGCGCTTCGACGACGTGCTCAACTTCATTCCCGCGCGTCTCACGGCTGCGAGCTACGCGCTCGCTGGCGATACGCACATGGCCTGGCACTGCTGGCGCACGCAGGCGCGCTCGTGGGACAGTCCGAACGCCGGTCCGGTGATGGCCGCGGGCGCGGGCAGTTTGAACGTGCTGATCGGCGGCGCGGCGACTTATCACGGCGTGCTCGAAACGCGCCCGACGCTCGGCGCGGGTCACACGGCGAACCCGAAGCATGTTGTCGCGGCGCTGAGGCTCGTCGAGCGCGCGATGCTCATGTGGCTCGTGGCGTTGCTGGTCTTCGCCGCGATCAGCGTAACCACGAGCGGCTGACATGACGCATCCGATCCGGCACGGCGGCAATCTGCGCGAGGCCGCGCGACGCTACGCGATTCCTTTCGATGACTGGCTCGATCTTTCGACGGGCATCAATCCGCGCGGCTTTCCGGTGCCGCCCGTGCCGCCCGATGCATGGCGGCGTCTGCCAGAAGACGACGACGGCCTCGCCGATTGCGCCGCGCGCTATTACGGCGCGCCTTTCGCGTTGCCGGTCGCGGGCTCGCAGGCGGCGATCCGCGCGCTGCCTGCGCTTTTGCGGCGCGCGACGGCGGGCGTCGCGCCGCTCGCTTACGGCGAATATGCGCCAGCGTTTGCGCGCGCTGGACACGCAATCGCGACGCTCGACATCACCCGGCGCGACTTGCCCGATACGCTCGATCACGTCATCGTTGCGAATCCGAACAACCCGACGGCGGAACACATTTCACGCGACACGCTGCTGCATTGGCACGCGCAGCTGGCGTCGCGTGGCGGCACATTGATCGTCGATGAAGCGTTCGCCGATATCGATCCCGCGTCGTCGCTGGCGAGCGAAACCGCGCGCGAAGGGCTGATCGTGCTGCGCTCGGTCGGCAAGTTCTTCGGGCTTGCGGGCATCCGCGCGGGCTTCGTGCTGGCCGCGCCTTCGATCGTCGATGCATTGCGCGACGCGCTCGGCGCGTGGACCGTCGGCGGTCCGGCACGTCACGCGGTCATGGCCGCATTCGCCGATATCGACTGGCAGCGCGAAACGCGCGAACGCCTGCAACGCGACGGCGCACGCCTCGCCGCGTTGATCGCGAGCCACGGCTTCGACGTGCGTGCGACGCCGCTCTTCGCGTGGACACCGACGCCGGGAGCCAAGGAACTTCAACACGCGCTCGCATTGCGCGGCATCTGGACGCGCCTCTTCGATCTGCCCGGCATGACGCCGAGCCTGCGCATCGGGTTGCCGGGCGCGGAAGGCGACTGGGCGCGCCTGTCGCTCGCATTGCGGGAGGTTTGCGCGTGATGTTGCGTGGTGTGATCGCCTTGCTGATCGGCTTCGCTGTTGCGCCAGCGCATGCGATCACCGTCACCGATGACAGCGGCGCACCGGTCACGCTCGCGAAGCCCGCGGAACGTGTCGTCAGTCTCGCGCCGCATGTGACCGAACTGCTGTTCGCGGCGGGCGGCGGCGCGCGCATCGTCGGCGCGGTGACGTATAGCGATTATCCGAAGGAAGCGCAGGCGATTCCTCGCGTCGGCGACAACAAGGCGCTCGACCTGGAACGCATCGTCGCGTTGCATCCCGATCTGATCGTCGTGTGGCGGCATGGGAACGCGGCGCGTCAGATGGACCGGCTGACGGCGCTCGGCATTCCGATCTACTTTAGCGAGCCGAAACATCTCGACGATATCGCCGCGAGCATCGACAAGCTGGGCGCGCTGCTCGGCACGCAAGCGCAAGCACGCGCGAGTTCGGATGCGTTCAGGCGCGATATCGCGCAACTGCGCGCGCGTTATGCGGCGCGGGCGCCCGTGAGCGTGTTCTATCAGGTCTGGGACGATCCGCTGATGACGCTCAATCGCGACAACGTCTTCGACGAAGTGATCGGGCTGTGCGGCGGCGTGAACGTGTTCGCGGCGGAAAAGCCGCGCGTGCCGACGATATCGACCGAAGCCGTGCTCGCAGCGAATCCGGAAGCGATCGTCACCGCGACGCCCGGCGCGACAAAACCGGATCGCCGGTTGCCTGCGCTTGAGCGATGGAAGCGCTGGACATCGTTGACGGCGGTCGCTCGGGGGAATCTCTTTGGCATCGATGGGGATCTCATCAGTCGGCCGACTCCTCGGCTCGCGATTGGTGCTGCGGTGCTTTGCCGCGATTTCGAAATTGCGCGCGGGCGGCGGGGGAAATAGCTGGGTTTTCGCCGGATCCCGTTTTGTTGTTGGTTTATTAGCACTGCCCCTCCCCGGGGCGGGGGTCACTTTCTTTGCTGCTGTGTATGGACCGGAGACATAGGTAACAGGTGTGTCAGGACATGGGTAACACATTTAGCTCCTTTTGCCGCGCTCCTTCAAGTTGATGGTATCGATTCGATGATGAGCGAAGTACACGTCGTAGCAGCCGTCGGTTTCGCTACAGGCGCGCAACGCGATGGGCAGTTCAGCCAGCGCACTTGAAACCTTGAAGCATTGCGACTTGAAGCGCACCTCGCCGTTGATGCCCACGCGAAGCACCACGTCTGCGTCGCCGTACTCGATCGGCGGCAGACGCTCCGGATACGCTCGCGGGCTGGGTTGATAGCGCGAGATCGGCGTGGCCATGCCCAGCGCCTGATGCGGGCGCTCGTGGTTGTACATCTGGCGCCACGTATCGAAGGCTTGCTGGATACTCTTCAGGCTCTTGAAGTGTCGACCCGCGAGCAGTTCCGCCTTCAGCGTCCGATGAAACCGTTCGTCTTTACCGTTGGTCTGCGGATGCCCGGGCCGGCTGTACGAAGGTCGGATGCCCAGGCGGATCAGCCAGATCGCCAGCGCAGTCAGTTGTCCGGGTCGCGCAGGGCTGCCCCATGGCGGACCGTTGTCCGCATTGATGCGCAGCGGCAACCCGTAACGGCGAAACACCGCGCGCAAGTGCTCACGCACAACCCGCGTGGGCGTGCTGCCACACGCATCGAGCGCCAGATCGAAGCGCGAATGATCGTCAAGCACCGTGAACGGCAAGCAACGTCGTCCACTGTCGAGTTCGATATAGCCCTTGAAATCCATCTGCCACAGATCGTTGGGATGCTCGTGTTCAAAGCGCTGCCATCGCAAGGCCTCGGTGCTGCTCTCAGCGGTGATCAAGCCTTGCCGATGCAGGATACGCGTCACGGTGCTCGGCGAAGGCGTCTGAGCGCAACCCAGATCGCTCAGGCGCCTGGCAAGCTTGGCCGCCCCCCAGGCGGGGTGCGCTTGACGCAGTTCGACCACGCGCGCCTCCACTTCGGCAGCGGTACGCGAGGGGCTATGCAAGGGCCGTCGGCCCTGATCGGCCAAAGCGGTGTCGCCTTGCTCGAAGCGCCTGATCCACTTGTACCCCGTCTTCGCGCTGATGCCGTACTGGCGACACAAGGCGCGCCGATTGGCCCCTTCTCGGGTGGCGAACTCCACGAATTCAAGCCGCAGTTCCATGATGTCTTTGCTATCCCAGGTCATGATCTACTCCGGACGAACCATTCGTCCGAAGTGTTACCCATGTCCTGGAACAGGTGTTACCCATGTCTCCGGTCCATACACTGCTGCAAAGAAAGTAACCAAAGAAAGCAGCTATCCCCAGCCTAAGCACTTCACACCGGCCGCGGCACAGGCGATTGGCCTAATGGCCCGGCAGTAGCGAGTGCCCTCGAAGGTCTCGCGGGGCTTGGACCGCGCACGGTCTGACACATCGCAGCACACAACGGACAGGTTCAGCACCAAATAGCTCCAGCCCGCTTCGCGGCCGATGGGTCAATCGGGTGTGCGTACGCTTCTTCTTCGATGGTTTCCCTCGCATACCCAACGGCAGCGCGAAGCGCTGTGCCGAAACTATTTGGTGCTGAACCAGCGCGCTAAAACTTCTAGCGCGTCAGACCGTGCGCGAGCCAAGCCCGGTAAGTCCTTCGAGGGCGACACTTAGGCGAGTGCCACCGGCGGCTGGCAAGCATAGCCAACGTGCGTGTGACCGCGGGCCTCGACGAGCTGCTTTCTTTGGTTACTTTCTTTGCAGCAGCAAAGAAAGTGACCCCCGCCCCGGGGAGGGGCAGTGCTAATAAACCGACACGAAAACGGGATCCGGCGAACTCCTAAGCATTCCACCGCACCAGCAACCACTCCCCGCGCACGCACCTGAACCAACCGATCCCACCAAAATCAATCGACCATTGCAACGCGTTCTCATAAGAAATACCGAGAAGATGCGCCGCAAGCACCCGCATAACACCCGCATGAGCGACGACATGCACAGCACCCCGACCGACGCATGTCGCCTCAAACCACGCAACGACGCGCTGCGCGAACTGCGCCAAACTCTCGCCGCCATGCGGGCGCGCATGTTCGATATCACCGGCCCAGGCATCGATAAGCCCGCGATCGATCGAATCCCACGCGCGACCTTCCCACGTGCCGAAGTGCATTTCAGAAAGACGCGCGTCGAGATGCACATCGGCGGAAAGGACACGTGCCAGCGATGCGCATCGCACAAGCGGGCTCGCGTGCCATCCATCGACACACTCGGGCACGTTCAACGCCTTCATCCGCGCCGTCAATGCGACAGCGAGATCGCGCACATCGCACCGCAAGGGCACATCGGTCTGCCCATAGCACACGCCCGCTTCGATGGCGACTTCCGGATGTCGAATCAGGACGAGATCCATGCGAGCCCAATGAGATAGATCGCGATTTCGAACACTTGCTGCGCGAAGCCCAGACAATCGCCCGTATAACCGCCAATGCGACGCACGAAGTATCGCCCGATCAAAAACCGCAGAACGATCAGCACGCCGATCGTGAAGCACGCGAGCTTCCAGTCGATCACGAAGAGCCACGGCAAGCCGAACACGAGCGCCAGCGCGAACGACGCAAGACTCATGCGCTGCGCGACCGGCTTGGCCTTGCCCTCAGCGCGCACGTAATCGAGCGTGACGAGATAGCTGATCGCGAACGCGCGGCTCGCGGCGTGCGCGGCGATCATCGTCATCGCGACGCGTTGCGGCGGCAACGCAGCGAGCGCCTGCCACTTCAACCCAATCGCGATCACCAGCGCAATCGCGCCGAATGCACCGATGCGCGAGTCGTGCATGATGCGCAGCGCATCCTCGCGCGTGTACGCGCCGCCGAACGCATCGACGCAATCGGCGAGTCCGTCTTCATGGAACGCGCCGGTCATGACGAGCGTCGCGGCCATCGAAAGCAACACGGCGACGCCCGCCGGAAACACGCGCAGCGCCAGGAGATAGACGAGCGCCGCGACGCCGCCGACCATCGCGCCGACGAGCGGAAAGTAACGCGCCGCCGCGTTCAGATATTCGCGCTCGAAGCCGACCCAGCGCGGCACCGGCACGCGCGTGAAATAGCCGAGCGCGGTGAAGAAGTAGCGCAGTTCGTCGAGCGGTCGCATCAATCGGCTTTGTTCGACACACCCGCCGACTCGAAGCTCGCCATCTCGTCGATGAACGCGACGGCCGCGCGCAGGATCGGCAATGCAAGCGCCGCGCCCGTGCCTTCGCCGAGCCGGAGATCGAGCTCCAACAGCGGCGCGGCATCGAAATGCGCGAGCATACGCCGATGCCCCGTTTCGTTCGACGCATGCGCGAACACGCAGTAATCGAGCACTTCGGGCGCGATCTTCGCGGCCACCAGCAACGCCGATGTCGCGATGAAGCCATCGACGAGAATCGTCATGCCTTCGCATGCGGCGGCGAGATATGCGCCCGCGATCATCGCGATTTCGAAGCCGCCGAAGGTCGCGAGCGTGTCGATCGCATCGCCTTCATCGCGATGCAGCGCGAGCGCGCGGCCGAGCACATCGCGCTTGTGCGCGAGGCCGTGGTCGTCGAGGCCCGTGCCGCGCCCGACGCATTCGTCGATTGGCAAGTCGCACAGACGGCTCATCAGACACGCCGCCGCCGACGTATTCGCGATGCCCATCTCGCCGAAGCCGATCACGTTCGTGCCGAGCGACGCGTGATGCCGCACGCGCGCCGCGCCGCGCGCGATGCCTTCGAGCGCGGTCTCGCGCGACATCGCAGGCTCACGCGCGAAGTTGCGCGTGCCGAGTCCGAGCGACAGACGTTCGTATCCGTGATCGATGGGAATCGGAGTCGCCACACCCGCATCGACGACTTCCAGCGACATGCCGACCGAGCGCGACAACGCGTTGATCGCCGCGCCGCCAGTCAGAAAATTCGCGACCATCTGCGCCGTCACTTCCTGCGGAAACGAACTCACGCCCTCTTTCGCGATGCCGTGATCGCCCGCGAACACGATCATCGCGGGACGTTCGATGCGCGGCTTCGTCGTGCGCTGGATCAGGCCCATTTGCAGCGCGAGCGATTCGAGCCGCCCGAGACTGCCGGGCGGTTTCGTCTTCATGTCGATGATGCGGCGCAGTTCGGCTTCGAGCGCGCGGTCGAGTGCGCGGGGCAGCGGGATGTCGTTGAGCGTGGACATCGAAATTCCTTCAAGGGCGATGAATGGAAGGCACGAGCGCTTCATGCTCGCCGTCGCGGATCAGCGCGAGCGGATAGCCGAATGCCGCGCTCGCGCGTTCAGGCGTGAGGACATCGGCGACAAGGCCCGCGTGCGCGCCGCCGTGGCCGTCGAGCAGGAGCGCGTGCGTCGCGAAACGGCGCGCGAGATTCAGATCGTGGCACGAGAAGATTACGGTGCGCTTGTGCTCGCCCGCGGCGTCGCGCAACGCGTGCAGACAGTCGATCTGATGATGCAGGTCGAGATGCGAAAGCGGTTCGTCGAGCAACAGCAGCGGCGCGTTCTGGCACAGCACGGCGGCCAGTGCGACGCGCTGGCGTTCGCCGCCCGAAAGCGTCAACACATCGCGCGCGGCGAAGGACGCGAGGCCGAGCGTTTCCAGCGCGGCGCGCGCCGCGTTGCGGTCGTCTTCGCTCTCCCAGCCCCAGCCGGTGAGATACGGAAAGCGGTTCAGCAGCACGGTGTCGAGCACGGTCGCGCTGAAGGCGTCGTGCGCGGCTTGCGGCATCAATGCGCGTCGACGTGCGAGGTCCGCCGCGCGCCACGATGCGAGCGCGCGGCCATCGAGCGACACGCGGCCCGATGCGGCTTTCGCGAGCCCGGCGAGCACATTGATGAGCGTCGTCTTGCCCGCGCCGTTCGGCCCGGCGATGCACCACACTTCGCCCGCCGCGATCGTCTGCGTGAGACCGTCGATGAGCGTGCGCGCGCCCGCGCGAAGCACGATGGCATCGAGATGCAGGGTCATCGCGGTCTCCGCAGGAGCATCCACAGAAACATCGGCACGCCGATCAACGCCGTCACGACGCCCACGGGCAATTGCGCGGGCGCGATCACGGTGCGCGCGGCGAGATCGGCGGCCATCACGGCGAGGCCGCCCGCGAGCGCGGCGGCGGGCACGAGCATGCGCTGGTCGTTGCCGAACGCGAGACGCAGCAGATGCGGCACGACGAGCCCGACGAAGCCGATGGTCCCCGCCGTCGTCACCGCAGCCGCCGCGGCGATCGATGCGACGAGATACACCCGCAGGCGCAACCGTTCGACCGGCACGCCGAGCGCACGCGCGGTGGCATCGCCGCGCAGCAGCACGTTCAATTGCGGCGCGACCGGGACGATCGCGACGAGCGCGACAGCGAGCGCGATCAGCGCGGGCCACGGTGCCGCCGCGCCGTTGAGATCGCCCGTCAGCCAGAAGATCATGCCGCGCAGCCGGTTCTCGGGCGCGATGCTCAGAATCAGCGTGATCAGCGCGCCCCATCCCGATGCGATCACGACGCCCGTCAGCAAGAGTCTCGGCGACGCATCCTGTCCGCTTTGCCAAAGCTCCTTGCGCGCGAGTCCGAGCACGACGACGATCGATGCGAACGCGCCCGCGCACGCCGCGATATCGACGCCCCACCACGGCACCGATGCGAGCATCGCGGCAAGCGCGAACGTCGCCGCGCCGCCGGACACGCCGAGCACATACGGTTCCGCGAGCGGATTCTTGAGCAGCACTTGCAGCAGCGCGCCGGCCATCGCGAGCAGCGCACCCGTTGCGAAGCCCGCGAGCGCGCGCGGCAAACGTAGCGTCAGCACGATCTCATCGGCGATATCGGGCGTCGCGGCGTTCGCGTGAAAGAGCGCGCCGAGCGCACGCGATACGGGCAATGTCACGCTGCCCGTCATGAGCGACGCCACGAGCACGACGAACGTCGCGACGCCGAGCGCGATCCAGATCGCGGCCGCACGGCTCGCGTTCATCGCGTGCGGACGCGCAAGCCGCTCAGGCGCGTGGCTCACGACGGATGCCAGCCCAACGTGATGTACGCGCCGCGCCGTGGCGTGTTGTACGAGTACGCAAGTTCATAGTCCTTGTCGAACAGATTGTCGATGCGCGCCGTGACGTACCACGACTTCGAGATGTCGTAGCGCGCCGATAGATTCACGATGCCATACCCCGCGAGCGTCGAATCGTAGTCGCTGCGTTGCCCGCTCACGATCCACTCGCCGCCGACACGCCAGCGCCCGATCGTGCGATGCGCCGTGAGCGTCGCGAAACGCCGCGCGCGCCGCGTCAGGTCCTCGTGATTCGTCTCATCGACGGGATTCTGGAACGTGACCCCCGCGCGCACATCGGTTGCGCCGACATGTCCCGCCCACGATCCTTCGATGCCCTGCACCTTCGCGCGCCCGACGTTCTGCGCAACATAGTAGAAACCGCCGTCGGACACATAGTCGATCAGATTCGAATAGCGCGTCTGGAACAGCGTCACGCGCGCGACACCCAGCGCATTCGATGCGTACTGCAACGCCGCCTCGACCGAATGGCTGCGCTCCGGCTGAATCGACGGATTGCCGCTGAACGGATAGTAGAGATCGTCAAAGCTCGGCGCGCGAAACGAAGCCGCATAGCTCGCGCTCGCCTTCCAGTGCGCATCGAAGTTATACGCGTAGCCCAGATAGTAGCTGTTCGCGCCGCCGAAATCGGAATACTGGTCGTGACGCAGATTCGCCTGCAATTCGCTCGCGCCGATGTGACCCACGTAGCCCGCGAACACCGAATTCACGTGACGATCGGGCGCGCTGAGTTGATCGGAATCGAGCGTCTGATCGAGATGCTCGTAACCGAAGAGCAGCTTGTGCGCATCGCTTATTTTGAAGTCGTTCTGCCACGTGTATTGCCGGTTCTCCGAATTGAAGCGGTTCGTATAGACGCCGTTCTGCTCGATGTTCGCGCGGTCCTGTCCCTGCGCGATCGTGAAGTGCGTGGTCCAGTTTTCGGTGATCCTGCCGTTCGCGAACACCGACGCCGAGCGCACGCGATCGTGCGATTCGTTGATATCGGTCGGCAGGCCGTAGGCATCGTCGAAACTGCTGATGCCGTTCGATTGCAGGAAGCGCACGCCCGCGTCCCACTTGTCGCTGAACTGGTGGCGCAGCGTCGCCGCGACGCTCTCGTTCAGATAGCCGTTCGCGTTCGGATTCGCGCCGGGCGCGATATTCGGATCGATCGACGAAAAGCCGTCGGTTTTCTCGCGCGAAACGTTCAGGCTGAAGGTCGTGCGGCCGTCCTTGTCGAGCGCGCCCTTCACGCCCGCCGATTGACGCTGCGTGTGATAGCTGCCGTACTCGGCCTCGAAGTTGAAGCGCGGCGGATGCGGCTCGCCTTCCTTCGTGAAGATCTGCACGACGCCGCCGATCGCATTCGAGCCGTACAACGCCGACACATTGCCGTTCACGACTTCGACGCGCCCGATCTGATCGAGCATCAGTTGCGATAGCTGCGCCGCGCCGAGCGACGCCGATTCGACGCGCACGCCATCGATCAAAACGAGCGACTGCGACGACGCCGCGCCGCGTATGTAGAGCCCCGAAGTCGCGCCCGGTCCGCCGTTGCGCGTGATCTGCACGCCGGGCGCGAGCGCGATGAGGCCGAGTGCATCGTCGGCGTTGGCGTCGGCGATATCCTGTTCATCGAACACCGATGTCTGCGGGATCGATTCGGCGAGCGGCTGCGGCGCGCGCGTCGCGGTGACGACGACAGGGGCAAGCGTTTGCGAGGCGTCATCGGCAGCATGTGCGGCGCCGGCGAGCGGCGAACCGATGAACGCGGCAACGAGCGCGCCATGACGAGAGCGGCCGTTTTTGAGGGCGGCCTGTGGCAATACCATGAATGAAGTGTCCGTTTCGCGTGAGCGCGACCCCGCTCCCCGCGAGGACGATGCGCGACGAACGCACCGCGCGATCAGCGCCGATGCGTCGAACTCTGGCCGGTATCCGGGCTGGCGATAAATCGTCTCGCCTTCCCGCGCATCGTGCGCAGTGGCGTCGACACGTTTCTTGCAGTCGATTCGAGCGATGAACCCGGTGTGATGAAAATCCACACGCTCGCGCTGCAAAAACGCGCATGAGACGACTTGCAACTTGCGTTGCGGTCGCTTACCGTTGCGGGGGCAGCACAGGTTGGCTCGTCCCAGGTTGGTCCCGGTCGGACTTCGGAGACTTCGCTCCCTGTTTCCCGTTTGACTGCATCCGCGAGATCCGCGAATGCGAGCACCAAAAAGTGCGGCAAGTGTAGGAGCGCGTGTTGGGGCCGTCAAGAAAACGGCGCGGACAGTTGGGCGCGGCACATGACGAATCGAACGAGAATCGGCCGGCCTGTCATCACGAGCCATCAACAGCGCTCGCGTTTTCTGCACACGAATGCATGTCGACATGCGCTTGATTCGAAGGATTAAGCGCAAGATCGCATGTTGTTACGTCTCGAAACGAGACAATTATCGGAAGCTCCGTTGAACCGCGCTAAAATGCGAGGTCTTTAGAGGACGCAGCACATGCTCAACGAACTCGAATCACTGTCAGGAAATATCGGCCGGCTGATCCAGATCAGCGAGCGCCACAATCAGGCGCGCCAGGCGCTGCAAGACCAACTCGAACAACTGCGCGCCGACTATGCGAACGTGCAGGCCGAGCTTGCGCAAGTGCGTGAAGAGCGCGACACGCTGCAATCCGAACGCGATTCGCTCTCCGCGAAAATCGACGACGCGCAAGTGCGCCTCAACGCGATTCTCGAAAAGCTGCCGCGCGCGAAATCCGGGCAGCATGACGAAGCCGACAATCAACTCGATCTCCTCGAAGCCGATTCCCGCGAAGCACATGAAGCGGAATTGCACGGCGAGCATCATCAAGGAGAGAAGGCATGACGACTACGCAGATCGAAGTCTCCATTCTCGGGCAGCCGTATCGCCTCGCGTGCTCGCCGGAAACGGAAGGCGCATTGCGCGAAGCGGTCGCGCGCGTCGATGCCGAGATGAACAAGGTGCGCAATGCAAGCAACGTGCGCGGCACGGATCGCATCGCGGTGATGGCAGCGCTTTCGCTGGCGTCGGAATTGCTTAAGTTGCAGGACAGCGTGCGTCACGGCGAGGCCTTCCCTGCCGAGGAAATCCGTCGCACGATGCATTCGATGAACGAGCAGCTCGGCGCCGTCATCGCGCAATACGAAGTGCAGTGAGATGTCTGTGCGTCGAGGCAATCGGCGCGCAATGTCAATCGAAAAAAGAAACTGCGGCGGGGCTGCGAAAGGCAAACGATTGGTGTAGAGTGACGTTTCCCTGCCTGGTGCGCCAAGGTCATATATTCCTTGAACCAATGTCACATTGGCACGGTTGCGGAACCTTGCAGCACGGGCGCGCGCGTCGCTAGTCCGATGTACCCGAAGTGTTGCTTACCGCGACCAATCTTGAACCCAGGTTCAGGATGCCGGCCTAGCGGCCGTGGCGGGGACCCATCTTAAGAACGGCATCGGTTTTTCCGGTGCCGTTTTCATTTGCATCGTCGATTCCGCATAACGAACAATCATGCGCTACTGGCTGATGAAGTCCGAACCGGACGAAGCGAGCATCGATCACCTCGCGCACGCGCCGAAAAAAACCTTGCCGTGGACCGGCGTGCGCAACTATCAGGCGCGCAACTTCATGCGCGATCAGATGCAGATCGGCGACGGCGTGCTCTTCTATCATTCGAGCTGTCCCGAGCCGGGTATCGCGGGCATCGCGAAAGTGTGCTCGACGGCGTATCCCGATCCCACGCAGTTCGATCCGAAGAGCGATTACTACGATCCCAAGTCCACGCAGGAAACGCCGCGCTGGATCCTTGTCGATGTCAAGTTCGTGAAGAAGACCCCGCTGATTCCGCTCGCCGCATTGCGTGAACACGAGGCGCTCGCTGACATGCAGGTGCTCGCGCGCGGCAATCGCCTGTCGATCACGCCGGTGACCGAAGCGCAGTGGCGCTTTATTACCGAACAACTCGTCTAACAAGGAACTTACGACACGAAGGCCGCGACTAAATCCCGTCGCGAATCACGCGATATCCCGCGTTCGGAGTCCTTCGATGATCAACAAGAAAACCGCTGCCGCACTCGCGCTCCTCGCGATGTCGGGCGCAGCGTTCACCCTTTCCCAAACGGCCGCCGCGCAGACGGTGATTACCCAGCCGCAACCTTCGGGCGTGCTTTCTCTTTCGGCGCAGGCGAGCGCGCAGGTGCCGCAGGATGTCGTCAACATCACGCTCTTCTACGAGCAGGAAGCGGCCGATCCCTCGTCGCTCACCGCTACGCTCAATCAGCGCGCCGAGGCCGCATTGCGCGAAGCCAAGGGCGTCGATGGCGTGACCGCGAAGAGCGGCTCGTTCACCGTGTATCCATCCACCGATCGCGACGGCAAGATCTCCGCGTGGCGAGGCCGCACGGAGGTCGTGCTCGAATCGCACGACTTCGCGGCGGCGTCGAAGCTCGCGGGCAAGATGAGTTCGTCGATGCAGGTGGGCAGCGTCGGGTTCTCGCTGTCGCCCGAATCGCAGCGCGCGGCCGAGCAGAAGCTCGTCACGCAGGCCATCGATTCCTTCCGCAAGCAGGCGCAAACCGCCGCGCAAGGCTTCGGCTACAGCAATTTCACGATTCGGGAAGTGAACGTCGGACACAGCGGCGTGCAGCCGCGTCCGGTCATGATGATGCAATCGCGCGCGATGAGCGCCGATGCGAAGATGGCCGCGCCGATCGCGATGGAAGCCGGCACGACGACGGTGACCGTCGACGTGTCCGGTTCCGTGCAAATGGGGCGTTGAATCGATGCGGGGCGCGCGCCCCGCATTGCTCAGGCTTTCGCCGATTCGGGCGGCAGGCGCAGATTGCGCTTGTACGCCCACACCATCATCAGCACGCCGGCGATGATCATCGGCAGCGAGAGCCATTGGCCCATCGAGAGGCCGAGCGCGAGAAGGCCGAGATAGTCGTCCGGCTCACGCGCGAATTCCACGGTAAAGCGCGCCAGTCCATAGCCGATCAGAAACAGCGCCGAAATCGCGCCGACAGGACGCTGCTTGCGCGAAAACGTCCAGATCACGACGAACAGCACGAGCCCTTCGAGCGCGATCTCGTACAACTGCGACGGATGACGCGGCAGCATGTGATAGCGCTGGAAGATTTCGGTGAGATGGTATTGCGCGTCGAGTTGCGGATTTTTAGCGAGCCAGATGGCGTCGTCGTTCGTCGAGCTCTGAAAGAGCATCGCCCACGGCGCGTTCGGGTCCGTCACGCGGCCCCACAGCTCGCCGTTGATGAAGTTGCCGAGACGCCCCGCCGCGAGGCCGAGCGGCACCATCGGCGCGACGAAATCCGTCACCTGCAGCCAGGTGCGCTTGCGGTGATACGCGAACAGCACCATCGCGAGCGTCACGCCGAGAAAGCCGCCGTGGAACGACATCCCGCCTTCCCAGACCTTGAAGATATCGAGCGGATGCGCCGCGTAATAGCTTGCCTTATAGAAGACCACGTAGCCGATGCGCCCGCCGAGAATCGTGCCGAGCACGCCGTAAAACAGCATGTCGTCGATGTCTTTCACGGTCCAGCCTTGCGCGGCCACGTAAGGCAGGCGCAGACGCAGGCGGCCGATGACGATGGCCGATACAAACGCCACCAGATACATGAGGCCGTACCAGCGCACGGCGAGCGGTCCGAGATGAATCGCGATGGGATCGAAATTGGGATGTATGAGCATTCTGATGTGGGAGCTAGAGCGAACTACAAGGGCGAATCATACAGAACCCGCGCTTTCGGCCCGCGAACGGACGATCTCGATGAATCCGGCGAGCACCGGGCTCACTTCCGCCGCGCGCCACACGAGGCCGGTTTCGACGAGCATCGCCGACGCGTTCAGCGGCCGCAGAGTACGATACACGACGCCCGTGCGCCGCAGATGACGCAGCGAATGCGGCACGAGCGCGACGCCCATCCCGGCGGACACGAGGCTCACGATGGTCTGCATTTGGATCGCCTCCTGCCCGATACGCGGCGTGAGGCCGGCCGCGCCGTAGCAGCCCATGATGATGTCATACAAACCCGGCGCGAGACGCCTCGGAAAGACGACGAGCGGCGCGGCGGCGAGATCGTGCAGATCGACGGGGGTGTCGGCCCATTCGTCGGCGCCCTGCCCCAGTTGTAGCGCGGCATCGGCGGACATCGCGATGACGAGCGGCTCGCGCGCCACCGCCACATACGACAGCGACGTGGCATGGCGCGGCGGCAGCGGCGGAATCACGAGGCCCGCGTCGATGCGCCCGGCGACGAGTTCCTCGATCTGCACGTCGCTCGTCGCCTCGGTCAGTTGCAGCCGCACGCCGGGATAGCGCGCGCCGAAATCGCGCAGCAGCGCCGGCAACAGGCCGTAATCGGCGGTGGAGACGAACGCGAGCGACAGCACGCCGGCTTCGCCGCGCGCGAGCGACTGCGCGAGCGGACGCAGCGTATCGGCGGATGCGAGCAGGCGGCGCACCTCCGGCAGCAGATCCTTGCCGACGGGCGTCAGCTCGACGGTCCGTTTCGTGCGCACGAAAAGCGCGACGCCGAGCGCCTCTTCGAGCGCGCGGATCGCTTGCGAGAGCGGCGGCTGTGTCATCGCGAGACGCGCGGCGGCGCGGCCGAAGTGCATCTCTTCGGCGACCGTCACGAAGTAGCGCAACAGACGCAACTCGATGGGCGGATTTCTCTGCTCCATTGATATTTTTTGCGACCTAATAAGCCTTGAATAATATATTGGACAGACACATCGCGGGAGTTGCATTCTTGCTGCACTAGAGCAAAAACATCCCCTCAAGGAGCACATCATGGCCTTCAATCGCCGCTCGAAGCACATCACCCAGGGCGTCGCGCGCTCGCCCAATCGTTCGATGTATTACGCGCTCGGCTACAAGGAGGAAGACTTCGACAAGCCGATGATCGGCGTCGCGAACGGGCATTCGACCATCACGCCGTGCAACGCCGGCCTGCAGCGCTTGGCGGACGCGGCCATCGAAGCGATCAGAAAGTCCGACGCGAATCCGCAGATTTTCGGCACGCCGACGATCTCCGACGGCATGTCGATGGGCACCGAAGGCATGAAGTACTCGCTCGTGTCGCGCGAAGTGATCGCGGACTGTGTCGAGACCGCGGTGCAGGGCCAGTGGATGGACGGCGTCGTCGTGATCGGCGGTTGCGACAAGAACATGCCGGGCGGCATGATCGGCATGGCGCGCATGAACGTGCCGTCGATCTACGTGTACGGCGGCACGATCCGCCCCGGCAACTGGAAGGGCCGCGATCTGACGATCGTGTCGTCGTTCGAGGCGGTCGGCGAATTCACGGCGGGCCGGATGTCGGAAGAGGATTTCAAGGGCGTCGAGAAGAACGCGTGCCCGTCGACCGGATCGTGCGGCGGCATGTACACGGCCAACACGATGAGCTCGTCGTTCGAGGCGCTCGGCATGTCGCTGATGTATTCGTCGACGATGGCGAATCCGGATCAGGAGAAGGTCGATTCCGCCGCGGAGTCGGCGCGCGTGCTCGTCGAGGCGGTGAAGAAGGACCTGAAGCCGCGCGACATCATCACGAAGAAATCGATCGAAAACGCGGTCGCGCTCATCATGGCGACGGGCGGCTCGACCAACGCCGTGCTGCACTTTTTGGCGATCGCGCATGCGGCGGAAGTGGAATGGAGCATCGACGACTTCGAGCGCATGCGCAAGAAAGTGCCGGTGATCTGCGATCTGAAGCCGTCGGGCCAGTACGTCGCCACCGATCTGCACAAGGCCGGCGGCATCCCGCAAGTGCTCAGGATCCTGCTCGATGCGGGCCTTCTGCACGGCGACTGCATGACGATCACCGGGCGCACGATCGCGGAAGAACTGAAGGACGTGCCGAGCAAACCGCGTGCGGATCAGAAGGTCATCTTCCCGATCGAGCAGGCGCTTTACAAGGAAGGGCACCTGGCGATCCTGCGCGGCAATCTCGCGGAAGACGGCGCGGTCGCGAAGATCACCGGCCTGAAGAATCCGGTCATCACCGGCCCCGCGCGCGTGTTCGAGGACGAGCAAAGCGCGATGGACGCCATCCTCGCCGACAAGATCAAGCCCGGCGATATTCTCGTGCTGCGCTATCTCGGCCCGGTCGGCGGCCCGGGCATGCCGGAGATGCTCGCGCCGACATCGGCGATCATCGGCAAGGGGCTGGGCGAATCGGTCGGCTTCATCACCGACGGGCGCTTCTCGGGCGGCACGTGGGGCATGGTGGTCGGCCATGTCGCGCCGGAAGCGTACGCGGGCGGCACGATCGCGCTCGTGCACGAAGGCGATTCGATCACCATCGACGCGCACAAGCTGCTCTTGCAACTGAACGTGGACGATGCGGAACTCGCGCGACGCCGCGCCGCGTGGAAGCAGCCCGCGCCGAAGTACACGCGCGGCGTGCTGGCGAAGTTCGCGGCGCTCGCGCAGCCGGCTAACAAGGGCGCGGTGACGGGATAAATCCGTTGCGACGCGGATAGAAAAAAGGGGCGCGCGTGCGCCCCTTCTTCATGCTGTACGAAACGCGCTCATTCGCCGCGCTGCCGCCGCAGTTCGTTCTCAACCGCGTCGCGCACCCATTCGCTCATCCGTCCTTCGAGCGCCATCGCGACTTCGCGCGTGATCGCGGACACGAGCTGCGTCGATTGCTCCCGCAGCACTTCGCGGCAACGGTCTTCGATCAGCGCGCGGGCGTCGCCCGTCAGAAAGCTCGTGAAGCGGCCGCGCAACTGCTCCGCGATGCGCTGTGCGTCGTATTCGATCGCGGCCTCATCGGCGGAAGGCGCGCGTGCATATTCCGGCTTGCCGGGCACGACGACATCGGTCAGAACGGGGATGGACGAATCGAAGGATTCGGGCTTGTCGGTCATATTCAAAGGTCTCCTGTCGGCCAGCGTGTGCGCATCCGTGCTGACTCGGGTCTCACGCGAAGCGCCATGTGTGAGCAGAGCTTAGTGCAGCGCGGACGCGGCCTCTGTGCGGCTAACCGCCCTGATTGTGCGTCTCGATGACATAGCCGCGATCGCGATAGAACCGATAACGCTCGCGGCCCGCGGCGAGTTCATCGCCCTCGCTGCCGACGATCTCCACGAGCCGTTCGAAGCGCGCGAACTGCGCGGGCACTGGCGCGCCCAGATTCACGAGCACCTGATGATGCGGCGCTTCGTCCAGATTCGACGTGAGCACGACGGGCGTGTCCTCCGCGAGCGGACTCTTCGCCATGCAGTGCGGCACGAATTCGAGCGGCTGGAAAGTCCACAACTGCTCGTCGAACGCGGCGAGGCGCTGCGGTTCGGCGAGCACGACGAGCGGCTTGCCGCTCAGGTACGCCTTGCGCGCGAGGCGGCAGGCGTACGCGAGCGGATCGCCGACATTCGTATGAAAGTCGATGCGCGTCATGCCTGCTTCAGGCGCCGGCGCGATCGATCAGGAACTGCGAGAGCAGCGGCACGGGACGGCCCGTCGCGCCCTTCGCGGCGCCGCTCTTCCACGCGGTTCCGGCGATATCGAGGTGCGCCCACGGATAAGCCGTCGCGAAGCGCGACAGGAAGCACGCCGCCGTCACGCTGCCCGCCGGACGTCCGCCAATGTTCGCGACATCCGCGAAATTCGACTTGAGCTGATCCTGATACTCGTCGTCGAGCGGCAGACGCCACGCCGGATCGACCGCCTCGCGCGACGCGTCGAGCAGTTCGCCCGCGAGCGCATCGTCCTTCGAGAAGAGGCCCGTGTTGTGATGCCCCAGCGCGATGATGCACGCGCCCGTCAACGTCGCGATATCGACCACGGCGGCGGGCTTGAAGCGCTCCGCGTAGGTGAGCGCGTCGCACAAAATGAGGCGGCCTTCGGCGTCGGTGTTGAGCACTTCGATGGTCGTGCCGTTCATCGCCGTGATGATGTCGCCCGGCTTCACCGCGTTGCCCGCGGGCATGTTCTCGCAGGTCGGAATCACGCCGATCACGTTGAGCTTGAGGCCCATCTCGGCGACCGCGCGCATCGTGCCGAACACGGAGCCCGCGCCGCACATGTCGTATTTCATCTCGTCCATCGCCTCGCCCGGCTTGATCGAGATGCCGCCCGAATCGAACGTGATGCCCTTGCCCACCAGCACGACCGGCGCGTTCTTGCCCTTCGCGGCCGCACCCGCGCCCTGGTAATGCATGACGATGAACTGCGGCGGCTCGACCGAGCCCTTCGCGACCGACAGGAACGAGCCCATGTTGAGCGCTTCGATCTGCTTCTGGCCGAGCACTTCGACCTTCAGCTTGAAATCGCGGCCGAGCTTCTTCGCGGTCTGGCCGAGATAGGTCGGCGTGCAGACGTTCGGCGGCAGATTGCCGAGATCGCGCGTGAGGTCCATGCCGTTCGCGATCGCGACGCCCTGCTTCACCGCGACCTTGGCCGCTTTTTCATCGGCGGAATCGATGCTGAACACGATCTTCTTGAGCGAGCGCGCGCCGTTGTCGGGCTTGCTCTTCATCTGCGTGAACTTGTAGGTCAGCTCGCGCAGGGCGAGGATCGCGGCGCGCACGGCCCAGTCGCCGGTGCGTTCCTGGATCGGCAGTTGCGCAAGCGTGAAGGTCGCCTGACCGATCTTCGAGCCGAGCACCACGCGCCACGCGGCGCGCACGGCTTCGCCATAGGCTTTCTGATTGAAGGCGTCCTGCTTGCCGAGACCGACGAGCAGCACCCGCGACGCGCCGATGCCCGTGACTTCCGGCACCATCAGGGTCGTGCCCGCGCGGCCGCTCATGTCGCCGGCTTTCACGACGCGCGAAATCAGGCCTTTGGTGGCGACGTCCATGTCGCGCGCGGCGCCCGTGAGCGTCTGCGCTTCGAAGATGCCGAGCACGATAACATCCGACTTCCCGGTAAGGAAACCATTTGCCTCGCCCTTGCTCCAATCACAGGCTTTTATGCTAAAGTCCATCGCGCTTATCCTCGGATAAAATCTTGGCTGAAGGATGAAAGCCGCAATTATCCGCTATTTTTTCCGCGGCGGTCACAGGCGGGCGGCGTGAGGGTAAGCGAATACCCTTCCCGTAAGCCACGAGATGCGTGCAGGATTTCCGCATCGCCGCCGGCTCCAAGCAAAAATTCAATGATCTTCGAACGCTCCCTGCAGCGCGAACTCGCGTACACGGCCGGCGCCGTGTTCATGGTGCTGCTCACGATCATGCTCACGACGATGATGATCCGCATCGTCGGCTTCGCGGCGCAAGGTCAGATCGACCCGAAAGACGTCGTCGTGCTGATCGGGCTCACCGTCATCGGCTATCTCGCGGTCATGCTGATCGTGACGCTGTTCGTCTCCATTCTCTTCGTGCTCACGCGCTGGTATCGCGACTCGGAAATGGTCGTGTGGCTCGCGTCGGGCGTCAGTCAGACGCAGCTCATCAAGCCGATCGCCGTGTTCTCCACGCCGATCATCATCCTCATCATGTTCTTCGCGTTCGTCGGATGGCCGTGGTCGAACCAGCAGAGCAAGCTCATCAAGCAGCGCTTCCAGCAGCGCGATGAAGTGTCGCTGCTCGCGCCGGGACAGTTCCGCGAATCGCCGTCGAGCCATCGCGTGTTCTTCATCGAGAAGATGTCGCCGGATCAGGGGCACGTCGAGAACGTGTTCGTCACGAGCACGGAAGGCGGCAAGGTCAACGTGATCGTCTCGAAGAACGGTCATACCGAAACGCGCCCCGATGGCGACCGCTTCATCGTGCTCGACAACGGCCGCCGGTACGACGGCGAGCCGGGCCAGCCGAACTTCCGCATCATGGAGTTCGAGCGATACGGTGTGAAGATAATGAGTCACCAGTTCGTGAATACACCGACCACGACGGGCATCTCCACGCCGGACCTGCTCGCCAATCCTACTCAGGAAAATCTCGCGGAGTTCGCGTGGCGCGTGGGTCTGCCCCTCATCGCCATCAATCTGATGTTGCTCGCCATTCCACTTTCGTATCAGAACCCGCGTCGCAGCCGCACGATCAATCTCGTGATGGCCGTGCTGATCTACCTCACCTATTCGAATCTGCTGAACGTCGTGCAGTCGTGGATCGAACAGGGCAAGCTGTCGTTCGGCTTGGGTCTCGTCGGACTGCATATCGTGGTCGGCGCGCTCGTCGCGTTCATCTTCTGGCTGCGGATTCGCAACCGGCCGCTCTTCAAGCTCCCGTCGCTGTCGAAGGGGGCCTGACGCGATGCGCATCTACGAACGATATTTCGCGCGCCAGATCTATCTCGCGTTCATCTTCATCCTGTTTGCGTTCTCGGGCCTGTTCTTCTTCTTCGACCTGATCAACGAACTGAACACGGTCGGGCACGGCAATTACAAGTTCACGCTCGCGGTGCTGCGCGTCGCGCTCCAGACGCCTTCGCGCTTCTACGAGATCATCCCCGTCGCCGCGCTCATTTCGGCCATCTACGTGTTCGCGCAGATGGCGGCGGCTTCGGAGTTCACGATCTTCCGCGTGTCGGGGCTCTCGACCGGCGCCGCGCTGCGTTCTCTGCTGAAGATCGGCGTTCCGATGGTGCTCATCACGTATCTGATCGGCGAAGTAGTCGGGCCTTACACGGACCAGCTGTCCGAGCGCGTGCGGCTGGAGGCGCTCGGGTCGTCAGTGTCGTCGAATTTTCAGTCGGGCGTGTGGGTGAAGGACACGTTGACGGCCAAGGAGAACGGCGAGCAAGTCACGCGCTTCGTCAACGTCGGCACGCTGAATCCCGACACGACCATCGCCAACGTGCGCATCTACGAATTCGACTCGAAGTTCCGTCTGACGAACGTGCGCATCGCGAAGAGCGGCGTGTATGAGCCACCGGGCCACTGGAAGCTCACGGGCGTGACGGACACGCAACTGAACGACGCGCCCCCGCAAGCGGCGAACCCCGGCGACGCGTTGAATCCGGTCTATCGTGCGACGCAGAGCACGCTGCCCGAATATTCGTTGCGCTCGGAGCTGACGCCGCAGATTCTGTCGGTCCTGCTGGTGTCGCCGGATCGGATGTCGATGTTCAACCTGTTCCGCTATATCCAGCATCTGACGGAAAATCATCAGGACACGCAGCGGTATCAGATCGCGTTCTGGCGCAAGATTCTCTATCCGTTCGCGGTGTTCGTGATGCTGATTCTTTCGCTGCCGTTCGCGTATCTGCATACGCGTGCGGGCGTGGTCGGCATGAAGGTGTTCGGCGGCATCATGATCGGGATGAGCTTTCAGCTCGTCAACACGCTGTTCTCGCATATCGGCAATCTGAACACGTGGCCCGCGCCGATCACCGCGGCGGCGCCCGCCCTCGCCTATCTCGTGATCGGGCTGGTGGGCCTGAAGTGGGTGGAGCGACACTGACGTTTCTTCCGAGGAGCGCGCGATGAAGACGCACGGCATCATCCTGTTTGGTCACGGCGCGCGCGATTCGCGCTGGGCCGAGCCGTTCGAGCGCCTTGCCGTGAAGCTGCGCGGCTTGCGCGGCGGGCCGGTTTCACTGGCGTTTCTCGAATTGATGTCGCCCGATTTACCTGCGGCGGTCGCCCAGTTTGCCGCCGATGGCTGCGATGCGATCACGGTCGTGCCCGTGTTCTTCGGGCAGGGCGGGCATGTGAGGAAGGATTTGCCGGAGATCGTCGAGAAGTGCCGCGCGGCGCATCCGGATGTCGAGATTTCCTGTGCGACGGCAGTCGGAGAGGATGATGCGGTGCTCGATGCGGTGGCGCAGTATTGTTTGCGGCAGGTCGGTCGGTAGTTCAGCGTTGGCCGTTCGGCCGAGTGGCGCCACGCGACTCGAAAAGCATATACTCGGATATACCTTTTCGTATATCCGATCGAGTTTCGCATGAACCTGCTCATCTCCAAATGGGGCAATAGCCTCGCAGTGCGCATCCCCGCCGACTATCTGCGCCACACCGGCCTTTCCGAGGGTGATCAGGTGCAGGTCAACCTCACGGTGGACGGCGGAATCTGCCTTCGTGCCGCCAAATGGGACCGTCGCGCGTTCGCGGAGGAATTGGCCGAATCACGGGACGCCATGCCGATGACCGATTCCGTCATCGACGAACTCCGCAGAGGCGCGCGCTACTGATGATTTACGTCGATACGAGCGTTCTGGTCGCGTTATGCGTCCACGAACGCATGACCGCCGCCGTTTCGAACTGGTACGCATCCGTCAGGGACGAACTGATTTCCGGGGCGTGGTGCGTCACCGAGTTTGCCAGTGCGCTCGGCATCAAGCGGCGAAGCGGTCAGATGACCGAAGATCAATCCGCTTTTGCGTGGCGCAGCTTCGAACGAATGTGCGCAAGCGATCTGCAACTCACGCCGATCGAGCCGCCAGTGTTCCACCACGCAGCCGTTCTCACGCTCGACGCATCGACTGGGCTCCGTGCGGGAGACGCGCTTCATCTCGCTACCGCACTGGACTGCAAGGCAAAGACCATCGCGACGCTCGATACCGTTCTGGCGGCCAATTCAAAAAAGAAGAAGATCAGGCTCGTAGACTTTTGAATCACGAGGTCCGGAAACGAAAAAGCGCACCGTCTCCGGTGCGCTTTTTCGTTTGTCCGCCAGTCGAACCAGCATCACGCCGCCGCCTGCATCCCCTTCAGATGCACCTTCGGCTTGGCCGCTGCCCGCTCGCGAAACGCCTCGCCGATCATCAGCAAACTCGGCTGCGACGGGTCCAGCCATTCCTGCGCCTCACCCAGCGCCATGCGCGCCAGCGTCAACGTCAGCGTGCGTTCGCGCGGCGTGCTGCACGCTTCGACGATCGCGACCGGCGTCGAGCCCGGACGGCCCGCATCGATAAGCTGCTGCGCGATATCCGGCGCACTGTCGCGGCCCATGTAGAACACGAGCGAATCCGCCTTTGCCTGCTCGCGGATTTCATCGCTGTCGGCGGCGCGCGAATGGGTCGCCAGCGCGACGCTGCGCGCCACGCCCCGCAGGGTCAGTGAGCGCTTGAGCGTCGCGGCGCTCGCAAGCGCCGCCGTGATGCCCGGCACCACTTCGAACGCGATGCCCGCCGCTTCGAGCGCGCGCATTTCCTCGTCGGCGCGGCCGAAGAGCATCGGATCGCCGCCCTTCAGACGCACGACGACGCCATGCTCCAGCGCCGCATCGACGATCTGCTTGTTGATGAAATGCTGGGCCGTCGAACGCTGTCCGCAACGCTTGCCGACGGCAATCTTCTTCGCATTCGGCGCGTAGTCGAGCATCGCCGGTTCTACGAGCGCGTCGTGCAACACGACATCCGCCTGTTCGAGCAGGCGCATGCCGCGCACGGTGATGAGATCCGCCGCGCCCGGCCCCGCTCCGATCAGATAGACCTTACCCATACGCTTGTCCGTCGATATTAGCCAGCAATGGCACGAATCATACCGGCCGCGACAGTGTGATGCGTCGCCTCGTCGATCAACACGAACGCGCCGGTGCCCTGATGCGTATCGTACTCGTCCGCGACGATCGGCTTCTGCAGCGTGAGCGCCACGCGGCCGATATCGTTCATCGCGAGCGTGGTGCGATCGACCGAATGCGACAGCGTATGCACATCCAGCACCTGCTTCACGGCGCCGATGCGCGCGAACACCGTGTTGGTCGTCTGCTTCAGCAAATACTTGCGCTGCGGCGAGAGCGGCTCTTCGTCGAACCAGCAAATGTCCGCTTCGAGCTTCCTGGTCGGCTCGACCTTCTGCGATGCCGGCACGAACGTATCGCCGCGCGAAACATCGACATCTTCCGTCAGGCGAATCGTCACCGTCTGGCCCGCGAAAGCGCGATCCACCGGCGCGACGCCGCCCGGCACCGGCGCGATGATCTCGGCGACGCTCGCTTCACGATTGGCCGGCAGCACGAGGATCGAATCGCCGACGCGCACTTCGCCCGCCTCGACGCGGCCCATGTAGCCGCGGAAATCGTCGGCCTGCGAGCCGTCCTGGCGCGCGACCCACTGCACCGGGAAACGCAGGGCCTGATCGTTCGGCTGCGCGACCGGCAGCGACTCGAGCAGATCGAGCAGCGGCTCGCCCGCATACCACGGCATGCGCTCGCTCGCCGTCACGATGTTGTCGCCCTTCAGCGCCGACACCGGCACGAAGCGCACGTTCGACAGACCGAGCTGATGCGCGAGCGTGACATACGCATCGCGGATTTCGTTGAAACGCGCTTCGCTGTAATCGACCAGATCCATCTTGTTGATCGCGACGATCGCGTGCTGCAGGCCGAGCAGCTTGACGATCGCGCTGTGGCGCTTCGTCTGCGGCAGCAGTTGCGCGACGCCGTTCTCGAACGTGACGCGCGTGGCATCGACGAGAATGATCGCGGCATGCGCCGTCGATGCACCCGTCACCATGTTGCGCGTGTACTGCTCGTGGCCCGGCGTGTCGGCGATGATGAACTTGCGCTTGGCGGTAGCGAAATAGCGATACGCGACGTCGATGGTGATGCCCTGCTCGCGCTCGGCTTCGAGGCCGTCCGTCAGCAGAGACAGATCGATTTCGTCGCCCACGGTGCGCTTGTTCTTCGCACGCGAGATCGCCGACAACTGGTCCGACAGCACAGCCTTGCTGTCGTACAGCAGACGGCCGATCAGCGTGCTCTTGCCGTCGTCGACACTGCCCGCCGTGATGAAGCGCAACACGCCCAGGTCTTCAGCTTGATAAATACTCATGATTCTTCGTTCCTTGGGGCGTGTGGCTTAGAAATAACCTTGTTTCTTGCGCTGTTCCATCGCGGCTTCGGACGCCTGGTCGTCCATGCGCGTCGCGCCGCGCTCCGTGATTTCCGTCACGGCCGTTTCGGCGATGATCTTCTCGACATCGTCGGCGTCGCTCGCGACCGGGCACGTGCAGCTGATGTCGCCGACGGTCCGAAAACGCACTTGCGCCACTTCCGACGTTTCGCCCTCGCGCAGCGGCGTGAGCGGCGTGAGCGGCACGAGCAAACCGTTGCGGCGGATGATCTCGCGGTCATGCGCGTAGTAGATCGACGGCAGTTCGAGCTTCTCGCGGGCGATGTATTGCCACACGTCGAGCTCGGTCCAGTTCGAGATCGGGAACACACGCAGATGCTCGCCCGCATGCAGACGCGCGTTGTAGATGCTCCACAGTTCCGGGCGCTGCGCCTTCGGGTCCCACTGGCCGAATTCGTCGCGGAACGAGAAGATGCGCTCCTTCGCGCGCGCCTTCTCTTCATCGCGGCGCGCACCGCCGATCATCGCCGTGTAGCCGTATTCCTCGATGGTTTCGAGCAGCGTCACCGCTTGCGCGGCATTGCGCGAATCGGTCTCGCGACGCAGGCGCACGGTGCCCTTCTTGATCGAATCTTCCACATGGCCGACAACCAGTTCCGCGCCGATTTCCGCCGCGCGGGCGTCGCGGAAGTCGATCACTTCCTGGAAGTTGTGACCCGTGTCGATATGCACCAGCGGGAACGGCAACTGGGTCGCGCGGCCCGCGCCGAGACCGAACGCCTTGAGCGCGAGATGCAGCACGACGACCGAATCCTTGCCGCCCGAGAACAGGAGCGCGGGCTTGCTGCATTCCGCGACGAGTTCGCGAATGATGTGGATCGACTCGGCTTCGAGCCAATCCAGGTGATCCATGCGGGTCGCCTTGTTGGCGATCGGTGCGGTGACGGTTGAGTCGAGCGTCGTGCTCATGTTCGTCGATCCTTTTTTATGCAGCGTCATGCGATTTCCAAAGCGACGATGCGTTCAATGACAGGGTTTGATGCGGCGTCTTGTGCGCCTTAGATCGCCGAGCTCGGAGCTTCTTCGACGATCTTGATGTTCGTGATGTGCAGGCCGCATTCCTTCGTGTCGCGCGATTCCCACCACCAGCGGCCCGCCCGGCTGTCTTCGCCGGGGCGCACGGCGCGCGTGCAGGGCTCGCAACCGATGCTCGGATAGCCGCGCGCATGCAGCGGATTCACCGGGACATCGAAGGCTTTCAGGTAATCCCACACGTCGGTTTCGTTCCAGTCCGCGAGCGGATTGAACTTCGCGATGCCGCGCGGGGCGTCTTGCTCTTCCTCGTGCAGCTCGGCGCGCGTCACCGATTGCTCGCGACGCTGGCCCGTCACCCACGCGGACACATCCGACAGCGCGCGATTGAGCGGCCCGACCTTACGGATATGGCAGCAGCTCTTGCGCAAATCAATGCTTTCGTAGAACGCGTTCAGGCCGTGATCGCGCACGTAGGCATCGACCGCGTCCTGCTGCGGATGAAACTGCTCGATGTCGTAGCCGTAGCGCGCCTTCACGGTGTCGAGCATGCCGAGCGTTTCCGCGTGCAGGCGGCCCGTGTTCAACGAGAAGATGCCGATCTTCACGCCGCGCGAAAGAATGGCGTGCGTGAGCACCATGTCTTCGGCGGCGAGGCTGCTGGCTAGCTTGACGCTCTGATGGCGCGCCGCGATCGAATCGAGCAGCGCGTCCAGGCGTTCAACCTTGGCTTGCAATTCAGGGGTCATGCATCAGGCTCCGAGAGCTGCGACGAGCGCCGCGCGACGGCGGAACAGCGGTTCGAGATTGTCGGTCGCGCCCTGGTACAGCTCGGTGAATTCGTTGAACGCGTTGAGCGCGTCGTTGATGTCCTTGTCCGCGCGCACCGCGAACGCATCGAAGCCGCAACGCGAATGGAACAGCACCTGATCGCGCAGCACGTCGCCGATCGCGCGCAGCTCGCCCGTCCACTGGTAACGCTCGCGCAACAGGCGGCCGATGGAGAAGCCGCGGCCATCGCGGAACACCGGGAAGTCGACCGCGATCACGGAAAGCTGGCCGAAGTCCGGCGCGAGGTCCGCGAGTTCGTCATCCGGCGCGAGCCACACGCCGATGTCTTCCTTCGCGCGCGACGCGACGATCGCCGACTTGTGCTCTTTCCACAGCACGAACGGCACGATGATCTTGCCGGCGGGCAATGCATCGACAGCGGGCAGCGCGCCGTCTTCGGCGGCACGCACGACGGTGAAATCGTCTTCGACTACGGCGCGGTTCTTGATGATCAACGTCATTTGCAAATCCTTAAGCGTGAGCCTGGCGCGATGCGTACACGCGCTCCTTGAACGGCGCCATGCCGATGCGGCCGAACGTCTCGATGAAGCGCTCGCCTTCCATGCGGTTGTCGACGAAGGTATCGATCACTTGCGAGATCACGTCGGGCATCTCTTCGGCCGAGAACGACGGGCCGATCACCTTGCCGAGATGCGCGCCGGTCGCGCCCGAGCTCTGCTCGCCGCCGAGCGTCAACTGATACCACTCCGAGCCGTCCTTATCGACGCCCAGAATGCCGATGTTGCCGACGTGGTGATGACCGCACGCGTTGATGCAGCCCGAAATGTTCAGCGACAGGTCGCCGAGATCGTGCACGTAGTCGAGATCGTTGAAACGGTCCTGAATGGCGAGCGCGATCGGGATCGACTTCGCGTTCGCGAGCGAGCAGAAGTCGCCACCCGGGCACGCGATGATGTCCGTCAGAAGGCCGATGTTCGCCGTCGCGAAACCGAGCGCCTTCGCGCGTTCCCAAACAGTGTGCAGGTCGCGCTTCTTCACGTTCGCGAGAATCAAATTCTGCTCGTGCGACACGCGGATTTCGCCGAACGAGAACTCGTCGGCGAGCGCGGCGACGTCGTCCATCTGCTTGTCGGTGGCGTCGCCCGGCGCGATATGCCGCTGCTTCAGCGACAGCGTCACCGCCGCATAGCCCGGCACCTTGTGCGGACGGACGTTACGCTCGACCCAGCGCGCGAACGGCTTGCTTTCGATCAGATGCTTTTCGTACGAGGCATCCGTGTCCGCGAGCTTTTCGTAGACCGGCGGCGCGAAGAACTTCGACACGCGATCGACTTCTTCCTGCGTGATCGTCGACGGGCCGTCCTTCAGATGCTGCCACTCTTCCTCGACCTGCTTCGAGAACTTCTCCGCCGACAGCGCCTTCACGAGAATCTTGATGCGCGCCTTGTACATGTTGTCGCGACGGCCGTAGCGGTTGTACACACGCAGCACGGCTTCGCAGTAGGTGATCAGGTGTTGCCACGGCAGATCGCGCTTGATGATCGCGCCGACGATCGGCGTGCGGCCGAGACCGCCGCCCGCGAGAATGTCCATCACGACTTCGCCCTGCGCGTTCTTCTTCAGATACACGCCGAGATCGTGGATCTGCACGGCCGCGCGGTCTTCCGCCGAGCCGTTCACCGCGATCTTGAACTTGCGCGGCAGCCATGCGAATTCCGGATGGAACGTCGACCACTGACGCAGGATTTCCGACCACGGACGCGGATCGACCTGCTCGTCGGGCGCGACGCCGGCGAACTGGTCGGCGGTGATATTGCGAATGCAATTGCCCGAGGTCTGGATCGCGTGCATCTGCACCGAAGCGAGCTTGCGCAGGATTTCCGGCGTCTCTTCGAGCTCGACCCAGTTGAACTGGATGTTGGTGCGCGTCGAAAAGTGACCGTAGCCGCGGTCGTGCTCGCGCGCGATCGTGCCGAGCATGCGGAGCTGGTCGCTGCGCAGGTTGCCATACGGAATCGCGATGCGGTGCATGTACGCGTGACGCTGCATGTACAGGCCGTTTTGCAGACGCAGCGGACGGAATTCCTCTTCGGTCAATTCGCCCGACAGCCGGCGGCGGACCTGGTCAGCGTACTGCGCGACACGTTCGTCGACGATGCGTTGGTCGATCTGATCGTATTGGTACATTCGGGGGCCCCAAGTTCTTGTCAAGGCGCGGCGTCCTAGGTTACGTCGCGCGTCTCATCCATCGAATATCCATTGAGTCCCTGTCGCGAGCGTCGTTCAGACGAAACGCTCATTTGCTTATGACAGATAGAGATATGGATATTGGAAAAATTGGACTGATAGTAAAGAACCTGCTATATATTGCAAACGACTGAAAAATTACTTTGATATGCGGCTGAGTTATATATGAATCTGCACCAGTTCCGCTTCGTGCGCGAGGCCGTCCGGCAGAACTTCAACCTGACGGAAGCCGCGAAGGCGCTGTATACATCACAGCCGGGCGTCTCGAAGGCGATCATCGAGCTGGAGGACGAGCTGGGCGTCGAAATCTTCACGCGGCACGGCAAGCGCGTGAGATCGCTGACGGAGCCAGGGCGCATCATCCTCGCGTCGGTCGAGAAAATATTGCAGGAAGTGGAAAGTCTGAAGCGCGTCGGTAAGGATTACGCGGCGCAGGATCAGGGCAATCTCGTCATCGCCGCCACGCACACGCAGGCGCGCTATTCGCTGCCGGCCGCGATCGCGGAGTTCAAGAAGCGCTTTCCGAAGGTCCACCTTTCGATCCTGCAGGGCAGCCCGACGCAAGTCGCCGAGATGGTGATCCACGATCAGGCGGATATCGCCATCGCCACCGAGGCGATCGCCAACTATAAGGAACTGGTGTCGCTGCCCTGCTTTCAGTGGCAGCACCTCGCCGTCATGCTGCCGGATCATCCGCTGCTCGAACGCAAGACGCTCACGCTCGACGATCTCGCGCAATACCCGATCATCACCTACGAGGCGTCGTTCGCCGGGCGCACGAAAATCAATCAGGCGTTCGCCCGGCGCAATCTGACGCCGGACGTCGTGCTCGAGGCCATCGATGCGGACGTGATCAAGACTTACGTCGAACTGGGGCTCGGCGTCGGGATTCTGGCGGATATCGCGTTCAATCCGGAGCGCGACAAACATCTGCGCGCGATGCCGGTCGGCCATCTGTTCGGCACGAACGTGACGCGTCTTGCGCTCAAGCAGGGCGCGTATCTGCGCAGCTATGTGTATACGCTCGTCGAGCTGCTGTCGCCGTCGCTGAACCGCAAGCTGATCGAGCAGGCGCTTACCGGCGAGCACGAGAGCTACGAGCTCTGAATAAAATGGCAGCGCACGCTGCCTCAAAAAATTCCCTTCCCCTGGAGACCTTTCCGATGACGCTGTCGAAGTTCACGCGCCGGCTCGCTGCCGGCGTTGCCTTGTCTGTAATCGCCGCGGCCGCGCACGCGCAACTGAAGGTCGGCATCGACCTGTCGAGCACCGGCCCCGCCGCCGCGATCGGCATCACCAGCAAGAATGCGATGCTGATGTGGCCGAAAACCATCGCCGGGCAGAACGCGGAATACATCATCCTCGACGACGGCTCGGACCCGGGCGCGGCCGTGCGCAACATCCGCAAGCTCATCAGCGAGGATCATGTCGATGTGATCGTCGGGCCGAACATCACGCCCGCCGCGCTTGCCGCGCTCGATCCCGTCGCCGAATCCGAAACGCCGATGATCACGCTGATCGGCTCGGCGTCGGTCGTGGAGCCGCAGGAAGGCAAGAAGGTGTGGGCATTCAAGATGGCGCAGACCGACCGCGCGATGGCCGACGTGATGACGCGCTACATGGCCAATCACGGCGTGAAGACGGTCGGTTTCATCGGTTTCGCCGACAGCTACGGCGATAGCTGGCTCAACGAGTTCACCAAGTTCGCCGATCTGCGCCATATCAGGATTGTCGCGAGCGAGCGCTTCAACCGTACCGATGCGAGCGTCACCGGCCAGATTCTCAAGCTGATGGCCGCGAAGCCGGACGCGGTGCTGATCGCGGGCGCGGGCACGCCGACGGTGCTGCCGCAACGCACGCTCGTCGAGCGCGGCTACAAGGGCGCGATCTACCAGACGCACGGCATCGCGACGCCCGAGTTCATCAAGCTCGGCGGCAAGGACGTGGAAGGCACGCTGTTCCCGACGCAACCGGTCGTCGTCGCCCGGACGCTGCCGGCGGATCATCCGTCGAAAAAGGCCGCGCTCGCGTTCGTGAACGCCTACGAGGACAAGTACGGCAAGGGCACGGTCACGCAATTCGCGGGCGATGCGGCGGGCGTCTATCCGCGTCTGCAGGACGCCGTCGCGCGCGCGCTCAAGTCCGGCAAACCGGGCACGAAGGAGTTTCGCGTGGCGCTGCGCTCAGAACTGGAGCACGCGTATGAGCTCGTCGTGCCGAACGGCGTCGTGAATACGAGCGCGACGGATCACGTCGGCCTGGATCAGCGCGCGAGCGTGATGGGCGTGATCAGGAACGGCGCGTTCACGTATCTCGCCCAGTAAATTCCGAGCTTGCGAAAACGCCGCCGTTGCTGCTTGCCGGCGGCGGTGTTTTCGGTCATAATCGCCGACTCGATTGGCTTGTTGCTGCGGTGTGTTGCGGTACGAGTCGATCAAGGCCCAGGTGGTGAAATTGGTAGACGCAGGGGACTCAAAATCCCCCGCCGCAAGGCGTGCCGGTTCGATTCCGGCCCTGGGCACCAACTCATTCTAAGTCTCTGATTCTGCGGCGGAAGCCCGGAAGCATTCGGACTTCAGCAGCCAGCAGTACCTTTCCCCGATTTCTCAGCTTTTCCGCGATTTTTCCGCAGCAGCGGAGTCGCGACTATAACCGGCGCGTTACTGCGCGGTCTAGCCCCTCCCACTCGCGGCGGTAACGTAGCTTGTCGCACCTTTTCGATCGTGCGAATCGGTACAATCTGCGGCGATTCTTAACCCTCTGAGGAACCGCCATGACGGTCGATACATGGGCTGTTGTACTCGCAACTTTCTTCGGGCCTATCGCCGCCCTGCTCATCACATTTGCGCGGGACAACCGAGCTCAGAAGTACAACCGCCGCCTATGGGTGTTTCGAACGCTCATGGCTACAAGAAAAATCGGAATCTCGAATGACCACGTGAACGCTCTGAATGTGATCGAAGTCGATTTCTACGGATGCGATAAGGTAGTGGCCGCGTGGAAGTCGTATCTGGCGCACTTGAACGATACGCGGACGCCCGAAGATGATGCTTGGCGGGAGACTAAGGAAAGGCGGTTGGCTGAATTGCTCTTTGAGATGGCCGCTGTACTGAAGTTCGACATTCCGGCACTCGAACTGTTCAAGGGCGGCTATTCTCCGCTCGGTTGGGCCTACAGGGATGCTAGGCAGACCGGCGTCACGGAGTTCTTCAACGACTTGTCGGAAGGCAAGAAGTCGTTTCCGATTTGGCTTACCGGCGTGACACCTCCGCCCCAAGCGCCTGTCACCCCGCCAGCCCAAGGGCAGGTGTAACTGGCATTTTTCGGCAGATTCGCCGCGCCTAGAACCGTCCTACGGTCCCGGAGCGCGGCGAATATCGGTGCGCAACTAGCCGCCCTTCGCCTTCCTCTTAGCCTCCAGTTCAGCCTTCTCAGCCGCCAGCGCGGCGTTGACCGCACGAAGACAACTCGCATCGAACATTCCGAACGCGTCACGCAAGGAGTAGAACTCTTGCAGGTCGCGGCGCGACGCTAGGTGCTCGCCTTCCAGCCGCGAGAGAATCGGGTGGACGCCTTCATGCTTGCGCGGCGTGAGGTCCGTAACGAAGCGCGTAGGCACCGGAACCGGCTTCCAAGTGTCTAGGAAATCGAAGTTGTATCCGCGAACGGCATCGATCACTTCCGCCAGAGCGATGTGGGGCGCGACGGCCGCAGGAATCGCCTTCACATAAGCATCGATGTTGCGCGGCTGAGACAACGAAACCCACTCGCCTTCCGGCGTCTGGACTTCGGTGAGTCGCAGCCAATGATGCGGCTGGACCGGCCCGCCTTTCTTCGCGTCGTGAGACGTGATTGCCAGCCCTTCCGTAGCGGAAAACTCCTGTGTGCGATAGTGAACGCCGCACCTCACAAATTCAAACCTTTCACGCGCCATGATCTGGATCGCCTCCCGTTATTGTTTGCGCCCATCTGCGTTGCTGTTTGCGACCGAGTGGAAAATCGGCTGAAGGTGCTGGTCGATAGCTCGCGCCAGTTCCATAGGGTCGTGCGCTCCGCCTTCGATATTGAAGTTGTTCGTGATCTGAACGTTCTGCCCCATCGTTAGCTCGCGCTCGCCCGCCTGTCCTCCCGCGATCACCTGCGCGGCGTTCTCCTGCATGTTGCGCAGCGCGATGTCGATATCAGCAGACTTCTTTTCCAGACCGTAGCGCGACGCAGGGTCCAGACCGGGCGCGTTCAATCCCGCGAGAACGCTGCGGCGATCTTGAAGCAGGGACAGGTAATCGTTCCCCATGACCACTTGCGCGTCTGAGGCCTTGTAGTCGCCTTGGATGACTTGCTGCGGGTCCGTTACGCCGAGTCCAGCCGCGAGGCGCTGTTTTTCACCGCCCAGCCGTGCCTGCTTCCACGAGTAGCCGCCGTGTCCGGTGGGCGCGGTAAGGTTTCCGCCCGAGAAGGTAACGGGACTGCGCGCGTCCGGATTAAAGGCCGTAGCACGCGGCCCGCTCATCGCCGCAGCGCCCAAAACCTTCGCCGGATAGGAGTTCGTGCGAATGCCCCACTGTGACTGATCGAAGCCTCCGTGATAGCGTTTAAGCGCTAGTTCAACGTCACCATTCGACTGCTTTATGAGCGCAGACAAAAGCTGCGTACCGCCCATGATGTTTTGCGTCGGGTCGTTCGGATCGGTTATGCCGAGTGCTTTGAAGTTATCGGGAATGATCTGCATGAGGCCTTGCGCGTTCTTCTCGCTCTTGGCCTTCGGGTTGAAGCGCGACTCTACAGAGATAACGCCGCGAATCAAATCTTCAGGCACATTCGGAAACTTGGCGTGCGCGTCCTTGATGATCTGGTCGTACTGGCTCGTTCCCGCGATATTCGCTGCCGCGCGATTATCGTCATACGTGATCTTCCCGGAGCTATTGAAGAGGCTCGCAGGCTTCCCGCTGCCGAAACCCGCTCTGCCCGCTTCACCCGCCCAAATCGCCCACGCGTGACGCTCGTCCGTAACTCCGCTGAAGGCGTTCACGGAAGTCGAGAAGGCGGCAACGATCTGTTGGAGCTTCGCGGCGAAATCCTGTTGCGCGGCGTTGTCCTTGTCGCTCTGTTCGAGCGCCTTATCCACGGTCTTTGTCTGCGCGTCCGTGTTCGCTTTCTGCGCGGCCATCTGCTGCTTGGCGAAATCCTCTGCGGCCTTCTGATCCTCGCCGGTATGGAAGATGGACGACAGGCCGCGAGCGCCTTGCAGTTCTCTGAACTTCGCATCGCGAATCTCGTTGAACTTCTGCTGATCGATTTGATCCGGCGTGCGTGCGAACGTGCGCGTGATCGCGTCCACGAAGGACGTAAGGTGCGGAAGGAATTCGCCGCCCAGCGTCACGGCCAGCTTGGACATTTCGTTGTTGAACTGTGCGATCTTGTCGTTCAGGTCAGCCGTGTTCTTGGATGCTTCCTCGTACGCCTTTACGTCCTCATCCGTGAGCGAACTTCTCTTAAAGTCCGGGCCAAGGTCGCGCATGTTCTTCACGATATCCTTGTTGAACCCGAGTTGATCGCCGAGCGCCAAAGCCTTCGATTCGTCCATCCGCGAGAACGCTGTGGCGAGCATGGAGTTGAAATCCAAGCTGGACGTATTGATACCGGGCCTCACTCCCGCCAACCCGAGCAGCGTGGCGGCGCGGCTAGTTCCGTTCGAAGCCTTGTAATCGTTCAGGACGTTCTGCGATTGCTTGAAGAACTCCGACACCTGCCCGCTCGATACGTTGCCGCCCTTCGTGAGCTTGCGCTGCATGTCGTAGAGCCGCAGCCCGCCGATCCCGCCCTCGCGTGCCTCTACGCGCTGCGAGTTTATTAGATCACGCGCCGCAAACGCGGTACGGGTCGCCGCAGCGAAGGCCGCAGCCGCGACTCCCGCTGCCGAGAAACTACCGCCAACCGCGCGCATAGCCATCGCGACTTCATTCAGCTGCGGCACGAGTCGGGATAATTCGCTGGTCGCGCTGGAAGCGAACTCGCCCATACTCTTTTGAACGTCAGTTACGCCTTTGGTCGTCTTGGCGGTAGCTGCGGCAAGCTGGTTGAGGCGCGCGATTGCGGCTTGAACGTCGATCTTGTAGTTGATCGTGAATTGGTCGAGGTTCGACATTATGCTTTATCTCCTTCTGCCGCAATCTTGCCGAGTACGGCCATTTGTTCGAAGTGCATCCCCATCGCGATAGCCATCTTCACGCCCATCGCTGAGACTTCGGCTGAGACGTATTCCTTGACCTCAATATCAACGTCGTTGAACGCGAGGACTTCATCGAAAACGCGCTTCAAGTCTTGCCACCGCACAAGTAGCGCGTCCACCGCCTCCCGACTATCGAGCGGCTTCCCGTCCACGGTCGCGTCGCGAAGGACTTCCATCGTGAAGTCCATCTTCCGGTCACGTACGTCCGTCACCGCGTAATCGATCGCAGCCGCGCGCATATCCCAGCCTTGTAACGCGCTCCAACGGGCGATCTCAACGCGGCGCGCGGGGTTCTCCAGTTCGATAACCTTCGTGTCGAAATTTGCTTGCTCTTCCATTTCCATGCACTCCTAATCGTTAAGGTGAAAAGATTAATCGGTAGCGGGCGGCGATCCGTTCACGGTCACGTAAAACGGACCCCTTCGACTCGCCAGCCAGTACTGAAGTTGAAGGACAATGAAAACGCCGTTCATACTGGGATTCAAAATGGACTCGAATTTCGCCGCGACAGCGAGGCGGATGGCCGGGTCAACGAAAACGGTTCCCTCCACACCCCATTCAGTCCAGTTGGGCGGTCCGATGAACTCGTTGAGTGTGATTACATCGTCCTTATTGATGATCTTGGTCAAGTCCTTGACGTACAGGAAATCATCATCAATGAACGCCGCGACGTTCGGGTTGTACTGGTCCTGAATGCGGGGCAGGAGTGATGCGACCGAGGACCGCGAGCGGAACATGTTGGTGATGATCTGGTTGTCCTGCGACGTGTCACAGATGATGTGCTCGTTATCGAAGCCCATCTCATTGCCCGCCCATAACACGAACTGCCTGAACGACTGCTGATATGGAGGATCGGTAACAACGAAACGCGTCTTATTGACTTGCTTTGTGTAACAAACGATTCGAACAGCGAGGTTTGGCGGCACGCCAACTTGATCGCACATCGCTACTTGACCATGGAAAATCTGGCCGAGATTGTTCTGGGTCTGCCCGTTGTCGTCCACCCACTCGTACCCTGCCGCGATGTACACGTCGATGTACGGTTGCTGTACGCCGTTCACCAGTCGCTGATTCTGATTCCACGCGCTGAACTGCGACATAAGCTGCTGGCGGAACGCGGCGGGCAAGTTCGTGACTTCGATGATCGCTTGCGACTGGAGGGCGAGGCACGCCTTCGTTACACGCACGCGCAGATCGAACGTTTCGTTAAGGATGACGTTCGTGCCGCTCGCGTTAGGCGCGAAAGGATTGGTGAACTGGCCGGTGCTAGGCGCAGGCGACAAATCGAACGCAACGCGCAGAAGGCGATTCTTGAGGCCCGCCATGATTAGACCTTCGTAACCGGAGGGATGAAAATGTTGAGGTGCACGGCGCGCGGATTCTGCGACATGTCCTTCAGCAACAGGTCGATGGTCGAAACGATATCCGCGCCGATGATGGCCGGGTCGTCGGACGGCATGACGTCATACGTGATCACTTGCGGGTCTTGTGCCGCTGCGACGAGGGGCTTGGGTTCTGCCGAGTTGGCTTTATCGTTCGACTGGCTAAGCACCACATGCATGTCGCAATCGAAGTTCTTGCGAAGATTGATGTTGATCCAATCCGCCACTTCCAGCGGATTCACGTCACCAGTGACAGCCAAATCGAGGAAGTTAGTTTTGCGTTCGTTCATTTCCATTCACTCCAATCCGTTCGTACTTCTATGTTTATGAGAACAACTAGGCCGCGCAATCAAAACAGGCACGTAGGCGTTGCGGCGATGAAGTTCGTAGTGACCATCTGCTTTGTCGTGCGTCCAGTCGTACACCACTTTCATCGCCACTAGTGCGTAGAAGATTGCGCGGAAGAGGTTCAATGTTATTGGGCTGCGACCTTGGTCACGGCCTTGATCGATTCGGCCAACTCTTTGGACAAGCGTTCGAGAAACATCTTCATGCAATCGACTTCAATCGTCGCGCGTTCTTGATCTGTGTCAGGCTCGATGATCGCTTGCTTATCGAATCGCTGGTGGATCAGCATTTTCAGGATGTGATCCGGGCCGATGAGGGTCAAGCCGTTGTACGTCTTGTTGACCTCCAAATTGAAGGCCAGCCAGTCCTCAGCCGCCTCGAAACTCTTGACGCAATTCTCATAAAACGCTGCGACCATGCGAGTTTCGCGGACAAGCCACTCTTTGTACTCTTTCAACGTTTCTACTTTTCCATCTTCAGTCATGATTTTCGTACTCCTTGATAATTGAGATTGAATTTACTGCGTAAGTTCAAACAAGTACTGCTTACCTTCGTGCTCAAAAACTTCCTTGCCAGACAGCTTAAGTTTCCGTCGAAAGCGAATGTGGACGCTCTGACTTTGAGTCGGCAATCCAAGCGCCAAGAACGCCGCCCAAACCGATCTGAACTCTGAGGCGATGCCATCGAAAACGACTCTGCAACCGTTGACCGTCACGCGCGCGGCCATAGACGGGTCACTGACGTACGCCTTGGCTCGTTCGCTGAGTCGCTTCCGGTGATCAGCGTCATCCGCCTTCACTCGCATAGCTTCGTCAGCCTTCGCCCGGTATTCGGGTTTCGCCGACCTAGCACGCGACATTTCGACAATCCCCTCACGCCATTTCGGATCAGCCGCGCGAAGCAAGGCAGCGGCAGAGTAGTTGGCGCGCGACTCTTCAGAGTGCGTCCACGTGGCGCCAAGGCAACTTCCAGCAGTCGGTGAAATGTTGTAACGCATCTCAACCGGAACTGAGTCGATCGCCGCCTGTTCGTACTCAAGCAGCGCAGCAGGATCGAGAACGGAAATGATCTGATCGAACGCGAAGTTTTCAATTCCGTACTTTCGGATTGCGTTTTGAAGGTGAACGTTACTGTTCGTGCCTTGCTTGTGATCGGCAAGCCGCCGCTCCACTTTCTTCCCGCTTCCCGTGTACGACTTCCCGTTCACAAGATTAGTGATCCTATAGATTCCTGCCGCGCTGATCGCCATGACGTCTGACTCCTTTAGTCAGCGAGAACGTACTGGCCCAGCCGCGCGTCCCAACGTGTCGGAATCGGAGCCATTTCCGCGCCGGTCGCTTTCGCTTGTGCTTCTGCTGCGTCCATCGCTTGCTTGAGCTTGGCCTTAGCGGTCGCTGCGGAGTCCGCCGCCCGAATACCCTTCACGGTAACGCCGCGCCGCTGAACACTTACTCCGGTGCGCGGAATGCCGCCGCGAGCGCGGATGCCCGCGAAAATTGCGTCCATCGTGCCCGCGAGCTTGGTCATAAGGCCGTCGATATTCGTGTCGCCCGCCATGCCTGCGACCGTGCGCGGATCGGTAGCGCGTTGCTGCTCGCCCTGCGCCACTGCGAGTCCCGCGTTATCGAACGGGGTTTGCTCGAAGCCCTTCGGAACGAAGTTGCCGTCCATCGACACGGTGCGCGTCTTGCGGCTGGCGGTCATAGCGGCCTTCGGCGCGTTCGCTGCGGGGTGGCCGATGATTTCGCCGCTGACCGCTGCGTCCATGACTCCGGGCGTGCGACCGTTCAGGCGATTGCCCGCCTTCATGTTCTCGTGAGCCTTCGCGAGTGCCGGATGCTTCGCGCGCAGAAGGTCGCCCCAGCGCTTCTCGAAGGCCGGGTTGTTCAGAGCGACTTCCATCGCTTCGATCAGCGTGCGCTCGCTGTCCGGATTGTTCAGCTTGTGGTCGATGATCGGTACGAAGCTATCGACCGGCGCGCCGCTGAGGTTGGTGTGTCCGCCACGATTCATTTGTTTTGCTCCTGTTGGTAAGGTGACTACTTCTTGTCGTGCTGGTCGGCAATGAAACCCAACTTGCCGCGCGATTCGTACAGCGTGCTCAGGTCCGCGCGATTCGAGGTGAACTTAAGCTGCGTGTCGATCCACGCGATGATCTCCCGTGCGGACTTCGCGATCATGGTCGGATTCGCGACTAGCCGCCCTACTTCCGCCGTGACGAACTTCGAAGCCTCCAGGAACTTGCACCCGGCGAATGCGCGGTCGATGGCCGCTGCGTTCAGTTCCGTATCCTTGCCGCATGCGAACGTGGCGAGGTAAGCGACCTGCGGCATGTAGCCTTCCGCCCGGAGAACGCAGTAAGACGTGAGCAATGCGCGGTGCCGTTCCAGAAATTTCTCGCGCTTCTCCAGCGCCTTACGATCATTCTTGAACGGCCATTCAATATCCGCGTTCGACATCTCGCCGCGCGGCAGGAAGTATGTCTGCGGGCTGGACTTGATTTCGCGGACTTGGGCGAACATCAATGCGTGAGCGTCCTTGCCGTGGAGCATGACCAACTCTGCGGCCGTATAAAGCGCCGCTGTGTCGATCACTTCCAGAAGGCCTGAAGGACGGCCTGTGTTGACTACGAGTTTCATGCTGCCTCCCGCGCCTTCGCCAAATCCGCGACCAATTGCGGATAGACAAGCTGGTCCGCAGAACCGCCAATAACGCGCTCGATTTTGACGGCCATATCGGTAGTGATTCGTGCTTTGTCTTTAATCATAAGGCTCAATAATGCTTCGGAGATTTCGAGTTTCTTTGCGGCTTCGCTTTGCTTGAGTTGGTTCTTTTCAAGCAGGTCTTTAAGCGCGGTGCCGGGAGTTCTAGCGGGGTGAGTTTGCATCGCGGTTTCCTATATACGCTGGGTGGGCGCTTATCGTTAATTCGAGTTTAAGCCTGTTCACCGGTCGATGGCTACAATCGGACATTAAATAAACGAAATATCGCGGCTTGCACACTCGTTTAATGTCCGATTGTTTTAAGGCGTATTAAAGGCAGTTAAACTTCGATTAAAGAAACGTTGTTTAACTTTTAAATCGGAGCCTGTTCAAATGTCTCGACTCGGTATTCACAATCACCCAATCTTCTTGATGGCCGCGAATTACGCCTTCCCTGAGCATTTCGGAACGGCGGTTTTAGTGTATGCATCAGTGATCAGCGCGAGTCTTTTAAATAACTTCCGCGATAAACTAATAGCCGGGAGGATTATCTAAATGGACACTGTCGGGGTGAAAGTCAGCAAATATCGCTATGACCCTTCGCGGACTAAGGTGCACGTTTATAGGGACAGTCCGGAAGTAATCGCGCGACGGGACGCAAGCCGCGCAGAGAGAAAGCGAAAGCGCGAGGAATACGCCGCGCAACAGGCCCAATCGAAAACGAATGTGGAGCGGCATGCCGAGTGGCGCGCGGCACGGGACGCAGAGAAGGCGCTAGAAAAAGCGGAACGGCGCGCCCGAATCGAGGCGCTACGGGAGGCCTTGCAGGTCGCGTGGGAAGCCAAACAGGCAGCGAAGGAAGCCGCTAGAGCACGGGAGGCGGCACGGAAGGCGGCGCGCGAGGCGGAACGGTGGCCTATCGATCCGGTGATTATGACAGTGGGCGGCGAGTCGTTCGAATTCCAATCGCCGCAACAGGCATTCCGCCACTTCGATTTAGGTGTTGCGCTTTACAACGCCTGCAAATGGCAAATGAAGAACGGCGGGCGAATTACGCTCGAATTTATGGGCGAGACTTATCGACTGGAGAGGCGCGGAAAATGAGCACAATTGAAACCTCATGGCTAACGCCGCTGCTTCACGCTATCGAGCCGCCCGAGTACGAAGAGGACGTGCGCGTACAGCGGATGAAACGCACATGGGTCAGCGCGGACGGAAAGGCAAAATCTCTCCCCAGCCTACTCGATAAGGGTGAGCCGAAGCCCTTTGTGCCGATTCACGTTTATGCAACGGTAGACGGTGTCCGTAGGCCGTATCGCTCGATCGGTGCCGCGTGTACGGCGCTGAAGCTCTACCTGGCCGGGTCACGAATCGAGAAGCTGCGAGAGAAGGTTGTTTGCGAAGGGATGGTGACGATCAGATGCGGCGAACGAGAATTCCTGTTCGAACTGAGGGATTAGCTGCGCAGTTTGAACCGTAGAAATGAAAAGCCGCGAGACTGACGGGAGGCTCTGAGGAACCCGAAAGTAACGCGGCTTTTTCACATCGCCGCCTGAAACACGGCGATTGGGCGATTGGAGACGGATCATGACTCGCGCTGCGGCGTACCGGGCGCACGCGAGAACGCCCGGTACGGGTTGTATTATCGGTCGCGTTCACGCCGCAAAGATAGTCTGTGCGGACACTGGCGCCCGTATAACGCGCACTGCGCCTGTTTAATTTCGGCGATCACGCGCTGTCGGTTATCCGGCGTTTCGCGCGGGCGCTTTACTGTTGTTGTTGCGAATGCGGCGTGTGAGCCTGCGGCGAGGATGATTAACGCTGCGAGCAGACGGCTTTTCATGACGGGTTACCAGTATTTCGACTTGTCGATATAGCACTCCAAATAGCCTCTTGCCGCGCCACTCGCTACGTCACCGCTGCAAATGGGCGACCAGCGCAGGACATTGAATCCCACGTACAGGCAGATGAAAATAAACAAAAGCGACGCAATCGTGATCGGGACGATAGCCGCTAGTTTGAGCGAGTGCATAATCTGGAGTCCGTAGAGTTAATCCGTAGGCCGATTATCGATTAAACGTCCGATGTAAGTCGAGTGGAATAGCGCGCTTAATTAGGGACGGATCGAATCGGACATTCCGGAAAAATAATATAATAAGACCAGCATGTTTCCCACCTCGCGCGGAAAGAGGGTGAGGGCAGGTGTTTTGATCTAGGCAAACGAAATGGGACAACAAACGATGAAAGACAGTCCACGCTCAGCCTTACGCGGACCTTTCGATGCAGCGTCCATATCGTAAGGTTGAGAGTCGCGTTTCACGCTTCGATTATTCGCCTTTACAGTAATAATCGCTGCGTTTCGCTTAAAAAGTGGGCGTAAGAGTTGAGGTCGTCGTACGACTATTCACAGTGTATATTGGGGTTTCGTTATTCCGCTTGGGTTATACACTGATAATCGTATTAGTCGGAATTTTACGTAATAAGCGTTATCGGTTTTTCGCTGCTTATTTACCCAGTCTATCACGTGCCGCGCGTGTTGGGTCGTTATTACGTTTATATTACGGTCGCTGAAAAGACAAAGGGCGCTTAGAATCGCTCTAGCGCCCTTCGATACTCCTGGACTACCTTCGCTATACCTTAGGGCGTCCGAAGCCCGCTATACACGTTTTAATGTGTAGTCGGTCGGTTCTCGCCTTCGGGCTTCGGGTCGTCTGGATACAGGTCGTCCAAAGTCGGGACTTTCTTCGTCCGCCCTGCCTCATCGATCACGGTGATGTCGAGCAGCACGTTCAGTCGGTCGATTGCCGCGATCTTATCCGCGCCGCGCGTCTTTTCACTCTTCAGGATGGCGAGAAGGTGATTAATCGCCTTCTTTTCGCTCCAGAGGTCCGTAGGCTTCGCGTCCTTCAGGCGGGCCGCTAGGCGTGTTTTAACATACGGGTTGCACTGCGCCGCCATAGCCAAGGCGTCCGCATTTCCGATATTTGCGCTGTATTTGATCATCTGGAATGCGTCGATGATCGCCAAATCACGTGGGACGCCCTCGATGATTAATTCGATAAATGCGTCAAAGCAATCCGCGCACTCTGCCGCGAATTCCGGTTCCACGAAATCACCAGGGCTGTAGTTGAGTTGATCCATGATTATTAACGTCCGTCGAATGCTATTGCGTTGATTATATTCGGCTTTTACATTGATGGCTCGCGCACTTTCACCAACGACAATCGCCGCCAATGCTTTTGTCTCAGAGTGCTTTAGCACAGTAACTTCGGCTGACGCTGCTAGATCGGATAAGGCTTGATTTCCGATCTGGGTCGTTTCGTTTCCGATTTTTGCTTGAACCCAATAGCCGCGCGGCTTTTACATATGAAAAAATCGGAATCGGAATAGATCGGAGATTTTTATAGATTTTTAGGACGGGATTGTTAGTGTGCTAACTATCGTGCCGGGGGATAGCGACGCCTGTAAGGGAAGAATGCAGGACGATATCCGATTTCGATCTAAGCGGACGCTTAAAAGACCAGTTCGCAATAAAATCAACAACTTACAATGTCCGCCCCAGATCGGAGAAAAATCGGTATTCCGATTTTCCAAGGACAGCCAAAAACATAAAACATACGACGAAACAAAAAGGGCAAACCCACAATCGCAGGTCCGCCCAAGATTCAACAACGAACGTCAATAAACAAACAATCAAAAACCGTTACCCTTCGCCTTTTCGATCATCTCAGAACGCCACTCCATCGTGGTCGAATCCTTACTGGCGGGCACGTATCGCTTGCAATTCTCTTCGGTAGCCGTCGCGTCCAGCATCGAACGCAAACGCGCATTCACAAACTTCTTCATGAACGCCGGGTCTTTTGCTTTCTCAGCATCGATCGCTTCGCCAGACAATAACTCGTGCTTCAAATACTCCTGATTCCGCACATAGACCGTATAAGTGCCGCCTTCCCACCTAACATCTTCCGGAGCACGCGTCCACCCAAGCTTCGTGCCGAGCATCGTCGCAATCTGGCGGCGCATACGATTGACTTCACCGGTATCGCGCTGAATGTGCTCCTGAAGCAGCCGAGCGGCAATAATATCCTTCGACACGCCCAACTCGCCGTGTTCGATATAGGCTTTAATTTTCGACATACCCATGTCCGCTTCCTCAGCGTTGATCATCACCTTCTTGGACTCAGTATCGGGCGCGCGCATATTCCACTTGAATCCAGCCGCCAGTTCATATTCGTTGAAGAACTTACGCAACTGCGCGGCGTGATCGAAGGATGAGGCGAGACGTTCAAAATATTTCTCGTATTGACCGTTCACCTCCACGAATTGAGCGATGGTCCTCCAAGGCGTGAACACGACCATATAGCGTCGATCAGTGAGGTCCAAAGGAATCGCGTTCTCATAGTTCGTCAGCGCCGCGTAATTCGTGCCGTTCGGAACGATATGGCGCTTGACCCATTTATCCTCAATTTCAACCTTCGGATTCGTGACATAGGTTTTGAGCTTATCGGTGACCGCGCTTCGAATTTCGCCGCTCTCCGGTTTCACTTCCTCGATACAGACCATCGCACTTCCCTTCGCCCAGCCGGATTTCTTCGTGATCTGATCGCCGTTCACGGTACTCACATTCGCGTCACCGAGAAGCGCGGCCATCAATCCTTGGAAAATGATCGTCTTGCCGTCGCCTTGAATGCCCTTAATCAGCGGGCAAAAGCCAATGGTCTTCCCCGGCTGCTTCACGTTCATTGCGATCCACGATTCGAGATAGCACGCGACCTTGTCCGCTTCCCAATCGCCGCTCAGATAGCCCTTCTCGCCCGTCAACTGCCGGATATGCGTACGCACGGTCAGGATTGCGGCCACGCCTTCGTCCGTGTATTCGGTCGCGGTGGGCGGGATGGTTTTCTCGTTGAACGTATTCACATACACCGACCCTTCAAATTCAAACGTGGCGGGCCGTCCGAAAACGTGCGCGGTTCCTGCGGCGGGCTTAAATGGGTGAACGTCCTGGACCCACGTGAATGCGCTTTTCTTCCCCAACTTCTTTTCCGCCTTCATGTTGAAGAAGTCTGAGCCGAAGACAGCGTTGAAGTCAGTGCTCTTGTACGTATGCTTCGAACCGGGGCGGCACACCGCGCTTTCCGCGAGTGAATACCACCATCCGTAGTACCACTTCGAACCCACGCCCAAGTCCTCGACACCCTTCGCGGCGGTGCTGTTCGACTGAGCGCGATTCGCGGCAGCAGCCGCGCCGCCCGAAGTGTTGTCGCCCGCCGCCGCAGCGCCCGTTCCCTCACCTTCCGGCGGACCGTTCTTGCGCGATTCGTCCTGCGTTTCCTTCTCGTCCGCGTCCTGCGCACGCGACGCGCGACCGGAAGCGGCCTGAGCTCCGCGCACGAAGGGTTCGGGACCGATCTTGTCGATGAAGGCCGTAATCGGGCGGGAAAATGCGTAGCCGCGCGCCTCTTCATTGAACGTCATCGCGCCTTCGACCGCCTCGCAATCGTCATTCGCCGCTTCCAGCTTATTCTCGATATCGGGCATCACGATCTGGTCGATGAACTTCTTCCACTTTCTCCCGGCCTTCTGGCAAGAGTCGTGCGAGCAGTGGAAGTTGTACGCGACGTCATGGCGCGCATCCGGATTCCAAAACGCGGCGTCCGTCGCTCGCTGGCCGGTGCTATGCTCGTCACCCCAAGGGCAAACGATTCGATACTTGCCCGCTGTCCTTTCCTCCATCGCGCCGTTCGGACCCGTCCCGCTCCCGAGACTTCCGAAAAGCCTAACGGCACTCTTAAACACAGCAGCATTGAAGTCGTCTGCGGCGCAATCCGGGTCAACGTACTTTTCGCGGACCACAATGTCGAATTCGAACGCAGCCGCAATCTCTTCCATCGTGTAGCGATTGAAGTAATTCGCTTCGACTTGGCGCGGCTGAAACGGCTTGCCGCTCGCGTCCGAGTATTTCAGCGATCCGTCCTCGCGGCGCTTATTGTTGACGCCCATGCCGAAACGACCGATGCGGGTAATGTCCTTGATCGTGTGGTCGCCGCCCTTCGACAGCGCTTCGCTCGCGAAGCCTTCGAGAAATGCCGCGTATCGCTCGCGGTCCGCTACAGGCTCATCGAAGAAATACCACGCTTGAAAGTTGGAAGGTGACGTTTCAATGATTACGGTCGGTTCCAGCTTCCCTTTGAGATCGTCCAGCGTCATATCGCCTTTCGATCCGGCACCCGTCCCAATGTCGTCCACCATAAGCGCGAGGCCGTGACCGAAATTGCTTTTGTGCCGCCAGAACTTCATTTCTCCGGTTTTCGGGTGCTTGGCTTTGATCGCGGACGAGATCATCGCGTAGCAGTTCTTTTCGGTCGGAAGCTCGTGGCCTTCGCGGTACGGTTTAGACGCCCATTGGCGGCCATCGTATTCCTCGCCTTCAATGTTATTGGCCTTTTCGGGATACGTGACCATCACGCGCTCGTCATCTGGAAGTCCAGCGCCGAGTTCATTGAGAAACTCTTGCGCCAGCGCCATCCGCTCTTTCGCCGTGATTTGAACGGTGTTTTCTTCTTTACTTTCAAGGGTTTGCATAGCTATAATCCTAACGTAGTGAGATTGTTTAGTTCGTATCGCCCGAAGCCGCGCACTTACCCTTCCCAGAGTCCTGCGCGGCTTTCTTTTGTTTGCGCGGTCTAGAATTCATCTGCTTCGCTCCTCAAATAAATCGGCAGGTCTGTTCGCGATTTCTCCGCTTGCTCCTGCTTCCATTCGCGTTCAGCCTTCTTTCTCGCCGCTCTCGCTTCCTCCACCTGTCGTTTCCGCTCGTCTTGAAGGCACGCGTACTCAGCCATTAAGTCGTCACGCAATCGCGGCCACTGGTCAAACCAAGGCTGATCGAAAAGGAACTCGCAATACCATTCATTCTCGGCGACGAAACAAAGGGCGGTGCCAGCGAACTTCCCCCAAGGCATTACTCCGGACGTTGTGTAGTGGTCGTCCTCGTCAAACCCACCTCCATAATCCGGCCTGTACTCATAGTTCACAGCCTTCTCCCGAATTAGTGTTTTCCAGCATCCAAACAAAAAGGGCTGACCCTAGCTACAAGCGGTCAACCCTTTCTATGTCCGTCTTGAGGAGTGCTAAACGCGCTCCGGGCGGGACTCGCCCTGTATTGCTATCGCTTACGCTTCTGCGACTTCCTTGTGGCGCGGCGTGTACTTCACTCCATCGCCGCGCGCCTTCTGAATATCGAACGGAACATCACCCTTCTCGACCAAATGGACGAGAGCAGAGCGAAAGAAATCGCTCACGGAAACGTTCTTGCCCTTCAGAGCTTCGCAAGCAAGTGCCTTTAGCGCCGGATCGATGACCGTCCGCATTTCGGTGTATGCCATGGTGGCCTCCTAAGAACTTAGGACTCTAGTTTACCTAAGTAACAACGATAATAGTCGATCACTTTCAGGATTATTTTCGTGATAGCTTTTAACTCTCACAATTTCGAAAATTCCGACAACCAAGTAACGAAACGTAACCGAGATTAGCCGTGAAAACGCCCGCCTAGATCACTCTAAGGCGGGCGTTGGAAGGGAGACTAGGCGTTTAGGCTGCGACCGCTTCGAAGGCGTACGTAAGCCCTTTATGTTCGAAGAAAACCGGCTCACCCGCTGCGGCTTTCACTCGCGACCTAAACTTGATGTGCTTTTCGAATGGAAGCTTGAGAGCCCGGAACGCTTCGGCCACGCTCTTAAACTCGGTGACGGTTCCGTTGTTCGAAACTTTTACGCGATTGCGTGTGAGCCTCGCGGCCTTCACTTCCGGATCGATCCATGATAAGGCGATGCCCGTGCTGTTCGCGGCTTTCGGACCGTAGTATTTCGGAAGGTTGAGCGCCGAAAGGCCGAACTGCTCGCCGCGCGGCCACGCCCAAGGCGCATAGTCCACAGGCGAGACTATTACGGGCTGCTCGACCGTTTCGACGTTCGGGAGCGCCTTTACTACCCCGTCCGCCTCTATCCATTCGAGATTTTCGACGGTTGCTTGAACGACTTCGGGTGCGACTGCTTTGGCTGACTTAGCTGAGAGGGTTTTGCGTGCCATGATGAGGATTCCTTAGGGTTCTTTCGGTTCTGGGAGGTTCTGTTCACTGCGACTACGGGATTTATTATCCTGAACTTTCTGTTTGATGCGTTACAGAAATCTTGCGATTGTCCAACTGATTTTCACTATCACGTCTGAGAATTAGATAGTCAGCCCGGCCCGCCGCAATTTCGCGGCTGTCTCGTCCGTCAGCGGCAACTCCCCGCACAACTCCAACAAAGTACGGCCCGCCTCGTTCGCTATCGCGCGCAGCGTGGCGAGTTCGGTTTGGATATAGCGGGCCGTAATCGCGCCGCGTGAGACGGTCATGCCCTTTTCGTTCGTGGCCCAGTTATGGCCGAGTAGGACAGCGACTTTCGAATGGTCCGCGCCGAACGCTAAGTCGCCGACCGTCGCGAGCGTCCTGCGCAGATCGTGGGCCGTTACACGCTCGATGCCCGCCGCGTCGCAAACCTTCGTTAGCGAATCGCCTACCCGCGAGAGGTGCGGCGAACCCTCCTCCGGATCGCCCACGCGCTTCGGGAATACCCATTCACGCGACTTGCGGCTGACGTACCGGACGCGCAGAAGGTCCACAACGTAATCGCTCAACGGAAAGACTCCGCTGAAACCCTTCCAGCCTTCCGTGCCCGGTTCGATGTAGGCGAAGCCTTTCGCGAGGTCCAACTGACCCCAGCGCAACCCGAGCGCCGCGTTGAGGCGCAACCCGCTCAGAAACAGAAGCCGTACCGCGTCCCGACTGTCGCGCCGCTTAAGGGTCCGTCCGACCGCCGCCCAGAACGCTCGAAGGTCAGCGACTTCTATATGGGAGGTGCGCGGCTTCGGTGCGATGAACAAACGTCCTAGCCGCACCTTTATTATGGGGTTGGAGTCGAGTTGATCTAGGCTCATCAGGAAGCTGTAGACGCTCGACATAATGTTGCTCATATAGAGCGCCTTAGATGCGCCATGCTTTTCGCGGACCGCCGAGAAGAACTCGACCCAAGCGAGCGCCCGCGTGTCTGCCAGCCGCCAGTCATGAACCGGCTTCAGGGCGACATCGAACCACTTCTGGTAGTCCTTCTTTGTGCTCGCGGCGAGCGGCTGACCTTTCTTTGTGCGGCGGTTCTCGATGAACATCGGCCAGACGCCCGCGAGCGTCGCGTATGGATCGTCCTGCGGCTTCGGTTCGGGCGGGCGGTGCGCGGCTCGTAGGGTGCTGAGCGCCCATTCGCGCGCCTGCTCGTAAGAGAACGAGATAAGCCCGTCGCCTTCCGTCGCGGCGAGTCCTAGCGTGTGTCGAAACTCCTTCCCGCCCGGAGCCTTACCGCGAGCGAACCAGACGGCGCGCCCCTTCGGGGACACTTGTAGCCCGAGTGTCGGGAATTCGGCGTCTGTGTATCGGCCCGGAGTCCGAGCCGCGAGGGTGAAGACGGCCTTGCGCGAGAGGGCTGAACGCCCGTTTTCTAGGGTTAGCATTTTCCGTAACTTTTCCGTAGAGAGTGGATAAGTACGGAAAAGCCGGGAATTCGGGTTGAAACGTGGCCTTAAATCGTTAATCGAATCAGCAACTTAACTCGTGCTCTGGTTTTCGCACTCGACTCAAAATCCCCCGCCGCAAGGCGTGCCGGTTCGATTCCGGCCCTGGGCACCAGGATTACTGAAAAAGCCGCTCCGTCGTGAGCGGCTTTTTTGCGTTTGGGTCAGGCCCTTCCTGGACGTACTCCAAGATCGCGTCGCGTTGATCTATTCGCGTCAACCCGTGTCAATCGACGCCCGAACGCCGCTCCGTTCTGCCCTGAGGCGTTTCCTTCGGGAAATGGCGAAAAAGCCAGTCCGCCACAACAGGAGCACCGTATCTCGCGAACGCGCACGCCAGGACGACAGGCCAATACTCCCTAAAAAATCCCAATACGAAGCTCATCATCTTGCCACCCTCGCCTTCCATTCATTCGCCACGATTGAAAATACGTAGTAGACCAAAGAATCTCGCAACGGATGAAGCGGCAAGATTCCTCGGACCTCTTCACTAAACGAAGCCACGAGCAAGTATATCCACAGGAGCACGCCAATCAGAGAGGCGAAAATTCCCAGATTCGCGATAAACATCGCCTGACTGATTCGTTGCGCTGACGTCCAGAACCCGCCGCGCAGTTCGCCCGGCAGCGCGGCCAGCGCAATGTTCAGACTGACGCTGGAGGCGACGAGCGAGATCGGAAAGAAATCGTCCTTCCCGGGCTGCTTCAGCGCCACTCGCAAGATGTATTCGATCATTCCCATGAACAGCGGCAGTCCGACTATCAACTGCCGCGCCGTCGCGTCAAAGCCGTTCGATTGCATTGTCATCATCCATTCGTATCTGATGACACGCAATCTCGCCCGCGCAAACATTTGCGGGAAGTCATCCAGATGGCTATGTCGTGTCCGTACAGGTTTCTTTATTGTTTCTTCCTGACGTCACGATTCGCGAATGTGCGCAATCGCGTAGACGCGTTTAACCGCGCGCCGCAAAAATACCTCCCATCGGCATTCAGAATCCCGGCGCGAGGAGCATCACGGGGATGCTCGCTCGCGCAGCGCCCGCATTTCGGGTTGCTTAGGACCATCTCGATGTCGTGACCCGCTCGCGCGATGCGTCGAGCCATAACTCGAAGAAGGGTACGACATGAATCGACCTGAATACTCGCTGTCACTCGACTCCGTCATCTGCAAACGCTGCAGCACGGTTTCGCCAGCCGAGGAAGACACCTGCCCGTCCTGCGGCGCCGATCGCCAGGGCGCGATTTTCACGAGCCGCGCGGAGACCCGCGCGCCCGTGCCGGTGCCTGCGCAACTCGATATCGTCGATTGGGATGACAGCCACTGGCTGCAGCGCCTCGTGCGCCGCAGGATGCTGACGTCCTATCCTAACTTCATCGAGCCCGGCGATGCGCAGGAGCAGCGCCGCAAGTCCGCGCATACGACCATCGCCGTGCTGGTCAGCGGCGTGGTCGCGAGCATTGCGGTCGGCGGTTACTTCTATGCGCGTCTGGATGACAATGCCCCGCCGGTGAGCGACGACCCGGGCATCAGCGTGGCGGGCTCGGTTCGCGACCGCGCGTCCGGCGCGCCGGGCGCAGACGTTGCGCGGCATGCATCGTTGATGCGGTCCAAGGCGGATTCGGCGAATGCGCAGGCCGTCGCGCCGGCGTCGGCGTCGGCCGCGGCGATCGCGAAGGCGAATCACACGCGCGAAGAACACGCCGTGGCCTCGCCGAGCGTCCCGCTCGCAGCGCGTGCGACGACGGAACCCGCGTCGGTCGCACCACGCGTCGAGCCGCGCGTCGTCGTCGCCGCAAGCACACCTGCATCGGCGAGCACGTTGGCTGCCGCCGCACCGGTGAAGCCGCCGAGCGTTCCGGTCGTAGCGCGTGCGACGACGGAAGCGCCGCCGGTCGCACCGCGCGTCGAACCGCGCGTTGTCGTCGCCACGAGCGCGCCTGCATCGGCCAGCACGCTGGCTGCCGCCGCACCCGCGAAGCCGCAGATGCCCGCCGCGCCCGTGGCACATGTCACGGCGAACGCGCCGTCGCCGGGCATCGCGTCATCGGCCGCCGTAGCCGTGGCGAAGCCCGCAACACCGAACACGACGACGAGCACGCCGGTCGCCGCCGCTGCGCCGTCGATCAAACCGGCGACGCCGGTCATCGCATCGATGCAGAAGCCGGAACCGCGTGTCAGCACGACGCTGACAGCAGCAGCCCCGGTCCCTGCAAAACCGGCGACACAAACGCCCGCGCCCGTCACGCCCGTCACGCGCACGACCGAGCCGCCTCGAACCACTCCGACGATCGCAGCCGCCGAGAAGCCCGCAACACATCCGGCACCGCCGGTCGCGGACCCGCTTCCCGCTGCCGTCGCGCGAAGCATCGCGTCGCTCCAGCAAGCGCTCGCCAACCGCGATCTCACGACCGCGCGCCGCCATATGCGCGGCCTCTATGCGAGCGAGCCGCGCAGTCCGGAAATCCAGCAGCTCGCGGCCGAATTGTCGCGTCAGGAACGGGCGCGCGACGGCGCGATGGCGAGCGCACGCAATTGCGTCGCGAACATGGACGCCGCGTGCGCATTGCGCAATGCGCGCCGCGCGGTGTCGCTCGATCCGCGCAACGGGCAGACGCAGGCGACCTTGCGCCGAGCGCTCGCCGTGCAGAACGAGACCAATACCGAGTACTTCCGGCAAGCCAGCGGCATACCGAAGCCGATCGTCCCGACGATGACCTTCGACGGCCGCTGGACCGCAGGCTCGCGGCACCCCGCGATGTCGGGCGATGACGACGACTCGCGTTTCACGCTCTTCGGGCTCGGCGTGCCGGTGACATCGAAGGGACGCGGCGACGCACACTGACGCGCATCGAAACAAGCGCACGGATTGCGAACGGAATAAGCCGCGAGGCCCATCCGTTTAGAGGTGACGAACGAACTGACGGCGCACCGCTGCCGAAGGAGTCACCATCATGCAATCCGGATTGTGGAGCCGCTTCATCGTCTGCGCCGCGGCGGTCGTGACATTGACGGGCATCGCCTCGTGCGGCGGCGGCAGCTCGAGCGACAACATGCCGGCGGCGACACGCTTCAAGATGTCGATCGTCGTCTCCGATGGCGCCGTGCCCGCGCCGCACACGGACCCGAACCTGAAGAACGGCTGGGGCGTCGCGTTCAATCCGAACGGCTTCGTGTGGGTTGCCAACAATGGCACGCAAACGGCAACGCTCTATGACGGCAACGGCGTCGTTCAATCGCTCGTCGTGTCGATTCCCGCGACCGCAAACGGTCCGGCCAATCCCACCGGAATCGTCTTCAACAAAGGACCGGATCTCACGCTCGCGCGCAACGGCAAGTCCGGCGTCGCCGCATTCATCTTCGCGGGCGAAGGCGGCTCGATCACCGCGTGGGCGCCCGCCGTCGACATGACGCACGCGTTCACGGCCGTCGACTCGAGCGCATCGGGCGCCATCTACAAGGGACTCGCGATCGCCACCACGGCGGCGGGCGGGCATCGCCTATACGCCACCGACTTCCACAACAACAGGATCGACGTCTTCGACGGCACCTTCACGAAAATCGTCGTGCCCGGCGGCTTCACGGACACGCAGCTTCCAGCGGGCTTCGCGCCCTTCGGCATCCAGGCGATCGGCTCGAAGATCTTCGTCACCTACGCGAAGCAGGACAGCGACGCCGAGGACGACGTGCCGGGCGCGGGCCAGGGCTTCGTCGACGTGTTCGACCTCGACGGCAACCTGATGCAGCGCTTCGCGGCGAACGGCCCGCTGAATGCGCCATGGGGCATCGCGCAGGCTCCCGGCAACTTCGGCACCTTCAGCAACGATATTCTCGTCGGCAATTTCGGCGACGGCACGATCAACGCGTTCGATCCGAATAGCGGCGCGTTCGTCGGCCAGTTCATGAATACGGACGGCACGCCGCTCGTGCAGCGCGGCTTGTGGGGCATCGCGTTCGGCAACAACCTGAGCGCGCAGCCCTCCAACACGCTCTTCTTCGCGGCCGGACCGAACTTTGAAGCCGACGGCGTGTACGGCCGCATCGACATGCAATGAAGCGCGCGGCGCGTTTCCCTGGGCGATGACGCCGGCCCCGGACGCCCCTTCGTCCGAATGCGCATCGCCACGCTCGGCGCCGCCCGCGGTTCGGGCGGCGCTCTTTTTGTATCGCCGAAGCGCAACGCGACCGGCGAACGCGGACCGAAAGCGCGGCTTGCTAGAATGCGCGCTTCAACTCCGCTCATCCGATGGACCTCGAAACCCTCCTCTTCTCCCAAGGCTTCGGGTCGCGCCGCCAGTGCCGCGGCATCGTCGCCGAAGGCCGCGTGCGCATCGCGGGCGTCGTGCACGACGATCCGCATGCCGATCTTCCCGTCACGCCCGGTCTCGAATTCGAAGTCGACGATCATCTCTGGCCGTATCGCGAGAAGGCGTACATCGCGCTCAACAAGCCGGCGGGTTACGAATGCTCGCGCGATCCGCAACATCATCTGAGCGTGTTTCATCTGCTGCCTCCGCAGTTCGTCGAACGCGGCGTGCAGTCGGTCGGCCGGCTCGATCAGGACACCACCGGCCTGCTCCTTCTCTCCGATGACGGCGCGTTCGTTCACGCGTTCACGTCGCCCAAACGGAAGGTGCCGAAGGTCTATCTCGCGACCGTGCGTCATCCGCTCGACGATGCACAGCTCTCAAAGCTGCGCGAAGGCGTGCTGCTGCACGGCGAGTCGAAACCGAGCGCCGCGCTCGCGGCCGTGCGGCGCGACGAACGGCTCGTCGAACTCACCGTGCTCGAGGGCAAATACCATCAGGTGAAGCGCATGGTCGCGGCCGCCGGGAACCGCGTGGAGAAACTGCATCGCGAGCGGGTCGGCGGTTATGCTTTGCCTGGCACGCTTGCCGAAGGTGCATGGCGCTGGCTCGATGAAGCCGATCTCGCCGCGCTGCGCCGGGAGCCGGATACGACGCCGTAGCTTCGCTTCGAAGCCGCCGCGCCGGATGCATCGCAGCCGTTGTTCGATCACATCGAAGGACGAACCCATCATGCACATCCCGGCGAGACGGCGGTTCATTTCCCTGACGCTCGTCGCGTGCGCGGCCGGCCTCGCCGGTGCGCGGGCGCGCGCGCAGAACGACGAGCGGGCCGATGGCCTCGCTTACGGCGCCGCACCGCGCCAGAAGCTCGACGTGTATGCGCCGCACAGCCGCACGGACGGCGCGCGGCCCGTCGTCGTGTATTTCTACGGCGGGAGCTGGCAAGGCGGCGAGCGCGCGGACGCACGCGACGTCGCACAGGCGCTCGCGCAACGCGGCATCGTGACGATCGTGCCGGACTACCGCGTGTATCCCGAGACCATCTTCCCCGGCTTCATCGACGACGCCGCGGCCGCCGTGCGCTGGAGCCGCGAATATGCGCGCGACTTCGGCGGCGATCCCGGCCGCATCGTCGTGATGGGGCATTCCGCGGGCGCGCATATCGCGGCGATGCTCGCGACCGATCCGCGCTACCTCACGGCGCACGGCATGTCGAAGTCGGAACTGCGCGGGATGATCGGCCTCGCCGGCCCGTACGCGGCCATCCCGCCGCGCGAAGCGCATATGTCGGACATCTTTCCGGACGCGCTGCGCGGGCGAACGCTACCGATCGACTTCGTCACCGGCCACGAACCGCCGATGCTGCTCGCGACCGGCACCGCCGATACCGTCGTCGATCCGTCGAACAGCACGCGATTCGCCGACGCGTTGCGCGCACACGACGACGCCGTCGAGCTGAAGACCTACGCGGGCCTCGGCCACGTTCAGCTCGTCGATGCAATTTCGGCGGCGCAGCGCGCGGGCTCGCCGGTTTTCACGGACGTGCTCGCCTTCATCGACGCGCATTGAGCATGCAAATCGGTGAAAGCCCTCAATGACGGGCGCTGCGGCGCAGCATGCCTTCCGCCGTCCACACTCATATACTGGTCTTACGGATACCAAAAATGACTATCAAAAAAGCAGGAGGGCATCATGGTCTCCCACTTGACCGTCGCGATGATTGCGTTCGTCGCGCTGAGCGCTGTCCTCATCGGGGTGCTGGCCATCGTCATGCACATGCGCCACAAGTATTCGCCGAATCTCATCGGCGCATTGATCGGCGCGCTGATGTGCTTCGTCCTGCTCGAAACGATCCCGGCGCTGATCTAGCGCCGCGTGGCCGTTTTCAGGAAATCGTCGACCGTCGGATGGCGTAGCGCGTAGCCCAGTTCGCGCTTCAGGCGCGCGTTGGAGAGCCGTCGCGATTCGCGCATGAACGAAAGCGTGACGGGTTCCAGGCGCGCTTCGGCTTCCTGCCGCGAAATGCGCGGCACACGCGGCAGTCCGTATGCATCGGCCACCCGGTCGAAGTAATCCGCCATGCGCAGGTCCGTGTCGTCCGAGGCGTTGATCACGCGCTGCGGCCGCCCGCGTGCGAGCGCGCGCAAAAGGATCGCGGCGAGATCGTCGGCGTGAATGTGATTCGTGTAGACATCGTCGGATTCGATGAGCGCGGGCATGCCCTTTTCGATGCGCGCAACTGGCAAGCGATTGGCCGCGTAAATGCCCGGAATCCGCGCGATCGACACACGCCACCCGCTTCCCACTCCCGCCGCGCGCAACTGCCGCTCCGCCGACACGCGCCGCCGCGCACGCTCGTTCTCCGGCCGCGCGGGACGTGTTTCGTCGATCCACGCGCCGGCGCAGTCGCCGTACACGCCGGTCGTGCTGGCGTAGACGAAGCGCGTGCCCGGCCCGGTCCGCCGCTTCGTGGCCGCGCGAAGGCCGTCGGGTACAATGAAAGACGTTTTTCCGGCTCGATCCGGATGCAGCCAGTGAGTCTTTGCGCCGCGCGCCACCGAGCGGCGCGGGCGGCGCAACGCGGCAATCAGCGCGCGCGTGCGACGGTCGGAATCGCCGTCACGCTGCGGCGGCGCGAGATGCAGCACGTTGCGCGCGAGGCCCGCGAGCCTTCCGAGGCTGCGGCGCAGGTCGAGATCACCGGAAATCGGCGTGGCGCCGGCCGCGCGCAACTCGCCCGCGCGCTCCGGATGATGCGTGAGCGCGATGACGCGGGGCGCGCCGGCACGCGCATGCAGAAGCGGCAGCGCGCGCATGCCGACATCGCCGCACCCGACGATCAGGACACGCGCGCGGCGAAGGTTTCGAGTGGCGATCATCCGGGCATTCTATCCGTCGCCTGAAACCCGCGTGCGGCGTCGAACAAGACGAACGAGACAACTCCACACATCGCAGAAATCGATCTATGGCTTTCAACGTAACGCTCCGGCAAAGCGGCCGGCAGTTTCAAGTAGAACCCGACGAACCGGTCCTGACCGCCGCGCTGCGCCAGGGCATCGGCCTGCCGTACGGCTGCAAGAACGGCGCGTGCGGCTCGTGCAAGGGCGCCGTCGTGAGCGGTGAAGTCGAGCAGGCGCCGCATTCTTCGTCGGCGTTGTCGAACGACGAGAAGACCCGCGGCATGGCCCTCTTCTGCTGCGCGACCGCGCAGACCGACCTCGAAATCGACGTGCGCGAAGTCGCGGGCGTCGGCGACGTGCAGGTGAAAAAGCTGCCGTGCCGTGTGAATGCGCTCGAACGCCGTGCCGACGATGTCATCGAACTGAAGCTGCAACTGCCCGCGAACGAGCGCCTGCAGTATTACGCGGGCCAGTACATCGAATTCATCCTGAAGGACGGCAAGCGCCGCAGCTATTCGATGGCGAGCCCGCCGCATCACGAAGGCCCGCTCGAACTGCACATCCGCCACATGCCCGGCGGCACGTTCACGGATCACGTGTTCGGCGCGATGAAAGAGCGCGACATCCTGCGCTTCGAGGGCCCGCTCGGCACGTTCTTCCTGCGCGACGAATCCGACAAGCCGATCGTGCTGCTGGCGTCGGGCACCGGCTTCGCGCCGATCAAGGCGATCATCGAGCATGCGGTGTTCAAGAACCTGAACCGCCCGATGACGCTCTACTGGGGCGGCCGCCGCAAGAAGGATCTCTACATGATGGAGCTCGCCGCGCAATGGGCGAAGGACATCCCGAACTTCACGTTCGTGCCGGTGCTCTCCGAACCCGACGCCGACGACAACTGGACGGGCCGCACGGGCTTCGTTCATCGCGCTGTCATCGAAGATCTGCCAGACTTGAGCAGCTATCAGGTGTACGCGTGCGGCGCGCCCGTGATGGTGGAATCGGCGCAGCGCGATTTCACGCAGCATCATCGCCTGCCGGAAGACGAGTTCTACGCGGATTCGTTCACGAGCGCGGCGGATCTGGCGCATCCCGTGTGATGTTGCACGTAGCCCGCACGCGGACAAAAAATCCGCGTGCGCGGTTTACAGGCAGCAACCGCTTAACGTATCCTTCGCGAATGATCAAAATCCTGAACGCACTTCGACGTCGCCGCTCGCCGCTTCCCTAGGGATGCCGCTGGCTCGTCATGCATTGCGCTCACGGTTCGGTTTGTTCGAAGCGTACGAAATGAAGCCACGGAAATCCGTGGCTTTTGTTTTTTCCGCATCGTTTTCCTCTTTCTCTCGCACTAGCCTTCGTGGAGCCCGCTGTCATGAATTTCAATGAGTACCCCGTTGATTCGCTGATGTACATCACGAACCGTCCCGAGATCGTGTTCACGCACGGCAAAGGTTCCTGGCTCTACGACAACACGGGCAAGCGCTATCTCGACTTCATCCAGGGCTGGGCCGTCAACTCGCTCGGCCACTGCAACGAAGGCATGATCGAGGCGATGGAAAAGCAGGCGCGCACGCTGATCAATCCGTCGCCGGCGTTCTACAACGCGCCGATGGCGCAGCTCGCCGGGCTCCTCACCGCGAACAGCTGCTTCGACAAGGTGTTCTTCGCCAACAGCGGCGCCGAAGCGAACGAAGGCGCGATCAAGCTCGCGCGCAAGTGGGGCAAGAAGTTCAAGAACGGCGCGTTCGAGATCATCACGTTCGATCACAGCTTCCACGGCCGCACGATAGCGACGATGTCCGCGAGCGGAAAGGCCGGCTGGGACACGATCTACGCGCCGCAGGTGCCGGGCTTTCCGAAGGCCGATCTGAACGATATCGCCTCGGTCGAGAAGCTCATCAGCGAGAAGACCGTCGGCGTGATGCTCGAGCCGATCCAGGGCGAAGGCGGCGTGATTCCCGCGACGCGCGAGTTCATGCAGCAACTGCGCGAACTGACGAAGAAGCACAACATCCTTCTGATCGTCGATGAAGTGCAAAGCGGCTGCGGCCGTGCGGGGACGTTGTTCGCGTACGAGCTGTCGGGCGTCGAGCCGGACATCATGACGCTCGGCAAGGGCATCGGCGGTGGCGTGCCGCTCGCGGCGCTGCTGTCGAAGGCCGATGTCGCGTGCTTCGATGCGGGCGATCAGGGCGGCACCTATAACGGCAATCCGCTGATGACGGCAGTCGGTTACTCGGTGATCTCGCAGCTCGTGGCGCCGGGCTTCCTCGAAGGCGTGCGCGAAAAAGCTGCGTATCTGCGCCAGGAACTGCTGAAACTCTCCGACGAGCGCGGCTTCAAGGGCGAGCGCGGCGAAGGCCTGTTGCGCGCGTTGCTGCTCGATAGCGACAAGGGTCCGCAGATCGTCGAGAAGGCGCGCCTGATGCAGCCCGACGGCCTATTGCTCAACGCCGCGCGTCCGAACCTGCTGCGCTTCATGCCGGCGCTCAACGTGACGAAGGACGAGATCGATCAGATGATGACGATGCTGCGTTCAGTGCTCGATTCGCTGTGATCATCCGTACGTTCGATGCAGGCGATCGCGATGCGGTGATCGCCCTGTGGCGCGATGTGTTTCCGGAGTACGCGGATGCATCGCGGCCGCAGCGCGATCCTGCGTTGTCGATCGCCAACAAGATGAAGATGCAGCCGGAGTTGTTTTTCGTCGGTGCGCTCGATGACGAGGTCATCGGCACGGTGATGGCCGGTTACGACGGTCACCGCGGGTGGGTGTATTCGCTGGCCGTCACGCCATCGCTTCGTGGGCGCGGTTATGGCCGCGCGTTGATGATGCACGCGGAAGCTGTGTTGGCGAAACTTGGCTGTCCGAAGGTGAATCTGCAGATTCTGTCCGTTAAAACCGAGTTGCGTGGGTTCTATGAAAAGCTCGGGTATCGGATGGATGAAGTCGTAAGTCTCGGCAAGCGGCTTTGAATAGCGCTTCGATTGAGTCGGCTCGGGTTCGGAGGTCGCCGGATCCCGTTTTTGTGTCGGTTTATTAGCACTGCCCCTCCCCGGGGCGGGGGTCACTTTCTTTGCTGCTGCAAAGAAAGTAACCAAAGAAAGCAGCTCGTCTAGGCCCGCGGTCACACGCACGTTGGCTATGCTTGCCAGCCCGCGGTGGCACTCGCCTAAGTGTCGCCCTCACAGGCCCAATCGGGCTTGGCTCGCGCACGGTCTGACAAGCTAGTTGTGTTAGGGCGCTGGTTCAGCACCAAATAGTTTCGGCACAGCGCTACGCGCTGCCGTTGGGTATGCAAGGGAAACCATCGAAGAAGAAGCGTACGCACACCCGATTGACCCATCGGCCGCGTAGCGGGCTGGAGCTATTTGGTGCTGAACCAATGAAGCACGCGGCGCGATGACTCAGACCGTGCGCGGTCCAGGCCCCGCGAGACCTTCGAGGGCACTCGCTACTGCCGGGCCATTAGGCCAATCGCCTGTGCCGCGGCCGGTGTGAAGTGCTTAGGCTGGGGATAGCTGTTTCTTTGGTTACTTTCTTTGCAGCAGCAAAGAAAGTGACTGCCGCCCCGCACAGGGGCAGCGCCAATAGACCAACACGATAATGGGATCCGGCGGAATCACGCGTAGCCGAACGACCGCCCCTTACTCCCCCAGATAAGCCGCTCTCACCTTCGGATCATCGAGCATGACCTTCGCATCGCCGGACATCGTCACCGTGCCCGAATCCATCACATAACCGCGATTCGCGGCCTGCAACGCGAGACGCGCGTTCTGCTCCACGAGCAGCACAGTCAGACCTTCCTTCGAGATCTCCCGCACCACTTCGAAGATCTTCTCGACCATGATCGGCGAGAGCCCCATCGACGGCTCATCGAGCAAGAGCAGCTTCGGACGCGAAAGCAGCGCACGCGCCATCGCGAGCATCTGCTGTTCACCGCCCGAGAGCGTGCCCGCATACTGCGACGCGCGTTCCTTCAGACGCGGAAAGAAGCCGAACATGCGCTCGGTGTCTTTCTGGATGCCATCGGAATCGTTGCGCAGATACGCGCCCATCTGCATGTTTTCGAGAATCGACATGCGCGCGAAGATGCCGCGGCCTTCCGGCACCATCGCAAGGCCGCGCTTGAGCAGCTCATGCGTCGGCACGCCCTTGATCGACTGGCCCATGTACTCGATATCGCCGCCCGAGTACGGCTTGAGGCCCGTGATGGCCTTCATCGTCGTGGTCTTGCCCGCGCCGTTCGCGCCGATCAGCGTGACCAGTTCGCCCTGCCCCACTTCCAGATCGACACCCTTCACCGCCTGGATGCCGCCGTAGTTCACCTGCAAACCCTTGACCTTCAACATTGCGCTTGTGGTCGCCATTAGTGCACCCCCGCACCCAGATATGCCTCGATCACCTTCGGGTCCTTCTGCACGTCCTGCGGCAGACCTTCGGCGATCACCTTGCCGTAATCGAGCACCGTCATGCGGTTGCACAATCCCATCACGAGTTTCACGTCGTGTTCGATCAACAGAATCGTCTTGCCGTCCGAGCGGATCTTGTCGAGCAGACGCGTGAGTTCGACCTTCTCCGTCGCGTTCATGCCGGCGGCAGGTTCGTCGAGCGCGAGCAGCTTCGGATCGGTGGCCAATGCGCGTGCGATCTCCAGACGCCGCTGGTGACCGTACGACAGATTGCGCGACGTGTAGTCCGCGTACTGCAGCACGCCGACGTATTCGAGCAGTTCGAGCGCGCGCTCCTTGATCTCGCGCTCTTCACGGCGCTCGGCGGGCGTCTGGAACACCGCGCCGATCAGACCGTGCTTCGTGCGCACGTGCCGTCCGACCATCACGTTTTCCAGCGCCGTCATGCCGCCGAACAGGCGAATGTTCTGGAACGTGCGCGCGATGCCCGCCTTCGCCACCTGGTACACCGCCGTCGGCGTGTACGCCTGGCCATCGAGCTTGAACTCGCCCGAATCCGGCGTGTAGAGACCGGTGATCACGTTGAAGAACGTCGTCTTGCCGGCGCCGTTCGGGCCGATCAGACCGTAGATCGTGCCTTCTTCGATCTGAAGGCCCACATCCGACAAAGCCTGCAAGCCGCCGAAGCGCTTGTTGACACCCTTGACGGAAAGTCGTGTTTGCTTTTCGCTCATGTTCTGATCTCCGCCTTATGCGCGCACCGGCTTCTTGCCGCTGCGCTTCGCGATCTTCGCGATTTTGTCTTCGTGTTTCGCGGCGGGCCACAGGCCTTCCGAGCGATACAGCATGATCAGCACCATCGCCAGACCGTACAGCAACTGACGGATGACTTCGGTATCGACGATCTGATGGCCGAAGATGGCGTTCTGCAGCGGGCCCATCGTCGAGCGCAGGAATTCGGGGAACACGGCGAGCAGCACCGCGCCGAGAATCACGCCCGGGATGTGGCCCATGCCGCCCAGCACCACGCACGCCAGCACGACGATCGATTCCCAGAAGGTGAACGATTCCGGCGACACGAAGCCCTGGAACGCGCCGAACATCGCGCCCGACAGACCGCCGAACGACGCGCCCATCGCGAACGCGAGCAGCTTTACGTTACGAGTGTTGATGCCCATCGCCTTCGCGGCGATTTCATCTTCGCGGATCGCGGCCCATGCGCGGCCGATACGCGAGTGCTGCAGGCGCGTACACACCCAGATCACGAACAGCGCGCACAGCACGAACAGGTAGTAGTACATGTACACCGACGGGAACTTCATGCCGAAGAACTCATGCGTCTGCGACAGATTGAAGCCCAGCACCGTCACCGGATCGATGCCCGTGATGCCCTTCGGACCGTTCGTGATGTTCACCGGACGATCGAGGTTGTTCATGAAGATCCGGACGATTTCCCCGAAGCCCAACGTCACGATCGCGAGGTAGTCGCCGCGCAGACGCAGCGTCGGTGCGCCGAGCAGCACGCCGAAGGTCGCCGCGAGCGCCATCGCGCACGGCACGATGAGGAGGAACGGCACATGCAATCCGCCCGGCGCGAGATGCGCGATCCATTCGAATTGCGTGGTCAGTTGCGGCGACGACAGCAGCGCCGCGACATACGCGCCCACCGCGTAGAACGCGATGTAGCCCAGATCGAGCAGGCCGGCGAAACCGACCACCACGTTCAGGCCGAGCGCGAGCATCACGTAGAGCATCGCGAAGTCGAGCACGCGGACCCAGTAGTTGCCGCCCGCTGCGCCGATGACCATCGGCGCGGCGATCACGAAGATCGCGGTGATGACGCCGACGACCAGCGTCTTCGTCATGTTCTTCTCGGGGATGAGCGTCGTGGACGGCTCGATAGGTTGAATCGAAGTCATTTTTATGAGCTCCTCACACGGTCTTTAAGCGCGGTCCGCGACACGTTCGCCGAGCAGACCCGACGGACGGAACACGAGCACGATGATCAGCACGATGAACGCGAACACGTCCTGGTAGTTGGAACCGAAGACGCCGCCCGTCAGGTTGCCGATATAGCCAGCGCCCAACTGTTCGATGAGGCCGAGGAGCACGCCGCCGACCATCGCGCCGCCCAGGTTGCCGATACCGCCCAGCACCGCCGCCGTGAACGCCTTCAGGCCGGGAATGAAGCCCATGTAGAAGTGGGCGTTGCCGTATTCCGACGCGATCATCACACCGGCCAGTGCAGCCAGCGCCGAGCCGATCATGAAGGTCGCGGAGATCACGAAGTTCGGGTTCACGCCCATGAGCGACGCGTTGGCCGGGTTCTCGGCGATGGCGCGCATCGCGCGGCCGAGCTTCGTCTTGTGCACGAGGAGCAGCAAGCCGGCCATCACGATGAACGCGACGACGATGATCACGATTTCGGTCATCGAGATCACGGCGCCCGGACGGGTTTCGTCGGCGGCGATCACGTTGATCGGATCGGTCGGCAGGAGCTGCGGGAACGCCAGCGGATTGCGGCCCCAGATCATCATCGCGACGGTCTGCAGCAGAATCGACACGCCGATCGCGGTGATCAGCGGCGCGAGACGCGGCGCCTTGCGCAGCGGCCGGTACGCGACTTTTTCGATCGTGTAGCCGACAAGCGCGCAAACCACTGCGGCGACCACGAGCGCGATCGTCAGCATGATCGGTCCGGGCAAGCCGGGAACGTGATTCTGCATGACGCCGATGGCCGAGAGCGCAACCATCGCGCCCACCATCAGCACGTCGCCGTGCGCAAAGTTGATGATGCCGAGAATGCCGTACACCATCGTATAGCCGAGTGCGATGATGGCGTAGACGCTGCCAAGCACCAGACCGTTGAGGATCTGCTGGATGAAAATATCCATTTAAAGCTCCTTAGCCCCGTGCGATTCGATTACGCCTTTATCACCGGCCGATAAACCGGTGGGAAGCGAAATCTGAAGCGGCACTGCGCGTACTTTTTAAAAAACCGGTAAAGGTTGAGCGCCGATCGTCCGCCCGCCGCCGGATGAGGCTGCGAGCGTTTCACGGACGGATACGAAAACAGCGCCGCCGGATAGCTGGCGCCGCCAGACTGCCTACTGCTTGACGACGTCGAGTACGTCCTTCTTCTTATCCTTGAAGTCGTACAGCGTGATCGTCCCCGCCTTCAGATCGCCCTTGTCGTCGAATGCGATATGCCCCGTCAGACCGTTGTAGTCGGTCGAGGCGATCGCAGCGAGGACTTTGGGCGCTTCGATGGAGTTCGCACGCTTCATTGCATCGACGATCACGTACATCGCGTCATACGTGAACGGCGCGTAAATCTGCACCGGCGTGTGGAAGCGCGCTTCGTACTTCTTCTCGAAGTCCGCTCCCTTGTCCATCTTCGAAAGCGCGAGTCCCGCTTCCGAGCAGATGATGTTTTGCACGGCATCGCCGGCGAGTTCGGCCACCTTGTCGGTGCAGACGCCGTCGCCAGCGAGAATCTTCGCCTTGATGCCAAGCGCCGCCGCTTCCTTGGCGAAGGGGCCGCCCGTCACGTCCATGCCGCCGTACATCACGACGTCCGGCTGGATGCGCCTGATCTTCGTGAGAATCGCCTTGTAATTGCGGGCCTTCTCGGTGGTCGCCTCGCGCGCGGCGACCTTCACCCCGCCAGCCTGCACCGACTTCACGAATTCGTCGGCCAGTCCCCGGCCATAGGCGGACGCATCGTCCACCACGACAACCTTCTTCGCATGCAGCGTCTTCATCGCGTAGCCGGCCAGCACCGGGCCTTGCAGCGCGTCGGTCGCCACGACGCGAAACGTCGTCTTGTAACCTTGCTTCGTGTATTCGGGGTTCGTCGTCGAAGGCGAAATCTGCGCGATGCCCGCGTCGCTATAGATCTTCGACGCCGGGATCGACACGCCCGAGTTCATGTGGCCGATCACCGCGATCACATGGTCGTCGACGAGCTTCTGCGCGGCTTCGGTGCCCACGCGCGGATCGGCTGCATCGTCCAGGCCGTCGAGCACGAGGCGGATGGAATGCCCGTCGATCGTCAAACCCTGCGCGCTGATCTCTTCCAGTGCCAGACGCGCGCCATTTTCATTGTCTTTACCGAGGTGGGCCTGCAAGCCCGTCAGAGGCGCGACATGACCGATCTTCACGACGGTTGCTTCACTCGCCGGCGCGGAAGCCGGCGTGAACGCGGCCGCCACCGCGGCGGAACTCGCCGCCGACGCTGCCGTGCTCGCCCCGCCTTCGTCCTTCTTGCCGCATGCAGTTGCCATTGCAACCGCAGCCGCAATGGACACGGCGTGAGCAAACTTGAATCGCATCAAATAGGTCTCCTGCGCCTCTAAAAACAGTCGTCGTGAACGCTTCTGGCCTCAAGACGCGCGCATTGTAACGCTAAATATGAGACGAGCAATATTCTTGCGTGGCGGGGTTTTCCAGCATTGCAACCACCATTTCCCGGCTATTTTTCCGCAAAAGCGCAACCGGGTTGCGATTCGATTTTGTGCAGTAGTTGCACCATAACGAAAACAGGTTTATTCGGCCGGAATGCCAGGGTTACGTTTGCTTTTCGGATTTACGGGCAAACCCTTAAGCGATTTAGAAGAAAACGCCTTATTGGCGCGCGCCCTCGAACGGTGCACAAGCTTCGTTTCGTATCTCGCCCAAGGGTTCCTTTTCGCGCGTCGCGCGGCTTTATTTCGGGCGAAAAAAAAGCGCCCGGAGGCGCTTTTTCTGAAGACTCTGCCGGATTCATTGCGGCAACGACAGCCCACGCGGCAGCGGAAACGAGATCGTCTCCTCGATGCCTTCGAGCGAGCGCACGTTGCGCACGCCGAGTTCGCGCAAGCGCGCGATCACGGCCTGAGCCAGCACTTCCGGCGCCGATGCGCCCGCCGTCACGCCGATGCGCTTCTTGCCCTCGACCCAGCGCGGATCGATCTGCGTCGGCGAATCCACCATATAGGCGGGAATGCCGCGCTTCTCGGCGACTTCGCGCAGGCGGCTCGAATTCGAGCTGTTCGGGCTGCCGACGACGATCACGACATCGCATTGCGGCGCGAGAAACTTCACCGCGTCCTGGCGGTTCTGCGTCGCATAGCAGATGTCCTGCTTCTTCGGTTCCTTGACGTCCGGGTACTTGCTCTTGAGCGCGTCGATGATCGCGGAGGCGTCGTCGACCGAAAGCGTCGTCTGCGTAACGTACGCGATGCGCTGCGGATCGGGCAGATCGAGCTTCAGCACGTCCTCAATATCCTCGACGAGATGCATGCCCTCGCCCGACTGGCCCATCGTGCCTTCGACTTCCGGATGTCCCTTGTGGCCGATCATCACGATGTCGAAGCCCTCCTGACGCATCTTCGCGACTTCGATGTGCACCTTGGTCACGAGCGGGCAGGTTGCATCGAACACGCGCAGGCCGCGCGCCTCGGCTTCGCCGCGCACCGCCTTCGAGACGCCGTGCGCGCTGAAAATCAGCGTGGCGCCTTCGGGCACGTCCGACAGTTCTTCGATGAAGATCGCGCCTTTCTTGCGCAAATCCGCGACGACATAGGCGTTATGGACGATCTCGTGACGCACGTAGATGGGCGCGCCGAACAGCTTGATCGCGCGCTCGACGATTTCGATCGCGCGATCGACGCCCGCGCAGAACCCGCGCGGCTGCGCGAGCAGGATTTCGACGTCGGTCTGAACTTCGTTGAGGCTTTCAATCATGGTTACAAAATTCCGATGATTTTCACTTCGAAGACGAGCGCCTGGCCCGCGAGCGGGTGGTTGAAGTCGAACAGCGCCGCGGTCTCGCCGACTTCCTTCAGCACGCCCGCGTAGCGTCCGCCGCCCGGCGCGTTGAATTCGACGAGATCGCCGGGAGAAAAATCCTCGCCGATCATGCTGTTTTCGCGCAGCGTCGCGAGCGACACCCACTGGACGAGCTCCGGATTGCGCGGCCCGAACGCCTGATCGGGCGTTAGCTGAAAGGTCGAATGGTGGCCGACCTTCAGGCCCAGCAAAATCTCTTCCAACGGTTCCGCGAGCTGGCCTGCACCGAGCAGGAGCGTCGCGGGCTTGTCCGTGAACGTGTTGACGATGTCAGCACCGTCGGCGAGCGCGAGCCGGTAATGAAGCGTGACGTGCGAACCGGGTTTCACCTCGGAGATATCGATGATGCTCATGAGTATTGGATGTGGCCGTTCGTTTGAAGGCAGGGCGCGGGCCCGGCATGGGGCGGCTCTTCGGCGCGAGGCAGCGAACCGCGCGGCGCCGGTGCGAACCGGACGCCAAAACCGCTATTGTAAGACAGAGTTGTGTCGTGACGCGTCACGCGGCCGTGTCCTGCGTGCGCCGGCACGCGCGACAAGACGTCCCGGAGGGCCGCGATGAACGCCGATCTGCGACTCGTGACGGCGCCCGCCTCGCCCGACGACGACATCGCCAAGGTCGCGCCCTTCATGTCCATCCGCAAATGGGCGCGCGCCGATCGTCCGCGCGAGCGCCTGCTCGATACCGGTCCCGCATCGCTGTCGGACGCAGAACTGTTCGCATTGTTCCTGCGCACCGGCGTCTCCGGTGTGACGGCTGTCGATGTGGCGCGCCAGCTCTTGCGCCGCTTCGGATCGCTGCGCGGCGTGCTCGACGCGTCGGCCGTGGAGTTGCGCGAGCAGCATGGTATCGGGCCGGCTCGCGCCGCGACCCTTCTGGCCGTTTCCGAACTCTGCCGACGAGCGCTCGCGGAGAAAGCGCGCGATCGTGAGCTATTGAACGCGCCGGGCGCGGTCGAGGACTATCTGCGGCTCTTGATCGGCACGCGGCCGTACGAGGTGTTCATCTGCCTGTATCTGGACGCGCGTCATCAGTTGCTGCACGCGGAAGAGTCCGCGCGCGGCTCGCTCACGCGCGTCGCGGTGTATCCGCGCGAGATCGTCCGGCGCGCGCTCACCCTGAACGCGGCGGGGCTCATCGTCGCGCATAATCATCCTTCAGGCGGCGTCGATCCGAGCGCGAACGACCGGCGGCTGACCAAGACGCTGCAGGACGCCCTGACGCTGATCGATGTGCGGCTGCTAGATCACATCGTGGTGGCCGCGAACGAGGTGTTCTCGTTCGCGCGGCACGGCTGGCTGTGATCGAAAGGACCATAAATGGTTTGATATTGCAGCGTTTTTCCTGTTACAATCCGCGTTTGCTTTTCTCAACCCACCTGTTCTGGGTACGGTTCATCTCAGGATGAACTGAGCGCAGTCCTCATTGGCATAACCGTGCTGCCAAGTCCCCGATCGGCAAATTGGGCGATAAGAGGCATCGAACTGGAAGCGAGTGCTTCGATTCGAGCGTTCCACTCGGACTTAACGTGTATTTAGGAGTGTCCTCATGGCACGCGTATGCCAAGTAACTGGGAAAGGCCCGATGTCGGGCAACAACGTTTCCCACGCAAACAACAAGACCAAGCGTCGTTTCCTGCCGAACCTGCAGAACCGCCGTTTCTTCGTTGAAAGTGAAAATCGCTGGGTCCGTCTGCGCGTCTCGAACGCCGGCCTGCGCCTGATCGACAAGAACGGTATTGACGCCGTGCTCGCAGACCTGCGCGCACGCGGTGAAATCTAAGGAGCACGCAAATGGCCAAGGGCGCACGCGACAAGATCAAGCTGGAATCGACCGCAGGCACGGGTCACTTCTACACGACGACCAAGAACAAGCGCAACATGCCGGAAAAGATGCTGATCAAGAAATTTGATCCCGTCGTCCGCAAGCACGTTGAGTACAAGGAAACCAAGATCAAGTAACTCTTGATTTCGAGATTCCTGTACGAAGACAGCAAAAAGCCCCGCAAACGCGGGGCTTTTTGTTTTTCGGCGCTCTTTTCACGCGCTTTACACACGATCGTGCGGGGGTTTTCGCTGTCACCGAGTGTTCATGCGGGTTATGCTTGCCGGCTATCGAAGAGAACACGGACGGAGAACCGGCAGCATGAATTTCGATGTAGCGATCGTAGGGAGCGGACTCGCGGGTCTGAGCGTCGCGCTTAATCTGGCTGAAACGCGGCGCGTCGCGATCCTCGCGAAGCGCGCGGTGAGCGTCGGCGCGAGCGATTGGGCGCAGGGCGGCATCGCGGCCGTGCTGGATTCGGCCGACAGCGTCGACAACCACGTCGACGATACGCTCGTGGCCGGCGGCGGCCTGTGCGACGAAGCCGCGACGCGCTTCATCGTCGAGAATGGACGCGCGGCGATCGAATGGCTCATTAACGAAGGCGTGCCCTTCACGCGCGATGTCTCAGCCGAACTCGGCTTCCATCTGACGCGCGAAGGCGGCCATAGCCATCGACGGATCATCCACGCGGCGGACGCGACCGGCCACGCCGTCGTCACGACGCTCGGCGAACGCGTGCGCAATCATCCGAACATCACCGTACTCGAAGATCATTACGCGATCGATCTGATCACCTCCGACCGTCTCGGGCTGCCGGGGCATCGCTGCCACGGACTCTACGCGCTCGATCTGAACAGCGGCCGCACCGTGACCATTCAGGCGCCGCACACCGTCCTCGCGACGGGCGGCGCGGGCAAAGTCTATCTCTACACGACGAACCCCGACACCGCGACCGGCGACGGTATCGCGATGGCGTGGCGCGCCGGCTGCCGGGTCGCGAACATGGAGTTCATCCAGTTCCATCCGACGTGTCTTTTTCACCCCTACGCGAAGTCGTTCCTCATCTCCGAGGCGGTGCGCGGCGAAGGCGGTGTCCTGCGCCTGCCCGACGGAACGCGTTTCATGCCCGCGCACGACGAGCGTGCCGAACTCGCGCCACGCGATATCGTCGCGCGGGCGATCGATTTCGAAATCAAGAAGCGCGGCATCGACTGCGTGTATCTCGACATCAGCCATCAACCGCGCGCATTTCTCGAAGAGCACTTTCCGACGATTCTCGCGCGCTGCCGCGAATTCGGCATCGATATCACGAAGCAGCCGATTCCGGTCGTGCCCGCCGCGCATTACACGTGCGGCGGCGTCGTCAGCGATCTCGCGGGGCGCACGGACCGTCCGGGGCTGTATGCGGTCGGCGAGACGTCGTACACGGGTCTGCACGGCGCGAACCGGCTTGCGAGCAATTCCCTGCTCGAATGCCTCGTGATCGGCCGCGCGGCCGCGCAAGCGATCGAAGCCGACGGATTCTCGAACGGCTGTCACGCCGAATTGCCCGACTGGGACGAAAGCCGCGTGTCCGATCCGGACGAGGAAGTCGTCGTCGCGCACAACTGGGATGAACTGCGGCGTCTGATGTGGAACTACGTGGGCATCGTGCGCACGGACAAGCGCCTCGCGCGCGCGCAACATCGGCTTGCGCTCTTGCGCGACGAGATCCACGAGTATTACGCGAACTTCAAGGTGAGCCGCGATTTGCTTGAGTTGCGCAATCTCGTCGATGTGGCTTCGCTGATCGTCGAAAGCGCGTGCTCGCGGCGTGAGAGCCGCGGTCTGCACTACAGCCGCGATTGGCCCGAGACTTTGCCGAAGGCGCTGCCGACGGTGCTGATGCCGCCGGTCGCGCGCCGCACGAGTATTTAAAGCAACCGCATCGAGAAATCGGTCGCGCGCACGTCTTTCGTGAGCGCGCCGATCGAGATGCGATCGACGCCGGTTTCCGCGATCGCGCGGACCGTGTCGAAGTTCACGCCGCCCGACACTTCGAGCAACGCGCGGCCCGCCGTGATGCGCACGGCATCGCGCATCGTCTCGAGCGTGAAGTTGTCGAGCAGGATCGATTCGGCCCGATGCGCCAACGCCGTTTCGAGTTGCTCCAGCGTTTCCACTTCGATCTGAATCGGCACGCCCGCACTCAGCGCGAGCGCCGCGTCCATCGCCGCGCCGACACCGCCCGCCGCCGCAATGTGGTTTTCCTTGATCAAAATGCCGTCGTAGAGCGCGAGGCGCTGGTTCGCGCCGCCGCCCACGCGCACCGCGTACTTCTGCGCGAGCCGCAGGCCCGGCAGCGTCTTGCGCGTATCGAGAATACGCGCGCGCGTGCCTTCGATCGCCTCCACGTAACGGCGCGTCGCGGTCGCGACGCCCGAGAGCAGTTGCAGGAAATTGAGACCGTTGCGCTCCGCCGTCAGCAGCGAACGCGCGGGGCCGTTGAGCAGCACGACCGGCGAATTCGCGGCCATGCGATCGCCTTCGCGATACTTCCATTCGACTTCGATCGACGGATCAACGCGACGCATCACTTCATCGAACCACGGCACGCCGCACAGCACCGCTTCCTCGCGCACGATGATGCGCGCGGTGCGTCGCGCGTCGGCGGGCACGAGACGGCCAGTGTGATCGACAGCGCCGACATCTTCATCGAGCGCAGCGACGACATTGCGCACGAGCGCCGCGTCGAACGCCTGGCCGTACTGGGCGCGGACCTCGTCGAAAAGCGGGGACACTGCCATCACGCGGCCCCCACATTCGTGAACAAGGTCGCGTCTTTCGCCAGATCGCCGCTCGCCTGCACGCGCTTCTTGTGACGCGCGGCGAAGTCGAGCATGCGGTCGATCGGCACGCGCGCGCGCTGCCCGATGGCCGGATCGACGTGGATTTCGTTGTGACCGCGTTCCAGGACATCGGCGAGGTTCGCGAGGCCGTTCATCGCCATCCACGGGCAGTGCGCGCAGCTTTTGCAGGTCGCGCTGTTGCCGGCGGTCGGCGCTTCGATGAAAGTCTTGCCCGGCGCGGCGAGCCGCATCTTGTGCAGGATGCCGAGATCCGTCGCGACGATGAAACGCTTCGCGTCGAGCTTCACGGCGGCATCGATCAGTTGCGTGGTCGAGCCGACCACATCCGCGAGCGCCACGACCGCTTCCGGCGATTCCGGATGCACGAGGATTTTCGCGTCGGGATATTCGTTACGGAGCAGGTCGAGTTCGATGCCCTTGAACTCGTCGTGGACAAGACATGAACCCTGCCACAGCAGCATGTCCGCGCCGGTCTTCTTCTGGATGTATCCGCCGAGGTGACGGTCCGGCGCCCAAAGAATCTTTTCGCCGCGCGCGTGGAGATCGGCGACGATCTCCAGGCCGATCGACGAGGTAACCATCCAGTCCGCGCGCGCCTTCACGGCAGCGCTCGTGTTCGCATACACGACGACGGTACGGTCCGGATGCGCATCGCAGAACGCGGAGAACTCGTCGGCGGGGCAGCCGAGATCGAGCGAACACGTCGCGTCGAGATCGGGCATCAGCACGCGCTTGTCCGGACTCAGGATCTTGGCGGTCTCGCCCATGAAGCGCACGCCCGCGACGACCAGCGTCTTCGCTGCGTGATCACGTCCGAAACGCGCCATTTCCAGCGAATCGGCGACGCAGCCGCCGGTTTCATCGGCCAGTTCCTGCAGTTCGGCATCGACATAATAATGCGCGACCAGAACCGCCTCCTCCCGCTTCAGCAGTGCGCGAATGCGTTCCTTCAACTCGCGCTTCCGCTCGGCCGACGGTGCGTCCGGCACGCGTGCCCACGCCTCGCCCACCCCACACGTCAGGCCTTGGGGCCGGTCGTACTCGACGCTCCTGATCGCTTCCATGTCTCCTGTCCCCACTCGCTGCTCAAGCAAAACGAAATGCGAAAATCGGCCGCCCAAAACAAAAGACCCCGCCAGAGCGGGGTCTTGTGACGTTCTTAAATTTTAACGGATATCGCGCGTCACGCGTAGCGGCGCAGACGCAATGCGAAATCTTGCAGCGCCTTGATGCCGCTCTCTTCCGCGCGATGGCACCAGTCCTGCAATTGCGTGACCAGTTGTTCGCGCGATGCGTTTGAGCGGTCCCACATCGCCGACAGGTCCTTGCGCAGTTCGATGAACGTACGCAGTTTCTGGTTGTCCGAGGTCAGTTCCGGCAATTGCTTGAGCTGCGGCTCGTTCAGGCCGTCCTCTTCCTTGTGGAACCAGCCACGCGCGCCACGCATCAACTGATACTTCTCGCGCGCGCCGGCTTCCTTCAGCTTCGCCAGTTCCTGCGCGTAGGCGCGTTTGAGCGCCTTGCCGTAACGCGCCATCACTTCGTAGCGGTTCGACAGCACGGCCTGCAACGTGTCCTGATCCACGACCGCCTTGCTCGCGGCGAGCTTCGGCGTCGGCGCAACCTTCTTCACCTTCGCGAGGCCGACCATGGACATCAGGCGGATATACATCCAGCCGATGTCGAATTCGTACCACTTGCTCGACAGCTTCGCCGAGGTCGCGAACGTGTGGTGATTGTTATGCAGCTCTTCGCCGCCGATCAGAATGCCGAGCGGGAAGATGTTGGTCGACGCATCCGCCGAGTTGAAGTTGCGATAGCCCCAGAAGTGCGCGAGACCGTTGACGACGCCAGCCGCCCAGAACGGAATCCAGATCATCTGCACAGCCCACACCGACAGACCGACGATGCCGAACAGCGCGACGTCGATCACCATCATGACGCTGATCCCGAGAATCGGATAACGCGTGTAAACATTGCGCTCCATCCAGTCGTTCGGCGTGCCGTGACTGAACTTGCGCATCGTTTCTTCATTTTTCGCTTCGGTGCGATAGAGTTCCGCGCCTTCGAGCAGCACCTTCCAGATGCCGCGCGTCTGCGGGCTGTGCGGATCTTCCTCGGTTTCGCATTTCGCGTGGTGCTTGCGGTGGATCGCGGCCCACTGACCGGTCAGCATGCCCGTAGTCATCCACAGCCAGAAGCGGAAGAAATGGCTCGCGACGGGATGCAGATCCAGCGCGCGGTGCGCCTGGCACCGGTGCAGATAGATAGTGACGCCGGCGATAGTGACGTGAGTCATCGCAAGCGTGAACAGCAGAATCTGCCACCAGGAAAAGTCGAGCAATCCGTTGGCGAGAAATTCGAGGGAAGAATTCAGCAAGGCGGTTTACCTGTGTAGCTGTGAAATTCGGGAAAAATGGCCAGTCAAACTGACTTCGGGCAACTTGTTGTGCACGTGAAAGGAACGTGCGCAGGTTCGATCGCATTCTACTTCATGCGTTCCAAGTCTTTGTCCTAAAGGTGAAATTTTTTGAATCGTACCAAAACGAGGGAAATCTCACGCCCCGAATTGGTGTTGGTTCACCGGTCAAATCGAAAGATCGATCCTGTCGATCAGCAATCAGGCGACAGGCGCAGCACCCGGGTCGCCATGCTCGGCATTTAGTACCGATTTACCGGTCATTTGGCCAGCGTCATCGACAATCCTTATTTCGCGCTGCGCGTACGGGATTTCAATACCATGCTCGCAGAATAGCCGCCAAACTGCACGGTTTACGTGCGACTTTACGCCGCCCGTACCCTTCGCGGCCTCCTCGATCCAGAAACTCAGCTCCAGATTGATGCCGTCCGCGCCGAAGCTTGCAAGCAGCGCGGCGGGCGCCGGATCCTGCAGCACGCGCTCCACGTCATGCGTCGCTTCGACGAGCAATTGCATCGCTCGTTCGACGTCGCAGCGGTAGCTCACCTGCACCGCAATCTTCGCGTTGCCGCGCGTGAGGAACGACGAGTGGTTCTGCACTACGTCGGTGATGAGTTTTTCGTTCGGAATCAGCGTTTCGATGCCGTCCAGCCCACGCACGACCGTATAGCGCGTGCGGATCTGCGTAACCGTGCCCTGACTTCCGCTGACATTGATCATGTCACCTAGCCGCAAGGACCGGTCCAGCAGAATGATGAAGCCCGACACGTAATTGCTCGCGATCTTCTGCAAGCCGAAGCCGAGCCCGACGCCGAGCGCACCGCCGAAAACGCCCAACACCGTGATATCGATCCCGACGAGCGACAGGCTCATCAGAATCGCGGCGAGAATCATCAGCGCCCGGCCGACGCGCGCGAGCACCACCTTGAGATTCGCGTCGAGGGTGCGGGCGCGCATCAGGCGATCGTCGAGCAGCGCGCCCGCCCACATCGCGACGATCAGCGTCACGCACACCCACAGCACGCCCGAGGCGAGCGAGAGCAGCGTCATGTGCGCATTCGCGAAATTGAAGCGCACGCTCGCCATCCAGTGCACGACGTCGTCCTGAATGCCCATCACGGTGAGCACCATCGCGATCCAGACGATCACCGTCACGAGCTTCTCGAACAGATAGAGCAGCGCGTTCGCCTCGTGCTCCGCCTGGCCGCGGCTGAACACGCGCCGCGCGACATAAAACATCGTATAGATCACGGTGATGCCGCACAGCGGCACGAGCGCAAGACGCAGAAGCGACGTGTGGATGAACGGCGCGACGGCGATCTGCGCGATCGACACGAAAATCGTCCCGAGCAACGGGAACAGCGCCTTATTGAGACTTTCCGCGCCGAAACGCACGGCTTCGAAGCGCGACTGGCGGCGCGCATCGAGCTTCTTGCGAAGCAGGCGCGCGCACCACCAGGCGACCACGAGCAGGCCGAGCAGAACCGCCACCTGCCAGATCACTTCCGGCTCGCCGAAATCGCGGAAAAGCCGCGCGAAGAGTTCGCTCAGGAAGTGGTTCTGCATTGCTTACGCGGTTTCTTCGGCCGCTTTCGGCGCTTTCGCGGCGTCGGGAACGCGCTCTAGCACTGCGGCGAAGAAGCCGTCCGTGCCGTGCTTGTGCGGCCAGAGCGACAGAAACTCGCCCGTGTCCAGATCGATGCGCTGCTCCGCCAGCACGTCGCGCGCGGGCACGACGCGGAAGTTCGGATGCGCTTCGAGGAACTGCTTCACGACGTTTTCGTTTTCGGCTTCGAGCATCGAGCACGTCGCGTAGACGAGACGGCCGCCGACTTTCACGAGGCGCGCGGCGCTCGTCAGGATCGAGAGCTGTTTGGGCGTGAGCTCCGCGACGGTCGCGGGCGATTGGCGCCACTTCAGGTCAGGATTGCGGCGCAGGGTGCCGAGGCCGGAGCACGGTGCATCGACGAGCACGCGATCGATCTTGCCCGCGAGGCGCTTGATCTTCGCGTCGTGCTCGCTGTCGATCAGCACCGGATTCACGTTCGACAGCCCGCTGCGCGCGAGACGCGGCTTCAGCTTGGCGAGACGGCGATCGGACACGTCGAAGGCGTAGAGACGGCCGGTTGAGCGCATCATCGCGCCGAGCGCGAGCGTCTTGCCGCCCGCGCCGGCGCAGAAGTCCACGATCATCTCGCCACGGCGGGGAGCCATCAGCGAGCAGAGCAACTGGCTACCTTCGTCCTGCACCTCGATCCAGCCTTCCTGAAACGGTGCGAGACGCGTCAGCGCCGGCTTGCCGTCGACGCGAACGCCGAACGGCGCGAACGGCATTTCGCCGGCGTCGATTCCCGCCTCGGTCAGCGCCTTCAGCGCGGCCTCACGGGTCGCCTTGATCGGGTTCACGCGCAGATCGAGCGGCGCGGGATAGTTCAGCGCCGCGGCGAGCTGCGCGAGTTCTTCGGGCGCGAAGCGCTTGCCCATCGCGTCGTAGATCCATTGCGGCAGGTTCGTGCGCACGCGCACCGGCAGGCTCGCCGGATCGATCTTCGAGACTTGCGCGAGCCATTGATACTCGTCCGCCGATACGAACGGCTTCAGCGCGGAAAGGCCTGCGGTCTGCATCAGCCCGAGCAGCGCGAGACGGCGCGCCTGATTGCCGCTGCCGCTCTCGGCGAGGTGAGAAAACTCCATCTTCCGGCGCAGCACGGCGAAGACAGCCTCGGCGATCACGCCGCGCTCGCCGTGTCCGAGCTTCGGATGCGCGCGGAAGAAGCGGCTCGTCGCGGCATCGGCGGGGCCGGAAAAGCGGAGCACATCCGCGAGCAGAGTTTCGGTTTGTCCGATCAGAAATCCATGCAGCCTCATACGCCCTCCCCGGCAATGTCGGCAAAGAGCCATTGCGGCTCAGACGGCGCGAGGGCGACACGTTCGCCCTCGATAGATAAACGCCCTTCGATAAACCAGCGCACCGCGCGCGGATAGATGTCGTGCTCGACCTTCAGCACGCGCGCGGCGAGCGCCGCGGCATCGTCGCCGACGACGACCGGCACCGCGCCTTGCGCGACGATCGGCCCGTGATCGAGCGTCGGCGTGACGAAATGGACGCTCGCGCCATGCACGCGCACGCCCGCGTCGAGCGCCTGCTGATGCGTGCGCAAGCCCGGAAAACTCGGCAGCAGCGACGGATGAACGTTGAGCATGCGCCCCGCATATTTCGCGACGAAGGCGTCGGTCAGCACGCGCATGAAGCCCGCGAGCACGACGAGATCCGGTTCGAAGCGATCGATTTCCTGCGCGAGCGCGGCATCGAACGATTCGCGCCCATCAAACTTGCGATGATCCACCACTTTGGTTTCGATGCCGTTCGCGGCCGCGAACCCTAATCCGGCAGCATCAGGCCGATTTGAAATGACCGCGCAGACGCGGGCTGGCCAGCCATCGCGGGCGCACGCACGCACGACGGCCTCCATGTTGCTCCCGCGTCCGGAGATCAGAATGACGATTTTTTTCATCCGCGGATTTTATCATTCGAAGGGGGCGAAAATCGTGCCAAACTGGGTTGGTTAAGCGTCGAGCCGGGCCGCTCGCGCCCCTCCTCCCGTGCGAGCGTTTATAATCTAACGCTTTGCAGCATCAGCCCCTCCCATCGACCATCGCCTATCGTGAGAGTCTTTCGCGGCCTCCCCAATGCCGAAAGCCGGGCGCCCTGCGCACTGACCATCGGCAATTTCGACGGTGTCCATCGCGGTCACCAGGCGCTGCTCGCGCACGTGCGGGCCGCCGCCGACGCGCGCGGCCTGCCGGTCTGCGTGATGACCTTCGAGCCGCACCCACGCGAGTTCTTCAATCCGGCGGGCGCGCCGCCGCGCATCGCGATGCTGCGCGACAAGCTCGAAGCGCTGCGCACCAACGGCGTCGATCGCGTGGTGGTCGAGCATTTCAACAAGACGTTCGCGGGACAGTCGCCCGATACATTCGTGAAGAATGTCATCGTCGATGGCCTGCACGCGCGCTGGGTCATGGTCGGCGACGACTTCTGCTACGGCGCGAAACGCGCGGGCGACTTCGATTCCCTGAAAGCCGCCGGCGAAAAATACGGCTTCGAAGTCGAGCAGATGGCCACGGTCGCGCATCCGAACGGCGCGCGCATTTCATCGTCGTCGGTGCGGGCGTCGCTCGTGGCTGGCGATCTCGACGCGGCGCAAGTCGCGCTCGGGCGCCCGTACATCATCAGCGGGCACGTCGTGCACGGCGCGAAGCTCGGCCGCGATCTCGGCTTTCCCACGCTGAATCTGCCGATCGCGCACAAACGGCCGGCGCTCGCGGGCATTTTCGTGGTGCGCGTGCATGGTCTCGCCGACGAACCGCTGCCCGCGGTCGCGAGCCTCGGCCTGCGTCCGACCGTCGACGATTCCGGCCGCGTGCTGCTCGAAGTCTTCGTGCTCGACTGGCACGGCGACGCGTACGGCAAGCTCGTGCGTGTCGAATTCCTGAAGAAGCTGCGCGACGAGGAGAAGTACGTCGACCTCGAAACGCTGTCCGCCGCGATCGCCAAGGATGTCGACAACGCACGCGCGTATTTCGGCCTTCCGCCCGCGAGCAACGCCGGCAGCCGCGCCACCGGCTTCGCCATTTCGGCGACCGACCGAATTAGGTGAGCGCGCGGTGCTGTCTGCGCCGCCCGCTGCCCCGTCATTGACGTATCGCGCGCTGAATCAAGCGCCGTCTCACCGAATTCACCGAGTCATTCATGAGCGACAAGAAAGAGAAAGCCTCTTCGAAGTATCCCGTCAACCTGCTCGATACGCCCTTCCCGATGCGCGGCGACCTGCCCAAGCGTGAACCCGCGTGGGTCAAGCAATGGCAGGACGACAAGATCTACGAGAAGATCCGCGCCGCCTCGAAAGGCCGCAAGAAGTTCATCCTGCACGACGGCCCGCCGTACGCGAACGGCGACATCCACCTGGGTCACGCGGTCAACAAGATCCTGAAGGACATGATCGTCAAGGCGCGCAATCTCGCGGGCTTCGATGCGGTCTACGTCCCGGGCTGGGACTGCCACGGCATGCCGATCGAAATCCAGATCGAAAAGCAGTTCGGCAAGTCGCTGCCCGCCGCTGAAGTGATGCAAAAGGCGCGCGCCTACGCGGGCGAGCAGATCGAGAAGCAGAAGATCGGCTTCCGGCGTCTGGGCGTTCTGGGCGACTGGGACAATCCGTACAAGACGATGAACTTCGCCAACGAAGCGGGCGAAATCCGCGCGCTCGGCAAGATCATGGAAAAGGGCTACGTGTTCCGGGGCCTCAAGCCGGTGAACTGGTGCTTCGACTGCGGCTCCGCGCTGGCGGAAGCGGAAGTCGAGTACAAGGACAAGACCGATCCGACCATTGACGTGATGTTCGCGTTCGCGGAACCCGAGAAGACGGCGCAGGCGTTCGGCCTGAACGGGTTGCCGAAGACGGAAGGCGGCATCGTCATCTGGACGACGACGCCCTGGACCATTCCCGCCAATCAGGCGTTGAACGTGCATCCGGAGATCGTCTACGCGCTCGTCGATACGCCGCGCGGCCTGCTGATTCTCGCGCAGGAGCGCGTCGAAGCGTGCCTGCAGAATTACGGCCTTTCGGGCGAAGTCATCGCCACGACGACCGGCGAAAAGCTCGCCAACCTGCGCTTCCATCATCCGCTCGCGGCCGCGCATCCGGGCTACAAACGCACCGCTCCCGTCTATCTCGGCGACTACGTGACGACCGAAAGCGGCACGGGCATCGTGCACTCGTCGCCGGCGTATGGCGTGGAAGACTTCGTGTCGTGCAAGGCGCACGGCATGGCCGATTCCGACATCATCAACCCCGTCATGGGCGATGGCCACTACATCGAATCGCTGCCGCTCTTCGGCGGACTGTCGATCTGGAAAGCGAATCCGCAGATCGTCGAGGCGCTCGAAGGCGCGGGCTCGCTTCTGAAGAGCGAGAAGTACACGCACAGCTACATGCACTGCTGGCGCCATAAGTCGGCGATCATCTATCGCGCCACGTCGCAATGGTTCGCCGGCATGGATGTCACGCCCAAAGACGGCGGCAAGACGCTGCGCGAGACTGCGCTCGAAGGCGTCGAGAACACGGCGTTCTATCCGTCGTGGGGCAAGCAGCGTCTTTACAGCATGATCGCGAACCGGCCCGACTGGACGCTCTCGCGCCAGCGTCAATGGGGCGTACCGATGGCGTTCTTCGTGCACAAGGAAACCGGCGAGCTGCATCCGCGCACGCCGGAGCTGCTGGAGGAAGTGGCGAAGCGCGTCGAGGAAGGCGGCATCGAAACGTGGCAGAAACTCGATCCGCGCGAACTGATCGGCGACGACGCCAACATGTACGAAAAGAACCGCGACACGCTCGACGTGTGGTTCGACTCCGGCACGACGCACTGGCACGTGCTGCGCGGCTCGCACAAGGATTCGCTGCAGTTCCCGGCCGACCTGTATCTCGAAGGCTCGGATCAGCATCGCGGCTGGTTCCATTCGTCGCTGCTCACGGCGTCGATGCTCGATGGCCGTCCGCCCTACGACGCGCTGCTCACGCACGGCTTCACCGTCGATGGCGAAGGCCGCAAGATGTCGAAGTCGCTCGGCAACGGCATCGATCCGCATGAGGTGTCCAATCGCCTCGGCGCGGAAATCATCCGCTTGTGGATCGCGTCGACGGATTATTCGGGCGAGCTAGCGATCTCCGAGGAAATCCTGAAGCGCGTGACGGAGACTTACCGGCGTATCCGCAACACGCTGCGCTTCCTGCTCGCGAATTTGTCGGACTTCGATTTCGACAAGAACGCGGTGCCGGTGCAGGACTGGCTCGAAATCGATCGTTACGCGGTCGCGCTCACGCACAACCTTCAGAACGACGCGCTCACGCATTACGAGAAGTACGAGTTCCATCCGGTGGTCGCGAAGATCGCGACATTCTGCTCGGAAGACCTCGGCGGCTTCTATCTCGACGTGCTGAAGGACCGTCTCTACACGACGAAGGCCGATTCGCGCGAGCGCCGCAGCGCGCAGACTGCGCTGTACCACATCGCGCATGGCCTGCTGCGTCTGGTAGCGCCGTATCTTTCGTTCACGGCGGAAGAAGCGTACAAGGTGCTCAAGCCCGGTCAGGACACGATCTTCACCGAGGTCTACGCGCAGTATCCGGAGATCGCGAGCTCGGGCGAACTGCTCGACAAGTGGACGCTCATCCGCAACGCGCGCGGCGACGTGACGAAGGCGCTGGAAGAAGCGCGCACCGCGAACCAGATCGGCTCGTCGCTGCAGGCCGAAGTGGTGGTCCGCGCGAGCGGCGCGCGTTACGACGCGCTCGCAAGCCTCGGCGATGCGCTGCGCTTCGTGCTCATCACGTCATCGGCCGGGCTGGAAAGAGTGGCGAGCGAAGCGGAAGAAGGCGTCGATGTCACCGCGTCGAGCTACATGAAGTGCGAGCGCTGCTGGCACTACTGCGCGGACGTCGGCTCGCACGCGGATCATCCGGGTCTGTGCGGCCGTTGCTTCTCCAACCTCTTCGGCGCCGGCGAAACGCGAGGCGCAGCATAATGGCTCGAACGATGGCGAAACAAACTTCCAGCAGTGGATCGCTTGCGCCGTGGCTCGGCGTCGCGCTGATCGTGATCCTGTTCGACCAGTTGACGAAGATCGCCGTGCAGCGCGTGTTCGCCTATGGCGATCCGCACGCGCTCACGCCTTTCTTCAACCTGCTGCTCGTCTATAACCGCGGCGCGGCGTTCAGCTTCCTCGCGATGGCGGGCGGCTGGCAGCGCTGGGCGTTCACGGCGCTGGGCGTCGTCGCGGCAGTCGTGATCTGCTATCTGCTCAAGAAGCATTCGGGACAGCGGCTCTTCTGCACGGCGCTCGCGCTCATCATGGGCGGCGCGATCGGCAACGTGATCGACCGCATCGCGTACGGGCACGTCATCGACTTTCTGGACTTTCACGTTCACGCGTGGCACTGGCCGGCGTTCAATCTGGCCGACAGCGCGATCACCGTCGGCGCGGTGTTGCTGGTGTTCGATGAATTGCGGCGCGTGCGCGGTTCGAAGTGATGTTTCCAGTGCGGCTCCCTTCACGGAGCCGCTCTTTCTTTGCGATGGAGGCAAGTTGGAACTCGCGGGCAAACATCTCGTTTTAGGGCTGACCGGCGGCATCGCCTGTTACAAGATCGCGGAACTCACGCGCTTGCTTATCAAGGCCGGCGCGACCGTGCAGATCGTGATGACCGAAGCGGCCACGCAGTTCATCACACCGGTCACGATGCAGGCGCTTTCGGGCCGTCCCGTGTACACGTCGCAGTGGGATGCGCGCATGCCGAACAACATGCCGCACATCGATCTCTCGCGCGAGGCGGATGCCATCGTCATCGCGCCCGCTTCCACCGACTTTCTCGCGAAGCTCGCGCACGGCATGTGCGACGACCTGCTCTCGACGCTCGCCATCGCGCGCGACTGTCCGCTGCTCGTGGTTCCGGCCATGAACCGGCAGATGTGGCAAAGCCCGCCGACGCAACGCAACGTCGCGCAGCTTCGCGCCGACGGCGTCGAAGTGCTGGGACCGGATTCGGGTTCGCAGGCGTGCGGCGAAGTCGGCGACGGCCGCATGATCGAGCCGGAAGCCGCATTCGAAGCGATCTGTGCGTTCTTCCAGCCGAAGATTCTGCGCGGCCAGCGCGTGCTCATCACGGCGGGCCCGACCTTCGAGCCGCTCGATCCGGTGCGCGGCCTCACCAATCGCTCGTCGGGCAAGATGGGCTTCGCGCTCGCGCGCGCGGCGGCGCAGGCGGGCGCGGACGTGCATCTCGTCGCCGGTCCGGTGTCGTTGCCGACGCCCTGGGGCGTCTATCGCGAGGACGTGCAGACCGCGCAGCAGATGCACGACGCCGTCATGGCCGCGACGCCCGACGCCGACATCTTCATCGCGGTGGCGGCGGTCGCGGACTGGCGCGTGGATCATGTCAGCGCGCACAAGATCAAGAAGACCGGCGATGCGTTGCCCACGTTCAGCTTCGTCGAGAATCCCGACATTCTCGCGACGGTGGCGAAGCTGCCGAACCCGCCCTACTGCGTCGGCTTTGCGGCCGAGAGCGGCGATCTCGACGTGCACGGCGCCGAAAAACGCCAGCGCAAGGGCGTGCCGCTCCTGATCGGCAATATCGGACAGCTCACGTTCGGCCGCGACGACAACGAAGTCGTGCTCTTCGAAGCAAGCGGAACGACGCCGCTGCCGCGCGCCGGCAAGCAGGAACTCGCGCGCACGCTGATCGCGGAAATCGCCAAACGTGCGCCGAAAACCGGCGGCCCGCTGCTCTCCTGACACGATGACCAAGCTCTCCGTTCTCGACCAGACGCCGGTCATCCACGGCCACAGCGTCGCTGACGCCATCGCGGCGACGCTCGACCTTGCGCAGCTCGCCGATGATCTCGGCTATACGCGCTACTGGTGCGCCGAGCATCACGGTTTGTACGGCGTGTCGAACCCGTGTCCCGAAGTGATGCTCGCGCGCATCGGCAGTCTGACGAAGCGCATCCGCATCGGTTCGGGCGGCGTGATGCTGCCGTATTACTCGTCGTTCAAGGTCGCCGAGCAATTTCTGATGCTCGAAGCGCTGTTCCCGAATCGCGTGGATCTCGGCGTCGGTCGCGCGCCCGGCGGCGACATGCACACGGCGCAGGCGGTCGCAGCGGGTTCGTACAATCGCGGCGATATATTCCCGCAGCAAGTCGCCGAACTGATCGCGCTGTTCAACGGCAAGCTTCCCGACGATTCGCGCGCCAAGGGCGTGCTGTTGCAACCGCAGATCGACACGCGTCCCGAACTTTGGATGCTCGGCTCGAGCGATTTCGGCGGCTTGCTCGCCGCGCAGCTCGGCATTCGTTTCGCGTTCGCGCATTTCATCAACGCGCAATATGGGCATCGCGTGGCGGAGGCGTATCGCGAGCGCTTCACGCCGGGTCACGAAGCGAAGCCGTATCTCGCCGCTGCGGTGTTCGTGATTTGCGCCGATACGGATCGCGAAGCCGAAGCGCTCGAACGCGCGGTCGACCTGCGCCGCGTGCAGATGGCGTACGGGCTCAATCAGCCGATTCCATCGATCGCGCAGGGCATCTCGCAGGTCTATGGCGAGCGCGAACTCGCGGTGATCGCGCATGAGAAAGCGCGCAGCATCATCGGCACGCCGGAACGCGTGACGGAGAAGCTGCACGCGCTGCAGGAACAATTCGAAGCCGACGAACTGATCGTGATAACGGTCGCCGGCAGCTACGCCGCACGCACGCGGTCCTATCAACTTTTGGCCGAAGCGTTCGAGCTCGGCCGCTGAACATCGATCCATGAAACTCGACGTCAAGATTCTCGACGCGCGCATGCGCGACTTCATGCCCGCCTACGCCACGCCCGGCAGCGCGGGCCTCGATCTGCGCGCGTGTCTCGATGCGCCGCTCGTTATCGAGCCGCATCAGACCGTGCTCGTGCCGACCGGCCTCGCCATTCATCTCGCCGATCCAGGCTACGCCGCGCTGATCCTGCCGCGCTCGGGTCTGGGCCACAAGCACGGCATCGTGCTCGGCAATCTCGTCGGGCTAATCGATTCGGATTATCAAGGCCAACTGATGGTCTCGACATGGAATCGCGGCGACACCGCATTCACGCTCAACCCGATGGAACGTCTCGCGCAGATGGTGATCGTGCCTGTCGTGCAGGCGGCGTTCAATATCGTCGATGACTTCGAGGCGAGCGAGCGTGGCGCCGGCGGTTTCGGCAGCACGGGCAAGCACTGAGCTTTCTCGGCACGAAAAAAAACGGCGCGGTCGAAACCGCGCCGTTTTCACTTCCAAAGACCCCAACGATTAATCCACTTCGATTGCTTCCGGATTCGGATTGCGCGGCGGCGTCGAGTTCTCGTCGAACGTGAGCTGCACCTTGTCGTCCGCATCGACATCCACCGTCACGCGGCCGCCGTTGAGCAGCTTGCCGAACAGCAGCTCGTCGGCCAGTGCACGACGGATCGTGTCCTGAATCAGACGCTGCATCGGGCGCGCGCCCATCAGCGGATCGAAACCGTGCTTCGCGAGATGCTTGCGCAACGCATCGGTGAAGACCGCGTCGACCTTCTTCTCGTGCAGTTGATCTTCCAGTTGCATGAGGAACTTGTCGACCACGCGCAGGATGATTTCCTCGTCCAGCGAGCGGAAGCTGATGATCGAGTCCAGACGGTTACGGAACTCCGGCGTGAACATGCGCTTGATGTCGGCCATTTCGTCGCCCGACTCGCGCCGCGACGTGAAACCGATCACCGACTTGCCCATCGTTTCGGCGCCCGCATTCGTCGTCATGATGATGATGACGTTGCGGAAGTCCGCCTTGCGGCCGTTGTTGTCCGTCAGCGTGCCGTGGTCCATCACCTGCAGCAGCACGTTGTAGATGTCCGGATGCGCCTTCTCGATTTCGTCGAGCAGCAGCACGCAATGCGGCTTCTTCGTGACGGCTTCAGTCAACAGACCGCCCTGGTCGAACCCGACATAGCCCGGCGGCGCGCCGATCAACCGGCTGACCGCATGACGCTCCATGTATTCCGACATGTCGAAGCGCAGCAACTCGATGCCGAGCGTGAACGCCAGTTGCTTCGCGACCTCCGTCTTGCCGACGCCCGTCGGGCCGGAGAACAGGAACGCGCCGATCGGCTTGTCCGTCTTGCCGAGGCCCGCGCGCGCCATCTTGATCGATGCCGACAGCGCATCGATGGCCGGGTCCTGACCGAACACGACTGCCTTCAGATCGCGATCGAGCGTCTGAAGCTTGCTGCGGTCGTCCTGCGACACGCTCTGCGGCGGCACGCGCGCGATCTTCGAGATGATCTCTTCGATCTCGCTCTTGCCGATGGTCTTCTTCTGCTTCGACTTCGGCAGGATGCGTTGCGCGGCACCCGCTTCGTCGATCACGTCGATGGCCTTGTCCGGCAAATGACGATCCGTGATGAAGCGCGCCGACAGTTCCGCCGCCGCCGACAGCGCACCCGACGAATACTTCACGCCGTGATGCTCCTCGAAGCGCGTCTTGAGGCCGCGCAGGATCGCGACGGTCTGCTCGACGGTCGGCTCGGTGACATCCACTTTCTGGAAACGACGCGACAATGCCGCGTCCTTCTCGAAGATGCCGCGATATTCCGTGAACGTGGTCGCGCCGATGCACTTCAACTGCCCCGACGACAGCGCCGGCTTCAGCAGGTTCGATGCATCCAGCGTGCCGCCCGAAGCCGCGCCCGCGCCGATCAGCGTATGAATTTCGTCGATGAACAGAATGGCGTGCGGACGCTCCTTCAGTTCCTTGAGCACCGTCTTCAGGCGTTGCTCGAAATCGCCGCGATACTTCGTGCCTGCGAGCAGCGCGCCCATGTCGAGCGAATACACCTGCGCATCCGCCAGAATGTCCGGCACTTCGCCGCGCGTGATGCGCCAGGCGAGGCCCTCGGCGATCGCGGTCTTGCCGACGCCAGCTTCACCGACGAGCAGCGGATTGTTCTTGCGCCGGCGGCACAGCACCTGCACCACGCGCTCGACTTCCAGCTCGCGGCCGATCAGCGGATCGATCTTGCCGTCCTTCGCGAGCTGATTGAGATTCTGCGTGAACTGCGCGAGCGGCGTTTCCTTCTGCGCGGCGGCGTCTTCCGATTCCGGATTGGCTTCGCTGTTCGTCTTCGCGGCGTCGCCGGTGTTCGTCTTGGCGATTCCGTGCGAAATGAAATTCACGACATCCAGACGCGTCACGCCCTGCTGCTGCAGGTAGTACACCGCGTGCGAGTCCTTCTCGCCGAAGATCGCCACCAGCACGTTCGCGCCGGTCACTTCCTTCTTGCCGTTCGAGGTCGATTGCACGTGCATGATCGCGCGCTGGATCACGCGCTGGAAACCAAGCGTCGGCTGAGTATCGACGTCGTCCGTGCCCGGCACGGTCGGCGTGTTGTCATGAATGAAATTGCGCAGGTTCTGACGCAAATCTTCAATGTTGGCTGCGCAGGCGCGCAACACTTCAGCCGCGGTCGGATTGTCCAACAGGGCGAGCAAGAGATGCTCGACCGTTATGAACTCGTGCCGCGCCTGACGTGCTTCCATAAACGCCATGTGCAGACTGACTTCCAGTTCCTGGGCAATCATGCTTCCTCCATCACGCACTGCAGCGGATGTCCCGCTTGCCTTGCATGGCTAACGACTTGCTCAACTTTGGTCGACGCGATATCCCGCGTGTAGACCCCACAAACTCCCCTGCCTTCGCGATGAACCTTCAGCATGATCTGCGTCGCAGTCTCACGATCTTTATTAAAGTATTCCTGCACGACCATCACGACGAATTCCATCGGCGTGAAGTCATCATTCAGCAGCACCACCTTGTACATAGCCGGCTTCTTGAGCTTCTGCTCCTGCCGCTCCAGTACAGTGCCATCCTGCTTGTTGGGATTGATCGCCATACACCCATTCTAAACAACACGGACGTCCCCGCAATCACCGCTCCAGCACCAACCGCCCGGTCGGAATGAAACGCTGAAAACTGCAATTGCGCAGCTACCGTCCATCGAATCCTGCCGCTGCCCAACGCTTCGGCGCGGCCCGCTTGCACCTCGTCAAAACGAGTATCGCACAGCTTCAAAAAAAACAAACCGAGCACCAGGCGCCGCGGGCCGCCAGGTAACACACAAGTGAGTCGATTATGCGACTTTTCAAGATGGCGTGCTTGGACGGCAGCGCACACGCAAAGCAGGAATTACCCTACGAATGCGCTCTTTGCAACGAGCTTAACGGCCATCCCAAAAATTCCTTGACACCCGATTTAAGAGATTTAACAATCAAACTGGCACTTTTTTCCGGGGGCCAACCACGGACGAAAAAAGAGGCCGAGGTGAGCTTGTGAGGAGGGGGCGGTTCACATTGTGGGGTGGCCGCATTTCGAGCGTGCTCTGGGTGCGACAAGAGTTAGAGGGGAAGTACGAATGTCTACTGGTACGGTCAAGTGGTTCAACGACGCGAAAGGCTACGGATTCATCACGCCCGATGAAGGCGGCGAGGATCTGTTCGCACATTTCTCGGCGATTCAAATGAACGGTTTCAAGACTCTCAAGGAAGGCCAGAAGGTCAGCTTCGAGATCGTCCAGGGACCTAAGGGCAAACAAGCTTCGAACATCCAGGAATCGGCCTGACCGTTCGATCGGACTTTGCCTCGTGAAACCCGGCCCTGGCGCCGGGTTTTTTTGCGCCCCGCGCTTTCTCGCATATGAGGCACGGGCGCAATTTAAAAACCCCGAAAGGCATAGGCCTTCCGGGGTTTTTATTTAACACATCGAACCGAGGTGAGTCTCACATATTCTCGATCATCACCTGTCCGAATCCAGAACACGATACCTGCGTCGCGCCTTCCATCAGGCGTGCGAAGTCGTACGTGACGCGTTTCGAGAGAATCGACTGCTCCATCGACGCGATGATGCAATCCGCCGCTTCCACCCAGCCCAGATGTCGCAGCATCATTTCGGCCGAGAGGATTTCCGAGCCCGGATTCACGTAGTCCTTGCCCGCGTACTTCGGCGCCGTGCCGTGCGTCGCTTCGAACATCGCGACGGAATCCGACATGTTCGCGCCCGGCGCGATGCCGATGCCGCCCACCTGCGCCGCCAGCGCGTCCGAGATGTAGTCGCCGTTCAGGTTGAGCGTCGCGATCACGTCGTATTCGGCCGGGCGCAAGAGGATTTGCTGCAGGAACGCGTCGGCGATCACATCCTTCACGACGATGTCGTTGCCCGACTTCGGGTTCTTCACCTTCATCCACGGACCGCCGTCGATCAATTCCGCGTTGAATTCCTTCTGCGCGAGCGCGTAGCCGTAGTCGCGGAACGCGCCTTCGGTGAACTTCATGATGTTGCCCTTGTGCACGAGCGTCACCGAGCGGCGGTCGTGGTCGATCGCGTATTGAATCGCCTTGCGCACGAGCCGTTCCGTGCCCTCGCGCGACACAGGCTTGATGCCGAGCCCCGACGAATCCGGGAAACGGATCTTCGACACGCCCATTTCCTCGCGCAGGAACTTGATGACCTTCTTCGCCTCCGCCGATTCCGCCGGCCATTCGACGCCCGCATAGATGTCTTCGGAGTTCTCACGGAAGATCACCATGTCGATCTTTTCGGGCTCGCGCACCGGCGACGGCACGCCCTTGAAGTAGCGCACCGGCCGCAGGCATACATACAGGTCGAGCTGTTGACGAAGCGCCACGTTCAGCGACCGGATCCCGCCGCCGACAGGCGTCGTGAGCGGCCCCTTGATCGACACAACGTAGTCCTTCACCGCGTCGAGCGATTCGTCCGGCAGCCACACGTCCGGGCCGTAGACGCGCGTCGCCTTTTCGCCCGCGAAGATTTCCATCCATTGAATCTTGCGCTTGCCGCCGTAGGCCTTTTCCACCGCCGCATCGACGACCTTGATCATCACCGGCGTGATGTCGACGCCCGTGCCGTCGCCCTCGATGTACGGGATGATCGGCTGATCCGAAACGTTGAGCGAGAAATCCGGGTTGACGGTGATCTTGTCACCGTCCGCCGGAACCTTGATGTGCTGATACGGCATGGTCGACTCCAAATAAGGCCGGACTTGAATGGGAGCAAACAAACTGGATAGAGAGCGATGCGATGCAGCATGCGGGGGCGACGACGCACAGCCCCGATGTTGGTCACGACATCATTCTAACCATGATGGCCTGCCCCGGCGCGCCCGAGGCGGCCGTGCGCATGCATTAAGATGCCGCATCCGATCACGCCGCGCGCCGCCTCGCATGTCACTCATCGCCCTCAACAAGCCGTTCGGCACCATCTGCCAGTTCTCCGCGCACGAAACGCGCGCATCGCTCGGCGACTGGGTGAAGACGCCGGGCGTGTATCCCGCGGGCAGGCTCGACGCGGACAGCGAAGGCCTGCTGCTGCTCACCGATGACGGCGCGTTGCAGGCGCGCATCGCGGAGCCGCGTCACAAGCTCGTGAAGCGCTACTGGGCGCAAGTCGAAGGCGCGCCCGACGACGCCACGCTCGCGCGTCTCGCGAAAGGCGTCGATCTCGGCGACTATGTGACGCGTCCCTGCCGCACCGCGTTCGTCGATGAAGGCGACACCGGCGCGCTCTGGCCGCGCACGCCGCCGATCCGCTATCGCGCCGCCATCCCGACGACGTGGATCGAACTCGCCATCACCGAAGGCAAGAACCGGCAGGTCCGACGCATGACCGCGGCCGTCGGCTTTCCGACCTTGCGGCTCGTGCGTGTCGCGATCGGCGCGCTCGATATCTTCACTTTGGACATCGCGCCGGGCGAGACCGTTGAGGTTCCGCCGGGCGCGCCATGGCAGCGCCTTCGTTGAATCGCATTCAACTATCCCGAAAATAAGCGACATTGCTCGCTTCATTGCGATGCGCTTAAAGGCAGTGTCATGAAGATCGAGTAGCGCGTGTCTCGAATCGAATATTTTTTTGGTCTGCTGCGCAATTCTCTGTAAATCGCGTCAACCGACTCCTCTCGCGATGCGTTAAGGGCGTCAGATGCCGCGTAAAGCTATCCGGCATGAGCGAAAAACTGATTACAACAACCTGTGTGCTCCAGGGAGTTTGAAAGGTTCAAGCGTTCACAGTCGTATCGCGATTAATTTATCGAAGCGACTGTCAACCGAAAGGTAGGTGGCTCGTTTACCGACATGACTCAATGACCGGGTCGTTTGGTTAATTAACTCAAGCTGAGGATTCACAAGATGAACAAACTGATCGCTGCTCTCGTCGCTGGCCTGTTCGCAACTGCCGCTTTCGCACAAGAAGCTTCGGCTCCGGCCGCTGCTGCTCCGGCAGCTGCTTCGTCGGCTCACAAGTCGACGGCGCACAAGAAGTCGCACAAGTCGTCGCACAAGTCGCACAAGAAGGCAGCCGCTTCGGCTCCGGAAGCCGCTTCGGCAGCTCAGTAAGTTCGTTGTAAACGGCGGTATAGCGAAGTCAAGAACGAGCATTACCGCCGTTTTTACGGCGTTGAAGGGCAGATGGCCGCAAGGCGTCTGCCCTTTTGTTTTGTGCTTGCGCATCGAGTAACATGCGCGGGGCCGCCGGCTTTCCGGCACAACGTCTGTCTTGAGAGGAGCATCGTCGTGAATCTGTTGTTGCGTGCCTTGGTGTCACCATTCAGTTCGACGGCTTCGGCCCGGCGCTCGCGCATCGCCGCCATGATTCGCGCATGTGTGATCGCGTTGCTGCTGCCATTCGCGGCCGCGCCGCTCGCGCAGGCCCAGACGATGCCGCCCGGCGCCAAGCAACCATCCGATTTCCCGCGCGCGAAGCTCACCGCGGGCATGTACGTGATCGATGCCGCCGTCGCCGCGAACGATGCCGATCGCGAGCAAGGCCTCATGTATCGCACGCAGCTCGCGCCGAACGAAGGCATGCTCTTCGTGTTCAACGAAAACGCCGTGCATTGCTTCTGGATGAAGAACACGCTGATCCCGTTGTCGATCGCGTTCATTCGCGCGGACGGCACGATCACCGACATCGACGAAATGCAGGCCGAAACCGAGAACAATCACTGCCCGCGCAACAACGGCGTGTACGCGCTCGAAATGTCCAAGGGCTGGTTCGCCGCGAAGGGCATCAAGCCCGGCATGCAGCTCAAGGGCTTGCCGCGCGCGCAGTAAAGCCTTTTCGCCCGATCGGCAAACCGGCGTCGTCGCAGGACACGCCGGTTTTTTTGCGTCCGAAAAGTCCCTTCCTCCGGGCTGGCAGGATTCCTGCAAAGAGCTTGCCGACGCGCTATCCTAAAAAGATTCAGCGCGACGCATCTCACCACTTCAGGTCGCGCCGATGGCCGCCGCATGGTGGCCAGGGTCGACACATCCACAGGAGGTTCACGTGCCCCGCAAGACTCCCATAGAGCGCTATCGGAATATAGGAATCAGCGCTCACATCGATGCCGGCAAGACGACGACTACCGAGCGCATCCTTTTCTACACCGGCGTGACGCACAAGATCGGCGAGGTTCACGACGGCGCGGCCACAATGGACTGGATGGAGCAGGAGCAGGAACGCGGCATCACGATCACCTCCGCGGCGACGACGGCCTTCTGGAAAGGCATGGCGGGCAACTATCCGGAACACCGGATCAACATCATCGACACGCCGGGACACGTCGATTTCACGATCGAGGTCGAGCGCTCGATGCGCGTGCTCGACGGCGCGTGCATGGTCTACGACTCGGTCGGCGGCGTGCAGCCGCAATCGGAAACCGTGTGGCGTCAGGCGAACAAGTACAAGGTGCCGCGTATCGCGTTCGTCAACAAGATGGACCGCGTCGGCGCGGACTTCTTTCGCGTGCAGCGGCAGATCGCCGAGCGCCTCAAAGGCGTCGCGGTGCCGATCCAGATTCCGATCGGCGCGGAAGAGCATTTTCAGGGCGTCGTCGATCTGGTGAAGATGAAGGCGATCGTCTGGGACGACGACAGCCAGGGCATCAAGTTCAACTACGAGGAGATTCCCGACAATCTCAAGGAGCTCGCGCACGAGTGGCGCGAGAAGATGGTCGAGGCCGCCGCCGAATCGAGCGAGGAACTGCTCGAAAAATATCTCGAAGATCACGAGAGCCTGACGGAAGAAGAGATCAAGGCGGCGCTGCGCAAGCGCACCATCGCCAACGAGATCGTGCCGATGCTGTGCGGCAGCGCGTTCAAGAACAAGGGCGTGCAGGCGATGCTCGACGCGGTGATCGACTATCTGCCCTCGCCCGTCGATGTGCCCGCGATTCTCGGCCACACGGAAGACGACAAGGAAGCGGAACGCCATCCGAGCGATGACGAGCCGTTCTCCGCGCTCGCGTTCAAGATCATGACGGATCCGTTCGTCGGCCAGTTGATCTTCTTCCGCACCTATTCGGGCGTCGTGAATTCGGGCGACACGGTCTACAACCCGGTGAAGGAAAAGAAGGAGCGGCTCGGGCGCATCCTGCAGATGCACGCGAACGAGCGCAAGGAAATCAAGGAAGTGCGCGCGGGCGACATCGCGGCGGCGGTCGGTCTCAAGGAAGCGACGACCGGCGACACGCTGTGCGATCCGAATCACGTGATCATCCTCGAGCGCATGATCTTCCCGGAGCCGGTGATCTCGCAGGCCGTCGAGCCGAAGACCAAGGCCGACCAGGAGAAGATGGGCATCGCGCTGAATCGTCTCGCGCAGGAAGATCCGTCGTTCCGCGTGGCGAGCGACGAGGAATCCGGCCAGACGATCATCTCCGGCATGGGTGAGTTGCACCTCGAAATTCTCGTCGACCGGATGAAGCGCGAATTCGGCGTCGAGGCGACCGTCGGCAAGCCGCAGGTCGCGTATCGCGAGACGGTGCGCAACAAGGTTGAGGACATCGAAGGCAAGTTCGTCAAGCAGTCGGGCGGGCGCGGCCAGTACGGTCATGCGGTGATCGCGCTGGAGCCGGACCCGGGCAAGGGCTACGAGTTCGTCGACCAGATCAAGGGCGGCGTGATTCCGCGCGAATTCATCCCGGCCGTGGACAAGGGCATTCAGGAAACGCTCAAGGCGGGCGTGCTCGCGGGCTATCCGGTCGTCGATGTGAAGGTGCGGCTGACCTTCGGCTCGTATCACGACGTCGATTCGAACGAAAACGCGTTCCGCATGGCAGGCTCGATCGCCTTCAAGGAAGCGATGCGCAAGGCGAGACCCGTGCTGCTCGAACCGATGATGGCCGTCGAAGTCGAGACGCCCGAGGAATTCATGGGCAACGTGATGGGCGATCTGTCCGGCCGGCGCGGCCTCGTGCAGGGCATGGAGGACATCGCGGGCGGCGGCGGCAAGCTCGTGCGCGCGGAAGTGCCGCTCGCCGAGATGTTCGGCTACTCGACGTCTCTGCGTTCGCTGACGCAGGGCCGCGCGACCTACACAATGGAGTTCAAGCACTACGCCGAGACGCCGACGAACGTGTCCGAGGCGATCATCAACTCGAAAGCGAAATAATCGCGATCGAACCGTGTAGTATCGGAAGTCCGTTGCTCGCTCTGTTGGTGGCGGCAACGGACTTTCCTTATCCGCAGACGATAAACCGACATGAGCGACCCACATCAGCATACCGATTGGCGCGAACACGGCGTCAAGGTCATCAAGGGCGATCAGCTCGACACCAACACCCCGCAGACGCCGGGCATGAACCGCGCGGCCGCCATCAACGCGGCGCGCGTCGGCGCGCAGAAGATCTGGGCCGGCACGGTCACGATCCATCCGAATGCGAAGACGGGCGCGCATCATCACGGCGCGCTCGAGAGCGTCATCTATGTCGTGCGCGGTCAGGCGCGCATGCGCTGGGGCGAGCATCTGGAATTCACCGCCGAGGCCGGTCCCGGCGATTTCATTTTCGTGCCGCCCTACGTGCCGCATCAGGAAATCAATGCCAGCACCGACGATCCGCTCGAATGCGTGCTCGTGCGCAGCGACAATGAAGCGGTGGTGGTGAATCTCAACATCGATGCCGTGGAAAAGCCCGAGGAAGTCTATTGGGTCGATCCGATTCACAAGCATCCGCACGATCACTGAAGCGGGCGCGAGACACGCGCGACGCAGACTCGGCGCGCGCCTTGCTACCGGCCAAAGACGCGGCGGCGCTTTTCGGCGCGGCTAATCTGATCGCTCGCGCGGCGCGAAGCCCGGGCGAGCACGACAACTACAACATCCGCACACGATGAAAAAACCTTCGACCGACGCGCATCTCCTCGACCTCGCCCGCCCGCATGCGGGCGAACTGGGCAATCACGCGATCGACGAGTTCCTGGCCGGGCGCCTCACGCGCCGCGAGTTGCTGCGCCATGCGAGCATGCTCGGCGTGGCGCTATCGGCGGGCGGCCTCCTCGGCATGCCGTCCGCGCGCGCGCAAGGCGCGGCCAAGCCCGGCGGCACGATCCGCGTCGCGCATCTGACGCCCGCGGGCGCCGTCGATCCGCTCACCGTCACCGACGCGGCCGGTCTCGCGCTCATCAATCAGACGGGCGAATTCCTGATCGACGACGACAGCGAACATCTGACGCTCAAGCCCGCGCTCGCGCTGTCGTGGTCGTCGAATGCGAAGGGCGACGTGTGGACCTTCAAGCTGCGCCCGAACGTGAAGTTCCACGACGGCCAGCCGATGACCGCGAAGGACGTCGTCGCCACGTTCAATCGCCTGTCCGATCCGGGCGCGGGCTCGGCGGCGTTGTCGGTGTTGAAGGGCGTGCTGTCGAAGGATTCGGCGAAGGCCATCGACGATCACACCGTCGAATTCCATCTCGACGCGCCCAATGGCAATTTCCCGTATTACGTTTCCTCGGATACGTATAACGCGGTGATCCTGCCGGCGAATTTCACCGGGCCCTACGAAAAGACGTTCATGGGCACGGGCGCGCTGAAGCTCGAAAAATACACGCCGAAGGTCGGCGCGTCGTTCGTGCGGAATCCCGACTACTGGGGCGAGAAATCGCTGCCCGATCGCGTGACTTTCTCCTTTTACGCCGATCAGCAGGCGCAACTCCTCGCGATGCAAGGCCGCCAGGCCGACGTGATGGGCGACTTCACCGTGCAGGGCGGCGTTTCGATCCTCACGAATCCGCAGTTCAAGGTGCTCGGCACGAAGTCGAGCTCGCATCGCCAGATTCACATGCGCTGCGACATGGCGCCGTTCAAGGACAAGCGCGTGCGTCAGGCGCTCGCGCTTTCCATCGATCGCGAAGTCATCGTGAAGGGGCTGTTCCGCGGCCGCGCGACCGTCGGCAACGACAGCCCGTTCGCGCCGGTCTTCCCGTCGAGCGATCTCACGGTGCCGCAACGCAAGATCGACATCGCGCAGGCCAAGAAACTGATGAGCGAAGCCGGCGTCGCCAACGGCTTCGACGTCACACTCACCACCGAGAAGTACATGGAGATTCCCGATCTCGCCGTCGTCGTGCAGAACGCGGCGAAGGCGATCGGCATTCGCATCCAGTTGAAGGTGGAGAGCCAGGACCTGTATTACGGCTCGGGCGCGTTCGGCAAGTCGGACTGGCTGGATTCGCCGCTCGGCATCACGGACTACGGGCATCGCGGCGTGCCGAACGTGTTCCTCAACGCGCCGCTGACGAGCGCCGGCACCTGGAACGCGGCGCACTTCAAGAATCCCGACTACGACAAGCTCGTCGCGCAGTTCGTCGCGGCGCTCGATGTCGCGTCGCAGAAAAAGCTGTCCGGGCAGATCCAGCGCCTGTTGCTCGACGAAACTCCGGTCGTGATCCCCTACTTCTACGACCAGCTGATCGTCACGCGCGCCAACGTCTCGGGCGTGCGCTTCAACGCGATCTCGCAGATGTGGTTCGACCGCGCGACGGTATCGGCGTAAATGAGCACGGTCACGCCGACGGCGCACGTAGCCGACTTCGCCAAACTGAAACGCGTCGTGCGCTTCATCGGCGTGCGGCTGCTGCTCGCGCTCGTCACGCTCTGGCTTCTGTCGATGATCGTCTTCGCGGGCGGCCAGCTTCTGCCGGGCGACGTCGGCCGCGCGATCCTCGGCCCGCTCGCCGATGCGCGCGCCGTCGCGGCGCTCAATCATCAGCTCGGCGTCGATCGGCCGCTGCTCACGCAATATTCGAGCTGGATCAGCCATTTCCTGCGCGGCGACATGGGCGAGTCCTATGCGTTTCGCGCACCGGTCGCGCCGTTCATCGGCAACGCGCTGTGGAGTTCGGCGAAGCTCGGCGCGCTCGCGTTCGTCGTGGTGGTGCCGCTCGGCATCGCGGGCGGCGTCTACGCGGCGTTGCACGCGGGGCGCTGGATCGACAGGCTCATCAGCATCGGCGGACTGACGGCGACGGTCGTGCCGGAATTCGTCTCGTCGATCGTGCTGATCCTGATCTTCGGCGTGTGGCTGCAATGGCTGCCGATCGAAGCGACCGCGCCCGCCGGCGCGGGCTTCTTCACGCAACTGGAGCATCTGATCCTGCCGGTGCTGCCGCTCGTCTTCGTGTTCTTCGGCTATATCGCACGGATGGCGCGCGCGGGCACGGTCGAGGCGCTCGACGCCGACTACACGCGCACCGCGATCCTCAAGGGCCTGCCGCAGCACGTCGTGATTCTTCGCCACGTGCTGCGCAATGCGCTCCTGCCGACCGTGACCGTCGCCGCGACGCAGCTCGGCTACATGATCGGCGGGCTGGTCGTCGTGGAGACGCTGTTCCACTATCAGGGCATCGGCTCGCTGATCTACACCGCCGCGCGGGGCAAGGACTTTCCAATGCTCGAAGCGGGCGTGCTGAGCATCGGCGTGATCTATACGGCGGCGAATCTGATCGCGGACGCGCTCTATGTCGTGCTCAATCCGCGTCTGCGCACCGCCGATTCGGACGGAGACGCGCGATGAGCACGACCGTCGCGCCTCAGGCGCCCGTTAAGCCGCGCCGCTTCGAAGCACTCAACGCGCTGATGCGCTCGGTCACGTTCGATATCGGCGTGCTGATCCTGCTCTTCTGGGTCGTGTGCGCGCTCTTCGGCCATTGGCTCGTGCCGCACGATCCCTACGCATCCGATCCGCTCAACTCGCTCGTCGCTCCATCCGGCGATCACTGGTTCGGCACCGATCAGCTCGGCCGCGACGTGTTCGCGCGCGTGATCGTCGGCTCGCGCGACATCCTGACCATCGCGCCGCTCGCGACCTTGCTCGGCACCGCGGCGGGCACGGCGATCGGGCTGGTCGTCGGCTATTTCGACGGCTGGGTCGATGCCGTCATCGGCCGCGTAATCGATGCGATGCTGGCGCTGCCGCTCGTGATCGTCGCGTTGCTCGCGCTCGCCGCCGTCGGCGCGAGCAACACGACCGTGATTCTCGTGATCGGCCTGACGTTCGCGCCGATCACCGCGCGCACCGTGCGCGCGGCCGTCCTGAGCGAGCGCCATCTGGATTACGTGCTGGCGGCGCAACTGCGCGGCGAGAACGCGGTGTACATCATGTTCGCGGAGATTCTGCCGAACGTGCTGCCGCCGATCATCGTCGAGGCGACCGTGCGTCTCGGCTATGCGATCTTCGCCGTCGCGACGCTCTCGTTCCTCGGCTTCGGCATCCAGCCGCCGTCGGCCGACTGGGGCCTCGCGCTGTCCGAAAGCTACACGCTGATGGCGGGCGGCGCGTGGTGGACCGTCGTTTTCGATGCCGCCGCGATCGCGTCGCTGGTCATCGCGGTGAATCTCGTCGCCGATGCCGTGCAAGGAGTGCTCGACCGATGAACGGACCGCCGCCATCGGCTTTTCCCACTTTCGGCGCCGCGAAGGGCGATCACGCCGACGCGCTCACCGTCGTCGGCCTGACAGTCGCTTATCGTTCGCGCGGACGCGAGCGCGAGGTGCTGCAGGACGTCACGTTGCGCGTGAAGCGCGGCGAGGCGTATGGACTCGTCGGCGAATCGGGCTGCGGCAAGTCCACCGCCGCGCTCGCGGTCCTGCGCTACCTGCCGCGCAACGGGCGCGTGAAGGCGGGCCGCATTTCGATTGCCGGGCGCGATGTCGCATCGCTCGACGCCGACGCGCTGCGCGGCATGCGCGCCAATGCCGTGTCGATGGTCTATCAGGATCCGGGGCGCGCGCTGAATCCGTCGCTCACGATCGCGCGGCAAGTCTCCGAGGCGTTCGAAGTCACGGGCGCATCCGCCGACGAAGCGCTGTCCCGCACCGCCGAGATGCTCCGGCGCGTGCGCATCGCATCGCCCGAGCGCGTGATGGAGAGTTATCCGCATCAGTTGTCGGGCGGGATGCAGCAGCGCGTGGTCATCGCGATGGCGCTTGCGTGCAATCCCGAGCTCCTGATTCTCGACGAGCCGACCACCGGGCTCGACGCCACCGTCGAAGCCGAAGTGCTCGATCTCATCGCGCAGTTGCGCGCGGAGCTCGGCACGGCCGTGCTCTTCATCAGCCACAACCTCGCGGTGATCGGGCGCATGTGCGATCGCGTCGGCGTGTTGTACGCGGGCAAGCTCGTCGAGGAAGGCACGACCGCCGATGTGTTCGCGCGGCCACGGCATCCGTACACCGTCGGTCTGTTGCGCTGTCTGCCGCGCGAAAGCCGCAGCAAGGAGAGCGGTCGTCTCGATACGATTCCCGGCTCGCTGCCGCTGCCGGGATCGATCGCGCAGGGCTGCATCTTCGCGCCGCGCTGCAAGCTCGCCGACGAGCGCTGTCTCAAGGACGCGCCGCCGCCCTATCGCGTCGCGTCGGCGCACGGCGATCAGATGGCGCGTTGTCACTATCACGAACGCGCGCAGACGCTGCCGCGCTCCACCGAAGAAACGCCGGTGTACGTGGCAAACGGCGAGGATCAGCCGCTCGCGCTTTCCGCGCGCAATCTCTCGAAGACCTTCCGTGTCGGCGATGAAGAAGTGCGCGCCGTGCACGACGTCTCGCTCGATCTGGTGCAAGGCGAGACGCTCGGGCTCGTCGGCGAATCGGGCAGCGGCAAGACGACGCTCGCGAAGCTGCTGCTCGGACTCGTATCGCCCGATAAAGGCGCGTCGCTCGAACTCGACGGCGCAGCCCTGGCCGAGCGCGTGACCAAGCGCAGCGACGAACAGGTGAAGTCGCTGCAGATCGTTTTCCAGAATCCGGATTCCGCGCTGAACCGTGCGCATTCCGTGCGGCAACTGATCGCGCGTTCGCTGTCGAAGCTCGCGGCGCTGCACGGCGAAGCAAAGGAAAAACGCCTGCATACGCTGACGGAAGCCGTGCGCCTGCCGGCGCGCTATCTCGGCTCGCGCACGCGGCAATTGTCGGGCGGACTGAAGCAGCGCGTCGCGATCGCACGCGCGTTCGCGGGCGATCCGCGCGTCGTGGTCTGCGACGAGCCGACATCCGCGCTCGATGTCTCCGTGCAGGCCGCGATCCTCAATCTGCTCGCGGATTTGCAGCGCGAGCGGCGCGTGAGCTACGTGTTCATCTCGCACGATCTGCATGTCGTGCGCTATCTGTCGGACCGCATCGCGGTGCTGTATCTCGGGCGCATCATGGAGATCGGGCGCGCCGCCGCGGTCTTCGACGGACCGCAGCATCCGTACACCGAAGCATTGCTGTCGTCGGTGCCGTCGATCGATGGAACGCACGCGAAGCGCATCCGGCTGACGGGCGAATTGCCGAGCGCGGCGAATCCGCCTTCGGGCTGCGTGTTCCATACGCGCTGCCCGCGCAAGATCGGCGCGATCTGCGAGACCGAAACGCCGCCCTGCCGCGACGCATCCGACGGGCACGCGATCCATTGCCACATTCCCATCGACGAATTGCGCACGCTGCAGCGTCAGGAGCGCTGAGTTCGGAGGCGCGGCGGCCATTCGTCGGAACCAAAGCGGGTTCGCGTGTCTCTCATCGGTTCGATGTTCAACAACAACGAGGATTCAACCGATGAAACCCGCCCTTTCCGTCGCGCTCTGTGCCTTCACCTTGAGCGCCGCGATGTCCGCGCAAGCGCAGACCGCGCCGCCAGCGCCAGCGTCCGGCTCAGCCGATCCGACCTTCTCCGCTTACGCACTCGTGCAGCAATGCACCGCCAAGTCCGACAACGCGGCGCAGGGTCAATGCGTGGGCGCGGTGCGCGGCATCGTGCGCGGTTATCAATATGGCGTGCTGTTTCTGTCGCAGCGCGCATCGCTGCCGGTTGGCGAGACGAGGCGCGTATCGCTTTGCCTGCCGGACACGCAGGTATCGTCGATCGTCGACGACTTCCTCGCCGACGCGAAGCAGGTCAGCGAAGCCGATCTCCGGCGCACGCCCGCCGAAGTCGCCGTGCTCGGCTCGGTGCACGCGCATCACGCATGCACCTGATCCGGCGCGACATCAAAGCATTTCCAGCGAGCGCTTCGACTTCGGCGGCTTGAACTGCTGATCGATGTCCGCGAGTTCATCGGCGGACAGATGAAGGTCGAGCGCCGCGCGATTCTCGCGCACGTGCGCGACGTCCGCCGCCTTCGGAATCGCAAACACCTGCGGCTGTTGCAGCACCCACGCGAGCGCGATCTGGAACGCCGACACGCCGCGCGCCGCCGCGATCTTTTCGAGCGCGCCGCCACGCGGCAGGCGCGCATGATCGACGGGGCTGTACGCCATCGCGGGCATGCGGCGCTCGCGCAGCCACGGCAGCAGATCGAATTCCGGTCCGCGCCGCGCGACGTTGTAGAGAATCTGATCGGTGGCGCAGGCATCGCCGCCATCGATCGAGAAGAGCTCTTCCAGGTCGTCGGCGTCGAAGTTGCTCACGCCCCAGTGGCGAATCTTGCCGTCGCCCTTTAGTTTCTCGAAACCCGCGACCACGCCTTCCAGATCCTCGCCGCCGCGCCAGTGCAGCAGATAGAGATCGATGCGATCGGTCTTCAGACGCTTCAGGCTGCGCTCGCACGCGGCCTGCACGCCGCGTTCGCTGCCGTTATGCGGATACACCTTGCTGACGATGAACAACTCGTCGCGCCGGTCGCCGAGCGCCTCGGCGATGAGCTTCTCGCTTTCGCCGTCGCCGTACATTTCAGCGGTATCGATGAGCGTCATGCCGAGTTCGACGCCTTCGCGCAGCGCCGCGATTTCGCTCTTGCGCGCGCCGGGACGTTCGCCCATTTCCCAAGTGCCCTGGCCGAGCTTCGGGATCGCTTCGCCTGTCGGCAGCGTGACGGTCGTCGGATTGGATTGAGCCATGAACAGAGCCTCCTTGTGTGTCCGCCGATTATCGCGCAAGGAGCACGCCTGTCGTTTCGTACCGGTCCGGCCGTAGCGTCCACCGCGCCCGATGCTCGCGAAGAATCGCGGATCGCCGTAAAAAGCCGGGCGTGAAAATGAATAGCGCGAATGGGATATACCTAGATCGGGCGAAGCGCGCCAATTAACGTGCCACTAGCGCCGTCGATTTGAATCGGGCACACCTTCAAAAAACGAATGAGTAGCCGATCGCGAGGCAAAAAAATAGAGCAACTTCAGGCTGCGCGACGAGCGAGTTCTCAATAGTGAAGTCCGGCTTTTTATCGGCTCACCAAAATGACGCGACGGTCATTATCTAGATCGAAACCGGTTCCCGACAGTAATCCTTTAGCAAGAATATTTATCGCGAACTACACATCAATAAATAAAATCACTCACAGGCGCTTCCTCATATATCAATTCTCGAAATGGCCTAGGCGCAGTACAAAATTCGATATTTTAAGAAAGCGCTACATATATCATAAAAAAACGAATCAATTCCCTATCTGACTCGCCGAAAATCCTTATATATCAAGGTTTGCGACAAAATATGGACAGACTGCAGAGCCCACTCCTGCTTGGGTCCGGGCTTTTAAAGCAGGGCCAAACGTTTTCTCAAAAAATTAAGTCGTCGAATTCAAAAACCTTTTTGTTTAGGTATTGCAATCCTGTGTTTCTCTTAATATTATCGGTTTTATAGATCACCGAAACTGGACACCCGCGCGTAACGCAAGCACGAATCCAGATCCATGTAGTACAACTGCGAGGTAATCCAAGATGAACCAGATTCATGCAATGCGCGTCTTCGTGCGCGTAGCGGATACGGAAAGTTTCCGCCGCGCCGCACAACAACTCGACGTCTCTAATGCGCTGGTCACTCGGGCAATCGCCATGCTCGAAGCACATCTGCGGACTCGCCTCATCAACCGCACCACCCGCAATCTGTCGCTTACTGAAGCCGGCACGCGCTATCTCGAAGGCTGCCGCGCGCTGCTCGAAGAACTGGATCATCTCGAATCGACCGTCACGCACACCGAGGGTGAGCCGAGCGGCACGCTGCGAGTCGTCTCATCGAGCGCGCTTTCCCTGCTCACGCTGACTCCACTCATCGACGGCTTTCGAAAAATCTATCCAAAAGTAAACGTGCGCCTGACCCTCGCAGAGCGACACGTTGACCTCGTCGAGGACGGATTCGACCTCGGCATCGTTACGGCTTTCATGGTGTCGAGCACGGCGCTCATCGAGCGGCCGGTTGGAACCAACGCGCTGGTGCCGGTCGCGACGCCAGCATTCATCGCCGAACATGGCATGCCCAATTCACCCGCCGATTTGCAATCGCTGCCTTCCGTCGGACTGCCGAACGAGATGCGTAGTCAGACCTGGCACTTCCGGCATCGCCTCGGCGACACCGAACAGATTACGCTCGCGCCGGTGTACACGGTCAACAACGGGCTGATGGTGCGTCTCGCGACGCTGAAAGGCATGGGTTTCTCGATCGTCGCCGAAGGCATCGTGCGCTCGGATCTCGAAGACGGCACGCTCGTTCGCCTGCTGGATGACTACTCGGTCGACGACCCCGACGTAAAAGTGTCGATCGTCTATCCCGGACGGCAGTATCTGCCGGCGAAGACGCGCTATTTCATCGACTACGCGCTGGACTATCTGAGCCGCGAATTCGCCGTCAAAGGCACGCGGCCCGACGAGACCATGCGAGCGCCCTTGCAGTCCGTCATGACCTTGCAAACGATGCAGGGCGCGTCGGCGACCGCGAACTAACGACATCTCAACCCAAAGGGCCGGACGGCGTCCGAACGGTCTGGCCCATCTCCTCCGCGCAGCCGAACGTCTTCGCGTTCAAATCTCTCCGTATTCCGCACCCGACGCATCGGGCGCTGCGCACATCTCGCGCAGCAAGACCGCCTCGCGTTCGTGCACCTCTACCGGCATGCACAGCGCGCCGGCGTGCGCCATGTAGCGCGCACGATGCTGCCCGTTGCGAAACGCGACCACGCCTTCCCGATTCACGCCCAGAAGTCCGAGCAGCCCCGGCGAGCGCCGCACGCTGATCGTCACGTAGGGCATTTCGGGTACGCGCGGATTGTCCGGGTCGAGGAACTCGCGGATGCCGCGCACCTTGCCCGCGTGCCAATCATCGACGGCCTTGAGCACGTAATCCGTGTCGTCGCGATTGGCGCACGCGAGAAGCTTCCGGACGTCGACGAGCACGACCTGATGGCGCGAGCCCAAGTCGGTGAATACCCGCTTCAGGCGCACGAAGTCATACTGCGGATGACCCTGGAGCCTGACGATCCAGACCGCTTCTGCGGCGGTCGGCGCAACCATCGTGTCCATGTTCGGCATATGAAGAAGACCGCGGCGCGCGCGCCCCGTGCGCGCGTGTTTCGCTAACAAACGGCCCGAACGAGTCGCTAAGCAAAACGCCCGGGTCAAACAAACTTTTACACCCTAGACGCGATTCATGAAAGCGCCATGACGGGCACGTGACGTGCTTTTGTTGCCAGAATCGAACACCTCCACGTAGCCCGACGGCACGCATGTCACGCGGCTGTCATCACACGCAACCCTTATCGATCAGTGGACACTTCTTCCGATCTCATCGTCGCGCGGCCCGAAGGGCTTTTCTGTGTGCCGGGCAACTTCCATATCGACCCTTGGCGGCCCGTCGAACGCGCGGTCATCACGCATGCGCACGCGGATCATGCGCGCTTCGGCCACGCGCACTATCTCGCGGCCGAAGCGGGCGTCGGCGTATTGCTGTCGAGGCTGCCGGGCATCGATCTGCAAGGCCTCGCTTATGGCGAAGCGATCGACGTGAACGGCGTGCGCGTGTCGCTGCATCCGGCGGGACACGTGCTCGGCTCGGCGCAGGTGCGCGTCGAGTACAAGGGGCGCGTGTGGGTGGCGTCCGGCGATTACAAGGTCGAGCCCGATCCGACCTGCGCGCCGTTCGAGCCCGTGCGCTGCGATACGTTCATCACCGAATCGACGTTCGGCTTGCCGATCTACCGATGGGACACCTCCCGCGAGGTCTTCGACGGCATCGACTCGTGGTGGCGGCACAACGCGGCGCAGGGGCGCGCGTCGGTGCTGTTCTGCTATTCGTTCGGCAAGGCGCAACGCGTGCTGGCGAGCGTCGATGCGGCGATCGGCCCGATCTTCTGCCACGGCGCGGTCGAGCCGCTCAATCGCGCGTACGCACAGGCGGGCGTCGCGCTGCCGCAGACGCGCCTCGTCAGCGAAATCGCCGCGAAGGACAAGGCCGCCTTCAAGGGCGCGCTGATCGTCGCGCCGCCGTCGGCGCAAGGCAGCACCTGGATGCGCCGCTTCGGCGATTACAGCGACGCCTTCGCGTCCGGCTGGATGCGCCTGCGCGGCACGCGGCGGCGCAAGGGCGTCGATCGCGGCTTCGTGCTCTCGGATCACGCCGACTGGCCCGGCCTGCAACTCGCGATCGGTGCGACGGGCGCGCAACGCGTGATCGTCACGCATGGCCAGATCGAGCCGATGGTGCGCTGGCTCTGCGAGCAGGGACTGGACGCGGGCGCGTTCAAGACCGAATACGGCGACGATGCCGTCGAAGCCGACACCGCCGAGGCATCATGAAGCGCTTCGCGACGCTCTACGCCGCGCTCGATGCGACGACATCGACCAACGAAAAGCTCGAAGCGCTGATCGCGTATTTCTCCGGCGCGCAGCCCGAAGATGCGGCGTGGGCGTCGTACTTTCTCGCGGGCGGCAAGCCGCGCCAGTCGGTCCCCACGCGCCTGCTTGTCGAATTCGCCCGCGAGCGCGCGGGCTTGCCGGAGTGGCTTTTCGAGGAGTCCTATCAGGCGGTCGGCGATCTCGCCGAAACCATTGCGCATGTGCTGCCGCCTGCGTCGGGCGAATCGTCGCTCGGGCTCGCGCAGTGGATCGAGGAACGCGTGCTGACGTTGCGCGGCGCGAACCCGGCCGAGTTGCGCGACAAGCTTCTGAGCTACTGGGACGAGCTGAACTGGAGCGAGCGCTTTCTGCTGACGAAGCTGATCGGCGGCGGCTTTCGCGTGGGCGTCGCGCGGCAACTCGTCGTGCGGGCGCTGGCCGAAGTCGCGGGCGTCGATCACAAACGCATCGCGCAACGCATGGTCGGCTGGACCGATTCCCGGCAAGCGCCGAGCGCGGCGCGCTATCTGCGGCTGATCGCGCCGGCGGCCGAAGGCGACGATGTCGATACGCCCCACGAAAGCGATATCGGCCTGCCCTTTCCGTTCTTCCTCGCGCATCCTCTGCAGGCCGATCCGGCGACGCTCGGCTCGCCCGGCGACTGGATCGTCGAATGGAAATGGGACGGCATACGCGCGCAACTCGTGAAGCGCGCGGGCCGCGTGTGGATCTGGTCGCGCGGCGAGGATCTCGTCACGGAGCGCTTTCCCGAACTCGCATCGCTCGGCGCCGCGCTGCCGGACGGCACCGTGATCGACGGCGAGATTCTCGCGTGGGAGCCGGGCGCGAACGCGCCGCTGCCGTTCGCGCGCCTGCAGCCTCGCATCACGCGCAAATCGCTCACCAAAAAGGTGCTCGCCGATTCGCCCGCCGCGCTGCTCGCCTACGATCTGCTCGAAGCCGATGGCCGCGATCTGCGCACGGCGCCGCTGCACGAACGACGCGCCCGCCTGGACGCGCTCGCGTCGTCGCTCGCGGTCGATGTGCTGCGCGTTTCGCCGATGGTCGTCGCATCGGACTGGGAAGCGCTCGGAGCGTTGCGCGACGAAAGCCGTGCGCGCGGCGTCGAAGGATTGATGCTGAAGGAGCGCGCGTCGATGTACGGCGTCGGGCGCACGAAGGCGTCGGGTACGTGGTGGAAGTGGAAGATCGATCCGTATGCGATCGATGCCGTACTGCTCTACGCGCAACGCGGCCACGGACGTCGCGCGAGTCTCTACACGGATTTCACCTTCGCCGTCTGGGACGAAGCCGACGGCGCGCGCACGCTCGTTCCGTTCGCGAAGGCCTATTCCGGACTGACCGACGAAGAAATGCGCCAGGTCGATGCGATCGTGCGCAAGACGACCATCGAGAAGTTCGGGCCGGTGCGCAGCGTCACGCCGACGCTCGTCTTCGAGATCGGCTTCGAAGGCATCCAGGCGAGCCCGCGGCACAAGTCGGGCATCGCGGTGCGCTTTCCGCGCATGTTGCGCTGGCGTACCGACAAAAAGATCGAAGACGCCGATACGCTCGACATGCTCAAGGGCTTTCTGAACGAGGCGACGGCATGAGCGCGCCGGAGGCATCGGACAAGGACAAGGAAAGGCGGCGCGCGCCGCGTCCCCGCCGCATACCGCGCACGCGAGCGGCGCAGGCGAAGCTCGATGCAGCCGCCGATTCGTTCACGCCCGCGCCCTTCGCCTACGACGCGACGCAGGCCGCGACGCCGATCGATGAACGCATCGCGCGCTGGTTCGACGAGCGCGGCTGGCAGCCGTTCGAGTTTCAGCGCGAAGCGTGGCGCGAGATCGCACGCGGCGCGAGCGGCCTGCTTCACGCGACGACCGGCGCGGGCAAGACCTGGGCCGTGTGGCTCGGCGCGCTCGCCGCCTATGCGCACGCGCCGCCGAAACCGAACGCGCTGCCCGCGCCGCTGACCGTCCTCTGGATCACGCCGATGCGCGCGCTCGCCGCCGACAGCGCCCGCGCGTTGCAAAACGCGGTGACTGCGCTATCCGTGCCGTGGACGGTCGGACTGCGCACCGGCGACACGTCATCGACGGAACGCGCGCGTCAGAGTCGACGCATGCCCTCCGCGCTCGTGACGACACCCGAAAGCCTCACGCTGATGCTGACGCGCGCCAATGCGCAGGAGGAACTGAAGCACCTGCGCATGATCGTCGTCGATGAATGGCACGAGTTGCTCGGCAACAAACGCGGCACGCAGACGCAACTCGCGATCGCGCGGCTCGCGCGCTGGCGGCCGGAATTGCAGATCTGGGGCTTGTCCGCGACGCTCGGCAACCTCGCCCTCGCGCACGATGCGCTGCTGCATCCCGTGAAAACGCCGCGCGTGGTCGTGCGCGGCGCGCAGCCGAAGACGCTCGTCGTCGATACGCTGATTCCGGAGACCATCGAGCGCTTTCCGTGGGGCGGTCATCTCGGCGTACGGCAAGTCGGGCCCGTCGCCGATGAAATCGATCATGCGCAAAGCTCGCTCGTCTTCACCAACACGCGCTCGCAATCGGAAATCTGGTATCGCGCGCTGCTCGAATTGCGGCCGGAATGGGCCGGCCTGCTCGCGCTGCATCACGGCTCGCTCGACAAAGAGGTGCGCGACTGGGTGGAACTGGGTCTGAAGAACGGGCAACTGAAGGCGGTCGTGTGCACGTCGAGTCTCGATCTGGGCGTCGATTTTCTGCCGGTCGATCGCGTGTTCCAGATCGGCTCGCCGAAGGGCGTCGCGCGGCTCATGCAGCGCGCGGGCCGCTCGGGCCACGCGCCGGGCCGCGTGTCGCGCGTGACGATCGTGCCGACGCACGCGCTCGAACTCGTCGAGGCAGCGGCAGCGCGCTGGGCGATCGAGGAACGCCGCATCGAAGGCCGCGACATGCCTTTGAAACCCCTCGACGTGCTCGTGCAGCATCTCGTGACGGTGGCGATCGGCGGCGGCTTTAGGTCTGCCGCGATGCTCGACGAAGTCCGCACGGCGTATGCGTATCGAGATCTGACGGAGCCCGAGTTCAATTGGGCGCTCACGTTCGTCGAGCGCGGCGGCGCATCGCTCGGGGCGTATCCGGACTTTCATCGCGTCGTGAAGGGCGATGACGGCGTGTATCGCGTGCCGCGCGAGGATCTCGTGCGGCGGCATCGCAACAACGTCGGGACGATCGTTGCGAACGCAACCATCAACGTGGCGTATATGACGGGCGGGCGCATCGGCGCGATGGAGGAGTCGTTCATCTCGCGTCTGAAACCCGGCGATGTCTTCACCTTCGGCGGACGCGCGCTCGAACTCGTGCGCGTGCGCGACATGACCGCCTACGTGAAGCGCGCAAGCTCATCGCGCGGTGCGATGCCGCAATGGGCGGGCAGCAAGATGCCGCTCTCGTCCGAACTCGCGGACGCCGCGCTCGCGATGCTCGCGCGCGCCAACGACGGCATCTACGACGAGCCCGAAATGCGCGCCGTGAGGCCGCTGCTCGACCTGCAGGCGAAGTGGTCGGCGCTGCCGGGGCCGGGCGTGCTGGTCGTCGAACTGGTGCGCTCGCGCGAAGGTCATCACTTCTTCTGCTATCCGTTCGCGGGGCGCATGGCGCATATCGGTCTGGGATCGCTGCTCGGCTGGCGAGCGTCACGCGATCAGCCCGGCACGTTCTCCATTTCGATGAACGACTACGGCTTCGAGCTGCTGTCGGCACGGCCGTTCGACTGGGAGACGCTCATCGCGGAAGGGCTCTTTTCGCCGGTGAATCTGGAGCATGACATTCTGGCGAGTCTCAACGCATCCGAACTCTCGGCGCGGCGTTTTCGGGAAATTGCGCGCGTGTCGGGGCTGATTTATCAGGGCCATCCGGGGCAGCAAAAAAGCGCGCGCCAGTTGCAGGCGTCGAGCGGACTGTTCTACGAAGTCTTCCGCAAACACGACAGCGACAATCTGCTGCTCGCGCAGGCGGATCAGGAAGTGATGCTGCAGGAACTGGAACTGGGCCGCATCCGCGCGGCGTTGCAGCGCATGAGCGAGAGCCGACTCGCGCTCATGCACCCGAAGAAGCCGACGCCCTTCGCGTTCCCGCTGATCGTCGCGCGCTTGCGGGAAAAGGTGAGCACGGAGAAGCTGTCGGATCGCGTCGAGCGCATGCTCGCGGATCTGGAGAAGGCGGCAAAGGGATAAATGGCCATCGAAGCCCTGACCATCGACATCAACGGCCACGCGCTCGTGCTCTCCGCGGATCGCGCGGCCTTCGATCCGCGTCTGAACACGCTCTTCATCGCCGATGCGCATTTCGGCAAGGACGCCGTGTTCCGCGCGCGCGGCATTCCGGTGCCCGTCGGCACGACCGGCGAGAGCCTCGCGCGGCTCGATGCGCTCGTGGCGGCGCATCGGCCGGAATCGATCGTCTTTCTCGGCGATCTGCTGCACGCGCGCGAATCGCACGCGGACGAAACGCTCGACGCGCTGGCCGCGTGGCGCGCAAGACATCGCGCGCTGGAACTCGTGCTGGTCGAAGGCAATCACGACAAACACGCGGGCGCGCTGCCCGCCATGTTCGGCGTCGATGTCGTGAAGGAACCGCACGTGCTCGGGCCGTGGGCGCTTTGTCATCATCCGCAGACGGTCGATGGCGCTTACGCGCTCGCCGGACACGAACACCCGGTCTACCGCCTCGCGACGCGCATCGACAGCGTGCGGCTGTCGTGCTTTCGCTTCGGCGCGCGCGCGGGCGTGCTGCCCGCGTTCGGCGCGTTCACCGGCGGCTTCGAGGTGAACGGCGAAGTGCGCGCCGAAGCGCTGTACGTGATCGCCGGCGAGCGCGTGTTTCCGGTCAGTGATAGATCGTCGTCGACGATTGCAGCTTCGTGAGCTTGCCGCGCTGGAAGCCGAACCAGCCGAGGTTCGACTGCATCACCACTTCCTCGCCCTGCCAGAACACGCGCCTGACCGTCATGCGCTGACTCACGCGTTGCACGAGCGGCGGATTGCGGCGGAAATCGTAGAGCACGGGGCCGGTGTCGGATTGCACGAGCATGCGCGTGACGGTGTCGCTCGCGCCGGAGGTCTCATCGAAATGCGCGATGCGCTTCGCGTCGAAGCGATCGAACACCTGGGTGTCGATGAGCGCGGCCATGCCGGATTCGTCGCGCAGGAAATGCAGCGCGCCGGCCTCTGTGGCGATGGGACCGGCGGCGTCGCTCTGGGCGTGCGCGAGTGCGCCGAGGAGCATCGTGGATACGAGCGCGAAGCGGAGACAGATTTTTGTCGGTGACATTTTCGTTCGATAGTTGCAGCGTTTTTCCAACACTCTCCGGCGCCCGCGACGCGCAAGGAATGCGCGGCCGCGAGGGTGTTACCGGAAACATCTGACGCATGACGGCGTCGCATCGGCAAGAGCCGTGCGCCGTCGCCGCGTGCAAAAGAATATCCGTTCAGGCGCGGCGTGTTGCGGGCCGACGCTTATCAGGGTTTATACCAGCATCGAAAATTACCTTTCGGTACAATCCGAGCCTTCAACTCCGCCTCGGCGCCTGCATCGCTCAATCCGACGATGCGCCCAGACGTGACACTTCGTCCGCCTCCACCATGCCTCTGCCTCTTTTCGCTCTCGCCATTGCCGCGTTCGGCATCGGCACGACCGAATTCGTCATCATGGGCCTGTTGCCCAATGTCGCGCGCGATCTCGCGGTGACGATCCCGGCGGCGGGCATGCTCGTATCCGGCTACGCGCTCGGCGTCACGGTGGGCGCGCCGATTCTGGCGGTGATCACGGCCAAGATGCCGCGCAAGAAGGCGCTGATGAGCCTGATCGGCGTGTTCATCGTCGGCAATATGCTGTGCGCGCTGGCGCCGAATTACTGGGTGCTGATGGGCGCGCGCATCGTCACCGCGTTTTGCCACGGCGCGTTCTTCGGCATCGGCTCGGTGGTCGCCGCCGATCTCGTCGCGCCGAACCGCCGCGCGCAGGCCATCGCGCTGATGTTCACCGGACTCACGCTCGCCAACGTGCTCGGCGTGCCGCTCGGCACGGCGCTCGGCCAGGCTGCCGGCTGGCGCTCGACGTTCTGGGTCGTCACGCTGATCGGCATTGCGGCGGCGGGCGCGCTCGCCGTGTGCCTGCCGAAGCACATCGAGATGCGCGACACGAGCATCCTGCGCGAATTCGACGTGCTCAAGAATCCGCAAGTGCTGATGGTCCTCGGCATTAGCGTATTGGCGTCGGCCAGTCTTTTCTCGGTGTTCACGTATATCACGCCGATTCTCGAAGACGTCACCGGCTTTTCGCCGCACGCGGTCACGTACGTGCTGCTGCTCTTCGGTCTCGGCCTCACGGTCGGCAGCACGCTCGGGGGCAAGCTCGCGGACTGGAAGCTGCTGCGCTCGCTGCTGACGTTCCTGCTCGCGATCGTCGCGATCCTGACGATCTTCGCCGGCACGATGCACGAACCCGTTTCCGCGATGATCACGATCCTCTTCTGGGGGGTGCTCGCGTTCGCGATCGTGCCGCCGCTGCAGATGCTGATCGTGAATCGCGCGAGCGATGCGCCCAATCTCGCATCGACGTTGAATCAGGGCGCGTTCAATCTCGGCAACGCGACGGGCGCGTGGCTCGGCGGCTGCGTGATCAGCGCGGGCGCTCCGCTCACGTCGCTGCCGTGGGTCGGCATTCTGATGGCGGCGAGCGCGTTCGGCCTCACGCTGGTGTCGGCGACGCTCGACAAGCGCGCGCGCCGCCTTTCGATCGGACAGGCCGCCTGATTTCCGGCGAGCGCCACGCTGCATGAAGGGCATCCTCTCGCGTGACTTTCTCGCGCTGATCCTGAGCGTCGCGGTGGTCGGACTCGGCTTGGGCGCGACGTTGCCGTTGACCGCGCTCGCGCTCGTACAGGCGGGTTACGGCACTAGCATCGTCGGGCTGATGACGGCGATGCAGGCGGGCGGCGGACTCGCGGTCGCGCCGTTCGCGAGCCGCGTCGCTGCGCGTTGCGGCGCGCGCGAGACGATCGTCGGCACGGTGATCGTCGCGGCGCTCTCCACGATCGCGATGCAGTTCACCGTGGATCTGTGGCTGTGGGCGGTGCTGCGCTTTCTGTGCGGCGCTGCGCTGATGCTGCTCTTCACGATCGGCGAGGCGTGGGTCACGCAGCTCGCCGACGATTCGACGCGCGGCCGCGTCGTCGCGATCTACGCGACCAACTTCACCCTCTTCCAGATGACGGGCCCGGTGCTCGTCAGCGTGATCGGCGGACTGCATTCGATGCGCTTCGCGATCTGCGGCGCGATTTTTCCGCTGGCGTTGCCCGTGCTCGCGTCGATACGCGGTGCGCCGCAGTCGCTGGCTTCCGGCGACGGCGAACATGGCGACTGGCGGCAGGTGCTGCCGCGCATGCCGGCGCTCGTGATCGGCACGGGCTTCTTCGCCCTCTTCGACACGCTTGCGCTCTCGCTGATGCCGCTCTTCGCGATGTCGCACGGCATTGGCGAGGATGTCGGCGTGCTGTTCGCCTCGGCGATCCTGCTGGGCGACACGACGATGCAGTTTCCCATTGGCTGGCTCGCCGATCGCATCGGGCGCGCGAAGGTGCATGCGGGCGCGGGCGTCGTTGTGGTTCTGCTTTTGCCGTTGCTGCCTTGGGCGATGTTGCATCCGTGGATCTGCTGGCCGCTGCTCTTCGTGATCGGTGCGGCGGCGGGCAGCATCTACACGCTGTCGATCGTCGCGTGTGGCGAACGCTTTCGCGGTCCGATGCTTGTGTCGGCGACGGCGATCGTCGGCGCATCGTGGAGCGTGGCTAGCTTCGGCGGTCCGATGATCGCCGGGACGCTGATGCAGCGCGTCGGCGCGGATGCACTGATTGGTGTGTTGACCGTGGCCGCGGGCGCGTTTCTGGTGGCAGTTTGGTGGGAGCGGCGCAGCGACGCGACTCGTTTCTCGCGGTAGGGGTTGGGGTTGGTATGGGATGCGAAGGTTTTTCGCCGGATCCCAATTTCGTGCCGGTCTATTTGTGTTGCCCCTGTGCGGGGCGGCAGTCACTTTCTTTGCTGCTGCAAAGAAAGTAACCAAAGAAACAGCTTTCCCCAGCCTAAGCACTTCACACCGGCCGCGGCACAGACGATTGGCTGAATGGCCCGGCAATAGCGAGTGCCCTCGAAGGTCTCGCGGGGCTTGGACCGCGCACGGTCTGATTCATCGCGCCGCGTGCTTCACTGGTTCAGCACCAAATAGCTCCAGCCCGCTACGCGGCCGATGGGTCAATCGGGTCTGCGTGCGCTTCTTCTTCGACGGTTTCCCTTGCATACCCAACGGCAGCGCGTAGCGCTGTGCCGGAGCTATTTGGTGCTGAACCAGCGCGCTAAAACTTATAGCTCGTCAGACCGTGCGCGAGCCAAGCCCGACTGGGCCTGCGAGGGCGACACTTAGGCGAGTGCCACTCGCGGCTGGCAAGCATGGCCAACGTGCGTGTGACCGCGGGCGGTGAGAAGCTGCTTTCTTTGGTTACTTTCTTTGCAGCAGCAAAGAAAGTGACCCCCGCCCCGGGGAGGGGCAGTGCTAATAGACCACCGCGAACCCGGGATCCGGCGAAAAGAACAAACCTCAACCCCGCGCTGCCAAAACCTGCCCGGCACAATCGCCAAACCCAACCCGAAACCCTTCCCCCTGACACCACCCTCGTAGGGTGACTTCATCGCCATCCTGCAAAAACACGCGCTCGCCGCCTTCTTCAAGCTTCACGGGCCGCTGCCCGTTCCAAGTACTCTCGAGCAGGCTGCCGCACGACTCGGGCGTCGGCCCGCTGATCGTCCCGGAGCCCATCAGATCGCCGACGCGCGTATTGCACCCGCCGACCGTGTGATGCGCGAGTTGCTGCGCCATCGACCAGTACATCAGCCGGAAGTTGGTGCGCGAAAGGATCGTCGGCTTTTGCACGCCTTCGGCCCTTAGCGTCACTTCCAGCTCGATGTCGAACGCGTGATTGCCTTCATGACGTAGATACGCGAGCGGCTCCGGCTCCTGCGCAGGCGTCGCGGTGCGGAACGGCTCGAGCGCATCGAGCGTGACGATCCACGGCGAGATGGTCGTCGCGAACCCCTTCGAGTTGAACGGGCCGAGCGGCACGTATTCCCATTGCTGGATATCGCGCGCGCTCCAGTCGTTCAGCAGCACCATGCCGAAGATATGCGCCTCGGCGTCCGCGCACGCGATCGGCTCGCCGAGCGTGTTGCCACGACCGATGATGAAGCCCGTCTCCAGCTCGATATCCAGCTTGCGGCACGCGCCGTAGATCGGGCGATCTTCGTTCGGCAGCTTGATCTGTCCATTGGGCCGGCGCACCGGCGTGCCGCTCACGACCACCGACGAAGCGCGCCCGTTATAGCCGATCGGCATCTCCGACCAGTTCGGCAACAGCGCGTTCTTCGGATCGCGGAACATCGAGCCGACGTTGGTCGCGTGCTCCTTCGACGAATAGAAGTCCGTATAGCCGGGAATCTCCACCGGCAGATGCAGCGTCGCGCCGGCGCGTGGCACGAGCGCGTGGCGGCGCAGCGCTTCGTCGTCGCGCAGTGTCGCGTTGCCCTGCGCGAGCAAGGCGGACAGCGCGATGCGCACGTCGCGCCATGTCTCGCGTCCGAGCGCGATGAAGTCGTTCAGACGCGGCTTGTCGAACGTGCCGTGCGCATCGAGGAGGTTCGCCCGTTCGAGCGCGGCCAGATCGACGATCCAGTCGCCGATCGCGACGCCCGCACGCGGCTGCGCGCGCACCGCGTCGCTGAAAATGCCGAACGGCAGGTTCTGGATCGGGAAGTCGCTTGCAGGATCGTTCGCGGATTCGATCCAGCTCTTCAGGGCAGGCGCGAGTGTGGCCTTCAGCGCGTCGTTCATCGTTGCTCCGGGTTGAAGTGTTTCGTGAGGCCTTGCCAGCACTCGTAGTAGTTCGCCTGCAGTTGCGCGGTTTCGAGCGCGAACTGCGTCGGCTTGATGAGGGTGCGCGTCTCGAACATGAAGGCCATCGTGGCGTCGACCTTCGCGGGCTTCGAGGTATCGCTCGCCGATGCCTTCTCGAACGTCCCCGCATCCGGCCCATGTCCCGACATGCAGTTGTGCAGACTCGCGCCGCCCGGCACGAAGCCTTCGGCCTTCGCATCGTAGACGCCGTGCACGAGGCCCATGAACTCGCTCGCGACATTGCGATGGAACCACGGCGGACGGAACGTATCCTCGGCCGCGAGCCAGCGCGGCGGGAAGATCACGAAGTCGATCGTGTCGACGCCCGGCGTGTCGCTCGGCGATTGCAGCACGAGGAAGATCGACGGATCGGGATGATCGAAGCTGATCGAGCCGATCGTGTTGAAGTGGCGCAAGTCGTACTTGTACGGCGCGTAGTTGCCGTGCCACGCGACGACATCGAGCGGCGAATGGCCGATGTCCGCGCGCCACAGCACGCCGTTCATCTTCGTGACCAGCTCGAACTTGCCCTCGCGGTCTTCATAGGCGGCCTGCGGCGTGAGGAAGTCGCGCGGATTCGCGAGCCCGTTCGAGCCGATCGGACCGAGATCGGGCAACTGCAAGAGCGCGCCGAAGTTCTCGCAGATATAGCCGCGCGCGTCGCCATCGGGCAGCGCAACGGAAAAGCGCACGCCGCGCGGAATCACCGCGATTTCAAACGGTTCGACGTCCAGCTTGCCGAGTTCCGTCGAAATCGCGAGGCGGCCTTGCTGCGGCACGATCAGCAGTTCGCCGTCGCTGTTGTAGAAGAAGCGGTCCTGCATCGACCGGTTCGCGGCGTAGAGATGAATCGCGCAACCGCTCATCGATTCGGCGGCGCCGTTGCCGACCATCGTCACCCAGCCGTCGATGAAATCGGTCGGCGCGGCGGGCATCGGCAGCGGGTCCCAGCGAAGCTGGTTGGGCGGCGTCGGCGGCACATCGGCGAAATTGCCGACGAGCTTCGCGCGCAATGCGTCGGCGGGAACGCGGGTGAACGGCTTGTGCACGGCGCCCGGACGGATGCGATAGAGCCACGAGCGGCGATTGTGGGCGCGCGGCGCGGTGAACGCCGTACCCGAAAGCTGCTCGGCATACAGACCGTACGCCGCGCGCTGCGGCGAGTTGCGGCCGATCGGCAGCGCGCCGGGCAGCGCCTCGGTGGCGAAGTCGTTGGCGAAGCCGGATTGATAGTGCTGATTCGCGTCCGTATGCGTCTCGAACGTTGGCATGGTCGAAATCCTCGACGAAAAGTACGACAGGTCAGGCGACGACGGCGAGCGCGGCACGCTGTCGTCGCGTTTTACGCATAGTAAAACCAATTACGATTAGTGAAATTTCTCGTAAACCCTTAATCGACGCGCTTCCTTCGGCATATCAATATGTGAATTTGGTGCTGGACGCGGTGTTGCGCGCTGATACCATCGATCCTTCCAATGAAAATCGCCTGGTACGGCACGCCTCACGACTCGAATGCGCCATCCATGATCGCCCCGTCCTTGCCTGAACTTGTCGCCCGCGCCGCGGAACATCCGTTTCTCGGCGCGCATGTCGCGCTTGGTCAAAACGAGCATGCCGGCGAGGCCATCGCGCGTTACCGCGATCTGTGCATTTCGAGCGCTTACGAGCCGATCTTCGATGTCGGCACGCATAGCTTTCCGCAGACATTGAGCGCGTCGCCGGAGAGCGCCGAGCGTTTCGGCGATGAACTCGGCGTGCAGGCATTGACGCTGATTCAGGGCGATGCCCCGCGCGACCCGTTCGGGCAACTCGAAGACGACCGCGAGCTGGTCGCGCTCGATCGGCTGTCGCGCGCGGTGCATGCGTTCAATTTCTTCGGGCCGCATCGTCCGGGGCTTTTGTTTTTGCGTGTGCACGAGCGGCTGTTGAAGAGCGTGAAGTACGACCACGGGCTGCATTTCTCTTCGGTGCTGATGGAGTTCGGGCTGAGCCCGTCGCGCGTGGTGATCGAATTGCCGGCTGCGGCGGTCGCGCACAAGACGTTTCTTGGTTATCTCACCAAGAGCTATCAGCGTTACGGGTTCAAGGTCGCAGGGAATCTGCCCAATGCCGGACAGATCATGGCGGTGTCGGATATGGCGCGGCTCGATTTCATCAAGATGGATGCCGGCGCGGCATTACGCGATTCTGTTGTGAAGCATCTTGTGGGGTATGCGAACCGGTTGAAGATTCCGCTCATCTTTTCCAATGTCGGTGATGAAGCGCAGTTCAATGCGTTGCAGCAGTTTGATGTTCACTTCGTGCAGGGGCCGGTGTTTGATGCGCATCCGGCGTTTCATGGGCGGTAGGGTTTTTTCTTCGCCGGATCCCGTATTCGTGTCGGTTTATTAGCACTGCCCCTGTGCGGGGCGGGGGTCACTTTCTTTGCTGCTGCAAAGAAAGTAACCAAAGAAACAGCTATCCCCAGCCTAAGCGCTTCACACCGGCCGCGGCACAGGCGATTGGCCTAATGGCCCGGCTGTAGCGAGTGCCCTCGAAGGTCTCGCGGGGCTTGGACCGCGCACGGTCTGACACATCGCACCACACAACGGACTGGTTCAGCACCAAATAGCTCCAGCCCGCTTCGCGGCCGATGGGTCAATCGGGTGTGCGTACGCTTCTTCTTCGATGGTTTCCCTCGCATACCCAACGGCAGCGCGAAGCGCTGTGCCGAAACTATTTGGTGCTGAACCAGCGCGCTAAAACTTCTAGCGCGTCAGACCGTGCGCGAGCCAAGCCCGGTAAGTCCTTCGAGGGCGACACTTAGGCGAGTGCCACCGGCGGCTGGCAAGCATAGCCAACGTGCGTGTGACCGCGGGCCTCGACGAGCTGCTTTCTTTGGTTACTTTCTTTGCAGCAGCAAAGAAAGTGACCCCCGCCCCGGGGAGGGGCAGTGCTAATAGACCGACGTGATAACGGGATCCAGCGAAGCGAGAGCAAACAAGCAAAAAGCAACAATCACCCTCTCAACCGATGCACGGCTTCAAAGCCGGATAACCTCAAGATACACGCCGAAACGATCGGCATAAACCCGCTGCCCCGCTCCCTCTCCGGCAGCGCCCGCTCGACGAGCGTCACCCACCCGCCTTCAGCCGTCGCGCGAGAAACCGCCTATACGGGTTATTCCCGATCCGTCTTCGCCGATGAAATTTGTGCGCCGCAGCGCTCCCACGCCGCCGGCATCGACGGTGGATCGCCCGCCGCGAGGCGCGTAAATTGCGCGGCGTCGCAGGAAGCATCGCGCCTTGACTTTCGTCCGGGCGAATACGATCATTCGATCATCGATAGAGCAAATGCTCACCTCCACCGCCTTGAGCGCCCCGCGCGCCATCGCGACCAGCCGTCCGCGAAGAACGGACGCACCGCCAATCAGAAGGAAGAGACGACATGACTAGCGAAGCCAACGTGATCCTGCACATCGGCGCCGGGTCTTTTCATCGCGCGCATCAGGCGTGGTATCTGCATCGACTGAACGAGACGGGCGATCAAAGCTGGTCGCTCGCCGTCGGCAATATTCGCGGCGACATGAACGCCGTGCTCGATGCGCTCGCCGCGCAAAACGGCGAGTACACGCTCGAAACCGTCACGCCGAAGGGCGAGCGCGAATACGAGACCATCCGCGCGATCAAAAAGGTCGTGCCGTGGTCCGCCGACCTGAACGAACTGATCGCGACGGGCGCGGACCCGAAGACGAAGATCGTGTCGTTCACCGTCACGGAAGGCGGTTATTACCTCGACGAGCACGACAAGCTCGACACCGCCAACGCCGATCTCGCCGCCGACCTGAAAGGCGCGAAGACGACCATCTACGGCGCGCTCGCCGCCATTCTCGATGCGCGCATGAAGAACGGCGCGGGCAAGGTGTCGCTGCAGAATTGCGACAACCTGCGCAGCAACGGCGACCGCTTCAAGGCGGGCATGCTCGAATTCCTGGAGCGGCGCGGCGAGACCGCGTTGCGCGACTGGATGATCGCGAATACATCGTGTCCGAACGCGATGGTCGACCGCATCACGCCGCGTCCGACGCCCGACGTCGCCGAGCGCGTGAAGGCCGCAACCGGCTTCGACGATAAAGCGCCGGTAATGGGCGAGAAATTCATCCAGTGGGTCATCGAAGACAACTTCATCGCCGGGCGGCCCGCGTGGGAGAAGGTCGGCGCGGAGATGGTCGAATCGGTGCATCCGTACGAGGAAGCGAAGATCCGCATCCTCAATGCGAGCCATAGCTGCATCGCGTGGGCGGGCACGCTCGTCGGGCTGCAATACATCCACGAAGGCACGCAGGACCTGGAGATTCGCGCGCTCGCGGACGCCTACGTCACCGACGACGTGATCCCCTGTCTCACGCCCAGCCCGATCGATCTCGCGAAGTATCGCGATGTCGTGCTCGATCGCTTCAGCAATCCGTACATCAAGGACACGAATCAGCGCGTCGCGGCCGATGGCTTCTCGAAGCTGCCTGGCTTCATCGCGCCAACGCTCTCGGAATGCTTCGCGCGCAACGTCGATCCCGATTCGACCGCCATCCTGCCCGCGCTCTTCTTCCGCTTTCTCGAACGCTGGCACGAAGGCAAGCTGTCTTACACCTATCAGGACGGCGTGATGGACCCGGCGGTCGCGCATGCGTTCTTCACGGCGCCCGATCCGGTCAAGGCGTTCACGGCCGACAAGCTTCTGTGGGGCAGCATGGCGCAGACCGAGGGTCTGGAGCGCGTGATGCGCAACGCGATTTCGAAGGTCGATGCGTGGCTCGCCAACCGACCATAAGCCTGGTGTTATCGCCGTCCTAAACGCGAGTTCAAACCAGCGCCGCGTCGCTCGGGTAATGTGCCCATGGCGCGGCGCTTCGCGTGGCGTTAAATTAGCGCCTCCCGCTACATTGGCGCCACGCTTGGGTTTTGGCCGGGTCGATCCCGGCAACGACAAAGGGTCCGTTCATGTACTTAGGCATCGACCTCGGCACCTCCGAAGTGAAAGTTCTGCTGCTCGCGAGCGACGGCAGCGTCATCGGCACGGCGGGCACGCCGTTCACCGTATCGCGTCCGAAGCCGCGCTGGTCGGAGCAGAATCCGCTCGACTGGTGGGAAGGCACGCGGGCCGCGCTCTTCAAGCTGCGCGAGAAGTTTCCCGATGAATTCGCGCAGGTGCGCGGCATCGGCCTCTCGGGCCAGATGCACGGCGCGGTGCTGCTCGATTCGCACGACAACGTGCTGCGCCCCGCGATTCTCTGGAACGACATGCGCAGCGACAAGGAGTGCGCCGAACTCTACGAGCGCGCGCCGAATCTGCACGAGATAGCCGGCAATCTGGCGATGCCGGGCTTCACCGCGCCGAAGCTGCTCTGGGTCGCGCACAACGAACCCGAGATCTTCAAGCAGACCGCGTGCGTGCTCTTGCCGAAGGATTATTTGCGGATGCATCTGACGGGCACGAAGGTGTCCGATCCATCGGATGCCGCGGGCACGCTCTGGCTCGATGTCGCGCGCCGCGACTGGTCCGACGAGCTGCTCGCCGCGTGCGGGATGTCGCGTCAGCAGATGCCGTCGCTGGCCGAGGGCAGCGAGCCGTCGGGCACATTGAGGCCGGAACTCGCGCGCGAATTCGGCCTCGACGCAGACGTGGTCGTCGCGGCGGGCGGCGGCGACAATGCCGCGAGCGCGGTGGGTATCGGCGCGACCGATCCGGGCGATGGTTTTCTGTCGCTCGGCACATCGGGCGTGCTGTGCGTGATCGGCGATCGCTTCCGGCCGAATCCGGCGTCGGCGGTGCATGCGTTCTGTCACGCGATTCCGGATCGCTGGCATCAGATGAGCGTGGTCTTGTCGGCGGCGAGTTGTCTGCGCTGGGTGTGCAAGCTGACGTCGACGGACGAGCCGACCTTGCTCGCGGAAATCGAAGCCTTGCCCGCCGATGTGCTGCCTTCCGCGCCTTTGTTCCTGCCGTATCTGAGCGGCGAGCGCACGCCGCACAACGATCCGTACGCGCAGGGCGTGTTCTTCGGCATGACGCATGCGACCGATCGCGCGTTGCTCGGCTACTCCGTGCTCGAAGGCGTGACGCTTTCTTTGACCGATGGTCTGGATGCGCTGCAATCGGCGGGCACGCAGGCGCGGGCCTTGTCGATGCTCGGCGGGGGTGCACGCAGCGCGTATTGGGCGCAGATGTTCGCCGATGCCTTCGATACGCCGACGCGCACGCACGGCGGTGGCGAGACCGGGGCGGCGCTCGGCGCGGCGCGGCTCGGGTGGCTCGCGGCGGGCGGCGATCCGGCGACGGTGCTCGCCAAGCCCGAGATCAAGCAGGAGTTCACGCCGAACTCCGAGCGGCATGAGATGTTGCGGCAGCGATTGAAGGGGTTTCGCGAGCTTTATCAGCATGTGAGGCCGTTGTTTGATCCGGCGCGGCCGAGGTTGGCTTGAGCCTGCGCGTGAAAGGTAAAGGATCTGGATGCCGACGGTTTTTCGATACAAGGGTGTACGATTTCACTTCTTCTCCAACGAGGGAAATCCGCGTGAGCCGGTGCACATTCACGCAAGCTGCGCGAACGGCGAAGCCAAATTCTGGCTCGATCCGAACGTGCACGTAGCAAGCAGCGCTGGCTTCGATCGACGTACACTTTCTGAACTGTTGCTGGTGGTAGAAGGTCGTCGTGACGAAATTGTGAGGGCTTGGAATGAGTACTTCGGCTAAAGAGGTTCGCTTCGACGACTACACGATGTGGGTCGAACTTTCGGATGGCCGTACGCTCGGCGTTCCCCTCGCGTGGTTCCCCCGGTTGCTTCACGCCACGCCGGATCAACGGCAGCGATACGAAATCAGCTTCAGTGGCACCGGCCTGCATTGGGAAGATATCGACGAAGATATCTCCGTGGAGGGGCTGCTCGCAGGACGGGGGGATATGACCCATATGCCGCCGCGAGCCGCCTAGCGTTTTTTGTTTCATGCGGGCCGTGTTTTGATTCGTGGTTCTGATTTCAGGCCCGCGATGCCCCAATAAGAACTACAACTTAAGCAGAAGACAAGACACTCGACCACCAGTGCCCAAATCCACCGAAAAACTCGATCTCGCGACGCGCGCAGCATGGCTCTACTACGTCGCCGGCAACACCCAGAACGAGATCGCGGAAAAGCTGCAGATCTCGCGTCCGGTGGCGCAGCGGCTCGTCGCGTTCGCGGTCGAAAAGAACCTGATCCGCGTGCGTGTGGATCATCGCATCGCAGACTGTCTGTCGCTCGCGAAGGCGCTCAGCGACCGCTACGGTCTCGCGATGTGCGAAGTCGTCCCCATCGACGGCGACGCGCCCGAACAGGTCGATCGCAAGCTCGCCGTCGCGGGCGCGCAGGTGATGGAGCGCTATCTGCTCGAAGAGAAACCGCTCGTCGTATCGATCGGCAGCGGGCGCACGTTGAAGGCCTGCGTCGCACAGATCGGGCAGATCGACCGGCCGCAGCATCGCTTCGTCTCGATGGTCGGCGCAATCGCGCAGGACGGATCGTCGAATCGTTACGACGTCGCGCAGCAGCTATCGGAAAAGACCGGCGGCAAGCACTTCATGCTGCCCGCGCCGCTCATGGCCGACAGCGAAACCGAACGCGCGCAATGGGTCAATCACCGGCTGTATCGCATCGTCAGCGAACTCGCGCAGCAGGCGGATGTGGCGTTCGTCGGCATCGGCAACGTGGGCGTGAACTGCCCGCTCCACCAGGACGGCTTCATCACGCGCACGGAAGTCGACGAATTGATGTCGGCGGGCGCCGTGGCCGAATGGCTCGGCCTGCCGATCGATGCGCACGGCAAGCGCGTGACATCGAAAACCGGCGCGCGCGTGACGAGCCTCAAGCTCGATACGCCGCCCAAACGCCCGACCATCGGCTTCGCGGGCGGCGAGCGCAAGCGCGAAGCGCTGATCGCCGCGTTGAAGGGGAAATGGTTGTCGGGGCTCGTGACGGATGAGTTGTGCGCGAAAGCCGCGCTCGACGCGTGAATCGTCAGAAGTCGATTTCCGCTTCCACTTCCTGCCCGACTTCCAGCGCGACACCTTCGCCTTTCAGAACGATTGCGTTCTTGCCGAAGGTGAGCGCGCCGTCGAGCTGATCGCTGCCGCGATACGCGCTCATCGTGTCGAGCGGCTCGTGCGGCCATGATGGATCGTGCGCGCCCGTGTCCTGATCGATCGATGGAATCGGACAGCGCGTGCAGAGCTTCACGAGCCGCAATTGCACGTCGCGTCCCGGCACGCGAATCTGCATGTCGCCGACAAAATCCTCTTCGTACGCATCGAGCCCGCCGATCACGAGATTCGGCCGGAAGCGATTGGCCCCGATGCCCGGCGCTCCCTTCACCGACAGACGCGCGTTGAGATCGTCGAGCGATGCCTGGCCGACCACCAGCAGCGGAAACTGATCCGCGAAACGCGTATGCGTGCTGTGCGGCGCGGTCCATTCGTCGCTGACATCGCGACGCGAGGACGGCGAAAACCGCACGAGCCGCGCGGGAATGCCGAGAAACTCGCTGAACCATTGCGCGGTGTGCTCGCCCGAGTCGAGTGCGGCGACGGTATCGCGCCACACGGTCGCGCGGATCGGTCGCGCATCGATGAGCGCTTCGGCCGAGAGCGGCGTGCGAAGCGCCGGCATGCCGGGCGCGTCGATGACGAGATCGTCGCCATCGAACGCGGTTTTGATCAGCGCCATGCGCGGATGCGAACGTTGCGTGAACATCGCGCCAGCCGGATCGGTCACCATCCAGTGACGGTCGTATTCGAGACCCGTGTCGAGGAGCATCGCGCGGCGCAGCGAAATGCCGGCGCAGGACTTGATCGGATAGACGAAGAGTTCGTTCAGGACGGGCATGGCGATATCGTGTGGAGTCGGCGCCGGCCATCGAGTGTGGCGGGTCGAAAGAGAGATTATCGCGCGTGTGCGAGTCGTGCAAAAAACAACGGCGCCGCTCTTTCGAACGACGCCGCTCGTGTGCGATCAGTTGAGCATCACGCTGCCGTCGCGTGCTCCCGCAGCCACGCATCGACGATCCTGCGCGTGAACGCCTGCCCTTCCGCATTGAACAGATGGCAATGTTCGGGCGCCGTGCCGAGCTTCAGCTTCTCGCCGCGCGCGTGCTTCTCGAGCGGCGGAATGCGCGAGATCAGCCCGTCCGGCGCGACGTCCGTTTCGGCATAGAGATACGCCGCGTCGCCAAGCGTTTCGACCGTCATCGCCGATGCGGAGATGCCGTAATCGCCCGAACCGGGCGAGGTCGGCTGCAAGTGCTCGGGACGAACGCCGACCGTCACCGCATCGCCCGGCTTCGCATTGCCGGGCAGCACGCCGACGAGTTGCGTCTCGCCCGTCGCGTACTTCACGAGCACGCCGTCGTTCTGAATCTGCGCGACCGTGCCCGAGAGAAAGTTCATCTTCGGCGAGCCGATGAAGCCCGCGACGAAACGGTTCGCCGGCGCGTGATACAGCGTGTTCGGCGTGCCGACCTGTTCGATGTTCCCCGCCGACAGCACGACGATCTTGTCCGCGAGCGTCATCGCCTCGACCTGATCGTGCGTCACGTAGATCATCGTCGTCTTCAGGTCGTCGTGCAGACGCGCGAATTCGAGGCGCATCTTCACGCGCAGCGCGGCGTCGAGGTTCGAGAGCGGCTCGTCGAACAGAAACACCTTCGGCTTGCGCGTGATCGCGCGCCCGATCGCCACGCGCTGACGCTGGCCGCCGGACAACTGCTTCGGCTTGCGATCGAGCAGATGGTCAATGTGCAGAATCTTCGCGGCGTTCTTCACGGCGGCGTCGATCGCGGGCTTCTTCTCGCCCGCGAGCTTGAGGCCGAACGCCATGTTGTCGTACAGCGTCATGTGCGGATACAGCGCGTACGACTGGAACACCATCGCGATGCCGCGCTTAGCGGGCGCCAATTCGTTGACGCGCGCGTTGTCGATCATCAGGTCGCCGCCGCTGATGTCCTCCAGACCCGCGATCATGCGCATCAAGGTCGACTTGCCGCAGCCCGACGGGCCGACGAACACGACGAACTCGCCGTCGTTGATATCGAGGTTGATGTTGCGCATCACCTCGGTTTCTTCATAACGCTTGCTGATGTTGCGAAGTGTCAGGCTAGCCATGGTGTGTGTCTCCAGTCTTCATTAGCGATGCGCCGAGCGCTTGTCGCTATCTGATTTCGAACGTCGCGTTCTGCAGCCATTGATCGACGAGCGCAGGCAAGCGCGTCATGTCGTCGAATACCTTGTGCGCGCCCGCTCTTTCGAGCGCGCCGATCTGTCCTTCGGTCGCGTGCCCGCCGCCGATGAAGCCGAGCACCGGCATGCCCGCCGCCTTCGCCGCCGTCACGCCGGTCACGCTGTCCTCGACGACGAGGCAACGCAGCGGATCGATGCGCATCGCGCGCGCCGCCGCGAGATAGACGTCGGGCGCGGGCTTCGGATTCGCGACCATGTCCGCGCAAAAGCGCCGCTCGCCGAAGAAGCGCAGGAGGCCCGTGCGTTTCAGCACGGCATCGACATAGGTCGAAAAGCTGTTGCTCGCGCACGCCTTCGTGAACGGCACGGCCGCGAGCGCCTCGGCAATGCCCGGCACCGTCGGCGCCTCGATCGCGGCCACTTCGACGGCGCGCCGGATCGCGACGACCTGATCGTGCGTCAGCGTGCGGTTCACCGTGTCGGCGGCGCTCGCGAGCACCGCCTCGATGCGCAGGCCGAGCAGCGGCATCACGACCGGCTCGACATCGACGCCCGGCCACAGCGCCTCCAGCTCGGTGACGAGCATGCGCGCCGCCACCGCTTCGCTGTCGATCAGCACGCCGTCGCAATCGCAGATCAGCAGGCGGTCTTCGAGATTGGCCTCGTGGGATGGAGTGAGGTTCACGCTCGCATCCTCACTTCACCGCGCCAAACGTGAGGCCGCGTACCAGTTGTTTCTGCGAGACCCAGCCGACGATCAGAATCGGAGCGACCGCGAGCAGCGAAGCCGCCGAGAGCTTCGCCCAGAAGAGACCCTCCGGACTCGAATACGACGCGATGAACACCGTCAGCGGCGCCGCGTTCGAACTCGACAGGTTGATGCTCCAGAACGCCTCGTTCCACGACAGGATTATGAGCAACAGACCCGTCGATGCGAGCCCGGGCAATGCCATCGGCATCAGCAGATAGACGATCTCCTGCCACGTCGTCGCGCCGTCGATACGGCCGGCTTCGAGAATGTCCTTCGGCACTTCATTGAAGTACGTGTAGGCCATCCATACGGCGATCGGCAGGTTGATCAGCGTGTACACGATGATGAGCCCGGACACGGTATCGAGCAGGCCCGTGTTCTTCCACAAGAGATAGATCGGCACGAGCACGCCGACCGACGGCATCATCTTCGTGGACAGCATCCACAGGAGCACCGACTGCGTTTTCCTGGTCGGGAAAAAGGCCATCGCATAGGCGCACGGCACGGCGAGGATCAGACAGAGCAGCGTGACGCCCACCGAGATCAGCACCGAGTTCCACGCGAAGCCGAAGTAGTTGCTGCGCGCGAACACTTCGCGGAAGCTATCGAGCGTCGGCGTGAAGAACAGCGACGACGAATACGCCTGCTGCTCGGTCTTGAACGCGGTGATCGTCATCCAGAAGATCGGGAAGAACAGCAGGATGGAAAACAGCCACGCGACGATGCCGGGCACGATGTTCTTCGCGTGACCGAGCGCGGTGGTCCGCGGCGCTCCCGTAACGGTTTGAGTGCTCATGACTCGTACTCCCCTTTGAGGTTCTTCGCGAGCATTCTCACGAGGAAGAACGCGACGATGTTGGCGAGAATGACCGCGAGAATGCCGCCCGCCGATGCGAGACCGACGTCGAACTGCTGCAGGCCGAGCGCGTAGATCAGGTACGAGAGGTTGGTCGTCGCGGTGCCGGGGCCGCCGCCCGTCGTCGTGTAGATTTCCGCGAAGATCGACAGCAGGAAGATGGTTTCCATCATCACGACCACGGCGACCGCGCGCTTCAGGTGCGGCAGCGTGATGAAGAAGAACATCGCGAACGGACCCGCCCCGTCGATGCGCGCCGCTTCCTTCTGTTCCTGATCGAGCGATTGAATCGCCGTGAATAGAATCAGGAACGCGAACGGCAGCCATTGCCACGCGACGATCACGATCACCGCGAACAGCGGATACTCGGCGAACCAGTCGATCGGCTGCATGCCCATCGAGCGCATCAGGCTGGCGATGAGGCCGTACACCGGATGCAGGATCATGTTCTTCCAGATGAGCGCGGAGACCGTCGGCATCACGAAGAACGGCGCGATCACGAGCAGACGCGCGATGCCCTGACCTATGAACTTGCGATCGAACAGCACGGCGAGCAGCACGCCGCCCACGACCGTGATGACGAGCACCGAAATGATCAGCGTCAGCGTATGACCGATGGATGGGCCGAACGCCGGATCGGTAATGAGAAACTCGAAATTGTCGAAGCCCGCGAAGCCTTTGACATCGGGGTTCAGCAGGTTATAGCGCGAGAACGAAAACCAGATCGTCATCGCGAGCGGAATGGCCATCCACAGAAAGAGCAATCCGGTCGATGGCGAGATCAGCCATCGCACCGACTTCGCACGCCGCTTGTCGCGTTCGGCGGCGGACTCCTCCAGATGATGATCGGTGATGGGGGGATTCAGTTGACTCATCGTTTCACCTCTCGATGATGATGCTGGCGGGCCGCATCAGGCGACGCGGCCCGTGTGCTGCGGAAGATTTACTTCTGATAGCCCGCCTGCTTCACGGCGCGATCCGCGGCGGCATTCGCGGCCTTCAACGCGTTGTCGACGCTCGTCTGACCCGCGACGACACCCGCGATCGACTGGCCGACCACCGTGCCGAACGACTGGAACTCCGGAATGCCGACGAACTGGATGCCGCTATACGGCACCTTGTGCAGCGTCGCGTCGTTCGGGTCCGCGGTTTCGATCGCCTTCAGCACGAAGTCGCCGAACGGCGCGGCCTGCTTGTACTCGGGGCGCGCGTAGGTCGATTTGCGCGTGCCCGGCGGCACCGACGCCCAGCCTTCGTCCTTGCCGACCATCTCGATGTATTCCTTCGACGTCGCCCACGCGGCGAATTTCTTCGCGGCGTCCTGCTGCTTCGACGTCTTCGGGATCGCGAGCGACCACGACCACAGCCAGTGCGAGCCCTTCGGCGTGACGGCGATCGGCGCGGCCGCGAAGCCGATCTTGTCCGACACCTGCGACTGAGACTTGTTGTAGAGCATGCCCGCGGCGACCGTCGCGTCGATCCACATCGCGCACTTGCCCGAGGACATCAGCGTGAGGTTCTCGTTAAAGCCGTTCGAGCTCGCTCCCGGCGGCCCGTCGTTCTTCAGCAGGTCCGCGTAGAAACCCACGGCCTTCTTCCATTCGGGCGTGTCGAGCTGCGCCTGCCACTTCTCGTTGAACCATTCGCCGCCGAAGGTGTTCACGACCGTCGACACGAACGCCATGTTCTCGCCCCAGCCCGCCTTGCCGCGCAGGCAGATGCCGTACTGGCCTTTGGACTTGTCGGTGAGCTTGTCGGCGAACTGCTTGATCTGGTCGTAGGTCGGCTGGTCGGGCATCTTCAGGCCGGCCGCCTGGAACAGATCCTTGCGGTAGTACGTCATCGAGCTTTCGACGTAGAACGGCAGCGCGTAGAGCACGCCGCCCGACGAGAGGCCGTCGCGCGCGGTCTTCACGACATCGTCGAGATCGTAGTTGGCGGGCAGGCCGGTCATCGGCGAGAGCCAGCCGCGCTTGCCCCATTGAGGTGCCTCGTACGTGCCGATGGTGATCACGTCGAACTGGCCGCTGTTGGTGGTGATGTCGGTCGTCGCGCGCTGGCGCAGCACGTTTTCTTCGAGAATCACCCATTTGAGCTGGATGTCCGGATTGGCCTTCTCGAAGGCCGGGGCGAGCTTCTTCAGCTCGATCATGTCCGGGTTGTTCAACGTCGCGATCGTGATGGTGGTCGCGGCATGCGCCGACAGCGGCACGAGCGCGGCCGCGGCCAGCGCGGCCGTGAGCGCCCCGGTCACGAACGGGGCGCGACGCGCGCGCGGTTGTGCTCGAACGATGCGTTGAGTGCGTTTCATATGGGTTCGTCTCCTTTTTGTTTGCACGGGCACAGCGGACAGTCGATGCATGACCGCAAACGCCGTGTATGCCGCTGCCTGCTTTTGAGGGTGCGCGATCGGGGATCGCGTGTTGCCGGGTTATTCTTTGCCGCGCCTGCCTTCGTTACCCTGGCGCCTTCCACTCGGCGCCGTTTCACTATAGACGGTGCTTCCCGCGCTTCAAGCCGCGTCAACTCATCCAGTTGCCGCCATCGACGTTGATCGTCTGCGCGGTGATGTAATCCGAATCCGCTGACGCCAGAAAGAGCGCCGCGCCTGTCAGGTCCGCGGGCAAGCCCATGCGCCCGAGCGGCACTTCCTCGCCGACGAGCCGCTTCTTCTCGCCGAGCGGACGGTTCTCGTAGCGCGCGAAGAGCGCATCGACTTCCTTCCACATCGGGGTATCGACGACGCCGGGCGCGATGCCGTTCACGTTGATGCGCTCTTTAGCGAGCGCGAGCGCCGCCGATTGCGTATAGCTGATCACCGCCGCCTTGGTCGCGCAGTAATGCGACACGAGCGCTTCGCCGCGCCGTCCCGCCTGCGACGACATGTTGATGATCTTGCCGCCGCGGCCCTGCTCGACCATGCGTTTCGCGACCGCCTGCATCAGAAAGAACATGCCCTTGACGTTGACCGCGAAGAGGCGGTCATAGACGTCCCAGGATTCATCGAGGATCGGGCGCATGTCGAAGAGCGCCGCGTTGTTGAAGAGAATGTCGATGCCGCCGAAACGCTCGACGCTGCGCGCCACGATGCGTTCGATGTCTTCGCGCTGTGTGACGTCGGCCTTGAGCGCGAGCACGCGCGCGGAGACGTCCGCGAAGCGCTGGGCCATGTCGTGCTCGTCTTTCACGTCGACGACGACGACCTGCGCCCCTTCCTCCAGATAGCGCCGCGCGACCGCCTCGCCGATGCCGCTCGCCGCACCCGTGATGATCGCGACCTTGTCTTTCAGTCTCACCGATGTCTCCGATTCTTCGAATCGTCCCTCGCGTGAGCGAACGCTCTGCGAATGAACAATTGCTCTCTGTTTGATCGAATGATCGGCGCTGCGCGTGATCGTGTCAAGGCATCGGCACAGGTTTCGATGTTGCGACGCGCAAACGCGGAAAAACCTCGGGAAAACCCGTCTGGCGAGGACTTGGCAGCAAACGGCGTACCGCGCGCCGCCGTCTCATTCGGAAAGTTCCCATCGTCAGGCGAAGGAACTGAAAACCAGAATCGCGACTCCGCAAAGATCTCCGTGAGTCCCGCTTCCTTGCATAACAAATCAAAAACGGTCTTGGCCGCCGCGGCGTTCGTTGCGCTTATGAACTTGCCTGGCTCTTATGCCGCTACACGGTCGACGCATTCCGGCGAAACGGTCGAATCCTTCGATCCGCCGTACTTCGCGAGCGTGTCAGGCGATGCGTTGACCGCCATCGCCCTTTCGCCGCGGTTGCTGAAGCTCGACATGAATCCGGACAACTCGATCAAATCGGAGACCGGCGACTTCAAGCCCGCGCGCTATTCGTTCCCCGACGCGCACGTTCCACGCTCGGTGCTGCGACGGCTGCCCGATATCTACCGGTACGATCGCCGCAGGGATGTGCCGATCGTCTCATCGGGTGGCGACTGGATCATTGCCGAATATTTCGCTGCGAACTCGCACGTGCCGACGGCGCGCTTCCGGCTGCTTGGGCATCGTGTCCAGCGTCAGGAACAACTCGATCGCGCCGGACGGACGGTGAAGATCGTCATGGTGGGATGGGCTCGCGGTTCGGACCGCGAAGATGACGAAGCGCCGGATCTCTCCGAGTTGGGCGAGCATCCGGCCTGGATTCGCGTGTTCACCGTTAGCCGCGCCGGTATCAGAACGCTCGTTGCGCTGGCGTGGCGCAGAAGCCGCTTCACGACTGCGCCCCAGACAGACGACATCCCCCAGGACAGTGAACTCGCCTTCGGGGCGCCGGGCGGCGTCGTGAAATGGCGTACGAAATCGGAGTTTCTGAAGGCGAACCACATCGACCTCGACGCCAGAAGCTTGTCCGGCAGATGAACGGGCACGGCAACGATTCCGTGCGCCGCACGGCGATACGTTATATCATCTCGGAATCGTCCGACGAGCGCTACTCGCGCTCGTGCTTCAACCCTTTGCAGGGGCCACGTCTCGCGTGGCCGACATGACATGACCGCATCCGTCGAAACCATGCTTGCCCGCGCCGAAGTGCTCGCCGTCGAGCGCGGCGTCGCGCTCACGCCGCTGCGCCGCCAGGTCTACGAACTCGTGCTGAAGGCGCACAAGCCTATCGGTGCCTACGACCTCATCGACGCGATGGAGCCGCAGCGCGGCGCGCGCGTGCCGCCGACCACCGTTTATCGCGCGCTGGATTTTCTCGTCGAGAACGGCTTCGTGCATCGCATCGAATCGAAGAACGCGTTCATCGCTTGTTGCGACGCTGGCAAGCCGCACGAGAGCCAGTTCCTCATCTGCGACGAATGCGGCGAAACGCTCGAAATCCAGGGCCGCGAACTCGCTTCGTCACTGTCCGCGAGTCCGCCCGCGCATGGCTTTCAGGTGCATCACCAGGTCGTCGAACTGAGCGGACTCTGCGCCGATTGCCAGAGAAAGCATCGCGGCGCATGAGTCACGTCACGTCGAGAACAACGCATCCACAAAGGAAATCGATGAAATTCGCGCACGTCCTGACCTGCTTCGCCCTCGCGTTCGGCTTGTGCAACACGGCATCGGCACAGACCGCGCGCGTGCCGGTCGTCGCGGCGGAGAACTTCTACGGCGACGTCATCCGCCAGCTCGGCGGCGATCACGTGCAGGTGACGAGCATCCTCAGCAATCCGGACGAAGACCCGCATCTCTTCGAAGCGAGCCCGAAGACCGCGCGCGCGTTGCAGCACGCGGCGCTCGTCGTCTACAACGGCGCGGACTACGATCCGTGGATGGACAAGCTGCTCGCCGCATCGAAGAGCAATGAGAAGCGCACGGTGATCGTCGCGTCGAAGCTCGTCGGCAAGAAGTCCGGCGACAATCCGCACCTCTGGTACGACCCGTCGACGATGCCTGCCGTCGCGAAGGCGGTGAGCGCGTATCTCGTGAGCGCCGACCCTTCGCACAAGAGCGATTACGACGCACGACTCGCGACCTTCCTCGATTCGATGAAGCCGATCGACGCGAGCGTCGCGCAACTGAAGTCGCGCTACAAGGGCGTGCCCGTCACCGCGACCGAGCCGGTGTTCGGCTACATGGCCGATGCCATCGGCTTCGAGATGCGCAATCTGCGCTTCCAGATGGCATCGATGAACGAGACCGAGCCGAGCCCCGCCGATATCGCCGCATTCGAAAAGGATCTGCGCGAGCGCCGCGTGCACGTGCTCATCTACAACAGCCAGGCGACCGGCGCGTTGACGAAGCGCATGCTCAACATCGCGAAGGACGCGCACGTGCCGAGCATCAGCGTGACGGAGACGTTGCCCGCCAAACTGACGTATCAGCAATGGATGCAGTCGCAACTCGACACGCTGTCGGGCGCGCTGCAAGGATGGCAACGATGAACGCCGCCGCAACGCCGCAAGCCGCGCTCGAAGTCGATCGCGTGACGCTCGCGCTCGGCGGACGCGAGATTCTCAACGACACGAGCTTCACGATCCGCAATGGCGAGTTCATCGGCGTGCTCGGACCGAACGGCGCGGGCAAGACCACGCTGATGCGCGCGCTGCTCGGGCTCGTGCCGCTGAAGAGCGGGACGATCCGCGTGAACGGCGAAGCGGTCGAGCGCGGCAATGCGTCGATCGGCTATATGCCGCAGATTCGCACCGGACTCGCCAACCGGCGCGTGCTGGGCCGCGATTTCGTCGCGATGGCCGCCGACGGGCATCACTGGGGCCTGCCGCATCGCAACGCGCGCATCCGCGCCGATGTCGAGCGCGTGCTTGAACTCGTCGGCGCGCATCAACTGGCTTCGCGTCCGTTGTCGGAACTGTCGGGCGGCGAGCGCCAGCGTCTGTTGCTCGCGCAATGTCTGCTCGGCAATCCGCGTCTGCTGCTGCTTGACGAGCCGCTCATCAGTCTCGATCCGCGTCATCAGACGGGCGTCGTGGAACTCGTGCGGCGCGTTCAGCGCGAACTGAACATCACCGTGCTGTTTTCGGCGCACGAACTCAATCCGCTATTGAATTCGCTCGACCGCGTGCTGTATCTCGGCAGCGGGCGCGCCGCGCTCGGCACCGTCGATGAAGTCATCTCGAAGCCCGTGTTGTCGCGGCTGTACGGCTCGCCTATCGACGTGATGCGCGTGAATGGCCGCATCTTCGTGATGTCGGGCGATGTCGAGATCGACAAGCTTGATCACGCGCACGAGGAAGGCGAGGAGCATGAACACGAACACGAGCATGACCACGGCCATGCACACGATCACGGTCACAGCCACGCCAAATAGAAAACACAATGTTCGAATATGACTTCATGGTGAATGCATTCGCGGCGTCGGGGATCGTCGCGGTGCTGTCGGGGATCGTCGGGTACTTTCTCGTGCTGCGCGGGCAGACCTTCGCGGGTCACGCGCTGTCGCACGTCGGCTTTACCGGCGCGACGGGTGCGGTGCTGCTCGGCATGTCGCCGCTTTGGGGAATGGTGGGCTTCACGCTCGCGGCCGGCGTCGGCATGGGCGCGCTCGGCGAACGCCTCTCGGGCCGCGATGTGGCGATCGGCGTGATTCTTTCGCTATCGCTCGGTTTCGGCTTGTTGTTTCTGCACTTCTTCACCGCGTATGCGACGCAGGCCACGGCTCTGCTCTTCGGCAACGTGCTCGGTGTTAGCCATGAGACGCTGATCGTGCTGGCTGGTCTTGCCGTCGTGAGTCTTGGGGCGCTTGGGTTCATCATGCGGCCCTTGCTGTTTGCGTCCTTGCAACCGGAGCTTGCGGAAGCCAAAGGCGTGTCGTTGCGGCTCGTCTCAGTGCTGTTTCTCGCGATCACCGCGCTCGCGGTCGCGGCTTGTACGCAGATCGTCGGCGTGCTTCTGGTGTTTGCGTTGATGGTCGGGCCGGCGGCCGCGGCGCAGAATGTGACGACGCGGTTGTCGTCGGGATTGGTGCTCGCGGCCGTGTTTGCGCTCGGGCAGGCGTGGGTTGGGCTCACGCTCGCGTATTACACCGATTGGCCGACGAGCTTCTGGATCACGATGCTTGCTGCGATCGTTTATGGCGCGAGTTTGATTGGGCGGCGGGGGCATTGAGGGGTTTGTTTTTGTTGTCGCCGGATCCCGTATTCGTGTTGGTTTATTAGCACTGCCCCTGTGCGGGGCGGCAGTCACTTTCTTTGCTGCTGCAAAGAAAGTAACCAAAGAAACAGCTTTCCCCAGCCTAAGCACTTCACACCGGCCGCGGCACAGGCGATTGGCCTAATGGCCCGGCAGTAGCGAGTGCCCTCGTAGGTCTCGCGGGGCTTGGATCGCGCACGGTCTGACTCATCGCGCCGCGTGCTTCACTGGTTCAGCACCAAATAGCTCCAGCCCGCTACGCGGCCGATGGGTCAATCGGGTTTGCGTGCGCTTCTTCGACGGTTTCCCTTGCATACCCAACGGCAGCGCGTAGCGCTGTGCCGAAGCCATTTGGTGCTGAACCAGCGCGCTTAAATATTTGGGGCGGCAGACCGTGCGCGAGCCAAGCCCGACTGGTCCTTCGAGGGCGACACTTAGGCGAGTGCCACCGCGGGCTGGCAAGCATGGCCAAACTGCGTGTGACCGCGGGCTTAAACGAGCTGCTTTCTTTGGTTACTTGTATATTGATTCCAGGTGGGCGGAAACTGATCTCTTCCGCTCACCCGAAGCGGTAGCCCGTTTGTGTTACATGGGCTCGCAGCCCGAAAGAAAGCTTGTGGCGCCGCTTCTTCTTACCGCTTTGAACCCGGACAGTTGACTGAGCCTCGAGCTCGTATCTTTACAAGTATGGGTGCTGTGGTGAACCAAATTCCTTCCCCCTTCGCTTCGCCCTTGTTCG
>NZ_JACSUE010000009.1:0-321526 GCF_014384845.1 Caballeronia sp. EK
CGATCCCTCGGTCTTCCATCACTGCGTCCCTAGCCGATCAACCGATCCGAACCGCCGTGTACGGACCCGTACGCACGGTGGTGTGGGAGGGGTCGGGCCGCGAGGCCTGCCCCTATCCCGATCCTGACCGTTTTTCGTCGGGTTTTCGTCAAGGCACGCGCGGGCGGCAATTGCCGGGAAACCTTGTCAATTGGCGGTTCATACCCAATTAGGCAAAGCAATTGCTCTACAATCTTTCGTCTTCCGTCCGCGAGTAATCAATGGTTCCGCACCTAGTTACGGCGTTAAGTGGCCCGCTGCTCGACCTCGAGCGGAAAATTCTCGAGGCCATGCCTGCTATCGAGCGGTGGTTCCGGCTCGAATGGCAAGAGCACACGCCGCCGTTTTACTGCTCGGTCGATCTGCGCAACGCGGGGTTCAAGCTCGCGCCCGTCGACACCAATCTCTTTCCCGGCGGATTCAACAATCTGCCGCAGGAAGTGCTGCCGCTCGCGGTGCAGGCGGCGATGGCATCCATCGAAAAGATCTGCCCCGACGCGAAGAATCTGCTCGTCATCCCCGAGCGCCATACGCGCAACGCGTTCTATCTCGAGAACGTCGCGCGCCTTGCGCTGATCATGCGGCAGGCCGGACTCAATATCCGCTTCGGGACGCTCGACGAGAACATCCACGGTCCGGTGACCATCGCGCTCGCGGATGGTCAGAAAATCGTGCTGGAGCCGCTCGAGCGCACGCCGCGGCGTCTGGGCCTGAAGAACTTCGATCCCTGCTCGATCCTGCTCAACAACGATCTCTCCGCCGGCATTCCGCATGTGCTGGAGAATCTGCACGAGCAATATCTGCTGCCGCCGCTGCACGCAGGCTGGGCCGTGCGCCGCAAATCGACGCACTTCTCCTGCTATGACGACGTCGCGAAGAAGTTTTCGAAGCTCGTCGAGATCGATCCGTGGATGGTGAACCCGTATTTCGCGCACGTGGAAGGCGTCGATTACGAAGCGCGCACCGGCGAGGAAGCGCTCGCCGAAGCCATCGACGGCGTGCTCAAGAAGATCGCGAAGAAGTATCGTGAGTACGGTATCAGCGAGCGTCCTTATGTCGTGATCAAGGCGGACGCCGGCACGTACGGAAAGGGCGTGATGACCGTTCACGACGCGAGCGAGGTTGCCGCACTGACCAAGCGCGAGCGCACGAAGATGAACGACGCGAAGGAAGGGCTGCAAGTCCACGACGTGATCGTGCAGGAAGGCGTGCATACGTTCGAGCGCGTGGAGAATGCGGTCGCCGAGCCGGTGGTGTACATGATCGACCGGTATGTGGTCGGCGGTTTCTATCGCGTACACGACTCGCGCGAACGCGATCAGAACCTCAACGCGCCGGGCATGCACTTCGTGCCGCTCGGCTTCGAGCACTCGGCGCTGCCCGACACGCACGCCAAACCCGGCGCCGCGCCACCGAATCGCTTCTACATGTACGGCGTCGTCGCGCGGCTCGGGCTGCTGGCGGCATCGCTCGAACTCGAGAAGACCGATCCGGAAGCCATTCAGGTGTGATGTGACGGCTTGCGGTAAGCTCGCAGGCCGCGCACCGAACTAGCGAATTCTCATGAACATCCTCTTTATCGCCGACCCGCTCGATCGTTTCAAGATCTACAAGGACACGACCTACGCGATGATGGCCGAAGCCGCGCGGCGCGGCCACGTGCTCTACGCGTGCGAGCCGCAGCATCTCGCGTGGACGGGCGTCAGGGTCGAGGCGAGCGTGCGGCGCATCGCGATCGTCGGCGACGAGGCGAACAGCGACCGCTGGCCGTGGTACGCGGCCGAGCAGGCGGAGCATCTGCCGCTCACGCATTTCGATGCCGTGCTGATGCGCAAGGACCCGCCGTTCGACCTCGAATACGTCAACGCTACCTGGATGCTGGAGATCGCCGAGCGCAACGGCGCGCGCGTTTTCAACAAGCCGCAGGCTATTCGCGATCACTCGGAGAAGCTCGCGATCGCGGAGTGGCCGCAGTTCGTTACGCCGACGCTCGTCACGCGCGATGCGGCGCGTCTGCGCGCATTTCACGCCGAGCATGGCGACGTGATCCTCAAGCCGCTCGACGGCATGGGCGGCATGGGCGTGTTCCGCGTGAAGTCGGACGGCATGAATCTCGGTTCGATCGTCGAGATGTTGTCGGAGGACGGCGCGCGCACGGTGATGGCGCAGCGGTTCATCCCCGAAATCACGGACGGCGACAAGCGCATTCTCGTGATCGGCGGCCAGCCTGTACCGTACTCGCTCGCGCGCATTCCGCAGGGCAGCGAAGTGCGCGGCAATCTCGCGGCGGGCGGTCTCGGCCGTGCGCAGCCGCTGTCGGCGCGCGATCGTGAAATCGCCGAAACGCTCGGGCCGGTGCTGCAAGCGCGCGGCTTGCTGCTGGCCGGGCTGGATGCGATCGGCGACTACCTCACCGAAGTCAACGTCACGAGCCCGACGTGCTTCCGCGAGATCATGGATCAGACCGGCTTCGACGTTGCCGGCATGTTCATCGACGCGCTGGAGCGCGCGGTCCACTGAGTCCGCCGACGTACGGAACGCGCGCGGACGCCGCGTCAAACTCATCCCGGCGACACTGTTACAATTGATTGACCGGCGCCCGCTGTCTGGGGCGCCATCGCGTCTTAAAGCGTGGTTAAGCATCGAGGCGCAGGATGGTAATCGAGTGGGACGCTGTTGATTTATGCCTGACCGGCGCCCACGTACGTGTTGTGTTTCGCGTCGCTCGCGCGTTTTCGAGCGAAATCTGACGTTATCGTCTGACTTTTGTCGATAAATTGTCGCTGGGGCAATATCCTGACATGGCTGGCATTCTGATCATCGCGCATGCACCTTTCGCCACCGCGCTACGCGAGTGCGTGGCTCATATTTACGGGGGCCTGCCGGCGCGCATCGGCGTCATCGATGTATCGCCCGACTGCGATCCGGTCGAAGTCCGCGCGTTCGCGCGCTCCGAAATCGATCGTCTGAAGGAAGACAACGGCGCCATCGTGCTGACCGATGTGTTCGGCGCGACGCCCGCGAACATCGCGGCGAGCCTGCACGATACCGACGTGCGCGTGCTCGCCGGCTGCAATCTGCCGATGCTGGTGCGCGCTGTCTGCTACCGCGCGACGCCGCTCGACACGCTGACCGAAAAAATCCTGCAGGGCGGCTCGAAGGGCATCCAGGAACTGGATTCGTCCACGCCGCTCAATCCCTGCGCCCTCGCCACGAAAGCAGCCGGCTCGCCCGATCCGGCCTGCTCGGCGAGCGCGGATCTCGTCAGCGCGAAGGCCGCGAGCCACTGACGCCGCTCAATTCATCCATCTAGCGCTCGGAGCATCATGCTGCAACAAGAAACAACAATTGTGAACAAGCTGGGGCTCCACGCACGCGCTTCGGCCAAGCTCACACAACTGGCGGGCAACTTTCAATGCGAAATCTGGATGAGCCGCAATGGCCGCCGGATCAACGCGAAGAGCATCATGGGCGTGATGATGCTGGCGGCGGGCATCGGCAGCACGGTGACGATCGAAACCGAAGGCGCCGACGAAGCCGAAGCGATGCAGGCGATTCTCTCGCTGATCGCCGACAAATTCGGGGAAGGCCAGTAAGCGCTTGTATGCCGTATCGATTCAATGAAAAGCCGCGCATCGACGCGGCTTTTTCGTATCCGCGTCACGCGTTCGCGTAATTCCGTGCAACCGTCGCGGCCCTGATGCCGCAGTGTGTTCAGGGACTTACCACGTCAATCGAACTTATAATGGACGCGCGGTTTGCGCCCGCCGAGGGGGCTCCTTGGCAGACCGCGACAATCAAAATTAGAGGAGGTGCGCGTGTCCTTCACGCTGCATGGAATTCCCGTCTCGCGCGGCATCGCCATTGGGCGCGCCTACCTGATCGCGCCCGCAGCGCTCGACGTAGACCATTATCTGATCGAACCGGATCAGATCGACGCTGAAATCGCTCGTTTTTACGCGGCGCAGGCGGGCGTGCTCGCCGAGCTCGAAACACTGCGCGAAGATCTTTCCGCCGACGCGCCCAGCGAAATGAGCGCGTTCATCAATGTTCACACGATGATCCTGAACGACGCCATGCTCGTCCAGGAAACCATCGATCTCATCCGCACGCGCCGTTACAACGTCGAGTGGGCGCTCACCGAACAACTGGAAATCCTCGGCGGCTATTTCGATGAAATCGAGGACGAATACCTGCGCGAGCGCAAGGCGGACGTCGAGCAGGTGGTCGAACGTCTGCTGAAGGCGCTCGCGGGCGCGCCGACGGCCGCGTCGCTCGTCGTGCATACGGCCGCGAGCAACGGCCACAACGAGATGATCGTCGTTGCGCACGATATCGCGCCGGCGGACATGCTCCAGTTCAAGACGCAGGCGTTCAAGGGATTCGTCACCGATCTGGGCGGCCGCACATCGCACACGGCGATCGTCGCGCGCAGCCTCGGCATTCCCGCGTCCGTCGGCGTGCAGCAGGCGAGCGCGCTGATTCGCCAGAACGATCTCATCATCGTCGATGGCGATCATGGCATTGTCATCGTCGATCCGGCGCCGATCGTCCTCGAAGAGTATTCATACCGGCAAAGCGAGAAGGTGCTCGAGCAGCGCAAGCTGCAGCGCCTGAAGTTCTCGCCGACGCAAACGCTTTGCGGCACGAAGATCGAGCTGTGCGCGAATATCGAACTGCCGGAAGACGCGCAGGTTGCAGTCGAAGCGGGCGCGATGGGCGTGGGCCTGTTCCGCACTGAGTTCCTCTTCATGAATCACAAGGATCAGTTGCCGGAGGAAGAGGAGCAGTTCGAGGCGTACAAGCGCGCGGTCGAGCTGATGAACGGCAAGCCGGTGACGATCCGCACGATCGACGTCGGCGCGGACAAGCCGCTCGATTCGATGAGCGGCGGCGACGGTTACGAGACCGCGCCGAACCCGGCGCTCGGCCTGCGCGCGATCCGCTGGAGCTTGTCCGAGCCTCAGATGTTCATCACGCAGTTGCGGGCGATCCTGCGCGCGTCGGCGTTCGGTCCGACCAAGATTCTGATTCCGATGCTCGCGCATGCGCAGGAAATCGACCAGACGCTCGATCTGATCCGCGAGGCGAAGCGTCAGCTCGATGAAGAAGGCGTCGCGTATGACCGCCAGGTACAGGTCGGCGCGATGATCGAGATTCCCGCTGCGGCCATCGCGGTGAGGCTGTTTCTGAGCCGGCTCGATTTTCTGTCGATTGGCACGAACGACCTGATCCAGTACACGCTCGCGATCGATCGCGCCGACAACTCGGTCGCGCATCTCTACGATCCGCTGCATCCTGCGGTGCTGAATCTGATCGCATTCACGTTGCGCGAAGCGAAGCGAGCGGGCGTGCCGGTGTCGGTGTGTGGGGAAATGGCGGGCGATCCCGCCGTCACGCGCTTGCTGCTCGGGCTTGGGCTGACCGAGTTCTCGATGCATCCGAGCCAGTTGCTTGTCGTGAAGCAGGAAATCTTGCGGTCGAATCTGAAGGCGTTTGAGAAGCCAGTCGCGGATGTTATGGCGGCTTATGAGCCTGCGGAGTTGCAAGCGGCGCTCACCGCGTTGCAGAAGATTTAGCGTTTTCGCCGGATCCCGTGTTCGTGTCGGTTTATTAGCATTGCCCCTCCCCGGGGCGGGGGTCACTTTCTTTGCTGCTGCAAAGAAAGTAACCAAAGAAAGCAGCTCGTTCAGGCCCGCGGTCACACGCAGTTTGGCCATGCTTGCCAGCCGTCGGCGGCCCTCGCCTAAGTGTCGCCCTCGAAGGACTTACCGGGCTTGGCTCGCGCACGGTCTGACGAGCTAGTTGTTTTAGGGCGCTGGTTCAGCACCAAAGAGTTTCGGCACAGCGCTACGCGCTGCCGTTGGGTATGCGAGGGAAACCGTCGAGAAGAAGCGTACGCGGACCCGATTCACCGGTCGGCCGCGAAGCGGGCCGGAGCTATTTGGTGCTGAACCCGTTTCTTGTGTGGCGCGATGTGTCAGACCGTGCGCGATCCAAGCCCTTATCTGCTTGCGGGGGCACTCGCTACTGCCGGGTCATTAGGCCAATCGCCTGTGCCGCGGCCGGTGTGAAGTGCTTAGGCTGGGGATAGCTGCTTTCTTTGGTTACTTTCTTTGCAGCAGCAAAGAAAGTGACCCCCGCCCCGGGGAGGGGCAGAGCTAATAGACCGACACGCTATCGGGATCCAGCGAAAACCAGATCCATCGCGCAAGCATTTTCCTTAGCGAAAATACCAAACACGCTCTAAACCAGCCCGTGATCAACGATCACCCGTTCCACCTGCGCGACAACCTGCTCGGGTGAGATCGCCGTGCTGCATTGAAAGCGCCCGGGTGTGTCGCGACGGCGCGGACACCACAGAAAGTCCCGGTCATCGAAATCGCAGGTCGTGTCGTTGAAGCAACTGTTGCACGCATGAAAGTTGATCACACGATACGGCGTGTGGAACTCGGTATGCGGATGACTGAAGCCGCTGATCATCACCACCGGCGTTCCCATTGCCCACGCAAGCCACGACAGTCCGCTGCCCAGTCCCACGAAAAAGTCCGCGTGCTTGAGCAGACTCGCGCGCTCTTCGAGCGGATGATTCCCCGTGAAGTCCTCGCAGCCTTCCGGCATCGTGTTGATGACGCCATCGCCGCCGAACTCGCGATGCTGATCGATGCAGAGCACGCGATATCCCCGCGATTTCAGATGAGCGATCAGCACCGGCCAGCCACGCGGGTTGTTCCAGTACTTGCACTGTGCCGTCGATTGCGTCGCGATGCAGACGTAGCGCTCGGCCACGCGCCGCGCCGACTCCGCAACGACGATGTTCGGCCGCCGCTCCTCGCACGGCACGCCGAGCAGATAAGCGGCCGCGTCCTGCAGGCTGCTCATCCGCGGGTCGGTCGGCTGGTGATCGCGATCGGTGTACGGCGAGAAAAAACCGAGATGGTAGGTGGCGTAGAACGGTTCGTCGATCGAATCGGCAGATTCAGGCGGCACGAAACGGATCGCCGGGTAACCCTTCACGAATAGCCCTTGCAGATGCGCGGGCAGTACGACGTGAACTTCGCACTGCTCCTGTAGCCGGAAGGCTTCCACGGCCGGCATCCACGCGAGCGTGTCGCCGAGCGCCGTGCCGGAAGGATGGATCAGGACATGGCGGCCGCGTGCGTCATAGGCGTGGTGAAAAACGAGTCGTTCGCCGTCGAACACCTGGAGTTCGAAGCGCACAAAATACTTGCGCCGGCTCGTGACGATCGAATTCGCTTCGACGGGCTCGTCGAAAACCTGGCTGAAGGTGTCCAGATCGACCATGCGGACTCGCCATCCGTCGACCGGAACCTGCACGCGGCAACCGTAATTGAAATCGTAAAGGATGCCTTCCGGTCCGGCGAGTTGAGGAAGCGATGGCCGGACGAACGCGCTGTGCGTGAGTCCGCGCTGCGTGCTTGGCGCTAAAGTAACGATGCTCAAGTGACGATCCTGTGACGGATCGGACAGCTTAAGTGGATCGTCCAAAAGGCGGCTTAGGACTCGACCTAATCAGCGCGCGGTTTCCCGCATCTTCGTGTTTCCGCAGACTGCGCAATCCGGCTGCCGCGCGATCTTCATCGTGTTCCATTCCATGCGCAGCGAGTCGAGCATCATGAGGCGTCCCGCCAGCGTCTCGCCGAAGCCGCCGATCACGCGCAGCGCCTCGGCCGCCTGCATCGCGCCGATGATGCCGACCGTCGGCGCGAACACGCCCATCGTCGAGCACGCGACTTCCTCGAACGGCTGATCCGGCGGAAACACGCACGCGTAGCACGGCGAATCCGGCGAGCGGAAGTCGAAGGTGCTGATTTGCCCGTCGAATCGCAACGCCGCGCCCGACACAAGCGGCACGCGATGCGCGACGCAGGCCGCGTTGATCGCGTGGCGCGTCGCGAAGTTGTCGCTGCAATCGAGCACGACCGACGTGCCGGGCACGTTGGCGTCGAGCCATGCGGCATCCGCGCGCGCGGCGACCGTGATGACTTCGACGCCGGGATTCAGCGCATTCAGCGTCTCGCGCGCCGACTCCACCTTGAGCGTTCCGACCGATCGCGTCATGTGCACGATCTGCCGCTGCAGATTCGTGAGATCGACGGTATCGGCATCGACCAGCGTGATCTTTCCGACACCCGCAGCCGCGAGATACATCGCCGCGGGCGCGCCCAGGCCGCCAGCGCCGATGATGACCGCGTGCGCGTCGAGAAAACGCTCCTGCGCCTCGATACCGATTTCATCGACGAGGATATGGCGGGAGTAGCGAAGGAGTTGATCGTCGTTCATTGCGGAAAGAATCGGCTTGCTCGAACGAAGCATTCTAAGCGCGCAAAAGAGAAAAGGCTTCGCAACATCATGCTGCGAAGCCTTTTGCAGGACTACAGGAAAATTACTTCGATTGCTGCGCGGTCGGCGACGAAGCCGGTTGCGCGCCCGACGCCGGCGCGGAGCCCGGCGTGGCCGGCAGCGCCGGAGGCGCCACGACAGGCGCGGAAGCCGAACGCGGCGGCTTGTTCTGCGCGAGCTTGCGTTCGCTGTACGACTTCGACTCCACGACCTGCTTGCCTTCGAGCTTGTTCAGCCCCTGCTGGAGCATGAAGTCGTCCGAACTGCCGAACTCGACCGGCTTGCGCTCGCGATCCTTGCGGCGCTGCTCGGGCGTCTTCTTGTCGTTCTGCTCTTCGAGAATGCGCAGTTGCTCCAGGCGATCCGCCTCGCGCTGTTCCTGCTCCTTCTTCTCGTTCGGATCCTGCGTGTTGGCGAGGTGGTTCGAGTAATCGACTTCGCGCGTGACGAGCGCGTCATCCGGATCGCCGTCCGCGTACTGATCGACCGGAACGTCCGGGCGCACGCCCTGGTTCTGGATCGACTTGCCGCTCGGCGTGTAGTAGTAGGCGGTCGTCAGGCGCAGCGCGGAGTCGGCGGTCATCGGGCGAACCGTCTGCACGGAACCCTTGCCGAACGTCGTCTTGCCCACGATCAGCGCGCGGTGATGATCCTGCAGCGCGCCCGCGACGATCTCCGAAGCCGACGCCGAGTACGCGTTGGTCAGCACGACCATCGGAACCTTCTTGAAGATTTCCGGCACGCTCTTCAGCGGATCGGAATCGAAAGAAGGTAGACGGTAGTTGTCGTAGGTGTCGCGGAAGGTCTGCTTCGCGTCCGCGATTTGTCCATTGGTCGACACAACGACCGCATTGTCCGGCAGGAATGCGCCCGCAACGCCGACCGCGCTTTGCAGGAGGCCGCCGCCGTTGTTCCGCAGATCGAGCACCAGGCCCTTCAGATTCGGCTGCTGACGCGCGAGATCCTGCAGCTTCGCCGCGAGATCAGGCACCGTGCGCTCCTGGAAGCTCGTGATGCGGATATAGCCGTAACCCGGCTCCGGCACTTTCATCTTCACCGACTGCACTCGGATCACGGCGCGCGTCACGGTGAGCGGGAAGGTGCGGTCGTCGCTCTTGCGGAAGATCGTGAGCGTGACCTTCGTGCCCGGTTCGCCGCGCATCTGCTTCACGGCTTTATCCAGCGTCATGCCGCGCACCGGCTTGTCGTTGATGCGCGTGATGAGGTCGCCCGGACGAATGCCGGCGCGGAACGCGGGCGTGTCCTCGATCGGCGAGATCACCTTGATGAGCCCGTCTTCCGAAGAGATCTCGATGCCGAGACCCGCGAAGCGACCCTTGGTCTGCTCCTGCAGTTCTTCGTAATCGGTCTTGTCGAGATAGGACGAGTGCGGGTCGAGACTCGACACCATGCCCTTGATGGCAGCGGTGAGGAGCTTTTTATCGTCGACGGGTTCGACGTATTCGTGCTTGATTTGCCCGAAAACTTCGGCGAAAAGCCGCAATTGTTCGAGCGGCAGCGGCGAGGAGGCGGATTGCTGTGCGGATGCGGAAATCTGCAGCGTCGCGAGTGCGCCGGCAGCAATGCCTGCGGCGATCAGGCCGAAATTTTTCAGGTTCATTCGCATAGAGAGTGCGGTCGGACTCGAATGAGCAGCATCGTAGGTGACGGGCCAGTATACCCGGTCGTCTCAATTAACGACTTAAACGCAACTTAAATGCCCGAGGCTTCGACGCCTCGCAGCGTAGGGTTGCGCACGTTTCAACGCGAATTTGTCGATGCCGCCGGCAGGCCGTCAGCCGCGCGTCATATGCGTCGAGGGCGCTTTTTACAGCACGCTCGACGCGCGGATTGCATCGCGGGATCAGGACACTGCGGCCCGCGATACGACGTCAGCCCGCCTTGCCCTGCTTGGCGACAGCGGCCTGCGCGGCCGCGATGGCTTCCGGATCGCCCAGATAGTAATGCTTGATGGGCTTCAGGTTTTCGTCGAGTTCATAGACGAGCGGCACGCCGTTCGGGATGTTCAGCCCGACGATGTCGTCATCGGAGATATTGTCCAGATACTTGACCAGCGCGCGGATCGAGTTGCCGTGCGCCGAGATCACGACCTGCTTGCCTGACTTGATGGCCGGCGCGATCGACTCGTTCCAGACCGGCAGCACGCGCGCGACGGTGTCTTTCAGGCACTCGGTGAGCGGCAACTGCTCGCGCGGCACCTTGGCGTAGCGCGGATCGTTGAACGACGCGCGCTCGTCGCCCGGTTCGAGCGCGGGCGGCGGCGTGTCGTAGCTGCGGCGCCATACGAGCACCTGATCATCGCCGTACTTCTTCGCCGTTTCGGCCTTGTTGAGGCCCGCGAGCGCGCCATAGTGCCGCTCGTTCAGACGCCACGAATGCACCACCGGGATATACATCTGGTCCATCTCGTCCTGCACGTGCCACAGCGTGCGGATCGCGCGCTTGAGCACCGACGTGTAGGCGATATCGAACGTATAGCCAGCTTCCTTCAACAGCACGCCGGCCTGGCGCGCTTCCCGGTTGCCCTGCTCGGTCAGGTCGACGTCGACCCAGCCCGTGAAGCGGTTTTCCTTGTTCCACGTCGATTCGCCGTGGCGGATGAGCACTAGCTTGTACATGATTTCGGTCGGTCAGTTGAAAAAGCGGGTGCGCCGATCGCACCCCGTCATCCTGCACGCACGGACGGGGTGTCGCCATCGGCCGGACGGCGGAGGCCATCGCGGGAAACGGTTATTTTATAATGCTCCGATTGCGCCTATTTCCCTTTCTTCCTTTCCTACTAAATTTCGGCGGCCCTGACGTGAAGTTTTTCACCAATTACACGAATATCGCACTCATCGTCGTCGCGCTCGTTTCCGGCGCGCTGCTTCTCTGGCCCGCCATCATGCGGCGCGGGCGCGGCGGCATTTCCCCCGCCGAAGCCACCACGCTCATCAACCGGCGCAACGCCGTGATCGTCGATCTGCGGCCCGCGGCCGAATTCGCCAAGGGACATCTGCCGCAGGCACGAAACGTCGAATTGACGGAGCTTCAAGCAAAAATCGGCCAGATCGCAAAGAATAAGAGCAATCCGGTCGTGCTCGTTTGCCAAACCGGTCAGGAATCGCAGCGCGCGAGCCGCGCCGTGTCCGAGGCGGGTTACGCCGAGGTCCACGTTTTGCAAGGCGGAGTCGACGCCTGGCAAAAGGCCGGCATGCCGGTGGTGAAACAAGGAGCAGTCAAGTGAAGAAAGTGGTGATGTACAGCACGGTCGTGTGCCCGTATTGCCAGATGGCCGAACGTCTTTTAAAGTCCCGCGGGGTCGAAACAATCGAGAAGATCCTGATCGACCGTGAACCGGGCCGGCGCGAGGAAATGATGACGCGCACGGGCCGGCGCACCGTGCCGCAGGTTTATATCGGCGAAACGCATGTCGGCGGCTACGACGATCTGTCCGCGCTCGACCGCAAAGGCGGTCTCGTGCCACTGCTCGAATCCGCGTGAAGACACACTCGCGGCGCGCTTCTACGTGAAAACGCGCGCCGCATACCGATTTACCTAGGAAATCACTATGTCCGACGAGAACAATCAGCCGTTTTTCAACATCCAGCGCATCTATCTGAAGGACATGTCGCTCGAGCAGCCGAATTCGCCGGCTATTTTCCTCGAGCAGGAAATGCCGTCGGTCGAAGTCGAAGTCGACGTCAAGGCAGACCGCCTCGCCGAAAGCGTCTTCGAAGTGCTGGTTACGGGCACCGTGACGGCGAAGGTCGCGGGCAAGGTCGCGTTCCTGATCGAGGCGAAGCAGGCAGGCATCTTCGATATCCGCAACATTCCGGCCGATCAGATCGATCCGCTCGTCGGCATCGCATGCCCGACCATCCTGTTCCCGTACCTGCGCTCGAACATCGCCGATGCGATCACGCGCGCCGGTTTCCCGCCGATCCACCTCGCGGAAATCAACTTCCAGGCGCTGTACGAGCAACGTATCGCCCAGCTCGCGAGCGCGCAGGAAGGCGCGGCGAACGGCGCGACGCATTGACGCCAACGCTGCCGAACCGGAGCCGAGCATGAAAGTAGCCGTTCTCGGCGCCGGCGCGTGGGGCACCGCTCTTGCGGGCCACCTCGCAACCCGGCACGACACGAAGCTCTGGGCGCGCGACGCCGCGCTCATCGAATCACTCTCCCGCACACACGAAAACACGCGCTATCTCGAAGGCGTGGCGTTGCCGCACGCGCTCGATTTCGAGGCGGACTTCAACGCGGCGCTCGCACATGCGTCGGCGGACGACGCGCTGTGTGTCGTCGCGACGCCCGTCGCCGGCTTGCGCGCGCTGTGCCGCGCGATGCGGCAGGCGGGCGTCGTGCCGGCGCATATCGTCTGGCTGTGCAAAGGCTTCGAGGCGGATACGCAGTGTCTGCCCAACGAAGTCGTCGCCGCCGAACTGCCCGGGCACCGCAGCAACGGCACGCTGTCCGGCCCGAGCTTCGCGCGCGAAGTGGGGCAGGGCCTGCCGGTCGCGCTGACGGTCGCGAGCGCGTCGGAGCAACTCGGCGCGCGCACGGTCGCGGCGTTCCATCACGGCGCGATGCGCATCTATACCGGCGACGACGTGATCGGCGTCGAAGTGGGCGGCGCCGTGAAGAATGTGCTCGCGATCGCGACGGGCATTTCAGATGGCCTCGGCCTCGGCCTGAATGCGCGCGCGGCGCTCATCACGCGCGGGCTCGCGGAGATGTCGCGTCTGGGCGTCGCGCTCGGCGGCCGCGCGGAGACGTTCAACGGTCTGACCGGGCTGGGCGATCTCATTCTCACCGCCACGGGCGATCTGTCGCGCAATCGGACGGTCGGCAAGCAACTCGCGAGCGGACGCACGCTCGATGAAATCCTCGCGGCGCTCGGCCACGTCGCGGAAGGCGTGCGATGCGCGCGCGCCGTGCTCGGGCTCGCGCAATCGCGTGGCATCGACATGCCGATCACGCAGGCGGTATGCCGCGTGCTCTTCGATAACGTGGCGCCGCGCGATGCGGTGCAGGCATTGCTCAGCCGGGACGCGAAGGCCGAGTAGCGCCGCGTTCATCCGCGAGGAGGTTGCGTTGGTCAGGCTGGAAGCACAGGTCGTCGACATCACCACGCTGAAAGTGGACGCCATCGTCAACGCGGCGAACAAGTCGTTGCTGGGTGGCGGAGGCGTCGACGGCGCGATCCATCGAAAGGCGGGGAAAGGGTTGCTGCGTGAGTGCGAGACGCTCGGCGGCTGCGAAACCGGCGACGCGAAAATCACCGGCGGCCACGATCTCCCCGCGAAGCACGTGATTCACGCGGTCGGTCCGCGCTGGAGCGGCGGCCACAAGAAAGAGCCGGAATTGCTCGCGAGCTGCTATCGCCGCTCGCTCGAACTCGCTCAGGAAGCCGGCTGCACGTCGATCGCGTTTCCTGCGATCAGTTGCGGCATCTATCACTTCCCGCCGGAGCAGGCCGCGCAGATCGCGGTGCGCACGGTCATCGAGACCTTGCCTTCCACGCCGACCGTGCAGCACGTCATCTTCGCGTGTTTTCAGGACGACATGCTCGCGCTCTATCGAGCCGAGCTGGCCGCTCAGGCGCCGCCTTCGAAACCCGCCTGACGCCACGCTTCGAACGTCACGATCGCCACCGTATTCGACAGATTCAGGCTGCGATTGCCGGGCCGCATCGGCAGGCGCACGCGCTGTTCGGTCGGGAAGCGCTCCAGCAATGCGGGCGCGAGGCCGCGCGTCTCTGCGCCGAACACGAACCAGTCGCCCGTTTTGAACGCGTGATCGAAGAACGGCGTCGAACCGCGCGTCGTGAAAGCGAACATGCGCGTGAGATCCGGTGCTTCCCTGGCGATGAAAGCATCCCAGTTCGCATGGACGTTCATTTCGGCGTACTCGTGATAGTCGAGGCCGGCGCGGCGCATCTTCGCATCGTCGAGCGGGAAGCCGAGCGGCTCGATCAGATGCAGGCGTGCGCCCGTGTTCGCGCACAGGCGGATCACGTTGCCGGTGTTCGGCGGAATTTCGGGTTCGACGAGTACGACGTTGAACATGGATTGCTATGGATGAAGGTAGTTAATCTTTTGGCGTACGGAGCGCCACGAAATTGCTGACGCGTCGCGCGCCGGCAAGCTTGAGCGTGCGGGCGAGGGCGTCGAGCGTTGCGCCGGAAGTCATCACGTCATCGACGACGCCGACATGCCTGCCGCGCACATCGCCCGAAACGGCGAACGCGCTCGCGACGTTGCGGCGGCGCGTTTCCTGATCCAGCCGCGATTGTGCCGACGTATGCCGAACCCGCGTGACGATCGACGCATCGGCTCGCACGCCGATCATGCGCGCAAGCGGACGCGCGATGGCCCACGCCTGGTTATAACCGCGCGCGACGAGCCGCGTATGCGACAACGGCACCGGCACGATCAGGTCCGGCCTGGGCAGATCGCTGTCCTCGAAAACCGCGTACAGATTCCGCGCAAATGCTTCGCCCGCCGCAAGCCGCGCACGAAACTTCAGTTCGACGGCGACTGTATCGAGCGGCGCGCGATAGTCGGCCAGCGCGAGCGTGTCGTTGAACGCGGGCGGCGATTCGAGGCATGCGGCGCAATGCAGGCGCGCGTTCTCGCGTTCACGCCGGATGGCCGACGCCGCCAGCGGCAACGCGCAGGTCGCGCAGCGCAGACGCGGTTCGTTCCAGTACTGCGCATCGCAACCGTCGCACAGCAGTCTTTGCGACAAATTGCCGCATAACGCGCATTGGCTCGGCAACGCGCGGGCGGCGAGCCGAAGCGCGGCAGACGCGAATCCGCGAAGGCGCGCTGCTGTGGGCGTCTGGGATGGAAGGCGGATGCTGTCGGCTTTCATGACGGCGAGATCGGAAAAATCACGGCTCGAAGCGCTAAACACGCGCATTCTTTGCGCTTCAGGAAGCGTTTATGCCTCGTATCAGCACTTCGCATGGGTTGTTTTCGAGACGACCGAGTATACTTCGCACTCTCCGCGAAAAGATCGACATGTCCCCGACATCCCCTGAAACCAGCCGTTCGGCCTATGATCCGCGTCGTTTGCGCGCGATCTTCGATGGTCGCGCCGCCACCTTCGACGAGGTCGCGTTCCTGCCGCGCGAGATCGCGGAGCGCATGCGCGAGCGGCTCGAATACATCAAGGTCGCGCCGATGCGCGTCCTCGATGCGGCGTGCGGCGTCGGAGCGGACCTGGGCGGTCTGCGGGAACGTTTTGCAGAGGCGTCGGTGACCGGCGTCGATATTTCGTCCGCGATGCTCGCGCGCGCCCGCGTCGCCGAAGCCGCGGACCTCGACAACGGCGCGGGCTGGCGCCGCTTTCTCCCATCGACGCTCGCGAAGGCGTTCGGTGCACGTGGACCGCAACTCGCGCAGGCTGATTTTTCCGAGTTGCCGTTCGCTCCGGGCGCATTCGAGTTGCTGTGGTCGAACCTCGCATTGCACTGGCATCCGCGTCCGGACCTCGTTTTCCCTGAATGGCAGCGCGTGCTCAAGGTGAATGGCCTGCTGATGTTCAGCACCTTCGGCCCGGACACGCTGCGCGAGCTCAGAGCCGCATATCGCGAAGCCGAACGCACGCTCGGGCTCGAACCTGAACCGCACACGATCGATTTCGTCGACATGCACGATCTCGGCGACATGCTCGTGGAAAGCGGCTTCGAAATTCCGGTGATGGATCAGGAAGTGCTGACCATCACGTACAAGTCGCCCGAATCGCTCTTCGCCGACGTGACGCGCTGGGGCGCTTATCCGTTCGATCGTGCGTCCGGCGCAGGCCGCGCGGATGCGAAGGTCGTGCGCGGCGCGGTGCATCAGGCGCTCGAAGCGCTTCGCCACGACGACGGCACGATCCCGCTCACATTCGAAGTGATCTACGGTCACGCATGGAAAGCAGTGCCGCGCACGACGGCGGAAGGGCACGGCATCGTGCGTCTGGAAGATATTGGACGAGGCTCGAAACCGAAAGGCTGAATCGGTAAAGAGCGCGGTTGTTATGTCTGAAATTTGCGCAAAAAAAGCGCGCAAAAAGGTGCGTCAAAAAGGCGCAGAAGCTTGTGGCGCTTGGCTTTGCGAGGTTACGACCCTTGCTTGTGGATGCCACTTAAGACGCCTATAATGCGTCAGTTTGTCGCCTGGTCTGTCACAAATTTGGGCGAAATCCGAGCGAAAGTATGCGATTGCGTGCGGATTGATGGAGGCAGCGATGCAAGCCAGCCAGACGCTGACGGAGTCCGAGCCGGTCATCAAAGACTGGCTGATGAAGCGAAACTGCTCGGTGTCGCCGCGCCAGTTCGTGGGCTTCTATTTGTCGCTTGCGCTGTTTTCGCTTGCAATCGCAACGCCGCTGTTCCTGAATGGCGCCTGGCTGGTGCTGCCGTTCACCGGAGTCGAGTTGACGGTCGTGGGCATCGCGTTCCTGATTTACGCGCGCCATGCGGTCGACTACGAACGAATCCGGTTGTATCAAAACCGGTTGTTGATCGAACAGATGAACGCCGAAGAGCTGACGCAGTTCGAGTTCAACCCGCGCTGGGTGCGGGTGGAAACGGGCGCGACACCGAGGGAGCCGCTCACGATCGTATCGCGCGGTCAATCGGTGAAAATCGGACAACACCTTGCACAGCATCGTCGCAAACAATTTGCTGCCGAGTTGCAGGCGTCGCTGAGACGCCTTTGAGAGGAGCCGGCAGGCGCGCGATGTCACGGGGGTCGAGGGTTTGAATGGAAAATTTGGGTAAGGATGCTATGAAAACAATCAAGCGAGCCCTCTCGGGCGTGCTGGCGGCAGGCGCACTGCTCACCGCCGGCGCGGCCCTGGCGGTCGAAAACAGTCCAGGCGGTCCTGCTGTCAACGAGATCAACTTCCAGCAGCCTGTGACGAAGATCGCCGAGGAGCTCTACGGCCTCCATATCTTCATGCTCATCATCTGTACCGTCATTTTCCTTGGCGTGTTCGGGGTGATGTTCTATTCGCTGATCGTCCATCGCAAGTCGAAGGGGTTCAAACCGGCCAATTTCCACGAAAGCACCACCGTCGAAATCATCTGGACGATCGTGCCGTTCGTCATCGTCATTCTGATGGCGCTGCCGGCAACGAAGGCCGTCGTCGCGATGAAGGACACCTCCAACGCCGATCTCACGGTGAAGGTCACCGGCTACCAGTGGAAGTGGGGCTACGACTATGTGAAGGGGCCGGGCGAGGGCATCAATTTCCTCTCGACGCTCTCCACGCCGCGCAGCGAGACGAACGGCCAGAAGCCCATTTCGACGCTGTATCTGCAGGAAGTCGACAACCCGCTCGTGGTGCCGGTCGACAAGAAGATCCGCATCATCACCACGGCGAACGACGTCGTGCACTCGTGGTATGTCCCGGCGTTCGGCGTGAAGCAGGATGCGATTCCGGGCTTCGTGCGCGACACCTGGTTCAAGGCCGAGAAGGTGGGCACCTACCGCGGCTTCTGTACGGAACTGTGCGGCAAGGAGCACGCGTACATGCCGGTGGTGGTCGAAGTGCTGTCGGCTGACGACTACGCGAAGTGGGTCGATGCGCAAAAGAAGAAGATGGCGGCAGGCGCCGACGATCCCCTCAAGACCTACACTAAAGATGAACTTATGGCGCGCGGCCAGCAGGTCTACACGTCGAACTGCGCGGTCTGCCACCAGCCTACCGGCAAGGGCGCGGGCCAGTTCCCGGCGCTCGACGGCTCGAAGATCGCGAATGGCTCGATCGCCGACCATCTGAATATCGTGCTGCACGGCAAGGGCGCGATGCCGCCGTGGCAAGGCGTGCTGAACGATGTCGAGATCGCATCGGTCGTCACGTTCGAGCGCAACAGCTGGGGCAACCACACCGGCGACCTTCTCCAGCCGAAGCAGGTGATCGACGCCAAGGCGGGCAAGATGCCGCAAGGCGGCGGCAACGCGGCGGCGGCATCGGCGCCTGAAGCGGCGAGCGCTGCGCCCGCGGCAGCCGAGGCGAGCGCGCCGGCGGCATCGGGCGCGGAAGCTACGCAAGCCGCCGGCCTGCCCGCGAGCATTTACTTCGAGACGGGCAAGGACGCGCTGCCCGCCGATGCGAAAAGCGCAGTGGACGCTGCAGCGGCCTACGCAAAGGCGCATCCTGACGCGAAGATCGCGCTGTCCGGCTTCACGGATGCGACCGGCAACGCCGATCTGAACGCCGATCTCGCCAAGCGCCGCGCGCAAGCCGTGCGTGACGCGCTGAAGGCCGCGGGCGTGTCGGAAGACCGTATCGTGTTGAAGAAACCGGAAACCATCACCGGCGGCGCCGATAACAAGGAAGCCCGCCGCGTGGAAATCAGTCCGGCTGCTTGACGTGCCGAGCGTGTAGCTTTCCTTCGCCGAACCGCAACGGAAAGCCACGCGTCATTGCCAAGTGCCCCGAGTATTCGCTTTAGGAGATGATTGTCATGTCTAGCATCGGACACGATGTAGGCGCAGGTCACGACCACGCGCACGACCATGCGCACGAGACGCCGCATGGCTGGCGCCGGTGGCTCTTCGCTACCAACCACAAGGACATCGGTACGCTGTACCTGTTGTTCTCCTTCATCATGTTCCTTTCGGGGGGCGTGATGGCGCTCGGCATCCGTGCCGAGTTGTTCGAGCCGGGCCTGCAGATCATGCGTCCCGAGTTCTTCAATCAGCTGACCACCATGCACGGCCTCATCATGGTGTTCGGCGCGATCATGCCGGCGTTCGTCGGTTTCGCGAACTGGATGGTGCCGCTGCAGATCGGCGCATCGGACATGGCGTTCGCGCGGATGAACAACTTCAGCTTCTGGCTGCTGCCGGCGGCTGCGGTGCTGCTCGTCGGCTCGTTCTTCGTGCCGGGCGGCGCAACCGCCGCGGGCTGGACGCTGTACGCGCCGCTTTCCACGCAGATGGGGCCGGGCATGGACTTCGCGATTTTCGCGGTCCACATCATGGGTGCATCGTCGATCATGGGCGGCATCAACATCGTCGTGACGATTTTGAACATGCGCGCGCCCGGCATGACGCTCATGAAGATGCCGATGTTCGCGTGGACGTGGCTCATCACCGCGTACCTGCTGATCGCCGTGATGCCGGTTCTGGCTGGCGCGATCACGATGGTGCTGTTCGATCGTCACTTCGGCACGTCGTTCTTCAACGCGGCGGGCGGCGGCGATCCGGTCATGTACCAGCACATCTTCTGGTTCTTCGGTCACCCCGAGGTGTACATCATGATCTTGCCGGCGTTCGGGATCGTGTCGCAGGTGATCCCGGCGTTCTCGCGCAAGCCGCTGTTTGGCTATAGCTCGATGGTGTACGCAACGGCATCGATCGCGATCCTGTCGTTCATGGTGTGGGCGCACCACATGTTCGCGACCGGCATGCCGGTGACGGGCCAGTTGTTCTTCATGTACGCGACGATGCTGATCGCGGTCCCGACGGGCGTGAAGGTGTTCAACTGGGTGGCGACGATGTGGCGCGGCGCGCTCTCCTTCGAAACGCCGATGCTCTTCGCGATCGGCTTCCTGTTCGTGTTCACGATGGGCGGCTTCACGGGCCTGATCCTGTCGATGGCGCCGCTCGATATCCAGATGCACGGCACTTACTACGTGGTGGCGCACTTCCACTATGTGCTGGTGGCGGGTTCGCTCTTCGCGCTGTTCTCGGGCTGGTACTACTGGGCGCCGAAGTGGACCGGCTGGATGTACAACGAAATGCGCGGGAAGATCCACTTCTGGGCGTCGATGATCTTCTTCAACATCACGTTCTTCCCGATGCACTTCCTGGGTCTCGCGGGCATGCCGCGCCGCTATGCGGATTACCCGGCGCAGTTCACGGACTTCAACCAGGTCGCGACGATCGGCGCATTCGGCTTCGGCCTCGCGCAGGTGTACTTCCTGTTCGCGGTCGCGCTGCCCACGTATCGTGGCGGCGGTGAACTCGAGAAGGCGAGCGACAAGCCGTGGGATGGCGCGGAAGGCCTCGAATGGACCGTGCCGAGCCCGGCGCCGTTCCATACGTTCGAGCATCCGCCGACGGTCGAATAAATAGTTTGTTGTCTGGTTCGCGGGGCCGCGTCGAGCGTGCCCCGCGAATGAAAAATCAGGAAAGCATGTCCCCGAATCCACAAAAAAGACGCACGCCCGAGGAAATTCGCGCGGGCAACAAGCGGCTCGGAATCATCATGATGTTGATTGCCGCCGTCTTCTTTCTGGGTATCGTCGTCAGGCAATACCTGTTGTCGCGAGGGTAGGAAAGCAACGTGTCCACTCAGCAGGAAAATTCGCATGTCGATCGGTCCTTCAACCGGTCGATGCTGGTGAAGCTCTTCGTCGTGGCGGCGCTGATGTTTGGCTTCGGCTTCGCGCTCGTGCCGATGTATCGCGCGATCTGCCAGATCACGGGCATCAACAACCTCGTGCAGAAGGATGTGGGCGCGCGCGAGGCGAAGAATACGCAGGTCGACATGACGCGCACGATCTCGATCGAGTTCGATGCGAACGCGCGCGGCCCGCTGCGGTTCAAGCCCGAGCAGAACTCGCTGGATATTCACCCCGGCGAAGTGATGACGGTGATGTACGACGTGACCAACGAGCAGGGTCGCACGGTGAACGCGCAGGCGATCCCGAGCTACGCGCCGAAGCAGGCCACCGAGTACTTCAAGAAGATCGAATGCTTCTGTTTCACGCAGCAGACGCTCGCGCCGAACGAGACCAAGCGCATGCCGGTCGTGTTCGTCGTCGATCCGAAGCTGCCCAAGGATGTAAAGACGATCACGCTGTCGTACACGTTCTTCGAGCTGAACGCGCCGAAGTCGGTCACGAAGGGTTCATGACAGCCATGAGCGCGGACACGCCGAAAAAGGCCGGTTTCCTCAAGCTCTTGAAGGCGGTGTTCTGGTCGTTCTTCGGCGTGCGCCGCCGGGCAGACCTGGAAAGCGATGCCGCGCAGTTGAATCCGCTGCATCTGATCGCGGCGGGCGTCATCGGAGCGGTGCTGTTCATCGTCGTGTTGCTGCTGATCGTGCGCGCGGTAGTGGGATAGACGGACAACGCCGGGCAGCCGGCGGCAAAAGAAAATTCAAGCAACTGGATCGAAGTGGAGAATCAATAATGAGCGGTCAAAACGAGAGCCCGTACTATTTCGTGCCGCATCCGTCGCGGCATCCGGTGATGGCTGCAAGCGGCTTGCTGATCATGCTGGCCTCGCTGGCGTCGTGGGTGAACGGCCATAGCTTCGGGCCGGTCGGCACGTTCATCGGCTTGCTGTTCGTGTTGTTCGTGCTGTGGCACTGGTTCGGCGACGCGATCTCCGAATCCGAAGGCGGCATGTACGGAAAGCGTGTCGATGTTTCGTACCGCTGGAGCATGAGCTGGTTCATCTTCTCCGAAGTGATGTTCTTCGCGGCGTTCTTCGGCGCGCTGTTCTATGCGCGCGCAATCGCGATGCATCAACTCGGCAGCCTCGACTACAAGCTCATTTGGCCCGACTTCACCGCCGTATGGCCGAACAACGGCCCCGCCGCGCTCGTGCCGCATTTCCGCGCGATGGTGCCGTGGCCCCTGCCGACCATCAACACGGCGCTGCTGCTGTCCTCCGGCGCGACGCTGACGGTGGCTCACCACGCGCTGCGTGAAGACCATCGCAAGAAAGCGATCATCTGGCTGGGCGCGACCGTCCTGCTCGGCCTGATCTTCCTGTTCTGCCAGGGCTACGAGTATTTCCACGCCTACAACGAACTGAACCTGACGCTCAATTCCGGCGTGTATGGCTCGACGTTCTTCCTGCTGACCGGCTTCCACGGTTTCCACGTGTTCCTCGGCGGCACGATGCTGGCCGTGGTGATGTTCCGTCTGATCCGTGGCCACTTCACGGCGGAGCATCACTTCGCATTCGAGGGCGCCGCATGGTACTGGCACTTCGTCGACGTCGTGTGGCTGGGGCTGTATATCGTCGTCTACTGGCTGTAAGCGATTATCGAAGCGGGCGCGCGCGATGCGCCGTCCGCGATGCAAGGCCGGCGGCGACGCCGGTCCGAGAGCAAAGAAGCAGTGATCAACACGCCGCCCTCGATGTCTCAAGGGGCGGCGTTGTCGTTTCGGGGAGCGTCGAATCGGGCGCCGCGGCGCGACAATCCGTCCCGTAGGGCAGTGCCGGCGCGGTGGGTTATCGTCCGATGGGAATGCCCGACGATTGAATCCAGCCCATCCAGTGCGCGAACAGGATGAAGAGGAAGAGCGAGATGGACAGCCCGACGCGAGCGGCGAGCGACCAGACCATCCGCTTCGTCTTGCCCCGGTCGGTCATCATGAAGTAGAGCGCCGAACCCAGGCTGCCGATGATAAGGATGAATGCGATAGCAACGATGATGTGCATGAAACCGGCTAGCGTTTTTGCTCAGGAACCACAGCGAGCAGTATGAATTTGGATCATCTCATTATCTCACTCGACAGATCTCGCCGTGCAGCGCCCGACCGGATTCCGGCGGTAAGGCTCGCAGCATGAAGATTCGATTCTGGCCCGCGCTCGTGATTCTGATCGTCGTTGCGGTGACCGTGCGCCTCGGCTTCTGGCAGCGCGACCGCGCGCATCAGAAAGAAGCGCTCAACGCGCAGATCGTCGCGTTCGAGAGCGCGCCCGAGCAGGAAGTCGGCGTCGAGCCGCTGCCGCTCAAGTCGATCGAATTTCATCGCGTGGAGGCGCGCGGCGAGTTCATGCCGGAGCATGTCGTGTATCTGGACAATCGTCCGTATAACGACCAGCCAGGCTTTTATGTCGTGATGCCGCTTAAACTCGAGGGCGGCGGCCATGTGCTCGTCAATCGCGGATGGCTGCCGCGCAACATGGCGGACCGCACGGGCATCGAGTCGTATGAAACGCCGAAGGGCGTCGTCGAGGTGCGGGGCATCGCGCGCGCGAACGCGTCGCAGGCGTTCGAACTGGGCAGCGGCGGATCGGCTGCGCACAAGGAAATTCGCCAGAACCTGGACATCAGGTCGTACGCGGCCGAAACCGGGCTTGCCTTCCAGCCGTTCGTGATACAGCAGACGAACGATGCCGGCGACAAGCTCGTGCGCGACTGGCCCGCGCCGACGCTCGGCGTCGAACGCAATTACGGCTACATGTTGCAATGGTGGGGCATGGCGGCCGCGGCCATCGCGTTCGGGCTGTATGCCGCGCGCCGCGCCGCGAGGAAAGGCGACCAATCCGATGAGCCCGACGAGCGCGACGACGAAGCCGAGCACCACGCCTGACAACCGACCGAACAGAGACACACTTTCACCGATGCAATCACAACGTCACCCCGCCGCCGCGCCGCAACGAACCGCGAAGAAAGGCTCCTGGATCAGCGGCCGCTGGATGCTCCTGCTGCTCGCGCTGGTGTGCGCCGCGCCGGTGATCGCGTCGTACCTGATGTACTACGTGTTCAAGCCGGCGGGCGGCACGTCGAGCTACGGCGCGCTGATCGACCCGCAGCGGCCGATACCGGCGCAACTCGTCGTCACCGACGAGAAAGGGCAGAGCGTGCCGTTCAAGTCGCTCGAAGGCAAATGGCTGATGATCACGGTCAACGGCAGCGATTGCGACGAGCAATGCGCGACGCGCCTCTATTTCATGCGTCAGGTGCGCGCGCTGCAATCGGGCGAGCGCGAGCGCGTCGTGAACGTCTGGCTGCGCACCGATGACAAACCGGTCTCCGACGTCATCAAGACCGCGTATCCGCAGCCGGACACGCGCATGCTGGTCGCCAACGAAAAGTCGATCGCCGCGTGGCTGCCCGTCGACGACGGCACGAAACTCACGGATCACATCTTTCTCGTCGATCCGAATGGCAATCTGATGATGCGCTTCCCGAAGAATCCCGATCCGAAGAAGATCAACGCGGATGTGGCGAAGCTTCTGAAGTGGTCGCGTATCGGTTGAAGGTCAGGTAGAAACACATGTTCGTATTGCAACTCGCTCTGATCGGTTTGTGCATCGCGCTGCTGCCGCTTTCGTTTGTCTGGGTGAAGGCCGATGACAACAAGTTCAGGAAGCTCGTCTGGCTGACGACGTTCCTGACGCTCGATCTCATCATGTTCGGCGGCTTCACGCGCCTGACCGATTCCGGCCTCGGCTGCCCCGACTGGCCCGGCTGCTACGGTACGTCGTCGCCGTTCATTGCGCATGCGCAGATTTCGGCCGCGTATCAGGCGATGCCGACCGGCCCCGTCAGCATGGTGAAGGCGTGGATCGAGATGCTGCATCGTTACTTCGCGATGGCGATCGGCGTGCTGATCATCGCTCAGGTGATCATCGCTTGGACTGCGCGCATCAAGAAGCGTCCGCTGCATGTGTCGCCGTGGTGGCCCACCGGCATTCTGCTTCTCATCCTGCTGCAAGGCGCGTTCGGCGCGTGGACCGTCACGCTCAAGCTGCAACCGGTGATCGTCACGACGCACTTGCTGCTCGGCCTCGCGTTGCTCGGCGTGCTCGGCTGGCTCGCGGCACGCATGACGCCGATTCCGTCGCTCGATTCGGCCGCCGCGCGCTGGATGCCCGCCGCGGGGTTCGGGTTGCTGCTGCTCGTCGTGCAGATCGCGCTCGGCGGCTGGGTCAGCACGAACTATGCGGTGCTGGCGTGCACGGACTTCCCGCTGTGCAACGGCCAATGGGTCCCGCCGATGAACTTCGAGCACGGCTTTCACCTGTGGCGCGCCCTCGGCATGACCGGCGACGGCGACGTGATCTCGCAGGACGCGCTCGTCGCGATTCACTGGACGCATCGCACGTTCGCGGTGGTCGTCGTGCTGTATCTGCTCTGGCTAGCTTCGAGACTGCGACGTTTCGAATCTCTGCGAAAACCCGCAAACGGCGTATTGTTGCTGATCGTAGTCCAGTTCCTCACGGGCATGTCGAACATCGTGCTGCAATGGCCGTTGCCGGTCGCGGTGGCGCACAACGGCGGGGCCGCCATCCTGTTGCTGCTACTCGTTATGCTAAACTTTCGAATCTCTTCCAGCCGTCCCGGCCGCGCCGCAGTTCCCGCGCGCGACGTCGTTTCAGCGTGACTCCACATCATGGATAGCACGACACTACATTCCCCACTCGGCAGCCGCGCTTCGCAATATCTCGCGCTGACAAAGCCGCGCGTCACGCAACTCGCCGTGTTTTGCGCCGTCATCGGCATGTTCCTGTCCACGCCCGGCATGGTGCCGTGGGACAAGCTGATCGGCGGCGCCGTCGGTATCTGGTTGCTGGCCGGCGCGGCATTTGCAATCAACTGTCTCGTCGAGCAAAAAGTCGATGCGAAGATGCGCCGCACCGCATGGCGTCCCTCGGCACGCGGACAGATCACGTCGACGCAGATTCTGATCTTCTCTGCGGTGCTCGGCGGCATCGGCATGTGGACGCTCTACAGATTCACCAATCCGCTCACGATGTGGCTCACCATTGCCACGTTCGTCGGTTACGCGGTCATCTACACGCTGTTGCTCAAGCCTTATACGCCGCAGAACATCGTGATCGGCGGCGCGTCCGGCGCAATGCCGCCCGCGCTCGGCTGGGCCGCAGTGACGGGCACGGTGCCCGGCGACGCGTGGATTCTCGTGCTGATCATCTTCGTGTGGACGCCGCCGCATTTCTGGGCGCTCGCGCTGTATCGCCGCAAGGACTACGAGAACGCCGGCCTGCCGATGCTCCCGATCACGCACGGCGAAAAATACACGCTGCTCAACATTTTCCTTTACACGCTCGTGCTGTTCGCGGTCACGCTGATGCCCTATATCTCCGGCATGAGCGGCGTCGTTTATCTGGTGTGTGCGATTGCGCTCGGCGCGGGTTTCATCGGCTATGCGTGGAAGATGTATCGCGGCTATTCGGACATGCTCGCGCGCAAGACCTTCCGTTACTCGATCGTGTATCTGTCGCTGCTGTTCGGCGCGTTGCTCGTCGATCATTACGTGCGCACGGTGATCGGCGCATGATGGTCGTTCTTCGTCGTCTATTCGCGCTGGTCTTTTTCGCGGCGCTGCTTTCGGCGTGCGAGAAAGCGCCCGATTTCAAGAACCTCGATATCACCGGCAACAAGCAATTCGGCAGCGATTTCTCCTTGCCCGACACGCACGGCAAGACGCGCACGCTCGCCGACTTCAAGGGCAAGGCTGTCGTATTGTTCTTCGGCTATACGCATTGCCCGGACGTATGCCCGACGACGCTCGCCGAACTTTCCCAAGCGATGCAGCAACTCGGCGACAAATCGAAGGACGTGCAGGTGCTGATGGTCACCGTCGATCCGGCGCGCGACACGCCCGATCTGCTCGGCCAGTATGTGGCGGCGTTCAACTCGTCGTATGTCGGTTTGCGTCCGGCGAACGATGCGCAACTCGCACAGATCGCGAAGGACTTCCGCGTGTACTACGCGAAGTCGCAGGGCAAGACCCCCGACGATTACACGATGGATCACACCGCCGCGAGCTACGTGTTCGACAAGGATGGCAAGCTCCGTCTCTTCGCGCGCGACGGGCAAGGTGTCGAGCCGTGGGTTCACGACCTGAAGCTGTTGGTCGACTGATTGTGAAAGTGGCCCGCGCGGGCCACTTTTCATTTCAAGCGTCCGAAGATGGTTCGGGCAGATTCAAGCCGGGCGCAAGCCGCGTTGCCTTGAATTCGGTGATCTCATAATGCGCGAGTCCCTGCTGCGCGAATGGATCTTCCGCGATGATCGCATCGAGCCGATTGCGTTCGATGCCCGAGGCCAGAATGATGCCGCCGTCACGCGGCACCTTCGGCCCTGCGACGACGAAGACGCCCGCCGCGAAATAGCGTTCGAGATAAACGCGATGCGCGTCGAGGGCATCGTCGATTTCGGCGAGTGCGCCCGTATATCGCAGATTGATCACGTACATGACGATGTTTGCCTCCAGCGCGAGAGTTCGTGATGCTTTGTGGCGATTCTATCCGCCCACCGCCGAAGGTGATATTCACATGAGCATTCTGTATTTCACGTCGCACCGATGCTGTGCGAACATCCGTCACCCGGTTTGAATCGCTCGCCGGGGCGAATCAGGCAATCGCAGCAAGAACGCATCATCGAAACAGGAACACCATGCAGCGCAGAAATTTGCTCAAAGCCATTACCGCCGCCGCGGCGTCCGTCGCGTTGTTCACGAGCCTCGCCGCTCACGCAGATGACAAGGTGATCAAGGTCGGCACCATCAGCGGCCCCGACGCGCAGATCTGGCAAGTCGTGCAGAAGGTCGCAAAGCGCGAAGGACTCAACGTGAAGGTGATCGAGTTCAACGACTACATTCAGCCGAACGCAGCGCTCGACGCCGGCGATCTCGATGCGAACAGCTTTCAGCATCAGCCGTATCTCGACAGCCAGGTCAAGCAGCGTGGCTACAAGATCGTGAATGCGGGGCTGACGTATATCTCGCCGCTCGGCGTCTATTCGAAGAAGCTGAAGTCGCTGAAGGACTTGCCGCAGGGCGCGAAGGTCGCGGTGCCGAATGACCCGTCGAACGAGAATCGCGCGCTTCTGCTTTTGCAATCGCAAGGCGTGATCAAGTTGAAGGCGGGCGCCGGCACGAACGGCAACAACGCGACCGCGCTCGACGTGGCGGAGAATCCGAAGAAGGTCAAGCTCGTGGAACTCGATGCCGCGCAACTGCCGCGCACGCTCGCCGACGTCGATGCCGCCGCCATCAACACGAACTTCGCGCTTGCGGCAGGTCTGCAGCCGACGAAGGATGCGATCGTGCTCGAGGACGTGCATAGCCCGTACGCGAACCTGATTGCGGTGCGCGCGAAAGACAAGGACCAGCCGTGGGTGAAGAAGCTGGTCGCGGCGTATCAGTCCGACGACGTGCGCCAGTTCCTCAAGAGCGAGTTCAAAGGCTCGGTCGTGCCATCGTTCTAAAAGCGATCGCGCACGGATCTGCAACGGCGTCCCACGGGACGCCGTTTTTACTCGTGCAGCCCAGTTCAGTCGACGAAGACCGGCTGTAGTTCCCGTTGCCACACGATGCCCGTAGCGCCTTCCTGCACGGGCGTGAAACCCGTCCGCAGGAACAGTGCGCAAAGCTCTTCGTGCGGTTCATCCAGGCGGCAGATCACCTGATCGTAGCGAGCGCCGTGCGCGAAGTTCGTGCATGCCGCGACGAGCCGCTCACCGAGCCCGCGCCGCCGCGCGCCCGGCTCGACGAACAATAATTCGATGCGCGCCTGACGTTCGGACTCCGCACTAAGCAGAGCCGCACCCACGCGCATGGCGTTGCCTTGTTCGGCCACCCAGCAGGCGATGCGCGGCGTGCTCACCTGCATCTCGGAGAGAAAGCGCGCCACCGTCTTCGCCGCGCGCGCCTCACTGAAAAGCTTCGGCCGATCACCCGAATAGAGGTGAGCCTGACGCTCGATCATCCAGCCGAAGTCTCCGGCGCGCGGCACGCGCAGCCGGGTTTCTCCCTCGACGCACGCAGGCGAAAGCAGCCGCTCGACGTCCGCCATCGCATTGCATAGCTGATCGATCTCGGCGGTGGTCAGCCGTTTGAGCAGCGTGGCGGTTTCCGCCGACACATGCAGGTCGATCTCATCGACCCTGGCTTTCGCCTCGGGCGTGATGCGCAGCAAGTGCGCGCGGCCATCCAGCTCGTTCTTTCGGCGGACCACGAGGCCGAGCTTCTGAAAGTTGTTGATCAGCCTGCTGAGATAGCCCGTATCCAGCCCGAGGTTGCGCGACAAGTCGGCGGCCGTGGTGGCTCGCGCTTGCGCCAGTTCATGCAGGATTCGTACTTCGGTCAGGGAAAAGCTGCTTTTATGCAGCCGTTCGTGGAGGGCGCCGGTATGGCGCGCATAAAAGCGGTTGAAGCGGCGCACGGCGTCAACGGCACGGCTCGGATCAATACTGCCCATCGCGTCAGTCTCTCATCAATATTGTTGGAATTAGTTGTGAATCCGAACTAATACAAGCATTGTGCCAAAGAAAGAACGACCGTGCGAATACGAAAATGCCCGAAAAGCAGGTCATTTGACAATAAGGGACCAGTTAAGCAATTGGACTGCCGGTAGGGGTAAGTCCCGATGGAAGAAGTGTTTCCATCTGACGGGCTAAACAATTTTAACTCATTGATTTGTATGCGATTTATGCGGTAGTCCTGAGGCGGGGCTTTAGCGTTGACTGGTATTATGTTGGTTATATAATGGGCTCCACTTCAGCACGTGAGAGCGCTCGATGGAGCATCGCTGGGATGATTTGACGCCGGACGCGCAGAGCGATACGCCGCTTTATCTACAGTTGGCTTCTCGTCTCGCCAAGGCAATCCACGCTGGAAACTGGGCGGCCGGCGAGGCGCTGCCTTCGGAGCGCACGTTGTCCGAAGGCGTCGGTGTATCGCGGATCACGGCCAGAAAGGCCATCGCGCTGCTCGTCGAGCAAGGTTTGATCCGGCGCGTGCGCGGGGCGGGCAGCTTCATCACGCCGCGCGTCGAAGATCCGCTTTCCCGGCTCACCGGTTTCACCAGAAAGATGGAACAGCGCGGCTTCACGCCGGACTCGATCTGGCTCGATCGCGGACTGCGCGCAGCGAATCGTGACGAAACCGTGCGTCTGGGTCTGTCGCCGGGCGCGGCCGTTGCGAGCCTCAGGCGGCTGCGGCGCGCGGACGGCATCGTGATGGCGGTCGAGCATTCGACCTTGCCCGTCGCCGTGGTGCCGGACCCGCTCGCGATCGGCGCATCGCTGTATCGGTATCTGGAAGGGCGCAATTTGTCGGTGGTGCGCGCATTGCAGCATTTCCGCGCGGTGAATGCGGGCGCGGACATCGCGCGGCTGATGGGCGTCGCACCGCGCGCCGCGTTGCTCGTGATTACGCGCATCGGCTATTGCGCGGATCAGCGCGCGATCGAATTGACGGATACCTACTGTCGCGACGACTACTACGACTTCGTCGCGGAACTGCATCGATAAGCGTCGGCACAGACGCGCATGACCCGAAACGCTTCGAGAGAGCAAACAAGAGAACGAGAGGACCCAAGGAAGCCGTTCGCTTCTTTCGCGACGAAAGCCTGCTCGCAGCATGGCGTGGACGGCACTGAACCTCATTCATGCATCGCGTACTTCCAGAGAACTTCATGCTGAAAGGAAACATACTCACGACCGACGGCTGGATCCACGGCTCGGTCCGCTTCGAGAACGGCCGCGTGACGGCGCTCGAAGGCCATATCGCCGATCCGCTCGCCAACGACGCGCCATACATCCTGCCCGGCTTCATCGATCTGCACGTGCATGGCGGCGGCGGGCGCGACATCATGGAAGGCGGCGATGCGGCGGACACCGTCGCGCGCCAGCACGCGCAGCACGGCACGACGAGCCTGCTCGCCACCACGATGACCGCGCCGCGCGACGAACTCATGGAAGTCGTCGCGGGGCTCGGCGAACAGGCGAAACATCGCGCAGCGGGCGGCGCGCGCATGCTGGGCGTGCATCTGGAAGGGCCGTACATCAATCCGGGCAAGCTCGGCGCGCAGCCGGACGCCGCCGCCGTCGCGGTGCGCGACGAAGTGCTCAAATATCTCGAACTCGCGCCGATTCGCGTCGTCACGATCGCGCCGGAAATCTCGGGCCATCTCGACATCATTTCCGAAATGGCCGCGCGCGGCGTGCGCGTGCAGCTCGGCCATTCGCTCGGCACCTACGACGACGCCGTCAACGCGCTCAAGCACGGCGCGCGCGGTTTCACGCACCTGTTCAACGCGATGTCGCCGCTGCATCACCGCGATCCCGGCATGGTCGGCGCGGCGCTCGCGCATGCCGAGTACGCCGAGCTCATCCCCGATTTGCTGCACGTGCATCCGGGCGCCATCCGCGCCGCGATGCGCGCGATCCCGCGTCTCTATGTCGTGACCGACAGCACGTCGGCGGCCGGCATGCCCGACGGCGAATATCGTCTCGGCAGCCAGCACGTCACCAAGTGCATGGGCGGCGTGCGTCTCGCGGACGGCACGCTCGCCGGCAGCACCCTGACGATGGATCAGGCGCTGCGCAATCTCGTCTCGCTGGGCATTCCGCTCGCGGACGTCTCGAATCGCCTGTCGCGTTTCCCCGCCGACTATCTCGGACTCGAAGACCGCGGCCGCATCGCGCGCGGCGCCTGGGCCGATCTCGTCGTGCTCGACCGGGAACACGCGCTGACCGCCACGTATGTCGAAGGAGAATCAATTGTCGAATATGCTTAATGAGGCGCTGGAGTCCGCCGATGTCGTCGCGGCCCAGCTCGCCGATACCTCGCGCATCGAAGAGCTCGCGGTCAAGCTCGCCGAGCAGCCGCGCCATGTCGCGCTGACGGTCGCGCGCGGCAGTTCCGACCACGCCGCCAGTTATTTCGCAAGCCTGACGATGAGTCGCATCGGCGTGCCGGTCGCATCGCTGCCGATGTCGGTCGCCACGCTCCAGCAGGCGCCGTTGCGTGTCTCCGGACAACTCGCCGTCGCGTTCTCGCAATCGGGCAAGAGCCCCGATCTCGTCGGCACGATGCAGGCGCTGCGCGACGCGGGCGCGTTCACCGTCGCGGCGGTCAACGTCACCGGTTCGCCGCTCGAAAGCGCGTGCGAATATTTCCTGCCGCTGCTCGCCGGTCCCGAGCTTTCGGTCGCCGCGACCAAGAGCTATATCGCGATGCTGTCGCTGTCGGCCATCGTCATCGCGCATGTTCAGCGGGACGTCGAATTGCTCAACGCGCTGAAATCGCTGCCGGACGCGCTGCGCGCCGCGGGCAAGCTCGACTGGACGCGCGCCGTCAGCGAGCTTGCGAACGTCGATCGCATGATCGTGATCGGCCGTGGCCTCGGCCTCGCGATCGCGCAGGAAGCCGCGCTCAAGCTGAAGGAAACCTCGGGCATCCAGGCCGAAGCGTTCTCCAGCGCGGAAGTGCGCCACGGTCCGATGGAAATCATCGACCGCGACTATCCGCTGCTCGTGTTCGCGCCGCGCGGGCCGGAGCAGGCGGGTCTCATCCAGCTTGCCGCCGATATGCGCGCTCGCGGCGCGCGCGTGCTGCTCGCCGCGCCGGAGGATGTCGCCGAAGCGGAACTGCCGCTCGTCGCGACCGATCACCCGGCGCTCGATCCGATCGCCGCGATCCTTTCGTTCTATGTAATGGCCGCGGGTCTGGCCGCCGCGCGCGGGCGCAATCCCGACGCGCCGCGCCACCTGAACAAGGTCACCGAAACCCATTGAGTGAGATAGCCGATGCGCCGTGCCGAGGAGTCACTGTTGAACCATTCCATCGATAACCCGAACGACGTCGTGCTGCTCGCGCCGTTCACCGGTCCCGTCGTGCCGCTCGCCGATGTGCCGGACCCCGTGTTCGCCGAGGGCATGTTCGGCGACGGCATCGGCATCGATCCGCTCGATAACGTGCTCGTCTCACCCTGCGACGGCACGATCACGCATCTCGCGCGCACGCATCACGCGGTGACGCTGCGCACCAGGGAGGGCGCGGAGATTCTCGTGCATATCGGCATCGACACGGTCGAGCTGAGCGGCAAGGGCTTCACGCCGAAAGTCGGGCAGGGCGCGACGGTGCGCGCGGGCGATCCGCTCATCGAGTTCGATGCGGACTTCGTCGCGCAACACGCGCCGAGCCTCGTCTCGGTGATCGCGGTCGCGAACGGCGATGCCTTCGACGTCATCGATCGCGCCGGCCGCGGCGTGCTCAAGGCCGGCTCGCGCATGCTGGTGTTGCGCGCGAAACAAGGCGAGAAAGCCGAGACGGCGCGCACGGGCGTCAACGTGCTGGAAGAGGCGCGTCGTAGCCTGACGCTGGCGCATGCGGGCGGTCTGCATGCGCGTCCGGCGGCGCGGGCGCGCGAAGCGGCGCGCGGTTTCGACGCGAAGGTCGAAGTGCGCTACGAAGGCAGAAAGGCGCCCGTGGAAAGCGTGGTCGGGCTGCTCGGGCTCGGTGCGGGCGAGGGCGCGACGATCGAACTGGTGGCTATCGGCGGGCAGGCGCAACAGGCGATCGAAGCCGTCGCCGCCGAATTGCTGCGCGCGGCGCTAGGCGAAGTCGAAGAGACGCCCGCGCGCGCGAAGTCGCCCGCGCCGGTCGCGAAGCCGGCCGGATCGGGCGAGCCGCTGCCGCCCAATACGCTCGCCGGCGTATGCGCGGCGCCGGGCATCGCGGTCGGCAAGCTCGTGCGCTGGGACGACCAGGAAATCGTGCCGCCCGAACAGCCGAGCGGTTCATCGGCGACGGAAAGCCGCGCGCTGGACAAAGCCATCGCTCAGGTCGATGCCGAACTCGGCGAAACCGTGCGCACCGCGTCGCAGCGCGGGGCCGTCGGCGAAGCGGGCATTTTCGCGGTGCATCGCGTGCTGCTCGAAGATCCGACGCTCCTCGATGCCGCACGCGATCTGATCAGCCTCGGCAAGAGCGCGGGCTTCGCGTGGCGCGAGGCGATCCGCGCGCAGATCGCGCTGCTCTCGAACGTGCAGGACGACCTGCTCGCCGAGCGCGCCGCCGATCTGCGGGATATCGAAAAGCGCGTGCTGCGCGCGCTCGGTCTGAGCAACACGGCGGCGCGCGAGCTGCCCGAAGAGACCGTCCTCGCGGCCACGGAATTCACGCCGTCCGATCTGTCCTCGATCGACCGCACGCGCGTCACCGCGCTCGTGATGGCGCGCGGCGGCGCAACCTCGCACGCGGCGATCATCGCGCGGCAGATCGGCATTCCGGCGCTCGTCGCCATCGGCGATGCGCTGCACGCGATTCCCGAAGGCACGCAAGTGGTCGTGGATGCATCGGCGGGACGCGTCGAGCATGCGCCGACCGCGCTCGACGTCGAACGCGCGCGCAACGAACGCGAACGTCTCGCGGGCGTGCGCGAGGCGAATCGCAAGCTCTCGCAACAAACCGCATCGACGAAGGATGGCCGTCATATCGAAGTCGCCGCGAATATCGCGACGCTCGACGACGCGAAAGCCGCCGTCGAAAACGGCGCGGATGCGGTCGGCCTGTTGCGCACCGAACTGCTGTTCATCCATCGCCAGTCGGCGCCGACGGTCGCGGAGCATGCGGAAAGCTATCAGGGCATCGTCGATGCGCTGCAGGGCCGCACCGCGATCATCCGCACGCTCGATGTCGGCGCGGACAAGGAAGTCGACTATCTGACGCTGCCGCCCGAAGAAAACCCGGCGCTCGGTCTGCGCGGCATCCGCCTCGCGCAAGTGCGCCCCGATCTGCTCGACGATCAGTTGCGCGGCCTGCTCGCCGTCAAGCCGCTGGGCACGGTGCGCATCCTTCTGCCGATGGTGACGGATGCAGGCGAACTGCAGCGCCTGCGTGCGCGCATCGACGAACTGGCGCGCGAAGCCGGCCTCACCGAGCCGGTCGAAGTGGGCGTGATGATCGAAGTGCCGTCGGCGGCGTTGCTCGCGGATCAACTCGCGAAGTACGCGGATTTCCTCTCGATCGGCACCAACGATCTCACGCAGTACACGCTCGCGATGGACCGTTGCCAGCCCGATCTCGCCGCGCAGTCCGACGGCCTGCATCCCGCCGTGCTGCGCCTCATCAAGGCGGCGGTGCAGGGCGCGGAAAAGCACGGCAAATGGGTCGGCGTGTGCGGCGCGCTCGGCGGCGATCCGGTCGCGGCGCCTTTGCTCGTCGGTCTCGGCGTGACCGAATTGTCGGTCGATCCGGGTTCCGTGCCCGGCATCAAGGCGCGCGTGCGCAATCTCGATTACCAACTGTGCCGTCAGCGCGCCGAGGACTGCCTCGCGCTCGAATCGGCGCAGGCAGTAAGAGCGGCAAGCCGCGAAATCTGGCCGCAGGACTAGTTCGCGGATGTCTTTTCAGCAATCCCCGAAGCAGTAACGACAAGACCTATATTTTTGGAGAACCCGATGGACGCCAACCCGTTTGCAAAGATGCAGCGACTAGGTCGCGCGCTGATGCTGCCAATCGCCGTATTACCGGTGGCCGGCCTGCTTCTGCGTCTCGGCCAGCCCGACGTCTTCAACATCAAGATGATCGCCGACGCCGGCGATGCGATCTTCACCAATCTGCCGCTGCTGTTCGCGATCGGCGTGGCGGTGGGCTTCGCGAAGGACAACAACGGCACGGCGGGTCTCGCCGGCGCGATCGGCTATCTCATCGAAGTGGCCGTGATGAAGGACATCAACGACAAGCTCAACATGGGCGTGCTGTCGGGGATCATCGCCGGTATGGTGGCGGGTTACATGTACAACCGGTACAAGGACATCAAGCTGCCCGAGTATCTGGCGTTCTTCGGCGGCAAGCGCTTCGTGCCGATCGTCACAGGCGTCGCGTGTCTGATACTCGGCATCGTGCTGGGCTACATATGGCAGCCGGTGCAGGCGGCCATCGACACGGCGGGCAACTGGCTGACGACGGCCGGCGCGCTCGGCACCTTCGTGTTCGGCGTGCTGAACCGGATCCTGCTCGTGACGGGCCTTCACCACATCATCAACTCGCTCGCGTGGTTCGTGTTCGGCTCGTTCACGCCTCCGGGCGGCGGCGCGGTGGTGCACGGCGACCTGCATCGCTTCTTCGCGGGCGATCCGACCGCGGGCGGCTTCATGACCGGCTTCTTCCCGATCATGATGTTCGGCCTTCCGGCCGCGTGTCTCGCGATGTTCCATGAAGCACCGAAGGACCGCCGCGCGGTCGTCGGCGGCCTGCTGTTCTCGATGGCGCTGACCGCGTTCCTGACGGGCGTGACCGAGCCGATCGAGTACAGCTTCATGTTCCTCGCGCCGGTTCTCTACGCGATCCACGCGGTGCTGACGGGCCTGTCGCTCGCGATCTGCTCGGCGCTCGGCATCCATCTGGGCTTCACGTTCTCGGCGGGCGCGATCGACTACGTGCTGAACTACGGCCTGTCGCAGCGCGGCTGGCTGGCGCTCGTGATCGGTGTCGTCTACTTCGTCATCTACTACGGTCTGTTCCGCTTCTTCATCCGCAAGTTCAACATGGCGACGCCGGGCCGCGAGCCGGCCACGACCGATGCACAAACCGATGTCGATACCACGGTCGCTGGCGGCCTGATTCCGCCGGTTCCTGGCGCGGCGGTGGCGGCGTCGAACACGCGCGCCGCAAGGTACATTGCGGCGCTCGGCGGCGCGTCCAACCTGACGCTCGTCGATGCCTGCACGACGCGTCTGCGTCTGTCGGTGGTGGATACGGAGAAGGTGTCGGAACCGCAGTTGAAGACCGTCGGCGCGCGTGGCGTGCTCAAGCGCGGCGCGACCAACGTGCAGGTGATCATCGGACCGGAAGCGGACCTGATCGCCGATGAAATCCGCAGCGAACTCGAGCATTCGTCGACGCGCGGCGCGACGCCCGCTTCATCGACGCCGGCGCAACCGGCGGCAGCGGCGGCGAGCGTCGACCAGACGCCCGGCCCGCTCGATCCGGACCCGTTCCGCTGGCTCGCGGTGTTCGGCGGCGCGACCAATGTCGCATCGCTCGACGCGGTTGCGCAGACGCGCCTGCGCGTGGTCGTGCGCGATCCGTCGTCGGTGGATCGTCAGCGTCTGTCGTCGCTGGATGTCGCGTGGGTGTCGGCCGATACGTTCCACATCGTCGTGGGCGCGGCGGCCCAACGTTATGCGACGCAACTGTCCGCACGCCTGTCGGGCAGTGGCGGCGGCGCGGCGCCGATGCCTGCCTGATGCGGTAATCGATGGTTGAAAGAAAACGGCACCTTCGGGTGCCGTTTTCTTTTCCAGCGCAGGGCAAAAGAAAAAGCCCGCTGTCTTATGGACGGCGGGCTTTTCAATGTTTGCTACGACACAGTCAGGCGTTACGCGAACTCGTGCAGCGCCGAGCGCATCTTCTTCATTGCGCTCGCCTCGATCTGGCGAATGCGTTCCGCCGATACACCGAACTCGTCGGCCAGTTCATGCAGCGTCTTGCCGCCCGATCCGTCGTCCTGCACGTCGAGCCAGCGCGCCTTGATGATGCGGCGGCTGCGCTCATCCAGCGATTCGAGCGCTTCGGCAAGGCCGTCGCTCTGCAGCTTGTCGAACTGGCGCGCGGCAATCACGTTCGTCGGCTCGTTGTGCGAGTCCGCCAGATAGGCGATGGGCGCGAACGCTTCCTCGCCGTCATCGACCTGGCCTTCGAGCGCAATATCGCCGCCCGACAAGCGGGTTTCCATTTCCGCGACTTCCTCGCGCTTCACATTCAGCTCGCTCGCGAGACCTTCGATCTCGTCCGGCGTAAACGCCGAGTGGCTGGTCTTGTGACTGCGCAGGTTGAAGAACAGCTTGCGCTGCGCCTTGGTCGTCGCGACCTTCACCATGCGCCAGTTGCGCAGGATGTACTCGTGGATCTCGGCCTTGATCCAGTGCATGGCGTACGAAACCAGGCGCACGTTTTGCTCGGGGTCGAAGCGCTTCACGGCCTTCATCAGACCGATGTTGCCTTCCTGGATCAGGTCCGCGTGCGGCAGGCCGTAACCGAGATAGTTACGGGCGATCGACACGACGAGCCGCAGGTGCGAAAGCACGAGCTGGCGCGCGGCGTTCAGGTTGCCCTGCTCGCGGAACTCGGTGGCGTACTGACGTTCCTCCGCCTGCGGGAGCATCGGAATACGGTTCACTGCTTGTATGTAGGAATCGATGTTGCCGATCTGGCCGGTCAGCATCGACGACTGTGCGTACGTCAGCGCGCCTGCCGAAGATGCCTTGGCAGGTGCCGAGTTCACGACATTCGGAAGGGTCATCGCATTGGTCACGCTCATAAGCTCCTTATCAACAATTCACTCGCCGCTTAACAACAGCGACAGGTCAGACACGATATTAGCACTCCGGTTCATCGAGTGCTAAGTGTTAGAGCGGAGGGGAATGTGGGAGTTCCCACAAAAACTATCGAATTAGCAAGGTCAATAGGACAGACCGTTGCATGATAAGCGGAAGAAAGTACCGGTGATGAAGCTGCTTTCGAATCCGTTACCGCTTTTGTGCGCTGCGGCGAAAGAAAATTCAACAAACGGAGACGGTGGTTGCGATTCCTGCAAATTCTGAAAAACGTCTCTAGAATCGCGAGACAACGCTCTTAATGAAACACGCCCGTCATCGGAGTAATTGGGGTGCTCATGCATAAAAACAAGAGTTCGTGGCAACGTCCGCTTTCCCGCGTGGCGGTTCTTGCCGCATTCGGCCTTGCGTCGGCGGCAGCTCACGCCGATCGTTTCGGCCTTCAGATCGCCGGCGGCGTCGCCGATCGCGACATCAAGAAAGCCGACCTCGGCGTGGCCTGGGATCCGGGCCTCAACTGGTGGGAGATCGGCGGATTCCACTTCACGCTCATCGGCGAAGGGCACGTGTCCTACTGGCACACGACCGAGGATAACGCAGTCCACCCGAACATCTGGGAGGTCGGCATTACGCCGGTGGTGCGCTTCGTGAAGAGCTCCGGCTACTTCCGGCCGTTCATCGAGGCGGGCGTCGGCGTGCGGCTGCTCTCACATACGCGCATCACGGAGAATTTCTCGGTGGGCTCGGCGTTCCAGTTCGCGGACATGGTGGGCGTCGGCATGATCTTCGGCGCGCAGCAGAACTATCAGGCGGGCTTTCGTTTCCAGCATCTGTCGAACGGCGGTATCAAAGAGCCGAATCCTGGTATAAATTTCAGCCAGCTATATCTGCAATACAACTTCTGACGAGGCGCCGGCGCATCGGTTCCTCGACGCAAGAGGACTCGACAGATGCCGGCAAAAACCATTGAGGCGATCCGCGGCCTCGAGCGTGACCGTTTCCGTGCGATGGTCGAGGGCGACGGCCCGGCGCTGGACGCGCTGCTGGCCGAGAACGTCAGCTACGTCCACACGAACGGCAAGCGGGAGACGAAGCGCCAGTTCATCGACGCGATCACCGCAGGCCGCCGCCGCTATCGTCAGATCGAGATCCAGTCGCAGGACGTGCTGCCCGCCGGCCGCGACACGTGCCTCGTATCGGGCCGCGCGCTGATCGAGATGGAGTCGAAGAACGGCGCGCTTCTGTTTCCGATCGCCTATACCGCCGTTCACGTGCAGACCGAGGGCCAATGGCAGCTGCTCGCACTGCAGGCGACGCGCGTGGCGCTCGAATAGCCACGCGCGCGGTTTGTCAGGCTTCGACGGCTTCGTCCTGCCGCACGTCCTCCACGACGCGCCCGGAACGGTTCACCGCGCTCACGACCGCATCGGCGACAGCGAGCGCCGGATTCGCATGCACCGCGACGCCGAAGCACGTCTGGCCGTCGCCGACGCGGCAGCCGACGAACGCCGCCGTATCGCCGCCCGCCGTCACGGCGGTTTCGAACCAGTTCACGTTTGCGTCCACGCCGAGCGCTGCGGCGACCGTCTGCGCGTAAACGTCGCCGCTCGTCGTGCCGGCTGGCGGCGTCACCGCGACGCGCTTCCCGAATACCGACAGCGTCGACACGTCGACGCGCGAAACCGGCCCGCCCGCGTCGAAATACTCGCGCTTGAAGAGTTCGCAGATTGCGTCGCCGCCGATTTCCGCGCCGGATGCATCGGTGATCCGTTGCACGGCGTGGCTGAACTCGATCTGCACGCGGCGCGGCGGCGTGAAGCCTAAGCCGCGTTCCAGCAGGAAAGTGGAGCCGCCCTTGCCGGACTGGCTGTTCACGCGGATCACGGCATCGTAGCTGCGGCCGAGATCGGCCGGATCGATCGGCAAATAGGGCACTTCCCACACCGTGCCCGGCACGCGCTGCGCGAAGCCCTTGCGAATCGCGTCCTGATGCGAACCCGAAAACGCGGTGAACACGAGGTCGCCGGCATACGGATGACGCGGATGCACCGGAATCTGGTTGCAGCGCTCGACAACGCGGCGCACGGCGTCGATATCGGAGAAATCGAGCCCCGGATCGATGCCTTGCGTATAGAGATTCATCGCGAGCGTGACGAGATCGACATTGCCGGTGCGCTCGCCATTGCCAAAGAGACAGCCTTCGATGCGGTCCGCGCCCGCGAGCACCGCCATTTCCGCCGCGGCCACCGCCGTCCCGCGATCGTTATGCGGATGCACCGAGAGCACGATGCTGTCGCGATAGCCCATGTTGCGGTCCATCCACTCGACCTGATCGGCGAACACGTTGGGCATCGCGGCTTCGACCGTCGCGGGCAGGTTCACGATCATCTTGTGATCGGGCGTCGGACGCCACATTTGCGCGACGGCGTCGCAGACTTCCCGCGCGAACGAGAGCTCCGTCATGCTGAAAGTCTCGGGCGAGTACTGATAGGTCCAGTGCGTTTCCGGCCGTGCCGCCGCACATTCCTTGATGAGGCGCGTGCCTTCGACGGCGAGCGCCTTCACTTCTTCCTTCGACTGATTGAACACGATCTTGCGGAACGACGGCGCGATCGCGTTATAGAGGTGCACGATCACCTTGCTCGCGCCCGCGACCGCTTCGAACGTGCGCTCGATCAGTTCGCGCCGCGACTGCACGAGCACTTCGATGGTCACGTCGTCCGGGATGCGCTTTTCGTCGATCAACTTGCGCACGAAGTCGAAATCGGTCTGCGATGCCGACGGGAACCCCACCTCGATTTCCTTGAACCCGATTTTCACCAGCATCTCGAAGAACTCGAGCTTCGCGGCGATGCTCATCGGCTCGATGAGCGACTGGTTGCCGTCGCGCAGATCGGTGCTCATCCAGATGGGCGCCTTTTCGATCGTGCGGTTCGGCCAGCGGCGGCCATTCAGACGGACTTGCGGAAACGGGCGGTATTTCTCGGCGGGGTTCGGCATCATGATCGTCGATCTCTCTTCGGACGGTTTGCGTAGCGCCTGCGAGAGAGGCCGTGTCCGGCGGCTGGCCGGGCGTGGCGGGATGCACGTGAGGCGGTGCGGCGCGCGCGTGTCGCGGAATCACCAGCGATGGTGACGCCTGTGACCAACGTGAACGTGCGCGGAGCAACGTGCATTTGACCCTCGCGTTTCCGTTTCGCGGGATGCGCGAACGAAAAGCTGACGACTACAGGTGGTAAGAAAAGGAACTACAGAGACTGCTGGCAGGACCGGGCGCCTTGCGACGCGCGGCGCTACGTCTGGCGACTTACGCTAGACGTAGCGATAGGGGCCGCGCTAGGCGGCCCGGGATAATTCGGAGAGAGGAAGGCTGGGTGAAGCTCATGCGATCGACTTTAAACCAGCGTTGAATACCGTGTCAAATGGGATTTGCCTGATCGACGACAGGTTTGCGCACCACATCGACGATCACTTCGACCTGGCGCACGACTGCGGGCGGCACCGGCACGTCGCCGCGCAGCACGCATTCGATCCATCGCGCGGTGGTCGCGGCGTCGAGCGTTTCGGGCAGTTCGATGGGCGGCGCGTGCGGCTGCGAGTGCTCGGGCGAGATCAGCGTATCGACGTGGCCGTCGTGGAACCAGTCGACCTGCACCTGGCGGCGCGTGTCCGCGACGGCTTCGCCTTCGGTGCCGCGCGCGAGCAGTGCGCCGCCCGCCGCCGCATCGGGATGCTCGGTGAAGAGTCCCGTGAGACTCTCGCGATACTCCGGATGCGTATAGTTGACGAGCCTCAGGCCCGGATCGGCGAAAGGCTGAAGGATCTTCACGAGCGTGTGCGTCGAATTGCGCACGCCCATGCGGCGTCTGAGCGCCAGGAGCCGGGCGAGCTTCGGCGCGAGCACGGCGATCGGCGCGAATGCGAGTCGGCGCGATGCGAGGCTGTCTTCGATTTCATCGTGCGAAGCCGCGTGCGCGATACCCAGTTCGGCGAAAATCGCGGCGCTCGTCACGCGGCCAGGATCGTCGGTGACGCCGTGCACCAGCACCGGCACGCCTTCGCGCGCAAGCAAAAGCGATAGGAGCGGCACGAGATTCGGCGTCTTGCGCGCGCCGTTGTAGCTCGGAATCGACACGGGGCGCGCGTGTTCGCGGCCATCCTGAACATGCAGCGGCTCGAACGAGCGATGCGCGGCGGAAAGCATGGCGGCGAGCTCGGCGGAGGTCTCGCCCTTGACGCGGTAGGCAAGCAGCACCGCGCCCAGTTCGAGTTCGGAGACGCGATCTTCGAGGATCGCTTCGTAGAGCGCGTAGGTGTCCTCGTGCGAGAGGGCGCGCGCGCCGTTCGGCCCGCGGCCGATTTCCTTGATATAGCGCGCGCAGGCGAAAGTGGGGGGAGCGGAGTCGGTCATCGGATAGTTGTGGCGGATCGGGTGCTCAATTCCGTACTGTGAGCGATGCCGTCGCGCGTTTTAAGGTGCAGGAAGCTTATTGAGTACCGTATTTGACGAGCGCTGGCAAGCTGCACCGAGCGAGCGTTTCGCCCGTATTTCCTCCGATGCTTACGAATAACGCCGCGCCCGCCGACCCGGCGATGGCTCGCCGAAAGCTCGCAAAGCCGCGCCCGACAAGCTTCGCCACGATTTGCGCGCGCACGTTACACTCCCTTTTCTCGCCGGCCGTCCGCGCTGGCGCATTCGTCCATGAATCTGCACATCAAAACAGCAACAGGAGAGCGGGATGAGTTACGTGTTTCCTCCGGCGCCGGCCGCAGCGGTGCCCGTCGATGGTTCGAATGAGCAGTTTCCGGTGCGCCGCATCTACTGCGTCGGCCGCAACTACGAAGCCCACGCGCGCGAAATGGGCCACGATCCGGATCGCGAGCCGCCATTTTTCTTCAGCAAGCCCGCGGATGCCGTGCTGTACGTCGCGCCGGGTTCGACGGGCGAATTCCCGTATCCGTCGCAGACGAAGAATCTGCACTTCGAAATGGAGCTCGTGGCCGCGATCGGCAAGCAGGGCAAGGACATTCCCGCCGATAAAGGGCTCGATTACATCTACGGCTACGCGCTCGGCCTCGACATGACGCGCCGCGACCTGCAAGCCGAAGCGAAGAAGCTCGGCCGTCCGTGGGACACGGCGAAAGGCTTCGACCGCTCGGCGCCGATCGGCCCGATTCATCCGGTGTCGAAGGTCGGGCATCTGGAAAAGAGCGCGATCTGGCTGACCGTCAATGGCGAGGAAAAGCAGCGTTCGGACATCTCGCAACTGATCTGGTCGGTGGGTGAAACCGTCGCGTATCTGTCGACGCTCTTCGAGCTCTTTCCCGGCGATCTCATTTTCACCGGCACGCCTGAAGGCGTCGGCGCGGTCGTGAAGGGCGATCTGCTGAAGGGCGGCGTCGACGGCATCGGTGAATTTTCGGTGCGCGTCGTATGAAGCTTTACAGCTATTTCCGCAGCTCGGCGGCGTATCGCGTGCGCATCGCGCTGAATCTGAAGGGGCTCGATTACGACTACGTCGGCGTGCATTTGCTGCGCGATGGCGGGCAGCAGCTCAAGCCCGAATATCGCGCGGTGAATCCGGACGGCATCGTGCCCGCTCTCGTCGATGGCGACGACGTGTTCACGCAGTCCCTCGCGATCATCGAATATCTCGAGGAAACGCATCCCGAGCCCGCGCTTCTGCCGAAAAGCCCGTCCGAGCGCGCGTTCGTGCGTTCCGTCGCGATGCAGGTCGCGTGTGAAATCCATCCGCTCGACAACCTGCGCGTGCTGAAGTACCTGAAGCATCAGGTCAAGGTGCCGGACGAAGCGAAGGACGCGTGGTACCGGCATTGGGTCGAGATCGGCTTCGAGTCGCTCGAAAAGCGGCTCGCCGCCGACAAACGCGTCGGCGCGCTGACTTTCGGCGACACGCCGACCGTCGCCGATCTGTGCATCGTGCCGCAGGTATTCAACGCGCGGCGCTTCGGCATCGACGTGAGTCCGTATCCGACGATCGCGCGCATCGCGGATCACGCCTGCACGATCGACGCCTTCGCACGGGCCGCTCCGGCGCAGCAGCCGGACGCCGAATGACGGTGGCGGATTCTGCCGGAGCGCTGTCGGGTTATCTGTCGGGTGCGGGGCTAGGAGCGAGCCTGATCGTCGCGATCGGGGCGCAGAATGCGTTCGTGTTGCGGCAGGGGTTGAAGCGCCGTCACGTGGGCATCGTCGTGTCGATCTGCGCGTTCATCGACGTGCTGTTGATCGCGCTCGGCGTCGGCGGAATGGGCGCGCTCATCGCGCGTGCGCCTGTTCTGCTCGACGTGATTCGCTGGGCAGGCGCGATCTTCGTGTTTCTGTATGGCGTGCGCGCTTTTCTCGCGGCGTGGCGCGGACCGGGGCATCTGAACGCATCGGACGACGATTCGCAGACGGCGTTCGGCGCGGCGTCCACCGTGCTCGCGCTGTCGCTGCTCAATCCGCATGTCTATTTGGACACCGTGGTGTTGCTCGGCGGCATCGGCGCGCAGCGTGGTTGGCCGGGCAATGCGTGGTTCGCGGCGGGCGCGATGTGCGCGTCGGTCATCTGGTTCACGGCGCTCGGCTACGGGGCGCGTCTTTTGGAGCCGTGGTTCGAGAAGGACGTATCGTGGCGCGTGCTCGATGTGATCGTCGGCTGCGTGATGTGGTGGATCGCGGCTTCGCTGATATTCGCGCGATAAAAAAGGGCGTCCAACTGGACGCCCTTTCCAGGTTCAGCCGAGCAGCGCGTCCGCGAACTCTTCGGCGCTGAACGGCTGCAAATCCTCGACTTTCTCGCCCACGCCGATGAAGTACACCGGAACGGGCCGCTGACGCGCGATCGCGGCGAGAATACCGCCTTTCGCAGTGCCGTCGAGCTTGGTGACAACGAGGCCGGTCAGACCCAGCGCATCGTCGAATGCCTTCACCTGCGCGAGCGCATTCTGGCCCGTGTTCGCGTCGATCACGAGCAGGACTTCGTGCGGCGCGTCGGGCATCGCTTTGGCGATCACGCGGCGCACCTTGCGCAGTTCTTCCATCAGATGCAGTTGCGTCGGCAGGCGGCCGGCGGTGTCGGCCATCATCACGTCGATCTTGCGTGCACGCGCCGCGCCGACTGCGTCGTAGATCACGGCGGCGGCGTCGCCGCTTTCCTGCGCGATCACCATCACGTTATTGCGCTCGCCCCAGACCGTCAGTTGCTCGCGCGCGGCGGCGCGGAACGTATCGCCAGCGGCGAGCAGCACCGACTGGTTGAAGCGCTGCAGATGCTTCGCGAGTTTCCCGATGCTGGTCGTCTTGCCGACGCCATTCACGCCCGCGATCATCATCACGAGAGGTTGCGCGCGTCCGAGCATCAACGATTTTTCGAGCGGGCGCAGCAGATCGACGAGCAATTCGCGCAGCGCGGCCTTCACTTGCGATGCGTCGGTCAGACGCTCCGCGCGCACTTTTTCACGCAGCGATTCGAGCAGGAATTCGGTTGCATCGACGCCGGCATCGGACATCAGCAGCGCGGTTTCGAGTTCTTCGTACAGGTCTTCGTCGATCTTCGCGCTGACGAAAATCCCGGTCAGATTGGAGCTCGTCTTGGAGAGACCGTGACGCAGACGCGAGATCCACGATTTTTTCGCGGCCGGATCGGCCTCGGGCGGCGGCACGATTTCCTCGTTCGCCTGATCCGTTTCCGGACCGCGCGCCCATTGCGACTGGGTGCGGCCTTGCCAGTATTCCTTCGATTCTTCCGTCCGAGGCTCGACGGGCGGTGTGTGCACAACGGGAGCAGCGGGTTTCGGGGGCGCTTCGGGCTGCACTTCTTCCGACGGCGTATCGACGACGCCAAGCGCCTGCCGTTCGAGCTCGGCGTCGGAGATTTCTTCGTCCTCGGCGGCCTCGACGGATTCGTCCTGAGGAGCGTCGGGCGGCGCGTCAGCCGGCTTTTTGAATTTCTTGAAGAAGCTGAACATGGATTTTGACGATGATGCGCGCGTGAACCGATGGCCTCTTGCGCGCGTTCGAGTCGCTCCGCGCGAGGCCCGCGCGATGGGATAGTAGCCGCATATTTTATCAGGCGCCGCCGTCCGCGCCCGTGCGGCTCCCGGCATGGCGTGCGCGTGTGGTAACGTTGGCTTTCAATGCCCGAGCCGGCTGATCTTCAGGCAAAAATGCCCGGCGCGCTCTACTCCAACAATCCGTTTATGCCCCGCACGTCCGCTACCCGATCCACCTTGCCGAGCCATACGCCATCGCGCGGAGGCAAACCGCACACGATCCGCATCATCGGCGGAGAGTGGAAACGCACGCCGCTGCCCGTGCTCGATCTCGATGGACTCAGGCCCACGCCGGATCGCGTGCGCGAGACGCTCTTCAACTGGCTCGGACAGGATCTGAGCGGTCAGCGTTGTCTCGACATGTTCGCGGGCAGCGGCGCGCTCGGTTTCGAGGCGGCGTCGCGCGGCGCGGCGCGTGTGGTGATGGTCGAAAGAAGCGGAAAGGCAGCGGCGCAGATCAGGGCGAATCAGACGAAGCTCGGCGCGCGCAACATCGAGGTTGCGGAAGCGGATGCGCTGAGGCTCGTCGCGAGCCTCGCGCGCGGCTCGTTCGACGTGATCTTTCTGGACCCGCCGTTCGGCGATCAGGCGTTGCTTCTGCGCGCGCTGGAACTGACGGCGCCGCTCGTCGCGCCCGACGGAGCGATTTACGTCGAATGCGGCGATGCGCTGGACCTGACAGGCATGGATGCGCTCGCCGGCTGGGCAGTCGTGCGTGAAGGCAAGGCGGGCGCGGTCCGCTATCATTTGCTGCGTCGCGAAAATGAGGAATAATGCGCGTTCCCGATTTTGGTACAGCCAATCTCGCGGGGAATGAGGGAGAGTTGGTCGTCGCAGCCACGCGGCCCAATGTAAATAGAAGAGGAGAAGCTCATGGTTGTCGCCGTGTATCCGGGTACGTTCGACCCGCTCACTCGTGGGCATGAAGACATCGTCCGGCGCGCATCGAGCATTTTTGATCAGCTCGTCGTGGGCGTCGCGCACAGCCAGGCAAAGAAGCCGTTTTTCTCGCTGCAGGAGCGGCTGGATATCGCGCACGACGTGCTCGGGCATTATCCGAACGTACAGGTGAGCAGTTTCACCGGGCTACTGAAGGATTTCGTCCGCAAGAACAACGCGCGGGTGATCGTGCGCGGACTGCGCGCCGTGTCCGATTTCGAATACGAGTTCCAGATGGCCGGGATGAATCGCTATCTGCTGCCCGACGTCGAGACCATGTTCATGACGCCATCGGACCAATATCAGTTCATCTCCGGCACCATCGTGCGCGAGATCGCGCAGCTCGGCGGCGACGTGAGCAAGTTCGTGTTCCCGTCGGTGGAAAAGCGGCTGATCGACAAAGTCGGTATTCTGTCGCAGAAGGATCCCGCGGCGCCCTGAGCGCCGGGCCCGTGCGCTTCGTCGTTATTGAACGTCGCGCGCGGGCGTCATGCCGGACTCGAAACCGGCGCAAGAGAGTGAAGCATGTCTTTGATCATTACCGACGAGTGCATCAACTGCGACGTTTGCGAGCCCGAGTGCCCGAACGACGCCATTTCGATGGGTCCCGACATCTACGTGATCGACCCGAACAAATGCACGGAATGCGTCGGCCATTTCGACGAACCGCAGTGCCAGCAGGTGTGCCCCGTGGAATGCATTCCGCGCGACCCGGCGCACGTCGAGACGCCTGAGCAGTTGATGACCAAGTACCACGCGCTGATGGCGGCGAAGGGCCAGTAAGCCCTTCGCGTTTTATCCAATCAGCCCGGTCAGGGCGGCGACGAGCGCATCGCATTCGGCGGGCGTGCCGATCGAGATGCGCAGATGCTGATCGATGCGCGGCAACTTGAAGTGACGCACGAAAATCTCTTTCGCCTTGAGCGCGGCGGCGAGTGCCGCGGCATCGTGTGCGGGATGCTTCGCGAACACGAAGTTGGCGGCGGACGGCACCACGTCGAAGCCGAGCGTCTGCAGTTGCGCGGTCAGTTTCTCGCGGCTCGCGATGACCTTCGCGCAGCCTTCTTCGAACCACGCCTGATCCTCGTACGATGCGAGCGCCGCCACCTGCGCGAGGCGATCGAGCGGATACGAGTTGAAGCTGTCCTTCACGCGCGTGAGCGCTTCGATCAGCGCCGGATCGCCGAACGCGAAGCCTACGCGCATACCCGCCAGCGAACGTGCCTTCGAAGTCGTCTGCACGACGAGCAGGTTCGGATACGCATCGATCAGATTCACGGCCGATTCCGCGCCGAAATCGACATACGCTTCATCGATGATCACAGGCGCGTCCGGATTCGCTTTCAGCAGGACTTCGATTTCCGAAAGCGGCAGCGCGCGACCCGTCGGCGCATTCGGATTCGGTAGCAGCACTCCGCCGCTGGGCGCACGGTAATCATCGACATCGATTGCGAAATCCGCATTCAAAGGCACGGTCTCGTAGGCGACGCCGTAAAGCTGCGCGTAGACCGGATAAAAGCTGTAGGTGATGTCGGGGAAAGAAATCGGCTTGTCGTGCTTCAGCAGCGCCTGGAACGCGTGCGCGAGCACTTCGTCGGAACCGTTGCCGGCGAACACCTGCTCGATACGCAACCCATGATGCTTCGCAACCGTTTCGCGCAACGCGCGCGCGGTCGGATCGGGATATTTGCGCAGCGACGCGCCATCCTCGCCGAGCTCGCGCCGAATCGCTTCGACGACACGCGGCGACGGCGGGTACGGGTTCTCGTTCGTGTTGAGCTTGACGGGATGTGCCAGCGCGGGTTGCTCGCCCGGCACATAAGGCGTCAGACGATGGACGATATCGCTCCAGAAACGGCTCAAGGTCGGCTCCAAATCAAGAGTTGCGGTGCAGGTTCATCATCGCACGCTCGGTTTCGCCTGCGACGACAAAGGGCATCACGGCGAGCGCGCGCTCGATGGACTGATCGATCACATCCTGTTCCTCGCGGCGCGGCGGCTTGAGCACGAAGTTCGCGACATCGGGCTTCGCACCCGCGCGCGCGCCTTCGGGAATGAGATCGCGCGGATGTCCGATGCCGATGCGCAACCGCCAGTATTGCTGCGAAGAAAGGTGCGCGGAAATATCCTTCAGTCCGTTATGTCCGCCGCTGCCGCCGCCGAGTTTCATCTTGACGGTGCCGGGCGGCAGATCGAGTTCGTCGTGCGCGACGAGAATCTCGTCGGGCAGAATCTTGAAAAACTGCGCGAGCGCGACCACCGATTGTCCCGAGCGGTTCATGAACGTCTGCGGTTCGAGCAGATGCACTTCGTGGCCGTGCAGACGCCCCTTGCCGTAGAAACCGTGAAAGCGGCGCTCGTCGCGCAGCGTCGCGCCGGCGTCGCGCGCGAACTGGTCGACGAACCAGAAGCCCGCGTTATGCCGCGTCGCGGTGTATTCGGCGCCCGGATTGCCCAGGCCGACGATCAGCTTGATCATGTCGAGTCATGTAGAACGAAAAAAAACCCGCCGGGGCTTGCGCGCCGGCGGGTCACGTCGACCGTTCTTGCGAACGGATCGAGAGGATAGCGGTATTCCGCGTGCTTACTCGGCCGCCGGCTTTTCGCCTTCAGCAACTTCGCCAGCCCCTTCCGACACGACAGCGGCCGGAACGGTAGCCGAGGCCACCACCGGGTTTTCCGCTTCGACGGAAACCGTCAGGCTCACGCCCTTCGGCAACGGGATGTCCTTCGCGTGCATCGTCTGACCGGCTTCGATCTTCGCCAGATCGATTTCCAGAAACTCAGGCAGGTCTGCCGGCAGGCATTCCACTTCCAGTTCCGTCACGACGTGCGAGATCACCGCGCCCGCCAGCTTCACGGCCGGGTTGGTTTCCTGGTTCATGAAGTGCAGCGGCACCTTGGTGTGCAGCTTCTTCTTCGCGTCGACGCGCTGGAAGTCCACGTGCAGCACGAGCTGCTTGAACGGGTGGTATTGCACGTCGCGCAGCAGAACCTGTTGCGACTGGCCGGCCACTTCCAGATCGAGAATCGACGAGTGGAAAACTTCTTTCTTCAGGGCGTGCCAAAGGGCGTTGTGATCGAGTTCGACCAGTTGAACGTCCGTTTCACCACCGTACACGATACCCGGGGTCTTGCCCGAGTTACGCAGGCGGCGGCTCGCACCCGTACCTTGCTTGCTACGCTCGAAAGCGACGACTTTCATGTTTCACTCCTATATCTGCCCGCGACCAGGCAGGGAAACCGGGATCATCGAAAATGTGTGATCCCACAACAAGCGACGCGAACCTTCGTTCGTTCACGCCGATCATGCAAAAACGCGAAGCATGCGCCTCGCGTTACTTGCTCAATTCTGTTTAACCTTCGGCGAAGAGCGACATCACCGAGTCGCCGCGCCGGATTCTGGAGAATGTCTCGGCGAGCAGACCCGCGCTCGACAGCAGACGGATCTTCGGGCACGCGAGCGATTCGGACGACAGCGGAATGGTGTCCGTGACGACCAGCTCGTCCAGTTGCGACGCCGCGATGCGTTCGCCCGCGCCACCCGACAGCACCGGGTGCGTGGCATACGCGAAGACCTGCTTCGCGCCGCGATCCTTCAGCACTTGCGCGGCCTTGCACAGCGTGCCGGCGGTATCGACCATGTCGTCCATGATCACGCAGGTGCGTCCTTCCACTTCACCGATGATGTTCATCACTTCGGCGACATTCGCCTTCGGACGACGCTTGTCGATGATCGCGAGGTCGGTGTTCAACTGCTTGGCGAGCGCACGCGCGCGCACCACGCCGCCCACGTCCGGCGACACGACCAGCAGATGATCATGATTCTGCTTGCGCAGATCGCCGAGAAGGACGGGCGTAGCGTAGATGTTGTCGACGGGGATGTCGAAGAAGCCTTGAATCTGGTCGGCGTGAAGGTCCATGGTGATCACGCGATCGACGCCGGCAATTTCCAGCATGTTCGCGACGACCTTCGCCGAGATGGCCACTCGCGCGGAACGCGGACGGCGGTCCTGGCGCGCATAGCCGAAGTAGGGGATGGCTGCGGTGATCCGGCCAGCGGATGCGCGTTTGAGCGCATCGACCATGATCATCAGTTCCATCAGGTTGTCGTTCGTGGGAGCGCAGGTGGACTGCAGAACGAATACGTCTTTGCCCCGAACGTTTTCCTGAATCTCGACCATGATCTCGCCGTCAGAGAAACGGCTGACCATCGCTTTACCGAGAGGAATTCCAAGGATTTTGACGACTTCCTGAGCAAGCGCGGGATTTGCGTTGCCAGTAAAAACCATCAGGCCGTCACTGCTCATCGTGCACCTGTCTGCGGCTGGAGGCGAGAGGAAAAACGCGAGAAAAAGAATGGCAGGGGAGGAAGGACTCGAACCCTCGCATGCCGGAATCAAAATCCGGTGCCTTGACCAACTTGGCGACTCCCCTACACTAACTTTGAGTCTTGCCGGGAAGTGTAGGACATGCCCGACAAAACAAAACCTATGACGCGAAAGCGAAGAGAGGATGAGAATCCAGACTTGCCGTTACCACGCTCTTCCAGCTTGCCGGCAGTTTGACTTGCGCCATTTCTGCTTCGGCTCGGCTGGGGAAAGCGGCAAACACGCTTGCTCCAGATCCGGTCATTCGCGCCGGTGCGAGATTGGAAAACCACTCGAGCACCTGTGCAACTTCCGCGTACTTTTCTGCAACTACAGCCTGCATGTCATTTCGACCGAAGCTGTCCGGCCAGTTTGCGTCTGACCTTTGCGTTGCAAGAAAGTCCATCATTTTGGCGACTTTCGTATCCCTTGTCAAGGCTTTTTCCGAAAAAATCGCCGCGGTCGGGACGTGAACATTGGGTGTGACTACCAGGAAGAAGCGTTTGGGCAGATCGACTGCCTGAAGCGCCTCGCCTACACCCTCTGCGAATGCATTTTGCCCGAAGACAAAAAACGGCACGTCCGCGCCGAGTTGCAGGCCGAGATTCTGCAGAATCTCACGCGAAAGATCAACACCCCAGAGTCGATTTAACGCCAAAAGAGTTGTGGCCGCGTCGGAACTGCCTCCGCCGAGGCCTGCGCCCATCGGCAGACGCTTGTCGATCTCGATTTCTACGCCGTGCTTCGTGCCCGTGTGCTGTTGCAGCAGCCGCGCCGCCCGCACGACGAGATCGTCGGCTTCGGGCACGCCCGGTATGTCGGTCTTGCGCGTAATCGCGCCGTCGTCGCGTCGCTTGAAATGCAGACGATCGCCCCAGTCGAGCAACTGGAAGACGGTCTGCAGCAAGTGATATCCATCCGGACGGCGGCCCGTGATGTGCAGGAAAAGGTTCAGCTTCGCGGGCGCGAGGCAGTCACGGAGCGAATCGTTGGATGAGGACATGCGTGATGCGACTACGAAGTTATTGATCGAGCACGAGCTTGATGTCGAGCGGCGGTTCGTTGCGCGAGAGATTCACGCGCTTCACGCCCGTCGCGGGCGCATCGGCGTAGGCCAGATAGTCGATCGTCCATCCGTCCTGCCTGATTTCCTTCGGACGGCCGTTGTTCGATTCCGGATCCAGCGTTGTCTGCGCGCGCGAACTCGGCGCGGCCGACGGCTGCAGCCAGTAGCGCAGGCCTTCGACCGGCAGCGCGAAACCGAGCGTGTTCTGCATCAGCAGGGAGACGTTGTCGGCGCTCACCGGCTGCCGGTTGGGCAATTCGAGCGTGGCGAGCGACGGCGAGGACGTCACGATCGCCATCGTCTGGCCGAGCGGATTGCGCAACTGCAGCGTGACCGTATCGCCCGTTTCCTGCCAGTCGAAATTGCCGTACGCGTTGCGCTGCGTGCCGTTCTGATCGTTGTACTGCACGGCGAAGCGTCCGTGATATTCACGGCTCGTCTGCGTCGCGAGCGAGGTGGATGCGTTCGTTGTCGTGGGGACGCGCGGCTGTAGCGCGCAACCCGACATCACCAGCGCGGCAGCTGCCGCGATGCCGAGCGCGCCGCGTCGAAGCGATGCGCCGGCGAGAAAATCGAATGCCATCAAAGGTCGTTTACCTGGAGTCGTTTTAGCGTTTTGACGAGCGTATCGTTGTCAGGTTCGAGCTTTTGCGCCTGCCGCCAAGTCGCGCGCGCCTGATCCTGCTGCCCGGATTTCCATTGGACTTCGCCGAGATGCGCGCCGATTTCGGCATTCGGCTGCAGGTTGTACGCGTTCTTGAGAATCTTCTCCGCTTCGGCCGCGTTGCCCTGACGGAAACGCGCCCAGCCGAGGCTGTCCATGATGAACGCGTCGTTCGGCGCGAGCGAAACCGCCTTCTCGATCAGTTTCACCGCTTCGTCGAGCCGCTGATTGCGATCGACGAGCGAATAGCCGAGCGCGTTGTAGGCCTGCGGATTGGTCGGCTGCGTGCGCATCAGCGTGCGCAACTGCGTCTCCATCACGTCGTAATGGCCGTTCTTTTCGGCGGCCATCGCGTAGTCGTAGACGAGATCGGGATCGTCGGGGAATGCGGCCACCGCCTTGGCGAGATTTTCCTCTGCTTCCTTGTAGCGATGCGCCTCGAAGAGAATGGCCGAATCGGTGCGCGCGAGCAGCGCGAGATCGCGCGGATCGGAGCTTTGCAGGCTGCCGAGCAGCGCACGCGCGTCGTCTACCTTGCCTTGCTTCGCGAGCAGTTGCGCGCGCGTGATCTGCGCGGGCAGATATTGCTGGCTCGTGCGCGGAATCTTGTCGAGCCACTGGCTCGCAGCCGCCTCGTCTTTTTGCTCGAGCGCCAGTTGCGCGAGATAGATGTACGCCTGGCCGGGATCCGCGCCCGGCGTACTTTCCGCCGTCTTCGCGTAGAGATTCAGAAAGTCCTGCGCCTTGTCGAACTGTTTCTTCTGAATGTTGATGAGCGCGAGCGCCATGAGCGGCGTCAGGTCCTTCGGATCGTTCTTGCGCATGATCTCGAACTGCTTCTGCGCGTCGTCGAGCCTGTCGGAAGACAGGTACAACTGCGCGAGCGCGAGCCGTGCATCATGCGATTTCGGATTCTTGTCGAGATATTTCTCGAACGAAGCGATGCCTTCCTTGCGTTCTTCCGGACCCATGCGCGCGAGCGTCAGCGCGGCGGGCAGATAGTCCGGCTTGAGTTGCAATGCTTTTTCGAGCGAAGCCTTCGCGCCGGGCTGATCGTCCGCGATCAGTTGCTGGCGCGCGAGCGCGAGTTGCGCCTCCGGCCGGTTCTGATCGTTTTGCGTCAGATCCTTCAGCACGTTAAGCCCGCCGATGCGATTCGGTCCACGCGCGAGCAGGCTCTGCAACGAAATGATGGCTTCGCCGCGCTGATCGGGCGAGACCTTCGCGAGCTCGCGTTCGAGCGTGGGCTTCGCGTCTTCCGGCTTGCCGCTTACGATCAGAAGCGATGCGCTCAATTGCGCCGCGCGATCCGAATGCGGCGCGAACTGCTGCCAGAGTTGCGCCGACGTCAGCGCGTCGTTCGGGCTTTGCGCCGCGATCGCGATTTCGGTCGCGCGCTGCGCGAAACGCGGATCGTGCGTGTCGCGGGCAAGCGAGAGATAAGTCTGGAATGCAGGCGCCGGCTGGCCGCGCTGCAACGCGACTTCAGCCGCCAGCACCTGGAACACGATCTGGCTGGACATTGCCACGTTCGGCAAATCCTGTGTCTCCGCGCCGCTGACCGGCGCGGTCAGCAGATCCGCGGCGTTTTGCGCGTCGGATTGATCGTCGGCGCTTGGAACGGGCGTCGCGTTCGGATCCTGAGCGTGCGCGGGGACGCACGCGAGCGCAGCCATCGCGAGCGCAATGGCGCCGGCGATGCGTGACATTGGCACGGCGAGCGAATGCGTCGAGCCGGCCTGACGCTTCGCAAACAGCTTCATGACGAACGAGTTCATGGAATTCCAGACGATGTTTCAGTCGATTGTAACGCGGTCGCTAAAATACCGGCACACTCGTCCCAGCAAGTCTCTCTCCAGAAAAATGCCCGAACTGCCGGAAGTCGAAGTCACCCGCCGGGGAATCGAACCGTATGTCGCCGGACGGCGCGTCGAGCACGTCGATGTCCGCACGCCCGCGCTGCGCTGGCCGATCCCGCAGCATCTTCCGAAGACGCTCGATCATCTGAAGATCGAGAAGGTCGAGCGGCGCGGCAAGTATCTGCTGTTCGAAACCGTCGAAGGATGGCTGATCGTTCATCTCGGCATGACGGGCACATTGCGCGTGCTGCGTCACGTGCCGAAGCCGCCGGAAGCGGCGAAGCACGATCACGTCGATATCGTGTTCGACGAATTCATCCTTCGTTTTCGCGATCCGCGTCGCTTCGGCGCGATCCTCTGGCATCCGCGCGCGGACGGCGACGTGCTCGATCATCCGCTGCTCGCGACGCTCGGCGTCGAGCCGTTTTCGCCGGAATTCTCCGGCGCGCTGCTGTTTCGCGCGACGCGCGGGCGCAAGGTGTCGGTGAAGCAGGCGCTGCTCGCGGGCGGGATCGTCGTGGGCGTGGGGAATATCTATGCGTCGGAGAGCCTCTTTCGCGCGGGCATCCGGCCGACGACCGCGGCGGGCCGAATCTCGCTCGTGCGCTACGATCTGCTGGCGGATGCGGTTCGCGTGACGCTCGCGGCCGCGATCGAGAAGGGCGGCAGCACGCTGCGCGATTTCGTCGGCAGCAACGGGGAGTCCGGCTACTTTCAGCTCGACTATTTCGTCTATGATCGCGCGGGCTTGCCGTGCCACGTCTGTGGAACGGCGATCAAACAAATCGTCCAGGGACAGCGCTCGACTTACTTCTGCCCGCGCTGCCAACGCTAATTTCCGATGCTCGCTCTCACCGATTTTTCGTCGCGCCTCATCGCGTGGCAACGCATTCACGGCCGCCACGAACTGCCGTGGCAGAACACGCGCGATGCGTATCGCATCTGGCTGTCGGAGATCATGCTGCAGCAGACGCAGGTTTCGACGGTCATCCCGTATTACGCGCGGTTTCTCGAACGCTTTCCGACGGTGACGGCGCTCGCCGACGCGCCCATCGACGACGTCATGGCGCTCTGGGCCGGGCTCGGCTACTACTCGCGCGCGCGCAATCTCCATCGCTGCGCGCAGGTCGTCGCGCACGAGCATGGCGGCGCGTTTCCGCAGACCGTCGATGCGCTCGCGATGCTGCCGGGCATCGGACGCTCGACGGCGGCGGCGATCGCGTCGTTCGCGTTCGGCGCGCGCGCGACGATTCTCGACGGCAACGTGAAGCGCGTGCTCGCGCGTGTCTTCGGCGTCGAGGGATTTCCGGGGGAAAAGCGCGTAGAGAATGCGATGTGGGCGCTCGCCGAATCGCTGCTGCCGGACGCGGCGAACAAGGACGATGTGACCGCCTACACCCAAGGCCTGATGGACCTCGGCGCAACGCTGTGCGTGCGCGGCAAGCCGGATTGCGCGCGCTGTCCGTTCGCATCGGATTGTGTGGCGAAGGTCGAAGGACGCCAGCGCGAGCTGCCCGCCGCACGCCCGAAGAAAGCCGTGCCGACGCGCAAGACATGGATGCTGATCCTGCAGGACGGCGATTCGATTCTTTTGCAAAAGCGTCCGTCGATGGGCATATGGGGCGGACTGTGGAGTCTGCCCGAGGCCGCCGACGAAGCCGCGCTGGCGGAAGTCGCGCGCGATCTCGGCGCCGACGAACATCTTCAGCGTCTCGCGCCGCTCTCTCACACCTTCACGCACTTCAAGCTGGATATCGAGCCGCGTCTCGGCGAAGCGCGCAACGCGCCGCGCGAGTTGATGAGCGCGGAAAGCGTCTGGGCGCCGCTAGCCAAGATCGACGCCTACGGCGTGCCCGCGCCCGTGCGCAAGCTGATCGACGCGCTGAGCGGCTCGCTCATCTAAAGCAGTTGATGATGCTGCATGTAGTGATGCACCACGTCGATACGCGCGCCGGCGTCCGTCAGTTCCATGAGCTTCTGGCGGGCGCGCATCGGGATCGGCAGGATTTCGGCGAGGCGGTTGGATACCCAGGTGGGATCGTCGAATAGATATGGCTCGACGAACGGCAGGTTTTGCGGCTCGCGCTCCCTGATCGTATCGATGATGCGCTCCAGCACTTCCGCGCACGCGCCGAACTTCGCGAGCGCTTCCACGCCGCGCAGCGGCTGATCGTCGCCCAGCAACTCCGCCGTGCCGACGAGCAGATTGCTCGGCTCCACACGATGATCCGTCAGCCTGAAGCGCTCGGTGCCGCGTGCCTGAACGAGCAGTAGGCCGAAGGTATCGACATCGCATTCCGAAATCTCGGCAAGACAGCCGATGTTCTCCGGCACCGACGGATCGCCCGGCGACGCGACTTCGTGCCCGCTCTTTAGCAGACACACGCCGAACGGCGTTTTCTCGCGCAGACACTCGCGCGCCATATCCAGATAGCGCGCTTCGAAAATCTTGAGCGGCAGCAGGCCGCCGGGAAACAGCACGGTGTGAAGCGGAAACAGCGGCAAGTCAGCCAGAATGGGATTCGAAGACATCGCGCCCCTCCAGGGTGGACCGCCGGCGCGGCGATCGGGTTCGCGTGTGAGGCGCGCTGTCACCCAGCCGGGATGGGCGCGTCACGATGCCGCACGATCACATTTGCCGTCTCGCAAAAGCGCGCGGCGAGCGCCTCCGCGATGAACACCGAGCGATGCTGCCCGCCCGTGCAGCCGATCGCGACGGTGAGATAGCTGCGGTTGTCGTCGCGAAAACGCGGCAGCCATTTGCCGACGAACGCGCCGATGTCGTCGATCATCTCGCCCACGAGCGGCTGCGCGGAAAGGAAATCGATGATCGGCTTGTCGAGGCCCGTGAACGGGCGCAACTCGCGGTCGTAATACGGATTGGGCAGCGTGCGCACGTCGAACACGAGATCGGCGTCGAGCGGCACGCCGCGCTTGAAACCGAACGATTCGAACATCAGCGTGAGATCGGCAGCGTCCGTCTCGACGAAGCGCTTGACCCATGCGCGCAGCACGTTCGCGCGCAGGTTGCTCGTGTCGATCTGATGGCCGTACTCCGCGAGGCCCGCAACCAGTTCGCGCTCACGCTCGATCGCTTCGGCGAGCGAGTTCAGCACGCCGACATCGGCTTCGCGCATCGGCGGGCCGGACAGCGGGTGACGCCGGCGCGTCTCGGAGAAGCGCTGAATCAGCGACTGCGTGCTCGCGTTGAGGAACAGCACGCGCAGGTCGTAATCGTCCGAAAGCTTGCGGATGATGGCCGGTACGTCGTCGAGCGAGTGGCTCGAACGCGCGTCGATCGCGACGGCGAGACGCGTCTGGCCTTCTTTCGCCAGATAGCCGGCGAGTTCGGGAAGAAAGCGCGGCGGCAGGTTGTCGACGCAATAGTATCCGCCGTCTTCCAGGGCGTTCAGCGCGACGGACTTGCCGGAACCGGATATGCCGGTGATCAGGATGATACGCATGGGTCTCGAGGGATTCGCTTTCTCTTAGCTTAGCACCTGCGCCCGATTCGTTTCGGCACGCGCGACGTTCCGCGGTCAGATCAGCTTGCCGGGAAACTGGCTGTCGGGGTCCTGCATCGCGAGGCGCTGACGGTCCATGAAGTCGCGCAAAGTATCGATGCCGCGCAGTTGCAGGATCGTGTTGCGCACCGCCGCCTCGACCAGCACGGCGAGGTTGCGGCCCGCCGCGACCTGAATCGTCACCTTGCTGATCGGCAGGCCGAGCACATCGACGGTCTGACTTTCGAGCGGCAGGCGCTGGAATTCGCCATCCGGCCGGCGCACGAGCTGCACGATCAGTTTGAGCTTCATCTTCCGGCGCACGGCGGTTTCACCGAAGATCGTCTTGATGTCGAGCAGGCCCAGGCCGCGCACTTCGAGCAGATTCTGCAAGAGAGGCGGGCAGCGCCCTTCGACGAAATCGGGGCCGAGGCGCACGAAATCGACGGCGTCATCCGCCACGAGACCGTGGCCGCGGCTGATGAGTTCCAGCCCGAGTTCGCTCTTGCCGAGACCGGAGTCGCCGGTGAGCAGCACGCCCATGCCGAGGATGTCGATGAACACGCCATGCAGCGTCGCGCGCGGCGCGAGAATGCGCGACATGTACGCGCGCAGGCTGTCGATCACGGCCGCCGCGGACATGCGCGTCGTGAAAAGCGGCGTCGACGAACGCGTGCAGCGCAGAACGAGTTCCGGCGGCGCGCCGACTTCGCCCGCGACGACGAGAAACGGCGGTTCGAGCGCGATCAATTCGGCCATGTGGCGCGAACGGTCTTCGTCGGACTGGCGTTGGTAGTAGTTGATCTCGGCGTCGCCGAGCACCTGGATACGGTTCGGGTGAATCAGGTTCAGGTGGCCGACGAGATCGGCGCTCGACGTCGCGTTTGCGACCGTCTCGCTCGAAAAGCCGCGTTCCCAGCCTTCGTGCCCGGTGAGCCAACTGAGCTTCAGAGCGGCGGCGTTGTCGTCAAAAATGCTTTGAGCGTTGATGCTGGACGTATCCATGAGACCGGAACTCCGTTGGAAGCCGGGAGCAGCCTTTGCGTAACGACGAAGCGGGTCGCTTCAGTACGCCGCATGGCGCCGCGTTTGACCGATTGTGCCCCAGAAGCTCTACGTAAGCGAGGCGCGCCCGGCGCGAAAGCTGCACGGACGCGCCTCCGACGCGTATCGCTAGATTCGGGTGGCTGTTACGGTTGCCATTGCGTGAGCACTTGATAAAGCGCCTCACGATTTTCTTCCTTGTGCAGGCGCTCGCGCGCCTCGCTGTCGGAGAGCAGTTGCGCGATCTCCGAGAGAATTTCAAGATGCTGCTGCGTTGCCTGCTCGGGCACGAGCAGGAAGATGAGCAGAGAGACCGGCTGGCCGTCGGGCGATTCGAACGCGACGGGTTCGGCCAGGCGCACGAAGGCGGCGAGCGGTTGCTTCAGCCCCTTGATGCGGCCGTGCGGAATCGCGACGCCTTCGCCGAGGCCGGTCGAGCCGAGACGCTCACGCGCGAAGAGATTGTCGGTGACGGTACTGCGTGCGATGCCGTTCTGGTTCTCGAAAATCAGGCCCGCTTGCTCGAATACGCGTTTCTTGCTGGTAACGGACAATCCGAGAACCACGTTCTCGAGGGGAAGAAATTTGGCTAAACGATTCATGTTGGCAGGCTGATGCGTGGCCTGATAGCTCCTCATCGTGGCCGCTGTCTGAAAGCGCTCACGGCGATGGTGATACGGAAAGTGCGCTGGCGGCGTTCCCTGCAGCGTGCCTGTCGTGCGACCCCGAAAATAACCGGATCATTATAGAACAGGGTACTGCCCGATGGTGCGCCGCGCAATTGCACCGATTTGCGATCCAATGTGCAGGACAAAGCCCTGAAAATCAATGTCTTGCGGCTCTCTACGGCGAAAATCCAACAAAAAAGCCGCCAGTCGGGGGCGGCTTCGGTTTGGTGCATGCCCGGATCGATCGTTTCCGGATAGTCGAGGACTTCCTCGAATCATGCCCGCCGTCCTGTGGCGGCGGGTGTCGCTGTCATCCGCGGATCAACCGGCGAGCGTGCGTGCGCTCAGGGCGACGGTGCTTCCAGTTCCTGCGGCTCGCCGCGGTACTTGACCGATTCGTGAGCGTGGCCTTGAATCTTGTCCTTGTGCTTGATGACCTGCCGATCCAGCTTGTCGACCATCAGATCGATGGCGGCGTACATATCAGCGTCACAACTCTCGATAAAAATGTCCTTGCCCTTCAGATGCAGGTTGATTTCAGCCTTCTGCCTCTTTTCCTTTTCCCTATGATTGTCGACCGAGAGGACAACGTTGCCATCGATCACTTGATCGAAATGACGGAGCACCCTGTCCAGTTTCGTGATCACGTACTCGCGCAACGCAGGCGTCAATTCGAGGTGGTGTCCACTGATCTTCAGATTCATAGTTGCTCTCCAAGCTAATGGCCGTGAGATCACGTCGGCTCGTCCGAAACCGGGCGGCGATGCGTCCCGTCAGCGCGTCATCCTGGCGCGACTGAAAAACGGGATGCATCGGCCGGCACGTCCGCGCTCTCGCGATGCGGCCGGTAAACGCCCATCGCAACACGCGATGGACTACAGAGACGGGTCATAGAGACTTGCGCAGATTCACTGCCGGGATCTTGAGGGCTTCGCGGTACTTGGCGACGGTGCGCCGCGCGACCACGAATCCTTGTTCCGCCAGCAGTTCGGCGATGCGGCTGTCTGAAAGAGGAGTTTTGGGGTCTTCCGCTCCTATCAGTTGCTTGATGAGGGCCCGGATCGCCGTTGACGATGCCGCGCCTCCTGTGTCGGTCGAAACGTGCGATCCAAAGAAGTACTTAAATTCAAGCGTCCCGAATGGGGTGAGCATGTACTTGCCTGTGGTCACACGAGAAACCGTCGATTCGTGTAATCCCAGCGTATCAGCAATCTCCCGCAAAACCAAGGGCCGCATGGCGATTTCGCCATGTGCAAAAAAGTTCTTCTGACGCTCCACGATCGCCTGCGCGACACGCAGAATCGTCTCAAACCTCTGCTGAATATTCTTGATGAGCCAGCGCGCTTCCTGGAGTTGCTGACGCAGCGAGCCGCTGCCCGGATCGCCGCGATTGTTGCGCAGGATGTTCGCGTACAGATGGTTGATGCGCAGCTTCGGCACGATCTCCGGATTCAGCTCCGCCGTCCATCCGCTCGCCGCCTTTCGCACGAGAATGTCCGGCACGACATAGTCCGCTTCGCTTTTGCCGTACGCCGCGCCTGGGAAGGGTTCGAGCGATCTGATCAGCACATGCGCGTCGCGCAGCGCGTCGTCGTTGGCCTTCAGTTGCTTGCGCAGACGCGTGAAGTCGCGCGCCGCGAGCAGTTCAAGATGATTCGTGACGATATCGAGCGCGAGCGTGCGCGTGGGCGAGCCGTCGAGCCGCAGCAACTGCAGCTTCAGGCATTCCGATGCCGATCGTCCGCCCACGCCGGGCGGATCGAAGCTTTGCAGCAGCGCGAGCGCCGCGCTCAACTCGTCGAGATCGACTTCGAGCTCTTCGGGAAGATCGGTCTGAACTTCATCGAGCGATGATGTCAGATACCCGTCCTCGTCCAGCGATTCGATCAGAAACGTGACGAGCGCACGATCGCGCTGATTCGCCGCGGTCATGCGCAACTGCGAGGTCAGATGGTCGCGCAGCGTCGTGGTCGATTCGTGGATTTGCAGCGGCGGGAGATCGTCGTCGTCGGACGCGTTGTTCGAACGGCCGTAGTCCTCGAGGTTCCACGAACTGGAATCCTGAGCGCTGTCCGAACCCATTCCGTTGTATTCGTCGACGCCCTGCGGTTCGCTATTTTCCGAACGTTCGGAACTGGAACTGCTCGATGACGAGCCGTTGCTCATCATCGAATCGGGCGGCGTGCTCGGCGTGTTCGGCGCCGCGATCAGCGAGCCGTCCGCCGCGACGCGCAGCGGGCTCGTGATCCAGTCGTCGTCATTCTCGAGCAGCGGATTCTGAGCGACGGCCATCGCGACTTCCTGCTGCAGTTCGAGCGTCGACAACTGCAGCAGCCGGATGGACTGCTGAAGTTGCGGGGTCAGCGCAAGATGCTGCGAGAGGCGAAGTTGGAGGCTGGCTTTCATGGCAAGGTTTTATTTCATTGTAGAGAGTTTGCCACGCGCGCGAAACCTCGCGGGGATTCCAAAAAAGCGCATGCCGCCCGAAGGGGCGGCACGTAAGTTTTGCTGCTGTCGCATGATGCGGCGCACGATACTCGCCGTTTTTGCGAGCGTGTTTCACATGCGGAAATGCTCGCCGAGATAGACGCGGCGTACGCTCTCGTTTTCGATAATTTCGCCCGGCGCGCCTGCCGCGAGCACGCTGCCGTCGCTGATGATGTACGCGTGATCGCAGATGCCGAGCGTCTCGCGCACGTTGTGGTCCGTGATCAAAACGCCGATGTTGCGCTGCTTCAGAAACTTCACGATCTTCTGGATTTCCAGCACGGCGATCGGATCGACGCCCGCGAACGGTTCGTCGAGCAGAATGAAGCTCGGATTGGTCGCGAGCGCGCGCGCAATCTCGACGCGACGGCGCTCGCCGCCCGACAGAGACAGCGCCGGATTCTCGCGCAGATGCGCGATCTGCAACTCGTCGAGCAAGGCTTCTGCGCGCTGTGTTATGGCGTCTTTTGACAGGCGTTTGCCCGCTTCGTCGCTCTGCAGTTCGAGCACCGCGCGAATGTTCTGCTCGACGGTGAGCTTGCGAAACACCGAGGCTTCCTGCGGCAGATACGACAATCCGAGGTGCGCGCGCTGATGGATCGGCAAAAGGCTGATCGAGTTGCCGTCGAGGTCGATTTCACCGGCATCGAGCGGCACGAGACCGACGATCATATAGAACGACGTGGTCTTCCCCGCGCCGTTCGGACCGAGCAGGCCGACCACTTCACCGCTCTTTACATCGAGCGACACATCCTTCACCACGGTGCGCGACCCGTATCGCTTCTTCAGATTGCGGACGACGAGCGAACTCGATTGGCCTTCCGGCTTGCGGTGGGGCATGGAGGTCGAATTCACTGCTGCGGGTTTCCTTGAATGGTGTTCGACGGAGAAAGCGTGGCCGGCGAGCCGTTCAGCGGCGCGGCGCCGCCCGAGCGCGGCGCGAGCATTGCGCGCACCCGGCCGTTCGGATTGCCGGGACCGGCCTGGTCCTTGCCCGCGGTCGCCGTGTAGAAGTCCTTCTGGCCGTCGTAGGTGATCACGCTGCCGTGCACTTCGTCCTGAACTTTGGTCAGGCCTTGCAGGCGGCGCACGACGGCGCGTGTCGTGAGCTTCGTGAAGTCGTTCTTGCCGTCGTAGTCGATGCGGACCGCGTTGCCGTCGATGTATTCGTCGAGGCCGTCACGCTTCTGGCGGAAGTACGAGAGATTGTTGCCGCTCGACGTGCCGGTCGCGTACTGATAGCCCTGCGGGTCCTGCGTGACTTCCACGCGGTCGGCCTTGATGACGATCGTGCCTTTGGTCGCGACGACGTGGCCGGTGAAGATGTTCTTCTGGCCGAGATCGTCGTAGGACATGTTGTCCGCTTCGATGTTGAGCGGTTTGTCGCGGTCGGCCTTTTCGGCGTGCGCGGGCAGCGCGGCCAGCGCAGCGGCGATGGTCAGCGCGGCGGCGAGCCCGGCCCGCGAGGCGTGCACGGCGCGGCGCGCGGGCGTTGCGCGCGCATGGCCGCCATCGGGACGAGGGTACCTTTCGTTCATGCAGTCACAATTCGGATGGGAGTGCCGGGATTACTTGGACGAGCCGCCGTTGATATCCGTGGCGGCGATTGCACCGCGCACGTTACCGAAGAGCTTCATTACCCGGGTCACGTTGTTGTAGTTCATGCCAGAGGCGGTCATCACGGACGGGCCGCGCTGAAGTCTAACCGGTTTTTCCGTTTCGATGACATCGTCGTTCACCAGCACGCGAAAATGCTGCGAATCGGCCTGCATCTGCGGATCTCCGTAGCCGGCCGCGCGCACGATGCGTGCGTCGTCGTAAAGATCGACGATCGAGACGTCGCCGTTGACCGTGCCGCGCAGGGCTGTCGCCGTGACGGTCGGCTTCAGCGGCTGGAACATGCGCATTGCGGGCAGCGTCAGGTCGCTGTTCTCGTCGTCTTCGTAATGCACCATCGATTTCGCCGTCAGACGATATTGCGTCGTGCCGGTGGCGTCGAGCTCGGAAACGGAAAAGTTGTTGGCGAAGTAGTCGGGCGTGTGGCGCTTCTCCGGTGCGGGCGCCTGCTGCGCGGGAGGCAGCGTGGCTTGCAGCAGCCAGTAGGTGATGCCGGCCAGCGCCGCCATCGCGACGAGCGGCAGGAGCGAGGCGAGCTTTCCGGGGCGTTGCATGGGCTTCAGCCTCCGAGCGCCGCGGCGAGCAGTTCGTCGTAGCGATGTTGCGCGCGCAGGATCGCGTCGCAGACTTCGCGCACGGCACCGTGTCCGCCGCGCGCTTCCGCGACCCAGTGCACGCGCTGGATCACTTCGGGATGCGCGTTCGCGGGCGCGGCCGCAAAGCCGCAGCGGCGCATCACCGCGAGGTCGGGCCAGTCGTCGCCCATATAGCCGCATTCGTCGGCGGCGATGCCTGTCGCATCGAGCAGTTCGGCGAGCGCGACGGTTTTGTCGGCGACGCCCTGATAGAGATGCGTGATGCCCAGTTCGCGCGCACGCGCCGCGACGATGCCCGACTGCCGGCCCGTGATGATGGCCGTCTGCACGCCGACGGACTGCAGCATCTTCACGCCGTGGCCGTCGAGCGAATTGAACGACTTCATCGCGTCGCCGTCGGCGGTGAAGAAGAGGCTGCCGTCGGTGAAAACGCCGTCGACGTCGAATACCATCAACTTGAGGCGGCTCGCGCGTTCGGCGGCGGTGAGAGGCTTCTGCGCCATCAGATTACCTTCTTGGAGAAGAGGTCGTGCATGTTCAGTGCGCCGATCAAAGTGGCATCGGCGTCCACGACCAGCATCTGATTGATGCGATAGCGCTCCATCAGTTCCACGGCTTCGACCGCGAGATGATCCGGCGCGATCGTGCGCGGATTGCGCGTCATGACATCCACGAGCTTCAGCGCTCGGAAATCGCCGTCGCGCTGCAGGATGCGGCGCAGGTCGCCGTCGGTGAAAATACCGTGGACGTGACGGTTTTCGTCGATGACCGCCGTCATGCCCATGCGCTTGTCGGTGATCTGGAAGAGCGCGTCCGAAACGGTCGCGTCGAGCGATACGACCGGCACTTCGTCGCCCACGCGCATGACGTCGCGCACGTAGGTGAGAAGACGTCGCCCGAGCGCGCCCCCCGGATGCGAGCGCGCGAAGTCGTCGGGGCCGAAGCCGCGCGCATCGAGCACGGCGACGGCGAGCGCGTCGCCGAGCGCCATCGCGGCGGTCGTGCTGGCCGTGGGCGCGAGATTCATCGGGCACGCTTCCTTTTCGACGCGTGCGTTGAGGTGCATGTCGGCCAATTGCGCGAGACTCGATTCGGGACGGCCGGTGATCGCGATCAGCTTCGCCCCGAGCCGCTTGATGAGCGGCAGAATGGCAACAAGCTCCTCGGTTTCGCCCGAATTGGACAGCGCGATGAAGATGTCGTCGGCGGTGACCATGCCGAGGTCGCCGTGGCTCGCTTCGGCCGGATGCACGAAGAACGCGGGCGTGCCGGTGCTCGCGAGCGTCGCGGCGAATTTGCGCGCGACATGGCCCGACTTGCCGATGCCCGATACGACCACGCGGCCGCGACAGGCGAGCAGCGTTTCGACCGCGCTCGTGAAGTTTTCGTCGAGAAGTTCGGAAAGCCCGCGAACGGCGTCGGCTTCGATCTGGATTACGTTGCGAGCCAGCGCCAGTGCCCGGTCGCCATTGATTTTCGCTATCATGCGCGGAGTATAGCAAAGGCGTTTCTCAGCCGCCCCGCCGGGAGCGCGGCGCGCCGCCGCCTATCCGCCCCCGCAAGCCCTGTCGTCAGGGGCCTTTTTAAGATGCCGGAGCGCCTGAAGCACGCGCCTCGGAACACTGACGAACGAGGACGCTAGCCGGATGACCTCTCCGCTCGAAATGACGCTGTTGCTGCTGCTCTGCTCCGTGGCAGGCGTCGTCGTATTTCGCTATTTCAACCTGCCGCCGATGCTCGGCTATCTGACGGTCGGCATCATCGTGGGACCGCATGCAGCGGGTATCGCGCCGGATTCTGACCGCGCGCAGCATCTCGCCGAATTCGGCGTCGTCTTCCTGATGTTCTCCATCGGGCTCGAATTCTCGCTCTCCAAACTGCGCTCGATGCGGCGCATCGTGTTCGGCCTCGGCGCGAGTCAGGTCGCAGCGACGATCGCGCTCGCGCTGATCTTCGGCTGGATCGCCAATTTCTGGATGGAGATGTCGTGGCAGGCGAGCTTCGCGCTCGGCGGCGCGATGTCCATGTCCTCCACCGCCATTGTCAGCAAGCTGCTCGCGGAGCGGCTCGAACTCGAATCGGAGCATGGCCGCAACATCTTCGGCGTGCTGCTGTTCCAGGATCTGGCGGTCGTGCCGCTGCTCATCATCATCGCGGCGTTCGGCAACGGCAATTCGTCTCAGCTCGCGATGTGGCTCGGCATCGCGGCGGTGAAGATCGTCGTCGCGTTGACGGTCCTGCTCTTCATCGGCCAGAAGTTCATGACGCGCTGGTTCGATCTCGTCGCGCGACGCCGCTCGCAAGAGCTGTTCATGCTGAACCTGCTGCTGGTGACGCTGGGCGCGGCGTTCATCACCGACAAGTTCGGCCTGTCGCTCGCGCTCGGCGCGTTCATCGCGGGCATGCTGATCGCCGAGACGCCGTATCGGCATCAGGTGGAAGAAGACATCAAGCCGTTTCGCGATGTGCTGCTCGGGCTGTTCTTCGTGACCACCGGCATGCTGCTGAATCCGCGCGTGATCTGGGAACATCCGCTTCTCGTGCTCGGCTTTTTCGTCGTGCCGATCCTGCTCAAAGCCGTGATGATCACCGGTCTCGCGCGTGCGTTCGGCGCGGCGCCGGGCGTCGCGATGCGCACGGGCCTCGGGCTTGCGCAGGCAGGCGAATTCGGTTTCGTGCTGCTGAACCTGATCCTCGATTCGCATCTCGTCAACTCGACCATCCTGCAGGCGATTCTCTCCGCGATGCTGCTCTCGATGCTCGCCGCGCCGTTCATCATCCAGAACGCGGACCGGATCGTGCTGCGGCTGTCGTCGACGGAATGGATGCTGCAATCGCTGCAGATGACGAAGATCGCAACGCAGAGCCTCAAGCAGAGCGGCCACGTGATCATCTGCGGCTACGGCCGCGCGGGGCAGAACCTCGCGCGCATGCTGGAGCAGGAAGGCATTTCGTATGTCGCGCTGGATCTGGACCCGGACCGCGTCGCGGCGGCCGCGGCGGCGGGCGAATCGGTCGTGTTCGGCGATGCCGGGCGGCGCGAGTCGCTGCTCGCGGCGGGGCTGCATCGCGCGGCGACCGTCGCGATCACCTACGCGAACACGCCGTCCGCGCTGCGCGTGCTGCACAACATTCACGAGCTCGCGCCGACCTTGCCCGTGATCGTGCGCACGGTCGATGACGCCGATCTCGAAAAGCTCACCGCCGCGGGCGCGACGGAAGTGATTCCGGAGATCGTGGAAGGCAGTCTGATGCTCGCGTCGCACACGCTCGTGCTAATGGGCGTGCCGATGCGGCGCGTCGTGCGGCGCGTCGAGGAAATGCGCGACGCGCGCTACAGCCTCCTGCGCGGCTACTTCCACGGCGCCGACGATGTCGACGACGACGATGGCCACGAGCAGGTGCGGCTACAATCCGTACCGATCGACGCAAATTCCGAAGCCGTCGGGCATTCGCTCGACGATCTCGGACTCGTCGGCAATGGAGTCGAGGTGACCGCGATCCGGCGCCACGGCATCCGGGGCGTCGAACCCGACCCCGAAACCAAGCTGCGCGCGAACGATATCGTCGTGCTGCGCGGCCTGCCCGAAGTGCTTGCGCAAGCCGAGGAACGGCTCTCGCGCAACCGCCGGGCGGCGTAGTCATCCTCTTTTGTCACCAAGGCGAACGCGCGGCCTCACGGCGCGGACTCCGGAGAAGTCATGTCCATTACCCCCTCGAACGCACCGCTCGACGCCGCGCGTTTCATCAAGGAGCGCGTGCGCACCGTCGAGAACTGGCCGCAGCCCGGCGTGCAGTTCCGCGACATCACGACGATCCTGCAAGACCGTAAGGCGCTGCGCATGCTGATCGACCTGTTCGTGCAGCGCTATATCGACGAGAACGTCAACGTGATCGCCGGCATGGATGCGCGCGGCTTCATCATCGGGCCGATTCTCGCGTACGAACTGAGTCTCGGCTTCGTGCCGATCCGCAAGAAGGGCAAGCTGCCGCACAAGACGCTCTCGCAGTCGTACGACCTGGAGTACGGCAGCGCGACCGTCGAGATTCACGAGGATGCGTGCAAGCCGGGCGATCGCGTGGTGATCGTCGACGATCTGGTCGCGACAGGCGGCACGATGATGGCCGGCAAGATTCTGCTCGAACGGCTAGGCGCGGAAGTGGTGGAAGCGGCCGCGATTATCGATCTGCCGGATCTCGGCGGCTCGAAACTGCTGCGCGCGAACGGCGTGCCGCTCTATACCGTGTGCGAATTCGGCGGACATTGAGATGCCCAACTTTCTGCTCTTTCTTGCAGCATCGGTCGCGATCACGGTTGCGCCCGGCCCGGACAATCTGCAAGTGCTCGCGCGCGGCATCTCGCAAGGACGTCTCGCGGGCGTCGTCGCCGCGCTCGGCTTCGCGTTCGGCGTGATCTTCCATACGACGCTCGCCGCGCTCGGCATCGCGGCGCTGCTGCGGTCGTCGCCGGTCGCGTTTCAGGCGGTGAAGCTCGCGGGCGCGGCGTATCTCGTCTGGATCGGCATCAAGGCGCTGCGCAGTCATGGTCTCTCGACGGCGCACGCGCGCCCGAGCCAGCCGCTTTCGACCGTGTTCCGCCAGAGCGTGATCGGCAACATGCTGAATCCGAAAGTCACGCTGTTCTTCATCGTGTTCCTGCCGCAATTCGTCGATCCACACGGCGCGCAGAGCGTGATGCTTCAGATGTTCGAGCTCGGCGGATTGTTCATGTTGCAGACGGTCGTCGTGTTTTCGCTCTTCGGCATCGGCGCGGGGATGATCGGCGTATGGCTGAAGCGCCGTCCGCGCGTCGGCGTATGGCTCGACCGGCTCGCGGGTGCGACGTTCATCCTGCTGGGCGTTCGCGTCGCCTTGCGCTGACCGGGGTTTGTGCATGACGCTGCCTGCCATTATTTCCGCGCGCCATTTCGATGCCGCCGCGCACGCGCCGTTTTTCATCGGCGATGAACGCGTCGGCTGGATTCGCCGCACCGATGTCGACGCGCTGCGGCGCTGGCCCGACGTCTTCGAGATCGACGAAACATCGGTTCGGCTGAACGCCTCGCTCGCCGATGTGAATACGCGCAGCGCCGCGCTCGGCGCGGTCATCGGCGCGTTGTACGCGGAAGGCCGGATTCCCGGCTGGCGCGACGAAACCTACGCGATCCGCAACGACTTCGACGCGCCGCCGCTCGCGTTCATCGAGCGTGCGGCGTCGCGCTTCTTCGGCACGATGACCTACGCGGTGCATCTGAACGGCATCGTAAAATATCGCGATAAGGCGCCGCAGTTGTGGATCGCGCGTCGCAGCGAGACGAAGGCGACCGATCCCGGCATGCTCGACAACATCGTGGCGGGCGGCATCGGCTGGGGCTTCGAGCTGATGCCGACGCTCGTGAAGGAATGCTGGGAAGAGGCGGGCATGAGCGCCGCGCTCGCGCAAACCGCCGAGCGCGGCCGCACGCTCCATGTGCTGCAATCTTTGCCCGAAGGCACGCAGGCCGAGCAGATCTTCGTCTACGACGTCTCGCTGCCACCCGATTTCGCGCCGCACAACCAGGACGGCGAAGTCGGCGAGCATCGTCTTGCACGTATCGAAGAGGTCGCGCGCTGGATCGAGGAGGGCAAGCTCACCGTCGACGCCAGTCTCGCGACGCTCGATTGCATGCTGCGCCACCAGTGGATCGACGAAGACGCGTGCGAAGGTATCGACACGCTCTTCGATCCGCCGCCGCTCTGAACACAAAGAATCAAACGAACGAGGAAAGGTCATGTCGACCGAACATAGTTTCTATCTGAAGTTGTCGTGCCCGGACCGGCCGGGAATCGTGCATGCCGTGTCGGGTTTCCTGTTCAACCTCGGCGCCAATATCCTCGACTCCGCGCAGTTCGGCGACAGCCGCACGGGCGAGTTCTTCATGCGCGTGCATTTTCAGCAAGTCGGCGGCGATCCCGGTATCGACGCGCTGCGCAAGTCGTTCAGCGACCTCGCCGATGAATTCGGCATGCGCTGGGAACTGCACGACGCTTCGGTGAAGCCGCGTGTCGTCATCATGGTGTCGAAGATCGGGCACTGCCTGAACGATCTGCTGTTCCGCTATCGCACCGGCCAGTTGCAGATCGAGATTCCGGCGATCATCTCGAATCACAAGGATTTCTATCAACTCGCCGCGAGCTACGACATTCCGTTCCATCATCTGCCGCTGCTGAAGTCGACGCCGGATGCAAAGGCTGCGCAGGAAGCGCGCGTGCTGGAAATCGTCGATCAGCACGACACGGATCTCGTCGTGCTCGCGCGTTACATGCAGATTCTGTCGGCGAACATGTGCGAGAAACTCGCGGGCCGCGCGATCAACATCCATCACTCGTTTCTGCCGAGCTTCAAGGGCGCGAAGCCGTACTATCAGGCGTTCGACCGCGGCGTGAAGCTGATCGGCGCGACCGCGCACTATGTCACGTCCGATCTCGACGAAGGCCCGATCATCGAGCAGGAAGTGGAGCGGGTCGATCACAACATGACGCCGGATCAACTGACGGCGATCGGCCGCGACGTCGAATGCGTGACGCTCGCGCGCGCGGTGAAATGGCACGCGGAGCATCGCATTCTTTTGAACGGGCACAAAACGGTCGTGTTCCGTTAATCGCCCTTCAAATGCAGAAACGCCCGTAAGAAATTGCGGGCGTTTTCGTTTATGGCGATCGGATCGAATCAGACGAGCCGCAGATAAATCAGCTCACGCTTGATATACGCGTAGAAAATCGGCGCGGCGACCACGCCCGGAATGCCGAATGCGGCTTCCATTGCGAGCATCGCGAGAAGCAGTTCCCACGCGCGCGCCTCGATCTGGCCGCCGATGATGCGCGCATTCAGGAAGTATTCGAGCTTGTGGATGACGATCAAGAACGCGAGCGACGCGACCGCCGTGCCGAACGACACCGACAGCGAAATCCCGACGATGATCGTATTGGAGATCAGATTGCCGATCACCGGCAGCAGCCCGACGATGAACGTCACCAGCACGAGCGTCTTGGAGAGCGGCAATCGCTCGTGAAAGACCGGCAGCGCGACGAGCAGATAAAGCGCGGTGAAGACCGCGTTGATCGCCGAAATCTTGATCTGCGCGAACACGATGCGGCGAAACGCGTCGGCGAAGCGCGACACGCGCGCGATGAGCGCCGTGGACAGCGGCAAGCGATGATTCGACGGCCGCGGTGCGCTGACCGCGATGATCGCGCCGATGATCATGCCGATCAGGATATGCCCGAAGCCGCGCGCCATCTCCTTGCCGCCTTGCTGAAGCATTTCGGCGTGCCTGTGCATCAGCTCGGTAGCTTTGTCCTTCATCTGGCCGGCATCGACCGGCAGATAGTTCGCGATCCAGTCTGGCACGCGCAGGCGCGCGCTCGACGTGATGGTCATCAACTGGTCGAGCAGCTTTTGCAGGCTCGGCACGTCGTGCTCGAAATGCTCGATGGTGGCGACGGTCGCGCCCGTCAGCCCGCCGACGATGATCGCGGAAATCAGCCCGACCGCAATGAGCCGGGCGCCCTTGCTCACCACGTGACGTTCGATGACCGGCGAGATCATGTGGACGAGCTGGAACACGAGCATGCCGGCGAGAAGGCCGCCCAGCAGTTTCAGATCGAGGACCAGCCACATCGCGAAGAGCGCGAGGATATAGCTGCCGATCTCCACCGCCGACAGCTTCGGCAAGCTCATGTCGCTCGTCAGCCTGACGTGGCGTGTGGGCAGGTCCCGTACCCGCGCCTCCTCGTTGGCAGCTTCGTTGCGCTTCGGCATGACTGCGTTCCTTTCCCCTGCTGCGTACGACGGTTATTCGTGCCGCGACACGCGGCGCATTCCAACAGTCCGGCTGGCAGCGCCCGGCCACGAGGCCCGGCGCCGTGGTTCAGGCCGCCGATTTGGCCCGTTGCAGCAAGGGTGCCAGATATCTGCCGGTAAAACTCGCTTTTGACTTCGCGACCTGCTCCGGCGTGCCCTGGGCGATGATCTGGCCGCCGCCCGCACCGCCTTCCGGACCGAGGTCGATCACCCAGTCGGCGGTTTTGATCACGTCGAGATTATGCTCGATGATGACGACCGTGTTGCCCTGATCTCGCAGCCGATGGATCACTTCGAGCAGCAGCGCGATATCGTGGAAGTGCAATCCGGTCGTCGGTTCATCGAGGATATATAGCGTCCGACCGGTATCGCGCTTGCTCAGTTCCAGCGAAAGCTTCACCCGCTGGGCTTCACCGCCCGACAGCGTGGTCGCGGACTGGCCGAGCCTGATGTAGCCGAGACCGACATCGAGCAGCGTTCTCAGCTTGCGCGCGACCACCGGCACCGCCTTGAAGAACTCGTGCGCCGCCTCGACCGTCAGATCCAGTACTTCGCTGATGTTCTTGCCCTTGTACTGGACTTCGAGCGTTTCGCGGTTGTAGCGCTTGCCGTGGCATACGTCGCAGGGCACGTAGACGTCCGGCAGAAAGTGCATTTCCACCTTCAGCACGCCGTCGCCCTGACAGGCTTCGCAGCGTCCGCCCTTCACGTTGAACGAGAAGCGGCCCGGATCGTAGCCGCGCTCCTTGGCCGCCGGCACGCCCGCGAACAGTTCGCGGATCGGCGTGAAGAGGCCCGTGTAGGTGGCCGGATTCGAGCGCGGCGTACGGCCGATGGGCGATTGATCGACGGCGATCACCTTGTCGAAATGCTCCAGACCTTCGATCGACTCGTACGGCGCAGGCTCCGTTGCCGAGCCGTACAGATGCTGCGCGACCGCGTGCTGCAGCGTGTCGTTGATGAGCGTCGACTTGCCCGAGCCGGACACGCCCGTCACGCAGGTCAAAAGTCCGACAGGCAGGTCCAGCGTCACGCGTTTCAGATTGTTGCCGTGCGCCTCGACGATGCGCAGCATGCGCTCGTCCGGCGCGGTGCGCTCGGTCGGGTAACTGATCGTGCGCTTGCCGGACAGATACTGGCCGGTGATCGAGTTCGCGTCTTTCTGCACCTGAACCGGCGTGCCCTGCGCGACGATCACGCCGCCATGCACGCCCGCGCCCGGTCCCATATCGACGACGTAATCCGCCATGCGGATCATGTCCTCGTCGTGCTCCACCACGATCACCGAATTGCCGATATCGCGCAGATGCTTGAGCGTGTCGATGAGCCGGTCGTTGTCGCGCTGATGCAAGCCGATGGACGGCTCGTCGAGCACGTACATCACGCCGGTGAGCCCGGAGCCGATCTGCGACGCGAGCCGGATGCGCTGCGCCTCGCCGCCGGAAAGCGTTTCGGCGCTACGTTCCAGCGACAGATAATCCAGCCCGACATTGTTCAGAAACGAGAGCCTCGCGACGATTTCCTTGATCACCTTGTCGGCGATTTCGCCCTTCGCGCCTTCGAGGCGCAGCGTCTGGAAATAGCCGAGCGCATCGCGCAGCGGCCAGCCGCTGATTTCGTAGATGCCGCGTGCCTGATCGTCGGCGCCGACTTTCACGAAGCGCGCCTCGCGCCGCAGACGCGTGCCTTCGCAGGCCGGGCAGGGCTGATTGTTCTGGTATTTCGCGAGTTCCTCGCGCACGGCGGCGGAATCCGTCTCGCGATAGCGCCGCTCCAGATTCGGGATGATGCCTTCGAACGCATGCTCACGAACCGACGCGCGCCCGCGCTCGTTGATGTAGGAGAAGGGAATCGCCTGCTTGCCCGAGCCGTACAGGAGGATCTTGCGCACTTTCTCGGGCAGGTCTTCGAACGGCGCGTCGATCTCGAATTCATAGAACGCCGCGAGACTCTGCAGCATCTGGAAATAGAACTGGTTGCGCCGGTCCCAGCCCTTCACCGCGCCCGCCGCGAGCGACAGCGACGGATGCGCGACCACGCGCTTCGGATCGAAGAACGTGATCTGGCCGAGGCCATCGCACTCGGGGCACGCGCCCATCGGATTGTTGAACGAGAAAAGGCGCGGCTCCAGTTCCGGCAGCGAGTACGAGCAGATCGGGCACGCGAACTTCGAGCTGAAGAGCTTTTCCTTGTCCGTGTCCATTTCGAGCGCGATCGCGCGGCCATCGGCCAGACGCAGCGCGGTTTCGAACGATTCCGCGAGGCGCTGCTTCATGTCCGGGCGCACCTTCAGGCGGTCGATCACGATGTCGATCGTGTGTTTGTCGTTCTTCTTGAGCTTCGGCAGCGAATCGACTTCGTAGATTTTCGCGACGCCCTCGTTCGCCGTGCCGCCGCCCGAGCGGATGCGAAAACGGATGAAACCCTGCGCCTGCATTTCCTCGAACAGTTCGACGTGCTCGCCCTTGCGATCCGCCACCACCGGCGCGAGGATCATCAGCTTGGTTTCTTCGGGCAGCGCGAGCGCGGCATCGACCATTTGCGAGACGCTTTGCGCCTCCAGCGGGATCAGATGATCCGGGCAGTAAGGCGTACCGACGCGCGCGTACAAAAGACGCAAATAGTCGTGGATTTCCGTGACGGTGCCGACAGTCGAGCGCGGATTGTGCGACGTGGCTTTCTGCTCGATCGAAATGGCGGGCGACAAACCTTCGATCAGATCGACGTCCGGCTTTTCCATCAACTGCAAAAATTGCCGCGCATACGCCGAGAGGCTTTCCACATAACGGCGCTGGCCTTCCGCATAAAGGGTGTCGAACGCGAGCGACGACTTGCCCGACCCGGACAGCCCCGTGATCACGATCAGCTTGTGGCGCGGCAAGTCGAGATTGACGTTCTTCAGATTGTGGGTGCGAGCCCCACGAATGCGAATTTCTTCCACGAGTTCGTTCCGGCGTTTTTCGGGTGCTTTCGGATGATTTCAGCGGCGCTTTCATCTGCACGGACGGGCCATACAGCCATTGCCGGGCGGAAAGAGAGAGGGCCAAACCTGCTACTATAACGACTTTTAAAGGGCGCAGCTCCCGGGCCCAAGGGCCGGATGCACGCCAATCGGCCGGCGCGGGGACTTGCTGGCCATCTGCGGGGCGAGCGCCGGCGCGACGAGCTGTACGCGCACACGATGCGTTCCATATAGTGCCGTTTCGAGCAAGAACAAGGCGACCGCGCCTGGCTGCGCCGCAGGCCAGGCCATACGCGACCCTCATCCTTTTCCCGTTTCTGATGTCCAATCCGTCTGCCACGTCTACACGTCTCTCCGCGCCGGAGCTGCGGGCGACCGTGTCGCTCGCCGCCATCTTCGCGCTGCGGATGCTCGGTCTTTTCATGATCATGCCGGTGTTTTCCATCTATGCGAAAACCATCCCCGGCGGCGACAACGTGCTGCTCGTCGGCATCGCGCTCGGCGCGTACGGCGTCACGCAGTCCATGCTCTACATCTTCTACGGCTGGGTTTCCGACAAGTTCGGACGCAAGCCCGTCATCGCGTTCGGCTTGCTGGTGTTCGCGATCGGAAGCTTTGTCGCGGCCATCGGGCATTCGATGGCGTGGATCATCGCCGGGCGTGTGATTCAGGGCATGGGCGCGGTGTCGTCGGCGGTGATCGCGTTCATTGCCGATCTGACCCACGAGGAAAACCGCACCAAGGCGATGGCGATGGTCGGCGGCAGCATCGGCGTGTCGTTCGCGGTGGCGATCGTCGGCGCGCCCATCGTGTTTCACTGGGTCGGCATGAGCGGGCTATTCACGGTCATCGGCGTGCTGTCGATCCTCGCGATCGGCGTGGTGTTCTGGATCGTGCCGGATCCGCCGGCGCATCCGGTCCACGTGAAGGCACCGTTCGCCGAAGTGCTGCACAACGTCGAGTTGCTCCGTTTGAACTTCGGGGTGCTCGTGCTGCACGCCACCCAGACGGCGCTGTTTCTCGTCGTGCCGCGCATTCTGGAGGAAGGCGGACTGCCGGTCGCGTCGCACTGGAAGATTTACCTGCCGGTGATGGCGCTCGCTTTCGTGATGATGGTTCCGGCAATCATCGCCGCCGAGAAACGTGGAAAAATGAAGAGCGTCATGCTGAGTGCGATCGGGCTTATCCTGATCGGCCAGTTGTTATTGGGCGCCGCTCCCCATACGCTGTGGTCCGTGGCTGCCATTCTGTTCGTGTACTTTCTCGGCTTCAACGTGCTGGAGGCGTCGCAGCCGTCGCTCGTGTCGAAGCTCGCACCGGGCACGAGAAAGGGCGCGGCGGCGGGCGTGTACAACACGACACAGTCGATCGGCCTTGCGCTTGGCGGGGTGATCGGCGGCTGGCTGCTGAAGCTCGACGGGCCGAGCGCGGTCTTCTACGCTTGTTCGGTGCTGGTGCTCGCGTGGCTCCTCGTCGCGGCATGGATGAAACCGCCGCCGCGCAGAACCGGGCGCGCCGCCTGAGAGATATTTGAATCATCGAATCAAGCCGGCATGGTGTGGACGAATTACGTCTGAAGACGGAATCGGTCCGATTGCAGCATTCGGCTGACAGTTAGCAAGGAATCTACCGGAGAAATCATGGCATCAGTCAACAAGGTCATTCTCGTGGGCAATCTGGGCGCCGACCCGGAAACCCGCTACCTCCCGAGCGGCGACGCCGTGGCGAACATTCGTCTCGCGACGACGGACCGATACAAGGACAAGGCCTCCAACGAGTTCAAGGAACTCACGGAGTGGCATCGCGTGGCGTTCTTCGGCCGACTCGCGGAGATCGTGAACGAATATCTGAAGAAGGGCTCGTCGGTGTATATCGAAGGGCGTATCCGCACGCGCAAATGGACCGACCAATCGGGCCAGGAACGCTATTCGACGGAGATCGTCGCGGATCAGATGCAGATGCTCGGCGGCCGTGGCGGCGCGGCCGGCGGCGGCGATGACGGCGGCTACAGCCGCAGCGCGCCGATGGAGCGTTCCGGCGGCGGCGGGCGCGCACCCGCGGGCGGACGCCCGAGCGGCGGCGGCGCGGGCGGCGCTGGTGGCGCCGGCGGCGGTTCGAGCCGTCCGAGTGCGCCGGCAGGCGGCGGCTTCGACGACATGGACGACGATATCCCGTTCTGACCCACCGATAACGATTCGCGCATCGAAAGATGGGCCTCCGGCTGACACAGCCCGAGGCCCATTTTTTTCGTCCCGGCAGGGCGTTTTCTGAATTATGTTGCCCGCTCACCCTTTTCCCGCCTGCGCATATTAATCTCTCGGAATCGCATGGACGACGGGTGCGCCCGGATTGAAACCGAGAGGCTTCGAAGCCTAATCGGACTTCTCCTATGGTCTGTTAAATATTCGCAATCTATTTTTAAAGTGATTTTTCAAGAAAATACAAGAGTAGTAATTATTTGCTTGCCGTCATTGATTTAGGTATTTGTAAGCGAATTTGTTCGTCGTATTTAACTAAACACAAATTCGGACGAAACATGCCTATGTCGATTGGCCTCGGATTAATCCCCCGAGCAAGGCCGACCCAAGCAAACTCACCAAGACCAACAACCTGAACGGGGGCCCCTTGAAGCTTCGAATCGTATTGGCTGACGATCATCCTTTCGTACTCCTAGGGATGAAAGGGCTCTTTGCCGCAGACCACGGAATGGAGGTCGTCGGCGAGGCGAATAATGCGAGCACTTTGCTGGCCGAGCTCGCCGTCACGCCATGCGACGTTTTGGTCACAGACTTCGCCATGCCCGAGCCGGGAGTCGATGCAAATGACGGCCTTCGTCTCATCCGCAAGGTGCGTCAGGAGTTCGCGGACATTAGCATCGTCGTGCTCACCAGCGTAAGCAACGTCGCGATCCTGCGCTCCATTCTGAACGCTGGCGCCATGAGTCTCGTCAGCAAGGCCGAGCCGATCGAACTCGTGGGGACGGCCGTGCGGCATGCGAGCGTCGGACGGCGCTTCGTCAGCGCGTCGTTTGTCGCCGCGCTCGCGGAGGCGGGAACGGAGACCGACTTTTCCGATGAGGAACCGCGGCTTTCTCCGCGAGAGATCGAAGTCGTTCGCTTGTTTGCCAAAGGTCATTCAATTACGGAGATCGCGAAAGAACTCGAGCGCGATGTCCGCACCGTTAGTCGTCAGAAACGCGATGCGATGAATAAGCTCGGTGTAAGAAATGACCCCGGATTGTTCGCCTTTGTTCGCGCACGCGGACTGGGATGATTATTTCGATTTGCTTTTTTCATTTCGGATGCCTCTTATGTATCTAAATGCTTCGATATCCGATGCTTCCGTTTCATTTTTGGATTCTGAGTCGAATCCGCAATACGAGAAGAGGTTTGAGTCAATGGAGTTCGGGAACGGGAGCCAAGTGTTCTCGCACGCTAAACGGATAAGACTGGCGATAGCGGATGATCATCCCCTCGTCATCCTTGCAATCGAGCGATTTGCCGGGAATTTTCCCAGTGTGGAAGTGGTAAGTCGCAACGCAAATTCGACACAGCTCGAAGAGTCGCTCGCTCGCGGCGAATGTGACGTAGCGATTATCGACTTCTTCATGCCGGGCGGGCGCTATGGCGACGGCATCGAGTTGATACAGCATATTGCGAACCGGTATCCCGAGGTCCGCATTGTCGTCCTGTCTCGCAACGACGACGCCACGGTCGTCAAACGTGCACTGGAAGCGGGCGCGCATGCGTTCCTGAGCAAAGAGGACAGACTCGACCTGATTTACGTAGCCATCGTTTCGGTCATCGCCAATGAGACTTACCTCGGACCAGGAATTCGTAGAACGCTGGCGCTGGCTGACGCCGAAAGCCACGCACGTTTCATTCGGCAGAAACTAACGAGCCGCGAACTGGAAGTGATTGAACGTTATGCGCGAGGCGCGAACGTCACAGAGATCGCCAAGGACCTCGGCCGTAGCGTGAAGACGATCAGCGCACAAAAGTGCGCGGCCATGCGAAAGCTCGATTTATCGACTGACGCTGATTTGTATCGATTTATCTCGGACAGCGGATTGATCTAGGCGGATTGCGCCGCGCAGAGGGCGCGTAGTCAATCGAGGCCGGCAAGGAGACAGCGCGCAGTCGATTGACGACTGTTGCGCACCGGACCAACCTCAACAGAACGCACAAACAATGAGAACAAAAACGCTTAAAAGGGCGATTGTTGCGGACGACCATCCGGCCGTCATCAAGGGCATTCAAAGCTTCCTGGAGCGCCACGGCGCGATACGCGTGGTCGCGACGGCTCGGGACACATTGGAGCTTGCCGAAGCAGTCGATACGACCCCGTGCGACTTCGTCTTCTCTGATATCGGCATGCACGGCATCGACGGCGAAAGCAGTTCGATCGGCTTTCTCCGGCGGTTGGCGTGGCAGGAGAGTCGCCCGAAGGTCATCGTCCTCACGATGATTTCGCACACGCGAATGTTGGCGGGCCTCGTTCAACTCGGGGTGGACGGCGTGATCGACAAGCGCGACGGACTCGAATATTTGCTCGACGCGATATCGGTGGTCGAGGCGGGTGGCTGCTTCCTTTCACCCTGCGTGGAGGCGGCGGTCAGGCATATGTCGGGGACGTCGCCGGCGCGCGCGGGCGTATTGAGCCGACGCGAGTGGGAAGTGTTCCAACTCTACGCGCGCGGCCTTCTGATTCAGGAAATCGCGGATCACTTCGGGCGAAGCCGCAAGACGATTGCAACGCAAAAGCGAAGCGGCATGCGCAAGCTGGGCCTCGAAAGCGAAGAGGAACTGGTTGCATATCTGCAGAAGGTCTGCCTGATCTGAAACGTCGCGGCCACCGGTCGTGCGGAATCTCGGAGCAAATTGGGACGGTTCTGATTCGATTCTGACAGGTTGCGGGTCAGACTCAACTCATTTGGTTTGACAGGCAGGCGCGAAGCGCAGGGGCACTCATCCGCCAATAAACGGCGAATTGACTTCTTCGTGGGCTTGCCCAGCCGGCCAGGTAACTTTTTGTGGCCGGAGTCGCCGTACCGAGGGGTTCGAATTGAGATTTTTGTTCGCGCGTTGTTTGCTTCTTCTCAGCTTGATGGGCATGATCGCGCCGCTGTCCAGCCAAGCGGCCGAGCCGCCTAGTCACACCAGCACGTCGCAGCTAACCGCTGACGTCCGCCCCGAACCGAAGAGCGCGGCAGTCCCGTTCAAACTCGATGAACCGGAGCGCAGTTACTTGCGGACGCTGGAGCCGATCGTCGTCGGGTTGGTCGAAGCGTCGGGCGAGTCCGCCGATGAGTCGCTTCAGCGGCCAGAAGCGCCACTGGAAGCAGTCGAGAAAATGCTGGGCGTCACGTTCAAACCGCAGCACTTCAACGATTGGGCGAAGGCCGCGTCGGCATTTCAACGGGGCGAGATCGATATGATCGTCGCGTCGAGCACGCCGGGAAAGCTGAACTATGCGATGCACTCCGAGTTACAGCCGCTCGACCTGCTGATCAGGCGAGCGTTGGCGCAATCCTCGGCGACGCAATCGGCCACCGTGCAAGCGGCTGAACCAGCCGTCTGGAGCATCACGGCATTGCGTCTGATGCCAGCGCTCATCGGCATTGCCGCAGTGTTGTTCGTCACGCTGCGCGCCTTTATTCGACTGCAACAGGAGATGAACCGGCGCGTGGAAACGGAGCAGCGTCTCGGTACGCAACTCAGTTTCCAGCAAACGATGATGGAGGTGGTTCCGTATCCGCTCGTCGCGAAGGACATGCAAAACCGCTACATCACGGTGAATCGTGCCTTTGAGGAGGCGCTCGGGGTGCGGCGCGAAGACGTCATCGGGCGCACGAGTCTCGAAGTGACGGCGTGGGGCGACGCACATAGCCGCGTGCTACACGAACTGACCAGTATGACGCTGGCCTCCGGCCAACGACATGAAGTCGAAGCGGAATTCTCCGACAACCAAGACCACCCGCGCTGCGGCCTTTTCTGGACCGGCGCGTTCACGGAGTTGAACGGAGAGCGAGCGGGTGTCGTCGGCACGATGATCGACATCACCGATATCCGCGATGCCGAAACTCGCGCGCGGCAAACCGAGCGCCGACTTCACGACGTGACGCGGTCGCTGCCAGCCGTCGTGTTCCAGTTGCGCCGCGCGAGCGATGGCACGTACAGCCTTCCCTATATTGACGGCGATACCCGGCAGTTGCTCGCTTTGGACGTCCTCGCTCTGGCCGATGATCCGATTCACGCATTGACGCGCATTCACGCCGAGGACAGCGCACGTCTGCTCGAAGAAATCGAAACGTCGGCGCGCACGCTCGAGCCGCTGCATACCGAGTTCCGCTCGACCGTAGAAGGGATTACGCGCTGGATTCGCGCGGACCTCGTCGCGCACCGTGAAGACGATGGCGCCGTCGTATGGAGTGGGTATTGGGCCGATGCCAGCGTCGAGCATGCCCGTGCAGACGAACTCGCTCGCGCGCGGGATATCGCCGAAGCGGCATCGCGCGCGAAGGACGACTTCCTGGCCATGATGAGTCACGAAATCCGCACGCCGATGAACGGCGTTCTGGGGCTCGTCGAAGTACTCGAGAACACATCGCTGAATTCCGATCAGTCCCAGATGCTCGGCATGATTCAGGATTCCGCGAGTGCGCTCCTGCAGATCCTGGACGACCTCCTCGACTATTCGAAGATCGAGGCCAACCGGTTGACGATCGAATCGACTCCGATCGATTTGCGCGAACTCGTGGATGGCGCCGTAGGTCTGCTCGCCGGAAGGGCACATGAAAAGGGTCTGCGCGTGCGTGTCGACGTGGCGCCGGAAGTAGCAGCGACAGTCAGAGGCGATAGCGTGCGCCTGAGGCAGGTTCTCTTCAACCTGATGAGCAACGCGATCAAGTTCACGATCAGAGGCGATGTCGCCCTCCACGTGCGCGCGGTCGAGCAACGCGCGTCGGAACAGGTCATCGAACTGTGTGTAAAGGACACCGGCATCGGGATTGCCGCGGAGGCTCAGCAAAGCCTGTTCGAGCCATTCGTGCAAGCGGAGGCTTCCACGACGCGCCGTTTCGGCGGTACCGGGCTCGGACTGACTATCTGCAATCGTCTAGTCGCGTTGATGGGCGGCACGATGAGTCTCGAAAGCGCGGTCGGCGTCGGGACTGCGATGACCGTTCGCCTCACGATGCCGGTCGAAACCTTGCGGTATCAGATCGACGGATTGCGGGGCAAGCGCGGCATCGTCGCGATCGAAGACGACCACGTGGCGGCTGCGCTCATGCATTACGGCGAGGCGCTCGGTCTGGAGTTTCAGCGTTACACGCCCGATGAACTCGCGCGATCGGAGCCTGAGTCGCTCAAATACATCGAGATCGTCTTTCTGAGCGATACGCGCACGCTCGCGTCTCCGCTCGGATCGCGCGTGATTCACGTCACCGAAAAACCAAAGCCGACCGGATACCGAATCCTCGAAGACGACATCCGCGTAAGCGTCAATCCGATATCGTGGCATGGGCTCGGCGCGGCTTGCGTTGCCGCATTGACCGGCATGCCGCAGATCGCATCGGGACTCACGCTCTGCCACGAAGCGAAGATGGCGGCGCCGGACCGGGAAGACGCGCTGCGCAGCGGCAAACTCGTGCTCGTGGCCGAAGATCATCCGGTGAACCAGGAACTGATCCGCAATCAGCTTTCGCTACTCGGATTTGCCTGCGACGTCGTGCACGATGGCGCTGAGGCGCTCGCTGCGTTGGCGGACACGCGCTATGGTTTCCTGATCACGGACTGCCACATGCCGAACATGACGGGCTACGAACTCGCGCGTCGCATCCGGGCCGATGAAGTTGGCACGGCGCGCCGCCTGCCGATTCTCGGCATCACGGCGAGCACCGCGCCCGACGAGTTGCAGAAGTGCCGCGATGCGGGCATGGATGACCGTCTCGTGAAGCCGACCCGGCTCGCTACTTTGCGCGAGCATCTGAACCGCTGGTGGGTGAACGCTAGCGCCGCGCCTGACTCTCGCACGCAATCACCGCAAGTTGCCATCGTGCGGCCGCGCGATGATGACGAACTTGATCTGAGCGCGATGGCTCAACTCTGGGGTAGTGAAACGACAGTGAAGGCGTTGCTGGACGCGTTCGTATCGTCGTTCCGCGAAGATCTCGTGGCGCTTCGGTCGTTGCTGGATCGTGGCACGGTGGATAATCTGCGGGATTGGCATCATCGCGTCTTCGGTGCGGCCAGTGTTCTGCAGTATCGGCCGCTGCTTGCCGCACTGGAGGAATTTCGTCGCGATCTGCACGTGAAGACCCGCGACGCGCGCCGTCGCGAAGGATTTGCGCTGATCGCACGATGCGAAGAACTCGTCGAGCGTATCCACGCGCAAGGCGCCGCGATTCTTTGATCGGGCCACGCCGCGTGGCGCCGCCGTCTTCCTATTTCGGAAATGCTCCGGAATCCGCCTCGACTGGTTCGCGGTCGCGGAAGTAGGCCAGCGCGAAATCCACAAATGAGCGCGTCTTCGCAGGCACATGTCGGCGTCCCGGGTAGACGATCGATACTTCCTTGTCTGCGTCCTTGAGCGTGTAGCCCGGCAGCAGGCGCACGAGTGATCCGGTTTCGACGTCCTGCGTTACATAGCTCTCCGGCAGTACCGCAATGCCCATTCCGGAAAGCGCCGCTTGCCGCAACATGTGCGAGCTGTTCACGGCGTATGCCGGATCGAGCGCGACGCTTTCCTCCACACCCGATGGTCCGACAAAAGACCACGTCGATCCGTGTATGTCCGCGGACGGCGCAAGAAACTCGTGCGATGCCAGCAATGCCGGCCGGACAGGCGTGCCGCGCCGCGAAAGATACGCCGGCGATGCAACGAGCACTGACGCCACTTTGACCAACGGGCGGTTGATCAGCATGCCGCTGTTGACGAGATGCGGCACGACGATGCCGACGTCGAAGCCTTCCGCAACGAGATCGACCGGACGATGCAGCAGCGTCAGACGCAGCTTCACGTTCGAGTAGCGCTCCATGAATTCTCGCAGCATCGGCGTGAGTCCAAGCAACGAAAAAGACGCCGATGCCACCAGCTTGAGCGTGCCTGTGGGATCCACGGAACTGGTCCCCACCGATGCCTCTATCGCCTCGATTTGCTCGAATACCGCGCGGCAGCCTTCTGCATACGCGCGACCGGCTTCTGTCAACGAGACGCTGCGCGTCGTCCTGTTCAGCAAGCGCGTGTTGAGATGCACTTCGAGCAGCGACACGTAGCGCGTTATCACGGCGTTGGAGAGATCGAGCGCGGCGGCGGCGCGGCCGAACGACTCGGTTTCCGATACCTTCAGAAAGACGCGCATCGCTTGAAGTTGATTCATTGAGAGAGCGATGTGAGAAGCGCCTTTCGACGCTTCGAGTATGTGAATCGATGCAAGCGGCTGGATCGCAGCCTCGCGTGCGCGATCTTAGAGCGCGGTGACACGCCTGAAAATCGGAAGGTTCTGATCCGGACCCACTGTCTCAATGCAGCCACTGTCGCATCTATGCAACTCAGCGGTCTCAAGGCGCTGGCGGTACGCGAGTGATGTGATCTGTAAGTCCTCGTGGCCTAAGTGTTTATCCATATTGAAATTGCACTTTTCGAATTATTCAAAAAGGCTTTTGTGTTTCGTTCGGCGGTTTCTCAAAAAGACCGGGCAATAAACTTTGTCGTGCCGAATATCGGTGCTGAGCTAAACGAGCGAAGAGGCAAATTAAGCTCGACAGGCGTTCGGCCTGAAGCAACCCATCGAGTCCTACGACTCAGCAAAGGAATACGCATGAAAAAGAATTTGATCGTCACGGCCATCGCAGCTTTGGCCGCATCGTTTGCGGGCGCTGCCAACGCGCAGAGCAGCGTCACGCTGTATGGTTTGATCGACGCAGGCTTCACGTACGTGAACAACGTTCAGGCTCCGGAAGGTGCTGATCACTTCAAGAACAACTCGTTCAGCATGACGGGCAACAATGTTCAGATGAGCCGTTGGGGTCTGCGCGGTGCGGAAGACCTGGGCGGCGGCATGAAGGCGATCTTCACGTTGGAGAATGGCTTCGACGTGGCAAGCGGTTCGAGCATCGGCAGTGGCTTTAGCCGTCAGGCATTCGTCGGTCTGTCGACGAATGCAGGTACGGTGACGCTGGGTCATCAGACCGACTCCGTGGTCGACTACCTCGGCCCGCTGAGCGCGACCGGCACTTGGGGCGGCACGTACTTCGCACATCCGGGCAATCTGGATAACCTGAACGGCGATGCGTTCCGTGAAAACAACTCGATCAAGTTCCAAAGCGCGAACTACGCTGGCTTCTCGTTCAGCGGTCTGTACGGCTTCTCGAATGCCGCAGGCAGCTTCGCGGCAAACCGCGCGTACAGCATCGGTGCAGGCTACGCAAACGGCGGCCTGAAGCTCGGCGCAGCATACATGCAAGCGAACGGCATGAACACGAACGCAGGCCCGACCGCGGGTGCGATCGTTGGTGGCCCGACGACTGTGCCGAACCAAGACCTCATCTTCGCCGATCGTCAGCGCACGTTCGGTGCAGGCGGCAGCTATTCCGTCGGCGCTATGACGTTCGGTGCGATTTGGACGCAGATCCGCCAGAATGACAATGTGCCGGGCACTGGTTCGAACATCGTCAACAACTACGAAGTGAACGGTCGTTATGCTCTGACGCCGGCGCTCTCGCTTGGCGCCGCCTACACGTTCACGAACGCCAAGTTCGCGCAAGAGGAAGGCGACTCGACCCGTGTTCGCTTCCACCAGTTCGGCGTGCAGACGGACTACGCTCTGTCCAAGCGCACGGACATCTATGCTGAAGGCTTGGTGCAAATCGCCAGCGGCTTGCCGGAAGGTGTAACGCCGAACGCAGGCATCAGCGGCGTCGCCTTGTCGTCGAGCAGCCGTCAGGTTGTCGTGTCGACGGGTATCCGTCACCGCTTCTAAAGCCATCGGAGCAGTACCGAGCTTTAGCTAGTCAGAAAAGGGCGCCGCGAGGCGCCCTTTTCGCATGTGTATCTCTCGCAACCCAAAGCGAAATGCACCCCGCATCCGGATGCTCTACCATGGCGATGCGGTCATCGCACTGAAAGACGCGCTGTCCGCCAAACCAGGAGAGGAACAATGACCTCGACATGCAGACCACATGTACGCTGGATGACCGTTCTGATGCTCGCCATGCTCGCCACCGGTGCCGCGCGAGCCGACACCGTCGCCCTGAAAGCCAATCTCCAGCCTTCGAGCGAAGTCCCGCCGCGCGTAAGCAAAGGCCACGGCACCGTGGACGCGACCTTCGACACCGACACCAAAGTCTTCACCTGGACCGCAACTTACGCCGAGTTATCGGGTCCCGTGACGATGGCTCATTTCCACGGCCCCGCGCCGGTCGGCCAGAACGCGAAAGTGCAGGTGCCTATCGACAAGAAGGCGCTCGCGAGCCCCATGAAAGGACAGACGACGCTATCGGAACAACAAGTCAGCGATCTGATGACAGGGCAGTGGTACTTCAACATCCACACGCAGGAAAATCCGACCGGCGAGATCCGTGGTCAGGTAATGCCGGCGAATTGACGCGCGCAGGCGAGATCGACCGACGATGAGCTGGCAAAGCGCCCTCGCTTGCTGGGCAGTACGTAGGCGCATGCGCCCGCACAGCGCGAAGCCCGAACTCGATGTCGAATTGGCGCGAAGTTACGCGTCCCGTCGAATCTGGTCGCCGCGCGTGCCGAAAGGCTGGCGGCTCGATATCCGCGAGACGAGCACCAATGGCGCATCGCGCGGCGAATGGCTCATACCGCCGACGAATCCACGCTCAACCATCCTCTATCTGCATGGCGGCGGCTATTATTTCTGCTCGCCGCGCAGTCATCGCGCGATCACGTTCGGATTGGCCACGCGGTCAAATGCGAGTGTCTTCTCGCTCGATTACCGTCTAGCGCCCGAAGATCGCTTTCCCGCTGCGCTCGACGATAGCGTTGCCGCATACCGTCGATTGCTTGGAGACGGCGTTCCCGCGCAATCAATTGCGATTGCGGGGGACTCTGCCGGCGGCGGGCTCGCGCTTGCGACGCTTCTCGCGCTACGCGACGCGGGCGATCCGCTTCCCGCGGCCGCAGTCCTATTTTCTCCGTGGACCGATCTGACCTGTAGCGGCGAGTCGATGCGAACCAACGACGGCCGCGATCCGATGTATCACGCGTCGGTATTTCCTCGGGTGGCCGCGCAGTATCTCGGTTCAGCCGATGCGCGAAATCCCTACGCATCGCCGGTATTCGGCGAGTTCGAAGGCTTGTCGCCTCTGTTGATTCAGGTCGGCGACACCGAACTCTTGCTGGATGATTCGACTCGCATCGCGACGAAAGCGCGCGCGGCTGGCGTGCACGTCGAACTGGATATCTGGCGCAACGTTCCGCATATCTTCCAGATCTGGGCGCCGTTCATGCCCGAAGCACGCGATGCGCTCGCGCGCGCCGCCGCGTTCATCGACGGCGCAATCTCGGCGCCCCGGACTCATCTTCCGCCCATGACCTCGATCGTCTGATAGGCCCGCTCGACGGCCGATGCGCCATAGCGCCGCTCCAGCCTGCGCACGGTGAAATGTCCATGCGCCATCTGCTGAAAGTGGTCGATGAACACCGTGTTGACCATCGCGCCGAGCACCGCGCCGATCGCCGGAATGGACTTCGCGGCCACTTGCTCGCTGACCTGCACCGAGAACCTCGACGCGATCGTCTGCAAGAACTTGAGCAGCGCCGTCGATCCATGACTGCCGAGTCCCTTCGCGGCGATTTCGTTGGTCGCGCGGGAAACGGACTGCGCGAGCGCGCCGCGCACGATGAAATAGCCGATATCGGCGTTGTCGTCGCTGGCTTTGGCGCCGCCCATGCCGAGCACCATCATGCATTGCAATTGAGTCTCCACGCGATGCACGTCCTCGCCCTCGCTACGCGCAATATCGCAGATCGAGCGGAACATCAGCGTGGTCGTGACCGGCAATTCGACCGGCAATGCGAACAGCCCGAACGCGCCGCCCGCCGCGCCGGTCGTCGCGACGGCCAGCTTGTGCATCAGGTTGTGCGGCTTGTCGGGCGGCGGCGCGAGCAGAGAATCGGACGGCGCGCTCTTGCCTATCGTGCGCAACGCGAGCTGGAGGCACTTTTTCAGCGCGAGTTGCGTCGCTTCATCGACTTTGTCCTGCGCGGCGGCCGGCATGCGTCCCATCAGCTTTTCGATGGGCGCGCCGACGACGCTCGCCAGCTTCATCGTCAGCGACGGGCTTTCCAAGGCTTCCTTCGCGCGGGTCAGGGCCGCGAAATCTTCGGTCGTGAGCGGCGAGGTAATGATCGGCGTCGGTTCCATGCGATGTCTTCTGTCCGGTAAATGGTGAATTGCCACGAAAATTAGAGTGCCTCACCGTGCTATGATTCCATTTCCGTTGACTAGTCAATTATTGCGCTTACAAAAATGGCCGTTCACACAGCCGCGCATCATTCCAGCGGACAGGTTCTGCCTTTCCGCGAATCCCTCATGGCGATGCTGGGCGTCTCGTTCGTCACGATGCTCGTCGCCCTCGATCAAACGGTGGTCGGCACCGCGTTGCCGACGATCGTCGCCGAGCTTAAAGGCTTCGATCTCTACGCGTGGGTCGCCACGTCGTATCTCCTGACTTCCGTCATCACCGTGCCGATTTTCGGCCGGCTCGGCGATTACTACGGCCGCAAGCCCTTCGTGATCGCGTCGATCGTCGTGTTCACCGTCGCGTCCGTGCTCTGCGGCCTCGCCAACAGCATGATGTTCCTCGTGCTCGCGCGCGGGTTGCAGGGCATCGGCGGCGGGATGCTCGTCGGCACTGCTTTCGCGTGCATCGCCGATCTCTTTCCCGACAACGTCGTGCGCCTGCGCTGGCAAGTGCTGATGAGCTCGGCGTTCGGCATCGCCAACGCGGTCGGGCCGACGCTCGGCGGTTTTCTCACGCAATACTACGGCTGGCGCTCGGTGTTTTACGTGAACCTGCCGGTGGGCGTGGTCTCGCTCTTTTTCGTGTGGCGCTTTCTGCCGCATCTGCGCCACGTTGCGCATGAAGGCAAGATGCGCCTCGACTGGCCCGGCGCCGTGCTCATCGCGGTGGCGCTCGGCGCATTGCAATTGTTCGTCGAAATGCTGCCGAAGCATGGCGTAAGTGCCGAGAGCGTCGCGCTGCTCGCGATGAGCGTCGCTGCCGGCATCGCGCTATGGAAGTGGGAAATGCGCTGCGACTACGCGATTCTGCCCGTCGACATGTTCCGCAACAAGGCGCTCGCCGCGCTCTTCACGCTCGCGATTCTCGGCGGTTTCACGATGTTCTCGCTGCTGTTCTATGCGCCGTTGCTGTTCCAGGGCGGCTTCGGCATGTCGCCGAAGGACGCGGGCATCGTGATCACGCCGCTTGTCGTGTTCATCACGATCGGCAGTATCGTGAACGGGCGCATCGTCACGCGTCTGAAGAACGCCAATCTGATGCTGTATGTCGGCTTCGCGTTGCTCGCCGTGTCGTGTCTGGGTATCGTCGTCGCCACACACAACATGCCGCGCTCGATGTTGCTCGCGATCATGGTGCTCGGCGGCCTGGGCCTCGGCTTCGTGATGCCGAATCTCACCGTGTTCGCGCAGCAGACGGCAGGGCGCGCGCATCTCGGAATCGCGACCGCGTTGCTGCAATCGCTGCGCATGATCGGCGGGATGATCGGCACCGCGCTCACGGGTACGCTCGTGAGTCATCTGTACGCGAGCGGCGTGAATCTCGCGCTCGAACGAGATCACGCGCTGCGCTGGGCCGGCGATCTCTCCGATCCGCAGATTCTCATCAACCGCGAAGGACAGCAGGCGCTGCTTTCGCAACTGACCGCTGCTGGCCACAACGGCGCGATGTTGCTCGAAGCCGCGCGCGAGGCGCTCGTCGCGGCTATTCACATCGGCCTGGCGCTGGCGGCGCTGGTCGCGGTGGTGTCGCTGTGGCAGTCGCGCCGCGTGCCGCCGGTGCGCCTGAAAGGGCCGCAGGAACCCGTCATCCTCGCCGAATGACTACGGAAATCGAAAGCATGAATGAACAGGACCGTATCGCCGTGGTGCAGCAGTTCGGGCGCACGTATCGCGCGTTCATGTCGGCGTTCGAAGCGGCCGTCGGCCAGCCGATGCCGCGCTGGCGCATTCTGCTCGCGTTGCACGAGCACGCGGGCGTGCTGTCGCAGAAGCGACTCGTCGAACGTCTGAAGGTGGACCCGGGCGCGCTGACGCGGCAACTGAAGACGCTGGAAGGACTCGGCTGGATCGTGCGCAGCGTCGATGCACGCGACAACCGCGTATCGAATGTCACGCTGACGGCGCAAGGGCGCGCGATGGCCGAAGAGAGCCTGCCGCGTCGCAACGCGTTTCTGCACGACACGATGGCCTCGCTGCCCGATGAGGCGATCGAAGCATTGTCGAGCGCGCTTCACATGTTCGAGCGACGCATTCAGGAAGTCGCGGCCGCGAATGCGTCACAAGCGGCCGCCGTCGAAGAAAAAGCTTAAAAGAACGTTTCGATCACTTCGGTGACGCGATACTTCGGATCGACGACGAGAACCTGACGCCACTTGTCGAAGGTCAGGCACGGGTGCGAGATGTCGAACGCGATCATGTCGCCGACCTTCACGTCGTCGCCCGGCTTGATCCGCAGGTACGCGTGCTGGTCCATCAGACCGAAAATCTCCCAGCCTTCGTCGGGCGAAACGTCGCGCGGCGCTTCATTGCCCGGACGATAATGCTTCGCCGGCTCGGGCATGCCTGCATCGAACGCGGAGTCGCGCTTGCCGAGCCCGATGATCGCGCGATCCGGCTCCGGAATCGACTGCACGTACGCCCACAACTGCAGCGCCGGCTTCAAACCTTGCCCCATCTTTTTCGCGATCGGATTGCGCGCGAAGATTTCGTTCTGCGCCTTCTTGTAGATGCCGACGTCATGCGTCAGATAGCAGCCCGGACGCAGCACGACTTCGATCGCGTCGCTATTGGCCTTCGCGAATTCGTCGGCGACGACGTCATACCACGCCGATCCCGCGCCCGAGAGAATCGCGGGCTTGCGCGCGATCTTGCCTTCCGCGATCAGCTTGCGCGTCGTATCGACGGCGCTTTGCAGGAACTCGCGAACTTTCGTTTCGTCCTGCAGCACGCCTTCATACAATTCGATGCCCGCGAGCTCGATCGTGCCCTGCCAGCGCGTGATCGCGGCGAGCACCGCATCGCGCTGCGCGTCGTCGCGCACGCCGGTGCGTCCGCCCGGCACGCCGAGCTCGATCAGCACGTTCAGCTTCTTGCGCACGGAGCTGAAAAATTCGCCGAGCTGGTCGACGCCATCGGCTGAATCGACCAGACAGAAAAACTCGAAATTCGGATCGGTGAGCAACTCGGCGATCATGCCCATGTTGCGTTTGCCGACGAGCTGATTCGCCATCAGGATGCGATGCACGCCGCCGCGATACGCCGCGCGCACCTGATGCGCGGTCGCGAGCGTGATACCCCACGCGCCGGCGTCGAGCTGACGGCGAAAGAGCTGCGGTGCCATCGTCGTCTTGCCGTGCGGCGCGAGCTTCACGCCGTACTCGCCGACGAACGCCTGCATCCATTTCAGGTTGTGCTCGATGCGATCGGAATAGAGCACGGCGGCGGGCAGACTCACGTCCTCTTCGAGCAGACTCCATTGCAGGCGCGACGCGTCGTTCAACTGGATGCTCGTGCCCGGCACCATGCCGAGACCCTTGCCGAACGGGTCGATCGTCGCGTTCTGATAGTTTGTAACTTTCATGTGCTACTACTCCATCGTCCGTTTAAATAAGCCCTGTGCACGACTCGATGCGCATCAGAGTTGACGGTGCTATGTTAACCAAAGTAGCATCCGCGATGGAAATGTTATTTAGTAACACGGCCATCACGTAAACCCGCAATCCGATATGAACGGCCACGCCGACATGCTCAGTTTCGACATCGTCGCACGCATCGCGGAGCGCGCGCCCGAGTTGCGCAGCGCCGAGCGCAAGGTCGCCGCGCTGATTCTCGACGACCTGACGGGCGCATCGCGCGCGAGCATCGGCGCGCTGGCCGACAAGGCGGAAGTGAGCATCGCCACCGTGACGCGTTTCGCGAAGGCGGTCGGCTGCGTGGACGTGCGCGAACTGAAGCTGCGGCTCGCGCAGGCGGCCGCGGTAGGTCAGCGCTTCCTGAAGCGCGAGCCGGATGCCGTGCCCGATTCGCTCGCCGCGCGCATCTTCGAGGAAGTGCAGGCGACGCTGGCGCAGAATCAGGGCGCGCTTGCGGCGTCGCCGATCGCCGAAGCCGCGGACGCGCTCGCCGCGGCATCGATGATCTATGTGTTCGGCATGGGCGGCGGTTCGACCGCGCTCGCCGACGAGATGCGCTTTCGTCTCGTGCGGCTCGGCCGGCCGGTCGCGTCGTATCAGGATGGGCTGTTGCAGCGGATGGTCGCGTCGACGTTATCGAAGGAACATGTCGTGGTGGCGCTATCAGTGACGGGGCAGACGCCGGAGATGGTCGAAAGCTGTCAGCTCGCGAAGCAGTACGGCGCGCGCGTGATCGCGCTCACCGCGCCCGCGTCGCCGCTGGGCGCGCTCGCGGACTGGCTGATTCCGGTGATCGCGATCGAATCCGATTTCATTTACAAACCGTCGTCGTCCCGCTACGCGATGATGATGGCGCTCGATTTGCTCGTCACCGAACTGGCGGTCAAGCAGGCCGACCACAGCCGCGAACTGTTGCGCCGCATGAAACACGCGCTCGATTCGCATCGCGGCGGCGGCGAGCGTCAACCCTTGGGAGACTGATCATGGAATCGTTGAAAGCCGACACACTGATCGTCGGCGCGCGCCTGATCGACGGCACGGGCGCGCCCGCCGTCGAACGCGATGTTGCCGTGCGCGACGGGCGCATCGTCGCGATCGTTGCGCCGGGCGGCCTGTCCGGCTGGAGCGCCGACGAAACCTTCGACGCCGAGGGCAAAGTGCTCGCGCCCGGTTTCATCGACGTCCACACGCACGACGACACGCACGTGATCCGCTCGCCGCAGATGATGCCGAAGATCACGCAGGGCGTGACGACGGTGATTGTCGGCAATTGCGGGATCAGCGCGTCGCCGGTGACGCTGAAGGGCGATCCGCCCGATCCGATGAACCTGCTCGGCGACGCCGCCGCGTTCAAGTATCCGACCTTCGCCGCGTATGTCGATGCGGTCAACGAAGCGCGTCCGGCGGTGAATGTCGGCGCTTTGATCGGGCATACGGCGCTGCGCAACAATCATATGGACCGGCTGGATCGCGCGGCGAGCGGCGATGAAGTCGCGGGTATGCGCGCGCAGCTCGAAGAAGCGCTGGATAACGGCGCGCTCGGCTTGTCGAGCGGGCTCGCGTACGGATCGGCGTTCAGCGCGCCGCCGGAGGAAGTGCAGGCGCTGGCCGAGCCGCTGGCCAAAGCGGGCGCGCTCTACACGACGCACATGCGCACCGAATTCGACGCGATTCTCGACGCGATGGACGAGGCGTATCGCGTCGGCCGTCATGCGCGCGTGCCGGTGGTGATTTCGCATCTGAAGTGCGCGGGGCCGTCGAACTGGGGGCGCAGCACGGAAGTGCTGAAGTCGATCGAGACGACGCGCGATGGCCAGCCGGTCGGCTGCGATTGTTATCCGTACAACCGGAGTTCGTCGACGCTCGATCTGAAGCAGGTGACCGGCGACATCGACATCACGATCACATGGTCGACGCCGCATCCGGAAATGGCGGGCAAGCTGATCCGCGAAGTCGCCGACGAATGGAAAGTCAGTCAGCAGGAAGCGGCGAAGCGCCTGCAGCCGGCGGGCGCGGTGTATCACAACATGTCGGAAGACGACGTGCGGCGCATCCTCTCGCATCCCGCGACGATGATCGGCTCCGACGGCCTGCCGAACGATCCGCTGCCGCATCCGCGTTTGTGGGGCGCGTTTCCGCGCGTGCTTGGCCATTACGCGCGCGATACGGCGTTGATGCCGCTCGAAGAAGCCGTGCGCAAGATGACGAGTCTGACGGCGCGGCGTTTCAGTCTGGCCGAGCGCGGCGAGGTGAAGGTCGGATATCACGCGGATCTGGTCGTGTTCGATCCGGAGCGTGTGCGCGATGCCGCGACGTTCGCGAAGCCGCAGCAGGCGGCGGACGGCATCGACGCGGTTTGGGTGAATGGCGTTTTGACGTATCGCGAGCAAGCCGTGACCGGCGCGCGCGCGGGACGTTTCGTGGCGCGCGGGGCGGCATCGAAGCTCGATGCGCAGGGCGCGTTTTGAATTCTTGGGTTATTGAAAAAGGAGCAGGACGATGAAGCGTTATGGCGTGGAAGGTGGCAAGGGACAAGGCGGCGCGCATATGCCGTTCGCACGCGCGGTTCAGGCGGATGGCTGGCTGTTCGTGTCGGGCCAGACGCCGATGGAAAACGGCGAGGTGATCAACGGCGGCATCGTCGAGCAATCGCATAAGGCGATTCAGAACGTGATCGCGATTCTGAAGGAAGCGGGTTACGGCACGGAAGATGTCGTGCGCTGCGGCGTGTGGCTGGACGATCCGCGCGATTTCGCGTCGTTCAACAAGGTGTTCAAGGAGTACTTCGGCGCGAATCCGCCGGCGCGGGCTTGTGTGGTGGCGTCGATGGTGATCGACTGCAAGGTCGAGGTGGATTGCGTGGCTTATAAGAAGCCCTGAACTGCTGAGCGCGTGTTCCGGCTTTTCGAAGGCGGAACACGCGTGCACTGCCCCTATGATTCGACGTTCTTTCTGATGCCACGCGTTGGTCTTGCGTCGTCATTTAAGAATTTGTCAGCGGATTTTTTCAGCACCTCAGCGGTATTCTTCATCTCTCGGTGAATTTTGATGTTCATCGGGGAACTTCCATAAAAAATTTTGGCATCCTGAGTAATCAGGCCGTCAAACGACTTGATGTGGTGATTAATCAAGTCCAAAAAAGAGAAAATCAGGAATGAAGAAGAAAATCTGGAGCGCTGGGCTGGCCGCGCTGGCGATTTGCTCGTCGGCACAAGCTTTGTATATCGATGAGGCAACCTTCAAATCTTACGGCGGCGATGTATCGAACGTAGCGAACAGCATCAAGACGCACAACAACACATTGCGCTCGTTCAGTTACCAGGCGCCGTGGAGCGGCGTCGGTGATCTTGGCGGATGCACCGGAACGTGGCTCGGCGACAAGGCTGGCTGGAGTTACATCCTGACCGCCGCGCATTGCTCCGGGTATTCCGCAACCGAAACCTCGGTCAACAGGACGTTCACGGCGCCGGGTGGACGCGTGATCGCATCGGGCCAGGGCACCGCTTATGTACCGCCGCAGCGCGTCAACATACCGCAAGGCCTGGGCGGCGCGTCGACCGATATCGCCATTCTGAAATTGCCTTCACGCAATCCATTGCTCGACGCCGCGGGCAGGCCACTCGAGCGGCCCATTCTGAACGATGCGATGGATGAACAGGGCCGCGACGTCATCTACGTCGGTTACGGGGCCTGGGGTGTGGGCATGCAAGACAATGGTTTCTGGCCGCAGGACGGCGAGCGGCGCCTGTATGGCCGCAGTCGGATCGATCGCGTCTTCGAGTCGGACTACGGAATCGGCGCGGCGTACCAGCCAGTCGGGCCTTCACCGAGTTGGGCGCGCGTTGCGTCGGGCGACAGTGGATCGGCCGCGTGGCAGATTCGCGACGGCAAGGCGGTGATCGTCGGGGCGATCAATACCAACAGCGAATATGTCTCGAATGCCGCGCGCGTTTCGAAATGGGCGGGCTGGATCAAGTCGGTCTATCCGGACGCGCGCTTCCTGTCGAGCGAACAGCCGGAAGGCTGCATCGTCAGCCTCAATACGGGTGCGCGGTATTGCTTGCCGGTGGGGGCTTCGTCGGGCTACTCGCTACCTTCGTGGATCTACGCGAACGATGTCTACGTCGATGCCTCACCGGGCGCCGCGGTCACGCTTTCGGATTGGGACAACCTTTCCTACGCCCGGGTTGCGAACTTTATCGGGACTGTGGAGAACAGTGGGCTGAAAAGCGTGAAGGCGGCGAACGGGCAAATGCTCGATTTCTCGCAACCGCGTTCCATGGCTGTCGTGCGCGATACGACACCGGTCGGTTGTATCGTCAGCCTGGCGAGCGCCGCGAAGTATTGTTTGCCCGCGGGGCAGCGGTCGGGTTACGCGTTGCCCGCCTGGATCTATGCGCAGGAAGTGCAGGTGGAAGCTCCGCCGGGACTTGGGGTGATGCTATCGGACTGGGACAACCTTTCGTATAACCGGGTTGCGACGTTTCCCGGCCTGGTCCAGAACTGGGAGCTGAAAAAGGCAAGAGCATGGAACGGTGAGGACCTGGACTTCTCGCGGCCAAGGTCGATGCGAGTCGTTCAGCAGTAACACCGGATTGACGACGGGCCACGCGGCGCGCGCCGAGATGCGCGCTGGCTGCATGGCCCGAAGCGGTGGCGCGCTAACGACCGCGAATCACGCTACCTACCCATTGGCCAAGCCGTCGCAGAATTACTGCCGCGCGAGCCGCGCATTATCCGGCATCGGCAAATTGAAGTTCGTCCGAAACGGATTGATATCGAGCCCGCCACGCCGCGTATACCGCGCATACACAGCAAGCCGCTCCGGCTTGCACTCCCGCATGATGTCCATGAAGATGCGTTCCACGCATTGCTCATGAAACCCCGTATGTCCGCGGTACGAAACGATATACCGCAGCAACCCCGCATGATCGATCTGCCCGCCGTAATAACGGATCTGCACGCTGCCCCAATCCGGTTGTCCCGTCACCGGGCAATTCGATTTCAACAGATTCGAAAACAGCGTCTCATCCGTCGGTGCTTCGTCATGAGTCGCCTTCAGCAAGGAAGGATCGGGCGAGAAAACATCGCAATCGAGATCGAGACGGTCCAGCGACAAACCCTCGAATTCCTCCATCGCCAGCTTGCCGAAATCGCCGGGCGCCGCGAGCTGCACCGATACCGTCGCGCCGCAGATCGCGGACACATCGCGCTTGATGGCGGCGCGCACTTCATCGATGGAATCGAACGGCGTCTGCGCGAACGAGCCCAGATACAGCTTGAACGACTTCGACTCCACGATATTCGGCGAGTCCGCCGGCACGAAGAACGTCGCGACCGCGATCTGCGGCTTGCCGCGCCGGTTCAGCCACGACAATTCATAGGCGTTCCAGATATCCGTGCCGAAGAACGGCAGCCGCGCAGGCACGCCGATCGAATCGCGCGCGCGCTTGCGGTCGATCGGGAACAGCAGCGATGCGTCGTACTGTTCGGTGTAGTGGACGGGCTTGCCGAGCGGAGATTGGTCGGGTGTCATGATGCGTTCGCAATGCCGCTGAGAACGTGCCCCGTCGCAGTCACGACGCGAGCCGATTCGCAGTGGCGAATTTGATCGTCGAAGAAAAAGTCGGGCTCGAATTCGCGCAGGAATTCGCCCTTGTCGAGGCCACCCAGAAACATCGCTTCGTCGATTTCGATGTCCCAGGCCATCAGCGTGCGGATCGCGCGTTCGTGTGCGGGCGCGGAGCGCGCGGTGACGAGCGCGGTGCGGATGTGCATCGGCGACTTGCTTTCGTTGTCGTCGGCGATGCGCTGCAGCTTGTTCAACGCCGCCAGCAGCGGCTTCAACGGTCCGCCCGGAAGCGGCGAATCCTTCTTCTTCGTTTCGTGGCCGACGAACGCGCCGAGCCCTTCGCTTTGAAACACTCGCTCGGCTTCGTCGGAGAACAGAACGGCGTCGCCATCGAACGCGATGCGAATCTCGTCCGCATAACGGCTCGCTGCACGTGGCGTTTCCGGCAGCACGCGCGCAGCGGGAAAACCGGCGGCGAGCGCGGCCCGCACATCGTCCGGATTCGCCGACAAGAACAGCGACGCACGCAGCGGCTTCAGATACGCGAACGGCGAACGGCCGCGCGTGAACACGCCACGCTCGATCGCGAGACCATGTTCTCGGCACGAATGAAACGCGCGCAGACCGCTGATCGGATCGCTGCGCGAAAGAATCACCACTTCCACGCGCTGCTCGTCCGCGTTCAGCGCGAGCAGCTTGCGGATCAGCCCGAACGCGACGCCCGGTTTCGCGGGCGTCTCCAGCCGCGAGCGTTGCAACGCTTCGTATTGCGCGAGATCGCCCGTCTCGAAGACGCGGTTCTCTTCCTCGAAATCGAAGAGCGCGCGCGACGAAATCGCGACGACGAGCTTGTCTTCGAGCGTGAACTTCGGCATTGCCGCTTACGCCAGGAACAGCTTGTACACCGGGTTCGCGCCTTCGTCCCACCACGGATAGCCGAGCGTCGCGAGGAAGCGCTCGAACTCCGCGTTGTCCGACTGCGGCACCTGAATGCCGACGAGAATCGAGCTATAGTCCGCGCCCTGATTGCGATAGTGGAACAGGCTGATGTTCCATTCCGGCGCCATCGACGACAGGAATTTCATCAGCGCACCCGGGCGCTCAGGGAATTCGAAGCGCAGCAGGCGTTCGTCCTGCGCGAGCGGCGAACGGCCGCCGACCATGTAGCGGATGTGCTGCTTCGAGAGTTCGTCGTGGGACAGATCGACGGTCGCGAAACCATGCTCGATGAACGACGTCATCATCTGCGCCGTTTCTTTGCGCGACTTGATCTGCACGCCGACGAAGATATGCGCCGCGCTCTGATCGGCGATGCGGTAGTTGAATTCGGTCACGCTGCGTGTGCCGACGAGCTCGCAGAAGCGCCTGAAGCTGCCGCGCTCTTCGGGAATCGTCACGGCGAACACGGCTTCGCGCGCCTCGCCGACTTCCGCGCGCTCCGCGACGAAGCGCATGCGGTCGAAATTCATGTTCGCGCCCGACGTCACCGCGACGAGCGTCTTGCCTTCGATGCCTTCGCGTTCCGCATAGAGCTTCGCGCCCGCGACGGCGAGGGAACCGGCCGGTTCCAGCACGCTGCGAGTGTCCTGAAACACGTCCTTGATCGCGGCGCAGAGCGCGTCGGAATCCACGGTGACGACTTCATCGAGCAGTTCGTTGCACAGCCGGAATGTTTCCTCGCCAACGAGCTTCACCGCCGTGCCGTCCGAAAACAGGCCGACTTCGCTCAACGTGATGCGCTCGCCCGCTTCGATCGACTTCGCCATCGCGCAGGAATCCTCGGTCTGCACGCCGATCACCTTGATCTCCGGCCGCACCGCCTTGATGTACGCCGCGACGCCCGCCGCGAGTCCGCCGCCGCCGATCGGCACGAAGATCGCGTGAATCGGAGCCTGGTGCTGGCGCAGGATTTCCATCGCGATGGTGCCCTGTCCGGCGATCACGTCAGGATCGTCGAACGGATGCACGAAAGTCAGGCCGCGCTCTTCCTGAAGCTGCACCGCGCGCGCATAGGCGTCGCTGTACGACTCGCCCGCGAGCACCACTTCGACGGTCGGCCCGCCGTGCGCGCGGATCGCGTCGATCTTGACTTGCGGTGTCGTGGTCGGCACGGCGATCACCGCGCGGCAGCCGAGACGCGCCGCCGACAGCGCCACGCCCTGCGCATGATTGCCCGCCGACGCCGTGATCACGCCGCGCGCAAGCTCGTCCGCCGACAGATTCGCCATCTTGTTGTACGCACCGCGAATCTTGAAGGAGAACACCGGCTGGTTGTCCTCGCGCTTCAGGAACACGGAATTGCGCAGACGCGCCGACAGGATGCGCGCGGGTTCGAGCTCGCTCTCCCGCGCGACGTCGTACACGCGCGCGGTCAGCACTTTCTTCAGGTAGTCGGGATGTGTCATGCGAGGAATCGTCACGCGGCAATGGTGCGCGCGGTTTTTTGAGGGCGAAAGCATCAATCATAGCGCCAACCGCGCGCTTTCCGGGCACGCCATGCGTTTCGACCGTCCGGACGGTCGTGCAAAACAGCGTCGAAAATGACACGAACGCGTCGCGAATGCGCACGCAAATGCCCCTTCTCGCTGCTAGCAACCGCGAACGCGCGCCACCGCGATGGGTTAGAATTTCCTTTTACGAATCAGCAATCAGGATCGGCAGATGCACCGGCAGCTTCGGATCGATTTTTGGGCGCATGTCTCCCGCGCGTCGCACCCGGCGGCCGAGCGGCATGCGCGCCACGCGCGATCGTGGCGTTGATCCAGGGCACATCGAAGGCGCCGTGAATGGAGTTCACCTCGCTGAGTTCCGCGCTGCGTGACCCGGCGGCCTTCGCCAAGATAAGTTTCATTCGAAAATTTGCGCCCCCACGCGCATCGTCGGCGTTTCCGCTTTTCGAAGCGCGAGCGCCGGCACACCGAACCGTCGAACATGAACGCACCTCAAGCCTTCGATCCGAACGGCGCCCATGCCGCCTTGGCGCTCGATGCCGAGCCCCGTCTGCGCGAAATTCCCTATAACTACACGTCGTTTTCCGATCGTGAAATTGTCATGCGGCTCTTGGGCGACGAAGCCTGGGCCGTGCTCGACGAACTGCGCAACGAGCGCCGCACGGGCCGCTCGGCGCGCATGCTGTACGAAGTGCTCGGCGATATCTGGGTCGTGCGCCGCAATCCGTATCTGCAGGACGACCTGCTCGACAACCCGAAGCGACGCGCGCTGCTGGTCGAGGCGCTGAATCACCGGCTCGCGGAGATCGAAAAACGCCGCAGCGCCGATCTCACCGCCCACAGCGACGAAGCCGGCAGCCGCGAGCGCGCCGGGCGCGTGCAGTTGCTGATCGCCGCCGCGCGCCGCGCCGTCGACGATTTCGCCGCCGAGTTCGGCCGCATGGCCGACTTGCGCCGCCGCGCGTCGCGCGTATTGGGCCGCGAAACGCAGAAGGACAACATCAAGTTCGACGGCCTGTCGCGCGTGTCGCACGTCACCGACGCGACCGACTGGCGCGTCGAATATCCGTTCGTCGTGCTGACGCCGGACACCGAAGGTGAAATCGCCGGTCTGATCAAGGCGTGCTTCGAACTGGGCCTGACCGTGATTCCGCGCGGCGGCGGCACCGGCTATACCGGCGGCGCGATTCCGCTCACGCCGTTCTCCGCCGTCATCAACACGGAAAAGCTCGAGCAACTCGGTCCCGTCGAAATGACTGATCTGCCGGGCGTCGATCACAAGGTCGCGACGATTTTCTCCGGCGCGGGCGTCGTCACGCGGCGCGTCACGGAAGCGGCGGAGCAGGCGGGTTTCGTGTTCGCCGTCGATCCGACTTCGCTCGATGCATCCTGCGTCGGCGGCAATGTCGCGATGAACGCGGGCGGCAAGAAGGCCGTGCTGTGGGGCACGGCGCTCGACAACCTTGCGTGGTGGCGCATGGTCGACCCGGAAGGCAACTGGCTCGAAGTCACGCGTCTGGATCACAACTGCGGCAAGATTCACGACGTCGAAGTGGCGCGCTTCCGGCTCGACTGGTTCGACGGCAATCGTCCGCCGGGCGAGAAGCTTCTGCGCAGCGAAAACCTCGACATCACCGGCCGAACGTTCCGCAAGGAAGGGCTCGGCAAGGACGTCACCGACAAGTTCCTCGCCGGCCTTCCGGGCGTGCAGAAAGAAGGCTGTGACGGGCTGATCACGTCCGCGCGCTGGATTTTGCACAAGATGCCCGCGCACACGCGCACCGTCTGCCTCGAATTCTTCGGCCAGGCGCGCGACGCGATTCCGAGCATCGTCGAGATCAAGGACTATCTGTTCGAAACGTCGAAAGAGGGCGGCGCAATCCTGGCCGGTCTGGAGCACCTCGACGAACGCTATCTGCGCGCGGTCGGCTATGCGACCAAGAGCAAGCGCAATGCTTTCCCGAAGATGGTGCTGATCGGCGATATCGTCGGCAATGACGCCGATGCCGTCGCCGCCGCGACCTCCGAAGTCGTGCGCATGGCGAACGGCAAGAGCGGCGAAGGCTTCGTCGCGGTGAACGCCGAGGCGCGCAAGCGCTTCTGGCTCGACCGCTCGCGCACGGCCGCGATCGCGAAGCACACGAACGCGTTCAAGATCAACGAAGACGTCGTGATTCCGCTCAATCGCATGGGCGAGTACACGGACGGCATCGAGCGGATCAATATCGAGCTGTCGATCAAGAACAAGCTGCAACTCGTCGATGCGCTCGAAGCGTTTTTCCGCACCGGCAAGCTGCCGCTCGGCAAGACCGACGACGCGAACGAAATTCCCAGCGCCGAGCTGCTCGAAGATCGCGTGCAACAGGCGCTCGATCTGTTGAAACGCGTGCGCGAGCGCTGGACCTTCGTCGGCGAAAAGCTCGACATGCCTTTGCGCGAGGCGCAGCACTATCTCGTCAATCTCGGCTACGCGGCGCTTGCGGAGAAGTTCGCGGATCGCGTCGACGTGCAGCCGGACGCGAACATCTTCCACGTCGCGCAGGACCGCACGGTGCGCATCTCGTGGAAGCAGGAGATTCGCGGGGAACTGCGCCAGATCTTCAACGGCGGCGAATTCAAGCCGATCCTCGACGAAGCGCAGGCCATCCACAAGCAGGTGTTGCGCGGCCGCGTGTTCGTCGCGCTGCACATGCACGCGGGCGATGGCAACGTGCACACCAACATCCCCGTCAATTCCGACAACTACGCGATGCTGCAGGACGCGCATCACGCGGTGGCGCGCATCATGAAGCTCGCGCGTTCGCTCGACGGCGTGATCTCGGGCGAGCACGGCATCGGCATCACCAAGCTGGAGTTCCTGACCGAAGAGGAAATCGGCGATTTCCGCGCGTACAAGCAGCGCGTCGATCCGCACGGACGCTTCAACAAGGGCAAGCTGTTCGAAGGCGCGGACCTGCGAAACGCGTACACGCCGAGCTTCGGGCTGATGGGGTACGAATCGCTCATCATGCAGCAGTCGGATATCGGCGCGATCTCCGATTCGATCAAGGACTGTCTGCGCTGCGGCAAATGCAAGCCGGTTTGCGCGACACACGTGCCGCGCGCGAACCTGCTGTATAGCCCGCGCAACAAGATTCTCGCGACTTCGCTGCTGGTCGAAGCGTTCCTGTACGAAGAGCAGACGCGCCGCGGTGTGTCCATCAAGCATTGGGACGAGTTCAACGACGTCGCCGATCACTGCACGGTCTGCCACAAATGCGTGACGCCGTGCCCGGTGAAGATCGATTTCGGCGATGTCACGATGAACATGCGCAATCTGCTGCGCAAGATGGGCAAGAAGAAGTTCAACGCGGGCAACGCGGCGGGCATGTTCTTCCTCAATGCGACCAATCCGCAGACCATCAATCTCGCCCGTACCGCGATGATGGGTGTCGGCTACAAGGCGCAGCGTTTCGGCAACGACGTGCTGAAGAAATTCGCGAAGAAGCAGACGGCGAAACCGCCCGCGACGGTCGGCAAGCCGCCCGTGGTCACGCAGGTGATCCACTTCATGAACAAGAAGATGCCGGGCAATCTGCCGAAGAAGACGGCGCGCGCGCTGCTGGATATCGAAGACAACAAGATCGTTCCGATCATCCGCAATCCGAAGACGACCACCGTCGATTCGGAAGCCGTGTTCTATTTCCCCGGCTGCGGTTCGGAGCGTCTGTTCTCGCAAGTCGGGCTCGCGACGCAGGCCATGCTGTGGGAAGCGGGCGTGCAGACCGTGCTGCCGCCAGGCTATCTGTGCTGCGGTTATCCGCAGCGCGGCTCCGGGCAGTACGACAAGGCCGAGAAGATCGTCACGGACAATCGCGTGCTGTTCCATCGGGTCGCGAATACGCTGAACTATCTCGATATCAAGACCGTGGTCGTGTCGTGCGGAACCTGCTACGACCAGCTCGCGGGATATGAATTCGAGAAGATCTTCCCGGGCTGCCGGATCATCGACATTCACGAATTCCTGCTCGAGAAGAACATCAAGCTCGACGGCGTGACGGGCACGCGCTACATGTATCACGACCCGTGTCACTCGCCGATCAAGACGATGGACCCGGTGAAGCTCGTCAACGATCTGATGGGTTCGCAAAACGACGGCTACAAGATCGAGAAGAACGATCGCTGCTGCGGCGAGTCGGGCACGCTCGCGGTTACGCGGCCCGATATTTCGACGCAGGTGCGTTTCCGCAAGGAAGAAGAGATCCGCAAGGGCGCGGCCAGGCTGCGCGGCATTCCGCTCGTCGCGGAAGCGGGCGCGAACGCGATCAACATGTCGAACGCGGCGGCCGGCGCGGCGGGCGCGCAACCGGGCTCGGTGCTCAAGGCCGGCGACGGCCCGCAACCGAATGGTCAGGACGTGAAAATTCTCACGAGCTGCCCGTCGTGCCTGCAAGGCCTGTCGCGCTACAACGAGGACGCCAACATCGAGGCGGACTATATCGTCGTGGAAATGGCGCGCAAGGTGCTCGGCGAGAACTGGATGGAACAGTACGTCGAACGCGCGAACAATGGCGGTATCGAGCGCGTGCTGGTGTAATAGCGAAATCGAGGTTTGATTCGCTAGAGGTTTGAGATGGACTGTGTGTTTTGTCGTGAAGACGGCGGCGAGGTACTCTGGTCGGACGACGCGTTGCGCGTCGTCCTTGCCGATGAGCCCGACTGGCCGGGCCTGTGCCGCGTGATCTGGGGCGCGCATGTCGCCGAAATGTCCGATTTGTCGGATGGCGACCGCGCGCGCGTGATGACGGCGGTGAACGGCGTCGAGCGCGCGATGCGCCGCGTGCTGGTGCCGGAGAAGATCAATCTCGCGAGCCTCGGCAATCAGGTGCCGCATGTCCACTGGCACATCATTCCACGCTTTTCCAACGACTCCCGCTTCCCTCTGCCGATCTGGGCGCCGCGCCAGCGCACGGTCTCCGAATCGCAGCTATCGAAGCGCCGCGCGCAGGCGACGCTCTTGCGCGAACAGGTGCGCAACGAGCTGAACCAGGCGTTCGGCCATCAATAAGGCAAGACCATGAGCGGACTCACTTCAACGACGCCGATTCCCACCGGCGTCGTCGTGCATTCGAAATCCCGCGTGCTCGAACTGCAATACGGCGACGAGTCGTATCGCGTGCCGTTCGAGTTGTTGCGTGTCTACTCGCCTTCCGCCGAAGTTCAGGGCCACGGACCGGGCCAGGAAACGCTGCAGACCGGCAAGCGCGAGGTGACGATCATCGGCATCGATCCGGTGGGGCATTACGCGCTGCAACTGAATTTTTCGGACGGCCACAATACGGGCATCTATTCTTGGGACATCCTGCACGACCTGGCGACGCGCCAGGAAGACTTGTGGCGCGAGTATCTGGGGAAACTGGAAGCCGCGGGCGTGGACCGCGATACGCCGATGGCCGCCAAGCCGTCCGGCGGCCATTGCCACTGAGCATCAACGCCGCGGCATAACGCCGCATGGGCGGCGCGACGATTGCGCATACATAGAACGAACAACAGGCGAGGAAAGAGCGCGATGAGCAAGACCCACTTCGGATACGAAACGGTCGACGAGCAGGACAAGGCGAAGAAAGTGGCGGGCGTGTTCCACTCCGTCGCGGGAAACTACGACTTGATGAACGACCTGATGTCCGGCGGACTGCATCGGATCTGGAAGCATTTCACGATCGGGCAGGCCAAGGTGCGGCCGGGCTACAAGGTGCTGGATATCGCGGGCGGCACGGGCGATCTGGCAATGGCCTTCGCCAAACAGGCAGGCGAAACGGGCGAAGTCTGGCACACGGACATCAACGAATCGATGCTGCGCGTGGGCCGCGACCGGCTGATCGACAAAGGCGTGCTGACGCCCGCGCTGCTGTGCGACGCCGAGAAGATTCCCTTCCCGGACAATTATTTCAATGTCGTTACGGTTGCTTTCGGACTTCGTAATATGACGCACAAGGATCGTGCGTTGGCGGAAATGACGCGTGTGCTCAAGCCGGGCGGAAGATTGCTGGTTCTGGAATTCTCGAAAGTGTGGGAACCGCTCAAAAAGCCGTACGATATCTACAGTTTCAAGATTTTGCCGTGGCTTGGCGAAAAAGTGGCCAAAGATGCGGACAGCTACCGGTACCTGACGGAGTCTATTCGCATGCACCCGGACCAGGAAACTTTGAAAACAATGATGGAACAAGCGGGCCTGGATCGAGTCGAATATTACAATTTGTCAGGTGGCGTGGTAGCGTTACACGTCGGGACAAAATTTTGATGTTCCACTCTCAAAAGGATTCGATATGTTCGATTCGCGCAAACCCCAATCCCGGGGTTTCCTGAACCTCTTCTTCAGGAAGGCCGGAATCTTGGCGCTGGCTGGCGTTATTGCGGCCGGCGCAATCTTCGCGGAAACGGCGGAAGCCAAGCGCATGGGCGCTGGCCGCAGCATGGGCCGGCAGTCGGCCACGGCGACGCAGCAGCATCAGGCGACGCCGCCATCGCAATCCATGCAGCAGGGGCAGGCCGGTCAGGCGGCGCAGGCTCAGCGCGCGCAACCCGCACCGGCTGCGCCAGCAGCGGCGCAACCCGCGCGTAATCGCTGGTTGGGGCCGATCGCCGGTCTCGCGGCGGGTCTGGGTATCGCGGCGCTGCTGTCGCACTTCGGGCTGGGCGAAGCGTTCGCCGGCGCGATGGCCAACATGATCATGATCGCCTTGATCGTGCTGGCGGCCGTCATGCTGTTCCGCTTCATCATGCGCAAGCGTCAGGGCAATAACACGCCTGCGTACGCCGGCGCCGGTTCAGCCTCGGGTTCGCCGTATGGCGCGACCACGCGCACGAGCCTGAATCAGGATCCGCCGCAAGTGCCGCAGCAGCCGACGGGCTTCGGCGCGAATTACATCGAATCTCCGGTGCAGCAGCAGGCCGTGAATCCGAACGTGCCGGCCGGCTTCGACACAGACGCATTCGTGCGTAACGCGAAGGTCTACTTCGTGCGGCTGCAGGACGCGTGGGATCGCGGGAACGTCAACGACATCCGCGAATTCACGACGCCCGAAATGTTCGCCGAAGTGAAGCTCGACGTCGATGCCCGCGGCAGCGCGCCGAATCGTACGGATGTGGTGCAGCTCAACGCCGATCTGCTCGGCGTCGAGGATCGCGCGAACGAGTATCTCGCGAGCGTGCGCTTCCACGGGCTCATCCGCGAGTCGGAAGGTGCGGCGGCCGAGCCGTTCGTCGAGGTATGGAACCTGTCCAAGCAGAAGTCCGGCAACGAAGGCTGGCTGCTGGCAGGGATTCAGCAGGTCAGCTGAGCCTGACCGCGCCCTCGGCCGAATGGCCGGGTGTCGGCAACCGTCAGTGTGTTTGCCGGTTGCGGCGGTAGAATAGAAACCCGCGCGAGAAGCGTCTCGCGCGGGTTTTTTCATCTCACAGCCGATGACGAACGCAGACGAATCCGCCCGTCCCGCAGCAAATCCCGCCTTGAAGACCGTATCCAGTGGATTCGCGGCCGCCGTGAATCATCTGCTCGTGCGCGAGCCATGGGCGCTCGAGCGCTTGAAGCCTTATGCAGGCAAGCGAGTGAAATTGTCGTGCACGCCGGTTTCGATCGCGCTCGTGGTGCAACCCGACGGCCTCTTCGCGGCAACCACCGACGCCGAGGCGGGCGCATTCGATGTGACGATCGCCGTGCTGCTCGATGCGCTGCCTGTGTTTCTGCAGGGCGGGCAAGCGGCGGTGATGAAGCATGTGCGGATCGAAGGCGACGCGGAATTCGCAACGACGCTCGCAAAACTCGCGGAGCATCTGCGCTGGGATCCCGAAGAAGATCTGGCGCGCGTGATCGGCGATGCACCCGCGCATCGCGTGGGACTCGTCGCGCGGGCGGTGCAGGAGCAGGCGCAGCGCACCGGGCGGAATCTGCTGGACACTTTCACCGAATATTTCCTCGACGAGCGCCCGCAACTCGTGCGCAAGAGCGCGCTCGACGCGTTCAACGCCGAGCTTTCGAGAACGCGCGATGCGCTTGCGCGCGTCGAAAAGCGCATCGAGAGGATCGAACAACAAACCGGACAACCGTCCGGACAACCACGGCCGGCGAGCGGCGCCTCAGCGCGATCCGGCGGCGAGTCAGTGCGCGACTCGCACGAATAACGAGCTGAAGCGAATTCGAACCATGCGTTTTCTGCGTTTTCTCAAGATTTTTTTCACGATCGTCCGCTTCGGGCTCGATGAGCTGGTGATGAGCGGTATCGACGATCGTCGCGTGCGCCTTCTCATGCGCATCACGACCTTCGGCCGCAGGTTCGACATCGAACGCGGAATCCGTCTGCGGCTCGCGCTGGAAAGCCTCGGACCCATCTTCGTGAAGTTCGGCCAGGTGCTGTCGACGCGGCGCGATCTTTTGCCCGTCGATGTCGCCGATGAACTCGCCAAGCTTCAGGATCAGGTTCCGCCGTTCGATTCGGCGGTGGCGGTGTCCATCATCGAAAAGTCGCTCGGTGCGCCGATCGACGAACTGTTCGACGATTTCGAGCGCGTGCCGGTGGCGAGCGCGTCGATCGCGCAGGTGCATTTCGCGAAGATCAGGAACGGCGAGCATGCGGGCAAGGCCGTCGCGGTGAAAGTGCTGCGTCCGGGCATGCTTCCCGTGATCGACTCCGACCTCGCGCTGCTGCGCGATATTGCGACGTGGGCCGAGCGTCTGTGGGCGGACGGCCGGCGCCTCAAGCCACGCGAAGTCGTGGCGGAATTCGACAAATATCTGCACGACGAGCTCGACCTGATGCGCGAGGCCGCCAATGGCAGCCAGTTGCGCCGGAATTTCCAGGGCCTCGATCTGCTGCTCGTGCCGGAGATGTACTGGGATTTGTCGGCGCCGACGGTGCTCGTCATGGAGCGCATGGTCGGCGTGCCGATCAGCCAGGTGGAGACCTTGCGCGCGGCCGGCGTGGATATTCCGAAGCTCGCGCGCGAAGGCGTCGAGATTTTCTTCACGCAGGTGTTCCGCGACGGCTTCTTCCACGCCGACATGCACCCCGGCAACATTCAGGTGAGCCTCGATCCGGCGACCTTCGGGCGTTATATCGCGCTTGACTTCGGTATCGTCGGGGCGCTGTCGGACTTCGACAAGAATTATCTCGCCCAGAACTTCCTCGCGTTCTTCAAGCGCGACTATCACCGTGTCGCGACGCTGCACCTCGAATCCGGCTGGGTGCCGCCGAGCACGCGCGTCGAGGAACTGGAGAGTGCGATTCGCGCGGTTTGCGAGCCGTATTTCGATCGCGCGCTGAAGGACATCTCGCTCGGGCAGGTGCTGATGCGCCTGTTCTCGACGTCGCGCCGCTTCAACGTCGAGATCCAGCCGCAACTCGTGCTGTTGCAAAAGACGATGCTCAACGTCGAAGGGCTGGGGCGCTCCCTCGATCCCGAGCTCGATCTGTGGAAGACGGCCAAACCGTATCTCGAACGCTGGATGAACGAGCAGATCGGCTGGCGCGGCTGGTACGAGCGCCTGCAGATGGAAGCGCCGCAGTGGAGCAAGACCATTCCGCAGTTGCCGCGGCTGATTCACCATATCCTGGCGGAGCAGCACGATTCGCCGAAGAGCGGCAGCGACGAACTCATGCGGATGCTTCTCGCCGAGCAGAAGCGCACGAACCGCCTGCTCGTGACGCTGCTCGTCGCCGGTCTGGTCGCGATGGCGGGCGCGGGTGTCGTGGTCGCGCAGTTCTTTCTTCATCCCTGAAGGCCGACATCATGAGCGATCCGACGAATCCCGATGTTCCCGATTTCGAAAACCGCGATCCGAATTCGCCAGGGTTCTGGGACGAACGCTTTGGCCAGCAGTTCACGCCGTGGGATCAGGCTGGCGTGCCCGAAGCGTTCAAGGCCTTCGTCGCGTCGCGCAATGCGCAGAATGTGCTGATTCCCGGCTGCGGCAGCGCATACGAAGCGCTTTATCTGGCCGAGCGCGGCTGGCCGGTGCGCGCGATCGATTTCTCCGCGGGCGCCGTCGAGGCGGCGCGCGCGCAACTCGGCGCGCATGCGGGCGTCGTCGAAGAGGCGGATTTTTTTGCTTACGAGCCGCCTTTCTCACCCGATTGGGTCTACGAGCGGGCCTTTCTGTGCGCGCTGCCGAAAGTCCGCTGGCAGGATTACGCCATCCGGATGGCAGCCTTGCTGAAACCGGGCGCGCTGCTCGCCGGTTTCTTTTTCATCGGATCGACACTGAAAGGGCCGCCGTTCGGCATCGAGCGTGGCGAACTGGACGCGCTGCTGACGCCGCACTTCGAATTGATCGAAGACCGGGAGGTGAGCGGCTCGATTCCCGTATTCGCCGGCCGCGAACGCTGGATGACCTGGCGACGTATCTGAACCGGCCATCTTGAAATCCTTCGACGGCGCCCCGATATATGGGGCTCAAGCTTGCGCGCGTCGTCCCGAGATTGGCGGGTCGAGTTTGCGGCTATAATTCAAGGCTTTGCAAGCGTCGACAGATCATTGTAGGAAGAGTGCCATGCCGATTTACGCGTACCGCTGCGCACACTGCGGCCACGAAAAAGACGTGCTTCAGAAACTGAGCGATGCGCCGCTCACGCAATGTCCCGCCTGCGGAAAGGACGCTTTCTCGAAGCAGGTGACCGCCGCCGGATTCCAGTTGAAAGGCTCCGGCTGGTATGTCACCGATTTCCGAAGCGGCAACAACGGCGCGAAGGGCAACGCGGCGAACGCGCCGGCGGCGAAATCGGATGACGCTTCTTCGTCCGGCTCCGGCAGCTCGAATTCGGGCGACGCAACGCCGGCCAGTACTACGTCATCGTCGGATGCCGCCAAGCCTGCTGCGGGCGCGTCCGCATCGTCGGACGCAGCCTGAAACGCCGGGTCGCCACGTCCGCCTGGCCATATGTCGCGTAGATGACCTCGCCGACCGCGCAATTGGGCGCGGCTCGCCTGCCAAGCCGGATCTTCGACACAGTCGAGCCGGCGCAGCCTCCGCCCCGTGTAAATGACGACAAAAAAGACTACGCTGAAATCCGTGTTCCTCACCGGCCTGCTCGTGCTGGTGCCGCTCGCGATCACTTTGTGGGTGCTGGGCCTCGTCATCGGGACGATGGACCAGACGCTTCAGCTCCTGCCGGAATCGTGGCAGCCCGAGCGCGTCGTGGGCTTCCATCTGCCGGGCGTCGGCGCCGTGCTGACGATCGCATTCATTTTCATCGTCGGACTGCTGACTCAGAATTTCGTCGGCCAGAAGCTCGTGAAATGGTGGGACGCCATCCTGAGGCACATTCCGGTGGTCGGGCCGCTGTACACGAGCGTCAAGCAGGTGTCCGACACCTTGCTCTCTTCGAGCGGTAACGCGTTCCGCAAGGCGCTCCTGATCGAATATCCGCGCAAGGGCTCGTATACCATTGGCTTTCTGACAGGCATTCCGGGCGGCGACGTGCTGAACCACCTCGACGAAGAGCACGTGAGCGTCTACGTGCCGACGACGCCGAACCCGACATCCGGCTTCTTCCTGATGATGCCGAAAAGCGAAGTCGTCGAACTGGACATGACCGTCGACGCCGCACTGAAGTACATCGTCTCGATGGGCGTGGTGGCTCCCGCCCCGAGCGCGCCGGCGCCGGTCGCGCCCGCCCGCCGCCCCACCGAGCCGCCGATGTAATGCCGGCACGCGCGAGCCAGGAGTCCGCCGAACGAAAGAGCGAGGCCCGAACGCGCGAGCCGTTGATCAACGAACAACGAAAGACACAACATCATGTCGATGCGATCTGAATACTGCGGTCTGGTGACCGAGGCCCGCCTGGGCCAAACCGTTTCGCTGTGCGGCTGGGTGCATCGCCGCCGCGACCACGGTGGCGTTATCTTCATCGACTTGCGCGATCGCGAAGGGCTCGTTCAGGTCGTCTGCGATCCGGACCGCGCCGAGATGTTCAAGGTGGCCGAAGGCGTGCGCAACGAGTTTTGCGTGCAGGTGAAAGGCGTCGTGCGCGACCGTCCTGAAGGCACGGTCAACGCGAACCTCACGAGCGGCAAGATCGAAGTGCTGTGCCATGAGCTGACCGTGCTGAACGCATCGGTCACGCCGCCGTTCCAGCTCGACGACGACAACCTCTCGGAGACCACGCGACTCACGCATCGCGTGCTCGACCTGCGCCGTCCGCAAATGCAGAAGAACCTGCGCCTGCGCTATCGCGTCGCGATGGAAGTGCGCAAGTATCTCGACGCGCAAGGCTTCATCGACATCGAAACGCCGATGCTGACCAAGAGCACGCCGGAAGGCGCGCGCGATTACCTCGTGCCGTCGCGCGTGAACGCGGGTCAGTTCTTCGCGCTGCCGCAGTCGCCGCAGTTGTTCAAGCAGTTGCTGATGGTCGCGAACTTCGACCGTTACTACCAGATCACCAAGTGTTTCCGCGATGAAGACCTGCGCGCCGACCGTCAGCCGGAATTCACGCAGATCGACTGCGAAACCTCGTTCCTGACCGAGCAGGAAATCCGCGATCTGTTCGAAGAGATGATCCGCCACGTCTTCAAGGAGACGATGGATGTCACTCTGCCCGCGAAATTCCCGGTCATGCTGTATTCGGAAGCGATGCGCCGCTTTGGTTCGGACAAGCCCGATCTGCGCGTGAAGCTCGAATTCGCCGATCTCACGGATGCCGTGAAGGACGTCGACTTCAAGGTGTTCAGCATGCCGGCCAACTCGAAGGACGGCCGTGTCGCTGCGCTGCGCGTGCCGAAGGGTGGCGAGCTGTCGCGGGGCGACATCGACGGTTACACGGAATTCGTGCGCATCTACGGCGCGAAGGGCCTCGCGTGGATCAAGGTCAACGACAAGTCCCGTGGCCGCGACGGCCTGCAAAGCCCGATCGTCAAGAACCTGCATGACGCGGCGCTCGCGGCGATCATGGAGCGCACGGCGGCGCAAGACGGCGACATCATCTTCTTCGCGGCGGATCGCGCGAAGGTCGTGAACGACAGCCTCGGCGCGCTGCGCCTGAAGATCGGCCATTCGGAATTCGGCAAGACGACCGGCCTGCTCGAAACCGGCTGGAAGCCGCTGTGGGTCATCGACTTCCCGATGTTCGAGTTCGACGAGGAAGAGAACCGCCACGTGGCCGCGCATCATCCGTTCACGAGCCCGAAGGACGAGCACCTAGAGTATCTCGAAACCGATCCGGGCCGCTGCCTCGCGAAGGCATACGACATGGTGCTGAACGGTTGGGAAATCGGCGGCGGTTCGGTGCGTATCTTCCAGGAAGACGTGCAGAGCAAGGTGTTCCGCGCGCTGAAGATCGGCGCGGAAGAAGCGCGTCTGAAGTTCGGCTTCCTGCTCGACGCGCTCCAGTACGGCGCGCCGCCGCACGGCGGTATCGCGTTCGGTCTGGACCGCATCGTCACGCTGATGTCCGGCGCCGATTCGATCCGCGACACGATCGCGTTCCCGAAGACGCAGCGCGCGCAGGATCTGCTCACGCAGGCGCCGAGCGAAGTAGACGAGCGCCAGTTGCGCGAGTTGCACATCCGTCTGCGTCAGCCGGAGCAGAAGGCGCACTAAGCAGCTTTCGTTGTCGATGTGATGAAAAAGGCGCCGAGTGCGCCTTTTTCGTTTTTTGCGTTACAGTCTTTGGGCACAGACAAACAATGAAACGCGCGTTCACCAAGACATGCAGAAGCCGCCAAAAATCCCCGAATCCGTGCTGGTCGTCATTCATACGCCGGAGCTCGATGTGCTCATCATCGAACGCGTGGATCACAAGGGCTTCTGGCAATCGGTGACGGGCTCGAAGGATCGCATCGACGAACCGTTCGTCGAGACCGCGGCGCGCGAGGTGCAGGAAGAGACGGGCATCGTGATCGGCAGCGCGCTCGTGCCCGAGAACGCGCTGCTCGACTGGCATCACAGCATCGAGTACGAGATCTATCCGCAATGGCGGCATCGCTACGCGGAAGGCATCACGCGCAACACCGAACATCAGTTCAGCCTGCTCGTGCCACATTGTCTCGAAGTGACACTCGCGCCGCGCGAACACACCGCACACTTGTGGCTGCCGTTTCGCGAGGCCGCCGACCGATGCTTCTCGTGGTCGAACCGGGAAGCCATCCTGCAATTGCCCGAGCGCCTCGCGGCGCATAGCCGATGATCGGACTGCGTCCGCGGCGCAGTTTCAAGCGGTTGCGCCAGGCGCTGTTCTCGGGCCGCCGCCCGCCGCGCTTTTGCTTCACGTCCGGCAATCACGTGCGGCTCTTCAAGGGCGGCGTGCAATTTTTCCCGGCGCTGATCGAGCGGATCGACAACGCGCGCAAATCGGTGTCGCTCGAAACCTACATCTTCGCCAACGACGATATCGGCCGCGCCGTCTCCGATGCGCTCGTGCGCGCGGCCGAACGCGGCCTGAAGGTGCGTGTGATCACGGATGGCATCGGCACGGAAAGCAATCTGCCGATGTTCAAGCTCTGGCAGGAGCGCGGCGTCGATCATCGCATCTACAACCCGCATCTGCTGTTCGGGCCGCTCGGCTTCTCGCGCACGCATCGCAAGCTCGCGCTGATCGATGAAACGTACGCGTTTTGCGGCGGCATCAATATCGTCGATGACTACGATCAGAACGGCACGCGTCTCGAACGGCCGCGCTGGGATTTCGCGATGGAGGCGCAAGGCGCCGTCGTCAAGGACGTGCGCGAAGCATTCGACCTGCAATGGCAGCGGATTCGGCTGGGCGTGAAACCGCGACAGCCGACACAGCCGGCCTGCGAGCAGCAGGAAAGCGAAAGCGCGCGCGCGCCTGGCCGATGGAACGCCCGCCGCGCGATGCTGGCGCGCCGGCGCGCGCGGCTAGGTGAAATCCACGCGGTCGACCAGCCGTGCGTTGCGTTCGTCGCGCGCGATAACCTGCTCAATCGGCGCGCGATCGAAAAGGCGTATCTTCGTGCAATCGCGCACGCAGAGAGCGAAGTGTTGCTCGCGAATCCTTACTTCATGCCGGGGCGCAGGTTGCGGCGCGCGCTGGTCAATGCGGCCGGGCGCGGCGTGCGCGTGTCGCTCGTCATCGGTCGTAAGGAATTCGTAGCGTTGGACTACGCGACGCCGTTTCTCTACGGCAACCTGCTGAAGCACGGCGTGAGGATCGCGGAGTACGAGAAGACGATGCTTCACGGCAAGGTCGCGGTCGTCGATGCGGACTGGGCGACCATCGGCTCATCGAACCTCGACGCGCTTTCGCTCGTGCTCAACAACGAGGCCAACATGGTGCTCGTGAATCATCCCGAAATCGGCGGATTACACGACGCCATTCTTCAGGCATTTGATGAAGGCCGCCCGATCGATGAAAAGCACTATGCGTCGCGGCCTGTTACGGAGCGAGCGCTTAATTGGCTGGCCTACAACACTTACCGCGTGATGATGAAAATGATCACCATTGGTCAGTACGATTAACCTGCTATTTCGCATCGATTGCGTAAAAATACTGGTCAGCAGGCATCATTGGAGAAAGGTTCCCACGAATCGGGAACTCGGGCAGTCACTTACAGGCAGTCCGTACATAAAACGCGACAATGGGCTCGGACATCGTTGAGATTTATCCTATAGACATGTCCTAGCGTTTTAGAAACGCGTATCTAAAAATCTGCTTGTATCACCAGCGTTCGGCCATAATAATAGAACGGCCGTTCGATTTTACGGGTCACATAAGAACGGTAGGGACATCATGCGAAAAGGCGAACAGACGCGGGCCGCGATTCTCGACGCAGCGCTGGAGTTGGCAAGTCGGGACGGGCTGGAAGGGCTGACGATCGGCCTGTTGGCCGAGCGGATGCAAATGAGCAAGAGCGGTGTGTTTGCGCATTTCGGGTCGCGAGAGGATTTGCAGGTGGAGGTGGTGCGCGAGTACCACCGGCGCTTCGAAGATGAAGTGTTCTTTCCGAGCCTGCGCGAAGCGCGCGGCCTGCCGCGATTGCGCGCGATGATGAATCGCTGGATGGAGAAGCGCATCCAGGAAGTGACCACGGGTTGCATCTATATCAGCGGAGCGGTGGAGTATGACGACCGCGCCGCGAGCGCCGTGCGCGAGCAGCTCGTGCACAGCGTGAGCATGTGGCGCGAGGCGCTGTTGCGCGCGATTCGCCAATCGAAGGACGAAGGGCATCTGAAGGCGGAGACGGATCCGCATCTGATGCTGTTCGAGCTGTACAGCTTTACGCTCGGCCTGCATCACGATGCGCGCTTCCTGCATCTTCCGGAAGCCGTGCAACTGACGCGGGACGCGCTGGACAAGACGATCGTGTCGTATCAGACGTCGAATGCGGGAGCCGGAACGGCCATCCCTCAACCGACTGCGAATGCGGCGACGAACCTGACATCGCAACACACCGACAGCCGTTAGCGGCGCCGTCGAATCGAAGGTGGTTCGGCGGCGCGCAACCAGACGCTTGAAGAAACTGGAGAGATTCATGGGACAGTACGCCGCCCCCCTTCGCGACATGCAGTTCGTGCTGCACGAAGTGCTGAACGTCGAAGCCGAATTGAAGAGCATGCCGAAGCATGCCGACCTCGACGCCGACACCATCAATCAGGTGCTCGAGGAAGCCGGGAAGTTCTGCTCCGAGGTCGTGTTCCCGCTCAACCAGAGCGGCGACCGCGAAGGCTGCACCTACGCCGGCGATGGCGTCGTCAAGACGCCGGCCGGCTTCAAAGAGGCGTATCGCCAGTACATCGATGCGGGCTGGCCCGCGCTCGGGTGCGATCCCGAGTACGGCGGCCAGGGTTTGCCTGCGTTCGTGAACAACGCGCTGTATGAAATGCTCAATTCGGCGAATCAGGCCTGGACGATGTATCCCGGCCTCTCGCACGGCGCGTACGAGTGTCTGCATGCGCACGGCACGCCGGAGCAAAAGTCGACCTATCTTTCGAAACTCGTCTCGGGCGAGTGGACCGGCACGATGTGCCTGACCGAGCCGCATTGCGGAACGGACCTCGGCATCCTGCGCACGAAGGCCGAGCCGAATTCCGATGGTTCGTACGCGCTCACCGGCACGAAGATCTTCATTTCGAGCGGCGAGCACGACATGGCCGAGAACATCGTCCATCTGGTGCTCGCGCGTCTGCCGGGCGCGCCGATGGGAACGAAGGGCATCTCGCTTTTCATCGTGCCGAAGTTCGTCCCCGATGCAAGCGGCGCGATCGGTGCACGCAACGGCATCAAGTGCGGCTCGATCGAGCACAAGATGGGCATCCACGGCAATGCGACCTGCGTGATGAATCTCGACGGCGCCACGGGTTGGCTCGTCGGCGAGGCGAACAAGGGCTTGAACGCGATGTTCGTGATGATGAACGCGGCGCGTTTGGGCGTCGGGATGCAGGGACTCGGCCTGACCGAAGTCGCGTATCAGAACTCGCTCGTGTATGCGAAAGAGCGTCTGCAGATGCGCTCGCTCACCGGCCCGAAGGCGCCGGAGAAGGCTGCCGATCCGATCATCGTGCATCCGGATGTGCGCCGCATGTTGCTCACGCAGAAGGCCTATGCCGAAGCGGGCCGTGCGTTCACGTACTGGGCGGCGCTCAACATCGACAAGGAACTCTCGCACGCGGATGAATCCGTGCGTCAGGAGGCCGCCGATTTCGTCGCGCTGCTCACGCCGGTCATCAAGGCCTTTCTGACGGACAACGCGTTCGAAGGCACCAATATGGCGATGCAGATCTACGGCGGTCACGGCTTCATCTCCGAATGGGGCATGGAGCAGCACGTCCGCGATGCGCGCATCAACATGATCTACGAGGGCACGAATTCCATTCAGGCGCTCGATCTGCTGGGCCGCAAGATTCTCGGCGACATGGGCGCGAAGCTGAAGCGCTTCGGCAAGCTCGTTGCTGATTTTGTCGAGCAGGAAGGCGTGAAGCCGGAGATGCAGGAGTTCATCAATCCGCTTGCCGATATCGGCGACAAGGTGCAGAAGCTCACGATGGAGATCGGCATGAAGGCCATGCAGAATCCTGATGAGGTCGGCGCTGCGGCCGTGCCTTATTTGCGTACTGTCGGGCATCTGGTGTTTTCGTATTTCTGGGCGCGGATGGCGCGGATTGCGCTGGACAATGCCGCTTCCGACGATGCCTTCTATAAGGCCAAGCTCGGCACTGCGCGGTTTTACTTTGCCAAGCTGCTGCCTGAGACCGCTTCGACGATTCGTGCTGCTCGTGCCGGAGCTAAGCCGATGATGGATTACGACGAAGCGCTTTTCTGATTTTTTCGGGCTTACTTCGGATCCCGTATTCGCGTCGGTCTATTGGCACTGCCCCTGTGCGGGGCGGCAGTCACTTTCTTTGCTGCTGCAAAGAAAGTAACCAAAGAAAGCAGCTCGTTCAGGCCCGCGGTCACACGCACGTTGGCCATGCTTGCCAGCCCGCGGTGGCACTCGCCTAAGTGTCGCCCCCAAAGGCCCATCCGGGCTTGGATCGCGCACGGTCTGACAAGCTAGTAGTTTGAGCGCGCTGGCTCAGCACGAAAAAGCTTCGGCACAGCGCTACGCGCTGCCGTCGGGTTCGCAAGGGAAACCAACGGCGCACATGTGCAGCGCATTGAGATGGCGTTGTTTGCAAAGAAGCACGCGCAAACCCTATTGACCGGTCGGCCGCGAAGCGGGCCGGAGCTATTTGGTGCTGAACCAGTGAAGCAAGCGGCGCGATGAGTCAGACCGTGCGCGGTCCAAGCCCCGCGAGACCTGCGAGGGCACTCGCTATAGCCGGGCCATTAGGCCAATCGCCTGTGCCGCGGCCGGTGTGAAGTGCTTAGGCTGGGGATAGCTGTTTCTTTGGTTACTTTCTTTGCAGCAGCAAAGAAAGTGACCCCCGCCCCGGGGAGGGGCAGAGCAAATAGACCGACACGAACGCAGGATTCCACGAAGAACGAAGGCCACCGAATCAATCCACCTCTCACGAACCCCGGAGTGACAAACCTGTGAGCACCCTGAACATCAAAAAAGTCGCCGTGCTCGGCGCGGGCGTGATGGGCGCGCAGATCGCCGCGCATCTGATCAACGCCCGCGTCCCTGTTCTGCTCTTCGATCTTCCCGCGAAGGAAGGCCCGAAGAATGGCATCGCGCTGAAGGCCATCGAGAACCTGAAGAAGCTGTCGCCCGCGCCCTTCGGCGTAAAGGACGACGCCCAATACATCGAGCCCGCGAACTACGACGACGATATCGCGAAGCTCGCCGAATGCGACCTCGTGATCGAAGCCATCGCCGAGCGCATGGACTGGAAGCACGATCTCTACAAGAAGGTATCGCCGCACATCGCGCCGCAAGCAATCTTCGCGAGCAACACGTCGGGCCTGTCGATCACCGAGTTGTCGAACGGCTTCTCCGATGAACTGAAATCGCGCTTCTGCGGCGTGCACTTCTTCAATCCGCCGCGCTACATGCATCTGGTCGAGCTGATTCCGACCGAATCCACGAAGCCCGAAATCCTCGACCAGCTCGAAACCTTCCTGACGAGCGTGATCGGCAAGGGCGTCGTGCGCGCGAAGGACATGCCGAACTTCATCGCGAACCGCGTCGGCATTTTTTCGATTCTCGCCGTGATCGCGGAAGCCGAAAAGTTCGGCCTGCGCTTCGACGAAGTCGATGACCTCACCGGCGCGCGCCTCGGCCGCGCGAAGTCCGCGACGTTCCGCACGGCGGATGTCGTCGGTCTCGACACGATGGCTCACGTCATCAAGACGATGCAGGACACCCTGCACGACGATCCGTTCTTCTCCGTCTACAAGACGCCGCCCGTGCTCGAAGCACTGGTGAAGAACGGCGCGCTCGGCCAGAAGACGGGCGCCGGTTTCTATCGCAAGGAAGGCCGCGCGATCAAGGTGCTCGACCCGAAGACGGCGTCTTATGTCGATGGCGGCGCGAAGGCCGACGAACTCATCGGCCGCATTCTGAAGCGTCCGCCCGCCGAGCGCTTCAAGCTCCTGCGCGAAACCGACAACAAGCAGGCGCAGTTCCTGTGGGCGATTTTCCGCGACGTGTTCCACTACATCGCGGTGCATCTCGAATCGATCGCGGACAACGCGCGCGATGTCGATCTCGCGATCCGCTGGGGCTTCGGCTGGAACCAAGGGCCGTTCGAAAGCTGGCAGGCGGCGGGTTGGCAGCAAATCGCGAAGTGGGTACAGGAAGACATCGAAGCCGGCAAGGCGCTCTCGAACGCGCCGCTGCCCGCGTGGGTGCTCGACGGCCCGGTCGCCGAGAAGAACGGCGTGCATACGAACGAAGGTTCGTGGTCGCCGAAAGCGCAGCGCTTCGAGCCGCGCTCGACGTTGCCGGTTTATGAGAAGCAGGTGTTCCGCGCGCCGCTCGTCGGTGAGACGGGCGCCGATCCGAAGACCTTCGGCAAGACGCTGTTCGAAACCGAGAACGTGCGCGCCTGGCTCGATCGTGACGATGGCGACATTGTGATCGTCTCGTTCAAGACGAAGCTGAACACCATCGGCGCGGGCGTGATCGACGGCCTCACGCAAGCCATCGAGCTTGCCGAGAAGTCGTATCGCGGCGTCGTGATCTGGCAACCGACGTCGCTGCAACTCGGCGCGCCGGGCGGCCCGTTCTCGGCAGGCGCGAATCTCGAAGAAGCAATGCCCGCGTTCATGATGGGCGGCGCGAAAGGCGTCGATCCGTTCGTGAAGAAGTTCCAGCAAGGCATGCTGCGCGTGAAGTACGCGAACGTGCCGGTGGTGTCGGCGGTGTCGGGCATCGCGCTCGGCGGCGGCTGCGAACTGCTGCTGCATTCGGCGAAGCGTGTCGCGCATGTCGAGAGCTATCTCGGTCTCGTGGAAGTGGGCGTTGGTCTGGTGCCGGCGGGCGGCGGTCTGAAGGAAGCCGCGTTGCGCGCGGCGGAAGCGGCGAGCGCGGTCAATGCGACGACCGATCTGCTCAAGTTCCTGCAGAAGTCCTTCGAAAACGCGGCGATGGCGAAAGTCTCGTCGTCCGCATTCGATGCCCGCGCGATGGGTTATCTGAAGCCGTCCGACACGATCGTCTTCAACGTGCACGAACTGCTCGACATCGCGAAGAACGAGGCGCGTGCATTGAGCGCGTCGGGTTATCGTCCGCCGTTGCGAGTGAAGCAGGTGCCGGTGGCGGGGCGCTCGGCGATCTCGACGATCAAGGCGTCGCTCGTGAACATGCGCGACGGCCGCTTCATCAGCGATCACGACTATCTGATCGCGAGCCGCATCGCGGAAGCGGTGTGCGGCGGCGACGTCGAAGCGGGCAGTCTCGTCGACGAAGAATGGCTGCTGGCGCTGGAACGCCGCGCGTTCGTCGAACTGCTCGGCACGCAGAAGACGCAAGAGCGAATCATGGGCATGTTGCAGACCGGCAAGCCGGTTCGCAACTAATCGCGGAGCAATCAATGAGCAAACAACTTCAAGACGCATACATCGTCGCCGCGAGCCGCACGCCGATCGGCAAGGCGCCGCGTGGCGTGTTCAAAAACACGCGCCCCGACGAGCTGCTCGTTCATGCGATCAAATCCGCGGTCGGGCAAGTGCCGGGACTCGACACGAGCGTGATCGAAGATGCGATCGTCGGCTGCGCGATTCCCGAAGCCGAGCAAGGTCTGAACGTCGCGCGCATGGGCGCGTTGCTGTCGGGCTTGCCGAATACGGTCGGCGGCGTGACGGTGAACCGCTTCTGCGCATCGGGTCTGACCGCGCTCGCGATGGCGGCGGACCGCATTCGCGTCGGTGAAGCCGAGGCGATGATCGCGGGCGGCTGCGAATCGATGAGCATGGTGCCGATGATGGGCAACAAGCCGTCGCTGTCGCCGCATATCTTCGATCGCAACGAAGACGTGGGCATCGCCTACGGCATGGGGCTGACGGCGGAGAGGGTCGCGGAGCGCTGGAAGGTGAGCCGCGAGGCGCAGGACGCGTTCGCGGTGGAGTCGCATCGCCGCGCGCTGGCCGCGCAGCAGGCGGGCGAATTCGCCGATGAAATCGCCGCCTACACGCTGAACGAGCGCTTTCCGGATCTCGCATCGGGTGAAGTGCGCGTGAACAATCGCGAAATCAGGCTCGACGAAGGCCCGCGCGAAACGAACCTGGAAGGGCTGGCGAAGCTGCGTCCCGTGTTCGCGAACAAGGGCTCGGTCACGGCCGGCAACAGTTCGCAGACGTCGGACGGCGCGGGCGCGCTGATCGTCGTGTCGGAAAAGGTTCTGAAGCAGTTCAACCTCACGCCGCTCGCGCGCTTCGTGAGCTTCGCGGTGCGCGGCGTGCCGCCGGAGATCATGGGCATCGGGCCGAAGGAAGCGATTCCGGCCGCGTTGAAGGCGGCGGGCCTCAAGCAGGACGACATCGACTGGATCGAGCTGAACGAAGCCTTCGCGGCGCAGGCGCTCGCGGTGATCGGCGATCTCGGTCTCGATCCGTCGAAGGTCAATCCGCTCGGCGGCGCGATCGCGCTCGGCCATCCGCTCGGCGCGACGGGCGCGATCCGCGCATCGACGGTCGTGCACGGCCTGCGCCGGCGCAACCTGAAGTACGGCATGGTGACGATGTGCGTCGGCACCGGCATGGGCGCGGCGGGCATCATCGAACGCCTTTGATCGCGAATGGTCCGCGAGCGTCGTCGCTCGCGGACCGACATGAAGGAGACAGCGGATGGAAATTCAGATCGAACGCGCGGACGGCGTGCTGAGCATCGTGCTCAATCGTCCGGAGAAGAAAAACGCGATCACCGCGGCGATGTATCAGGAAATGGCCGATGGCCTCTACGAAGCCGAGATGGACCCGACCGTGCGGGCCGTGCTGATTCGCGCGGTGGGCAGCACGTTTAGCGCGGGCAACGATCTCGACGATTTTCTGAACGATCCGCCCAAAGGCCTCGACGCGCCCGTGTTCCAGTTCCTGCGGCGCATCAGCGCCTTTCCGAAGCCGATCGTGGCGGCGGTCGCAGGCACGGCGGTGGGCATCGGCACGACGATGCTCCTGCACTGCGACATCGTCTACGCGAGCACGAACGCGAAGTTCTCGCTGCCGTTCTCGCAACTCGGACTGTGTCCCGAAGCGGCGTCGAGTCTGCTGCTGCCGCGCACGGCGGGTTATCAGCGCGCCGCGGAGAAGCTCCTGCTCGGCGAAGCGTTCGACGTGAACGAAGCAATCGGCATGGGCTTCGTGAACGGCGCGATCGATGCCGCCGAGCTCGACGCCTACGCGTTCGAAAAGGCGAAGCGGCTGGCGATGCTGCCAGCGTCGTCGCTGCGCGTGACCAAGTCGTTGATGAAGGGCGCGCAGACGCATGAAGTGAGCGCGCGCATGGAAGACGAAGCCGGGCACTTCGCGCGGATGCTGGTCGCGCCCGAAGCACGCGAAGCGTTTCAGGCGTTCTTCGAGAAACGCAAGCCGAACTTCAGCCAGTTCGAGTAAAACGCTTCACTCGACGTCGTATTCGACGAAGCTGTTTTCGCGCGCGAAGCTGACGAGCCGCAAGCCCGCCTGCTTCGCGATCGAGATGGCGAGGGATGTCGGCGCGGAAATCGTCGCGACCATCGGAATGCCGACGCGCGCCGACTTGCGCACGAGTTCATAGCTCGCGCGGCTCGAAAGAAACACGAAGCCTTGCGTCGTGTCCTCGCGGCGCAGGATCAGATGGCCGATGAGTTTGTCGAGCGCGTTATGCCGCCCGACGTCCTCGAAGGCGTAGCGCACGGCGCCGGTTTCATCGCACCACGCGGCGGCGTGCAGTCCGCCCGTCAGCTTCGTCAACCGCTGATGCGCGGGCAATTCGCGTGCGGCGCGCTCGGTCGCATCGGGCGCGAGACGCGCGAGAAACCCCGTATCGGGCACCTGTTCGGGCTGAAGATCGAGCAACTCGATACTTTCGATGCCGCACACGCCGCAGCCCGTGCGCCCGGCAAGCGCACGGCGCTTGTCCTTGAGGGACGCGAACGCCTGCTGCACGACCTGGAGATGCACTTCGGCATGCGGCAACGCGACGCCGTCATCGCGGAAGTAGACCTCGATGTCGTGAATGTCGCTGCCACGCTCGACGATACCTTCCGTCAGCGAGAAGCCCACGGCGAACGCTTCGAGATCGCGCGGCGTGCACATCATCACCGCGTGCGAGATGCCGTTGAAAACGAGTGCGACGGGCCATTCCTGACCGACGTTGTCCGCTGCGATCGCGCTCTCGTTTCTGCGATGCCTGCGCACCTGACGCTCGACGAAGCCCGGTTGGTCGTCGGTTTCGAGTTGATTCACTTCAATGCTCCTGACCGCTCACTTCGAGTAAAGTCGGGTATGTGATTTGCTGCCTATCGTTGCTGTTCGCACGCATCGCGACGCGAACAGCGGCTAGATTGCAATGGTTCCAGCCAGATCCAAGGCCCTACAATAACTTAAGCGGGCGATGCGCGTCGCGCACCCCTGCTCAATCCAACGAGGCTTCGCCATGGGACTTTACGACGCCGCCCGTCTCTTCGGATTCGAAGTCGAATCCTCTGACAATCTGCGCTTCATTCCGCTTGCGGTGCGCTTCAATCTCGATCGCTTCGGCATGCGCATCACGCTCGATCAATGGCAGCAGCTTCCTTACGACGATCGCGCGCTGCTCGCACGCTTTCCCGTCGAGGACGATGCCGAACTCGAGAAGAACTTCGACCTCGCGCTCGAAGAGATGATGAAGACGCACGTGAACGCTGCGCCCGAGAAGATCGAGCGCGATCCGGACCCCGTGTGGATGCACGCCGATGCCGTGCCCGAAACCGTGATCCGGCAAAGCAGCCTGTCCGGCGTGAGCGCGCCGAGTCTCGATCGCTGGGGCGCGCTCGACCGTTTCCAGCGTTATGCGCTTGCGAAACTCTCGCGCAACACCGACAAGGTCAATCACGATTTCCTGCCCGCGATGAAGGAATTCGGCCTAGTCGACTGAAGGCATAAAGCGCGCAAACGTTAAGCGTGCGCTTTAATCGGATTATTTGCGGGCAAGCCCTAAATATAGGGCGAGCGGTGCCGTTATTGGGCGTTATCCATTAATCGCGGCGTGTACGCGTTTCACGCCGCGCATTCGCGTGGACGCGCGTTGCCTCGATGCGCATCCGACGCGCACTCAAGGATTCAGCCCGCCGCTCATGACCCGATTCCTCTCCAGAGGTTTGCTCGTCAATATCGCCGTGGTATTGGCCGCGCTCGGCGCGAACGCGTTCGTCGCCTGCGAGCGCATCGGCGGGCTGCGCGAAAGCGACGCGCGCACGCTGCGCTCGATGAGCCTCCTGCGCGATCTCGCGGCCTGGCGCGGCGCGCTCGGCGAATCGCTCACGCAACTGAGCCGCTTCGAAGCGACCGGCATCGCCGAAACCGACGCACGCCATCAGGAGCGCGAAGCCCATCTCGACGCGCTCGAAAGCGGGCTGCGCGCGCAGATCGCGATGGAGCCGGGCATGACCGGCGCCTTCGATGCGCTCGCCGCGCGCGCCGCCGAGATGCGCCGCGACGCCGATCTCGCGTTCGAGCGCGCGAAACACGCCGCGCCCGACGAATCCCGCGCGTGGGCCGACGCCGCGTTCGTCACGCTCGGCGAAGATCAGCAGAGCGTCGATGATGAACTCGACTTCGTGCGCTCGCGCATCGATAACGCGACGATCATCGCGCTCGATCAGTCCGCGCAGGCATCGAGCGGCGCGATGCTGCTGCTCGTGTTCACGATGCTCGCCGGCAGCGCCGTGCTGATCTATCTGTTCGCGAGCCACGAGCGGCAGTCGCGCGAGAAGCTCGGCGTCGTGCGAGCGAGACAGCGCAGCAACGAACGCTTTCGCGGCATGTTCGAGGCGCATCCTGTGCCGATGTGGATCGTCGATCGCGAGACGATGCGCTTCGTCGCCGTGAATCAGGCCGCAATCGAACACTTCGGTTTCAACGAACCGGAGTTCATGAACATGACGCTGCGCGATCTGCACCATGCGGACGACTTCGACAGCTTCGCCGCACGGCTCGCGCGCAGCGTCGGCGAGAGCGGCGAGCGTGCCGCATCGGGGCAGGGATCGGCGGGCGTGTGGCGCTATCGGCGCAAGGACGGCGCGATCGTCGGCGCGGATGTCTCGCATCACTCGCTCACGTATTCGAATCGTCCGGGCATCTTCATGCTGGCGAACGACGTGACCGACCGCATCAACGCGGAAGCCGAGGCGAGAAGATCGAACGAGATGCTCGAAGCGGTCATCGACAACATTCCGCAGCGCGTCTTCTGGAAAGACCGCGACCTGCGCTATCTCGGCTGCAACAACGCGTTCGCGCGCGATGCGGGTCTCGCCTACAACGAGCAGGTCATCGGCAAGACGGACTTCGACCTGCCGTGGAGCGCGCTCGCGGACATCGTGCGCGCGGACGACGAGGAAGTTATCGTCACGACGGTGCCGAAGATGCACCACGAGCGCGACATCGTGATGGGCGAGCAGTTGCGCACCGTGGTCACGAGCAAGCTGCCTTTGCTCGACGGCGAAGGGCAGACGATCGGCGTGCTCGGCTCGTATCACGATGTCACCGATCACAAGCGCGCCGAACTCGCGCTGCGTCTGCAAAGCCGCGCGCTCGACGCGAGCGTGAACGCGATTCTGATCACGGGCGTCGTGGATGGCGCGAACGTGATCGAGTATGCGAATCCGGCGTTCAAGCGCATCACGGGCTACGACCCGAGCGAGGTGATCGGACAGGACTGCCGCTTCCTGCACGGCCCGGACGGCGATCAGGACGGACTCACCGCGATCCGCCGCGCGCTCGCCGTGAACATGGAGGCGAGCGTCGTGGTGCGCAACTATCGCAAGGACGGCGCGCTCTTCTGGAATCAGCTCTTTGTCGCGCCGGTGCCGGATGCGCAGGGCATGACGACGCATCACATCGGCATCATCAACGACGTGACCGATCTGATGCGCTATCAGGAAGAGCTCGAATATCAGGCAAATTACGACACGCTCACACGCCTGCCGAACCGCAATCTGCTGCGCGACCGCTTGCAGCACGCGATCGAGACGGCGCGGCGGCGCGAGACGAAGATCGCCGTCGTCTTCATGGACCTCGACGGCTTCAAGAACGTCAACGATAGTCTGGGTCACAGCGTCGGCGATCGCCTGCTCGCGGTGATCGCGGAGCGGCTCGCGCGTTCGGCGCGATCGAGCGATACGGTCGCGCGTCACGGCGGCGACGAGTTCGTGGTCGTGCTGCCCGATCTCACCGACGAAGCCGGGCTGATCGCATGGATGGAGCGCACGCGCGCGGCGATCTCGGAGCCGGTATGGCTCGACGACACCGAGCTTTACGTCGGCTGCAGCATGGGCGCGAGTCTCTATCCGCAAGATGGCGACGATGCCGAAACCGTGATGAAGAAGGCCGATCTCGCGATGTATCGCGCGAAGGACATGGGCCGCAACAACTATCAGTTCTATCAGCCGGAGATGAACGCGAGCGTCGGCGCGCGCATGAATCTCGAGCGGCGCTTGCGACGCGCACTGCGCGATGGCGAGTTCCTGCTGCACTATCAGCCGCAGGTGGACATGACGACGCGATCGATCGTCGGCATCGAGGCGCTCGTGCGCTGGAGCGATCCGGAGCAGGGGCTCGTGTCGCCGGCGTCGTTCATTCCGGTGGCGGAAGAGAGCGGCCTGATTGGGCCGCTTTCGGAGTGGGTATTGCGCGAAGCATGCCGGCAGAACAAGGCGTGGCAGGATGCCGGTCTGCCGCCGGCGCGCGTGTCGGTGAATCTGTCGGCGCGGCATTTTCAGCAACGCGACATCGCGCGGCTCGTGACATCCGTGCTCGAAGAGACCGGACTGGAACCGCGCTATCTCGAACTCGAACTCACGGAAAGCGCGATCATGCGCAACGCCGAGGAAGCGATCACGATGCTTTCGGAGCTATCGGCGCTCGGCATCGGCATTGCGATCGACGACTTCGGCACCGGATATTCGAGTCTTTCGTATCTCAAGCGCTTTCCGGTGCATCGTTTGAAGATCGATCGCTCGTTCGTCGCGGATATCGGCTCGTCGGGCGATGACGAAACGATCACGTCGGCGATCATCGCGCTCGCGCATTCGCTGGAATTGCAGGTGATCGCGGAAGGCGTCGAAACGCACGCGCAGCACGACTTCCTGCGCGAGCGCGATTGCGACGAAATGCAGGGCTACCTGTTCTCGCGCCCGATGCCGCACGAAGCGATTCCGGGCTTGCTGCGGCAGGGCGTGCTGCCCCACTGATCGCGTGTCTAGTCGCGCGACGGCAGCACGCGCGGACGGCGATCGCGGTCGGTCGCGACGTACGTGAGCGTCGCTTCCGTGACCTTGACGACTTCTTCGGCGAGGTTCATGCGCTGCGCCCAGACCTCCACCGACACCGTGACCGACGTATTGCCGGTCTTGACGATATCGGCATAGAAGCTCAGCAGGTCGCCGACAAACACCGGATGCTTGAACAGGAACGAATTCACCGCGACGGTCGCGACGCGGCCGTTCGCGCGGCGGCTCGCCGGAATGGAGCCGGCGATGTCCACCTGCGCCATGATCCATCCGCCGAAGACGTCGCCGTGGACATTGGCGTCGGCGGGCTGCGGCACGACGCGCAGCGCGACGTGCTTTTCGGGAAGACTGGATTGGTCGGTCATGGAAGGCGTTCCGGTTTGCAATGCGGCGGGAAGGCTGGCGGGCGCGAGCGGCCCCTTGAACCTTCTGCGACAATGCATATTTATGAATAAGCCCACCGCGCGCGAGCGGAAACCTCGATTACGCCGGGGCTTGCAGTAAATTGTACGGGAAAGCATGCGAGAGACGTGCGCCCGTTTCGCCGATAACAGCGTCCCCACGCCGCGCCCAAGCGACGCGCTCACACGACACGACTCATGCGCCGCTATTCCAGCAGCGAGCCCGGCCCGATGGCCCAGGGTCCGCGCAACGACTGGCAGACGATTCGCTCGCTGCTGCCCTATCTCACCACGTACAAATGGCGGGTCGCGTTCGCGCTGACGTGCCTGATCGGCGCGAAGGTCGCGAACCTCGGCGTGCCGATCGTGATGAAGCGCATCGTCGATAGCCTTGCTTCCGTGCAGCATCTCACCGCGCTCGGACGCGCGGACGACGCGCCGGGCATCGTGCTGATCGGCGGAATCGGGTTGCTGGTGATCGCCTATGCGGGCGCGCGGCTCTCGACCTCGCTCTTCACCGAGCTTCGCGAACTGCTCTTCGCGAAGGTCACCGAGAGCGCCGTGCGGCAACTCGCGCTGCAAGTGTTCCGGCATCTGCATTCGCTGTCGCTGCGCTTTCATCTGGAGCGGCAGACGGGCGGCATGTCGCGCGATATCGAACGCGGCACGCGCGGCATCCAGCAACTCGTTTCGTATTCGCTCTACAGCATCCTGCCGACGCTCGTCGAAGTCGGTCTCGTGCTCGCGTTCTTTGTGACGAAGTACGAGGCGTATTACGCGATCGTCACGCTTGTCGCGCTGGCTACGTATATCGTTTTCACGGTGAAGGTCACCGAGTGGCGCACGCATTTTCGCCGCACGATGAACGATCTCGATTCGAAGGCGAACTCGCGCGCGATCGATTCGCTGCTCAACTACGAGACCGTGAAGTACTTTGGCAACGAAGAGTGGGAAACGCGTCGTTACGATGAGAACCTGCAGCGCTATCGCGCGGCCGCGATCAAGTCGCAGCGCTCGCTGTCGATGCTCAACTTCGGCCAGCAGATGATCATCGGCCTCGGCCTCGTGTTCATACTGTGGCGCGCGACGCAGGGCGTGATGGCGGGACGTCTCACGCTCGGCGACCTCGTGCTCATCAACACGTTCATGCTGCAGCTTTATATTCCGCTGAATTTTCTCGGCGTCGTGTATCGCGAGCTGAAGCAGGCGCTGACCGACATGGACCGCATGTTCACGCTGCTCGGCGCGGGCCGCGAAGTTCCCGATGCGCCGAACGCGCAGCCGCTCGCCGTGCGCGGCGGCGAAGTGCATTTCGAGAACGTCAGCTTCGCGTACGAGAAGGCGCGGCCGATTCTGCATGGCGTCGATTTCACGATTCCGGCAGGCACGACGACGGCCGTGGTCGGACACAGCGGATCGGGCAAGTCGACGCTCGGACGGCTGCTGTTCCGCTTCTACGATCTCGATCGCGCGCAGGGCGGCGGCATCAGGATCGATGGACAGGACATTCGCGACGTGACGCAGGATTCGTTGCGCGCGGCGATCGGCATCGTGCCGCAGGACACCGTGCTCTTCAACGATTCGATCTACTACAACATCGCGTACGGGCGTCCTTCCGCGAGCCGCGACGAAGTGATCGCGGCGGCGCGCGCGGCGCATATCCACGAATTTATCGAGACGTTGCCGGCGGGTTATGACACGCCTGTCGGCGAGCGCGGGCTCAAGCTTTCGGGTGGCGAGAAGCAGCGCGTCGCGATCGCGCGCACGCTTTTGAAGGACCCGCCGATTTTGATTTTCGACGAAGCGACGTCGGCGCTCGATTCGAAGTCCGAACGCGCGATTCAGCGCGAGCTCGATTCGATCGCGCGCGAGAGGACGACGCTCATCATCGCGCATCGGCTATCGACGGTCGTGCATGCGCAGCAGATCATCGTGATGGATCACGGGCGTATCGTGGAGCGGGGGACGCATGCCGAGTTGCTGCGTGCGGGCGGGCTGTTTGCGCAGATGTGGGCGTTGCAGCAGCAGCGGGCGGAAGAGTCGGTGGTGGATCAGCGGGATACGGCGGGGGTTTGACGAAGCAGGCGAGTGATGTTCGACCAGGCACGATCGCACGAAACTCGACAATCCCTCCATTCGGTACCTGATAGACTGCGCTCCTTATTTTGGAAGCCAAACTAAAAGCGCATGGACGGTATTAGTTTCGGGGACTTGGTCCTTTTCGCGGCATTTCTCGCCGTGGTCATCTATCCGGCCGTGCGAATCATTCGTCGCACGGGACGTTGCGGATGGTGGGTGCTCGCGTTTATGACGCCAGCACTGACGCTCATCGCGCTGTATGTCTTCGCATTCGTGCGCTGGCCGGCGCTCGACGGCGACCGCCGGCCATAATCCGCAGCCTCACTCCATCGCGTGAGCGCCACCGATCGCGATGCCGTCATGCGCCTGCGATGCAGTGGACGACCACCGCAGCCACTGTCCACGCAGCAGGAACAACGCGCCGAACGCGCAGGTCGCGAGCACGCCGAAGGTCGCGAAGCCCATCTGATAGCTGCCCGTGCTTTCCTTCGCAATGCCCATGATCACCGGCAGATAAAACCCGCCGATGCCGCCCGCCGCGCCGACGATCCCCGACAGCAGCCCCGTCTTGCCCTTCCACCGATGCGGCACGAGCTGGAACGTCGAGCCGTTGCCGAGACCGAACGCGATGTACAGGCAGATCAGAATCGCGAGACCGCCTGCTACGGGCGGCATCCAGATCGCGAACGCGAAATCGCCGATCGCGATGGCCGCGAGCAGCACGAGCAACGCGCGCACGCCGGTCACGCGATCCGCGACATAGCCGCCGAAGGGCCGCACGATCGCGCCGAGAAACGCGAGCAGCGACATGAAAAGCCCCGCTTCGAGCTTGGGCATCTGATAAAGCGACGTGAGCAGCAGCGTCACGTACGACGACATGCCGACGAAACCACCGAACGTGATGCTGTAGATCAGCATGATGACCCACGTGTCGCGCTCGCGGAGCACCGACCGATAGTGTCGCGGCAGCACCGCGATCGCGATCAGCGCGCCGATCACCGGCAATAGCAGCACGCCGGTCCTGCCGCCGCCAAACACGCCGCCGTTCACCGCGAGCACCAGCACGATCAGGCTGACGAGCGTCACCACGAAGCTCCCCAGCGCGCGCATCGTGCTGCCGGCTTTCTGACCCGCATCGGAGGCCCATGCGAAAAGTGCGACCGCCGTGATCGCGAGCAGCGGCAGCGCGGCGGCGGTCGACATCTGCCAGCCGAAGGCATCGGCGAGATGCGGGAACAGGAAGCCATCGAGCACCGCGCCGATGTTGCCCGCGGCGGCGAGACCCAGCACGAGCCCTTGCACCTTCGGCGGATAGCTGCTGCCGGCCATCGGCAACGCGACCGCGAAGCTCGCGCCGCCCATGCCGAGGAACACGCCGAGCACGAGCAGCAACGCATACGACGGCACGCCGGGCAGAAGCGGCAGCACGATCGACGGAATCGACGAGAGCACGACGCCCATCAGCGCGACGCGCCGTCCGTCGGTCGACTGATAGAGATTGCCGAGCGTCACGCGCAGGATCGCCGCGGCCAGCACCGGCACCGCGACGAGAAAGCCTTGTTGCGCGGCGGACATCGTCACGTCGCGGCCGATGAACGGCGCGAGCGGTCCGTACAGCACCCAGACGGTGAAACCCGTATCGAAGTAAAGGAAGCAGGCGAGCAGCGAGCGCCAGTTGCCGCTCCTGAGCGACGCGATCAGATTGGACATTGCGGATTCCGTGTACGCGCGTGCTAGCGGATGAGCACGCGACGGCGCCAGAATCTGCAAACATCATGCCAACGAGATGCATGTTTAAACGACGTATCGCGGTCGAGCGAATGTGGGCGCGGATGCGTTCAGGCGTGCGGTCTTGTCGGCGCGGCTCGCCAGGAAACTCGACGGCACCGCGTCCGTGCGCATCCGCATACGAATGGTGCGCCACGCCTTCGCGCGGTTCATGCGCCCGCTAGAATGCGTTCTTCGCCGAACACGCGCCTCGCGCCCGAAATCGCATGGAACTGAAATGGCTGGAAGACTTCGTTTCGCTAGCGGAGACGCGCAGCTTTAGCCGCTCGGCCGAGCTTCGACACATCACGCAGCCCGCATTCTCGCGGCGCATCCAGGCGCTGGAGGCGTGGCTCGGCACGGAGCTCATCGACCGGTCCGTGTATCCGACGCGGCTCACGCAAGCCGGCAACGTGTTCTACGAGCAGGCGCTCGCGATGCTCTCGCAGTTCCACGAAGCGCGCACGCTGCTGCGCGGACAGGGCGGCGTGCCCTCGGCGACCATCGAGTTCGCCGTGCCGCATACGCTTTCGCTCACGTACTTTCCGCGCTGGCTCGAACATATCGAGGCGCGGCTCGGGCGCATCCGCACGCGCCTGCGCGCGCTCAACGTTCACGATGCGGTGCTGTCGCTCGTCGAAGGCGGCTGCGATCTCGTGATGGGGTATCACCATCCGAGCCATCCGGTCGCGCTCGATCCCGCGCGCTACGACATGCTCACGCTCGGCGCCGAACCGATCAGTCCGTTCTCCGCGGTCACCAAGGGCGGACGCGCGCGCTTCACGCTGCCCGCGACCGCCGAATCGCCGGTTCCTTATCTGTCGTACACGCCTAATGCGTATCTCGGACGCATGACCGAAGTCATCATCGCGACCGCGCCCACGCGGCTCTATCTCGACAAGGTTTATGAAACCGACATGGCCGAAGGCCTCAAGGCGATGGCGCTGGCCGGGCACGGCGTCGCGTTCCTGCCGCACAGCGCCGTGGAAGATGCTCTCGAAGAAGGCCGGCTCATCCGCCTCGATCGCGGCACGCGCGGCACGCCCGCCGGCCAGTTCACGCTGACGATGGAAATCCGCCTCTATCGCGACAAGCTCGCAGCCCAAGGCGAGGAGCCGCGACAGGCGTTGATGCGCGCGCTATGGGATGCAGTGGGTGAAGAATTGTTGAAGGCATCGCCCGGGAAGCCCGCAGCGTAAGGCTCAGCGACGTTATGCAGAAATTGCATGATGGGATAAGGAAACGGCATTGGATTTGGAAACGGCGTTTTTCGACAATGAGCCCATTCCTTCACCGCTGGAGCATCAATGTCTGCCTCGAAGCAACCTGTGCAAGCGCCGGACGCAAAACACGCTATCCCGTCGTATCTCCATGCCGATGATCTCGGTCCCTGGGGAAACTATCTTCGCCAGGTCGATCGCGTCGCCCCGTATCTCGGTTCTCTCTCCCGCTGGCTCGAAACCCTCAAGCGCCCGAAGCGCATTCTCATCGTCGATTGCCCGATCGAACTCGATAACGGCACCGTCGCGCACTTCGAAGGCTATCGTGTGCAGCACAACACGTCGCGCGGCCCGGGCAAGGGCGGCGTGCGTTATCACCAGGACGTGACGCTCTCCGAAGTGATGGCGCTGTCCGCGTGGATGTCGGTGAAGAACGCGGCCGTGAACGTGCCGTACGGCGGCGCGAAGGGCGGTATCCGCGTCGATCCGCGCACGCTGTCGCGCGGCGAGCTCGAGCGCGTAACGCGCCGGTACACCAGCGAGATCGGCATCATCATCGGGCCGAACACGGACATTCCCGCGCCGGACGTGAACACGAACGAGCAGATCATGGCGTGGATGATGGACACGTACTCCATGAACCAGGGCCAGACGGCGACGGGCGTCGTGACCGGCAAGCCGATCTCGCTCGGCGGCTCGCTCGGCCGCAAGGAAGCGACGGGCCGCGGCGTGTTCGTCGTCGGCACGGAGGCGGCGCGGCGCATCGGCATGGATATCGAAGGCGCGCGCATCGCGGTGCAGGGTTTCGGCAACGTGGGCGGCATCGCGGCCAAGCTGTTCCAGGAAGCGGGCGCGCGCGTGATCGCCGTGCAGGATCACACGGGCACGATTCACAACTCGAAGGGCATCGATGCGGTCGCGCTGCTCGATCACGTCGCGAAGAACGGTGGCGTCGGCGGCTTCGCGGGCGCGGATCCCGTGCAGGCCGAAGAGTTCTGGATGATCGAAAGCGACATCCTGATTCCGGCGGCGCTCGAAAACCAGATCACCGAGAAGAACGCTTCGAAGATTCGCACGAAGATCGTCGTCGAAGGCGCGAACGGCCCGACCACGACCGCGGCGGACGACATCCTGACCGACAAGGGCGTGCTCGTGATTCCGGACGTCATCGCGAACGCAGGCGGCGTGACGGTTTCGTACTTCGAATGGGTCCAGGACTTCTCGAGCTTCTTCTGGACCGAGGACGAGATCAATCAGCGTCTCGAACGCGTGATGCGCGAAGCGTTCGCCGGCGTGTGGCAGGTCGCGAGCGAGCACAAGGTGTCGGTGCGCACGGCGGCGTTTATCGTCGCGTGTACGCGGATTCTGCAGGCGCGCGAGATGCGCGGTCTCTATCCCTGATCCGGTGCGACGGCGCGTTCGCCGCAACGGTCCGCGGGAGGCGGAAAGCGTTCGCGCCCTTTGAATGATGCGGGCGGCATTTCCTCGGAAATGCCGCCCGCATTTGCATGAAAGCTACAAGTCGACCGGCTAGTTGTATTCGGTCAAGCATCCGCGCGAAAACGCCAGTAATATGCGCGGTCGCAACCAGTTGCAACCCTACTGCAATCGGGCGTCTCACAAATAAGACGGCTTGGGTTAACAATCATTCTTTCAGAATAATTACCCTGCTAAACTTGCCCCGGTTTTTCGCCACAGGAGATCGAACACATGAAGGTTAAAAAGGCTGCGCTGCTCGTCGCCGCGCTCGGGTTTCTCGCAACCGGCGCGTATGCGCAAGACGCCGGCACGCTGAAGAAGATCAAGGACACGGGCGTGATCTCGCTGGGGCATCGCGAATCGTCCATTCCCTTTTCCTACTATGACGACAAGCAGAATGTCGTCGGCTACTCGCACGAGTTCGCGCTGAAGGTCGTCGAGGCCGTCAAGCAGAAGCTGGGCATGCAGGATCTGAAGGTCAAGCTCACGCCGATCACGTCGCAGAACCGCATTCCGCTCGTGCAGAACGGCACCGTCGATATCGAGTGCGGCTCGACCACGAACAACGCCGAACGCCAGCAGCAAGTCTCCTTCTCGAACACGATCTTCGTGATCGGCACGCGCCTCATGACCAAGAAGGATTCGGGCGTGAAGGACTGGGCCGACCTGAAGGGCAAGACCGTCGTGACCACCGCCGGCACCACGTCCGAGCGCCTGCTTCGCAAGATGAATCAGGACAAGAACATGGGCATGAACATCATCAGCGCGAAGGACCACGGCGAGTCGTTCCTGACGCTGTCGACGGGCCGCGCGGTCGCGTTCATGATGGACGATGCACTGCTCGCCGGCGAGCGCGCCAAGTCGAACAACCCGAACGATTTCGTGATCGTCGGCGCGCCGCAATCGCATGAAGCGTACGGCTGCATGATCCGCAAGAACGATCCGGAGTTCAAGAAGGTCGTCGACGACGCGATCGCCAAGGTCGAAACGTCGGGCGACGCGGACAGGATCTACAAGAAGTGGTTCGAAAGCCCGATCCCGCCGAAGGGTCTCAACCTCAACTTCCCCGAAAGTGAAGACATGAAGGCTCTCTACAAGAGCCCGAATGACAAGGCAATCGACTAACCGGTTCGAGTCTCGAACGAACGAAACGGAAGGAGCTTGCTTCTTCCGTTTCTTTTTGGAGTGAGTCCATGTCTTACCACTGGAACTGGGGCGTCCTGCTGAGTCCGGTTTCGACCGGCGAACCCACCACCTATCTCGGTTGGCTGATCTCCGGCTTCTGGGTGACGATTACCGTGTCGCTCGCGGCCTGGGTGATCGCGCTCGTGGTCGGCTCGTTGTTCGGCATCTTGCGCACGGTCCCGAATCGTACGCTGGCGGGCATCGGCACCGTCTACGTCGCGATCTTCCGCAATATTCCGCTGATCGTGCAATTCTTCGTCTGGTATCTCGTGATACCGGAGTTGTTGCCGCCTTCCATGGGCAACTGGTTCAAGCAACTGCCGCCCAGCGCGCAGTTCTTTTCGTCGTCGATCATCTGTCTCGGGCTCTTCACCGGCGCACGTGTATGCGAGCAGGTGCGCTCGGGCATCAACGCGCTGCCGCGCGGACAGCGCAACGCGGGTCTCGCGATGGGCTTCACGCAATGGCAGACGTATCGTTACGTGCTGATGCCGGTTGCGTACCGCATCATCGTGCCGCCGCTCACGTCGGAATTTCTCAACGTGTTCAAGAATTCGGCGGTGGCGTCGACCATCGGTCTGCTGGATCTGTCCGCGCAGGCGCGTCAGCTCGTCGACTACACGGCGCAGACCTATGAGTCGTTCATCGCGGTGACGGTCGCCTACATGCTCATCAATCTGGTGGTGATGCAGTTGATGCGCTGGGTCGAAGCGAAGACGCGGCTGCCTGGCTACATCGGAGGCAAGTAATGCATCAGTTCAACTGGAGTGACATTCTTGCGCAGTGGCCCACGCTGATGACGGGCGCCAAGATCACGTTGCAGATCACGGTGCTCGCGATCGTGGTCGGCATCGTGTGGGGCACCGTGCTCGCGCTGTTCCGCCTGTCGGGCGTGAAGCCGCTGCAATGGTTCGCGAGCGCGTACGTCACGCTGTTCCGCTCGATCCCGCTCGTGATGGTGCTGCTGTGGTTCTTCCTGATCGTGCCGCAACTGCTGCAGAACGTGCTCGGGCTGTCGGCGGACATCGACATTCGTCTCGCTTCGGCGATGGTCGCGTTCTCGCTCTTCGAGGCCGCGTACTATTCGGAAATCATTCGCGCGGGCATTCAGGCGGTGCCGCGCGGTCAGGTGAACGCGGCCTTCGCGCTCGGCATGACTTACGGGCAGGCGATGCAGCTCGTCGTGCTGCCGCAGGCGTTCCGTGCGATGGTGCCGCTGCTGCTCACGCAGGCGATCGTGCTGTTTCAGGATACGTCGCTCGTCTACGTCATCAGTCTCGCGGACTTCTTCCGCACGGCGACGAATATTGGGGATCGCGACGGCACGTCCGTCGAAATGGTCCTGTTCGCGGGTGCGTGCTATTTCGTGATCTGCGTGGTGGCGTCGGCCCTCGTCAAAAGTCTTCAGAAAAAGGTCGCAAGATGATCTCTATCAAGAATGTTTCCAAGTGGTACGGGCAGTTCCAGGTGTTGACGGACTGCACGACCGAAGTGAAGAAGGGCGAGGTCGTCGTGGTGTGCGGCCCGTCGGGTTCGGGCAAGTCGACGCTCATCAAGACCGTGAACGGCCTCGAACCGTTCCAGAAAGGCGAGATCACGATCAACGGGCAATCGTTGACCGACAAGAAGACCAACTTGTCGAAGCTGCGCTCGAAGGTCGGCATGGTGTTCCAGCACTTCGAGCTGTTTCCGCATCTGACGATCACGCAGAACCTCACGCTCGCGCAGATCAAGGTGCTCGGCCGCTCGAACGACGAAGCGATGCAAAAGGGTTTGAAGCTGCTGGATCGCGTCGGCCTGCGCGCGCACGCCGACAAGTTTCCGGGCCAGCTTTCCGGCGGTCAGCAGCAGCGCGTGGCGATTGCGCGCGCGTTGTCGATGGACCCGATCGCGATGCTCTTCGACGAGCCGACGTCCGCGCTCGATCCGGAGATGATCAACGAAGTACTCGACGTGATGGTCGAACTCGCGCAGGAAGGCATGACCATGATGTGCGTGACGCACGAAATGGGGTTCGCGAAGAAGGTGGCGAACCGCGTGATCTTCATGGACAAGGGATTGATCGTGGAGGACGATCAGAAGGAAGCGTTCTTCGCGAATCCTCGGTCGGATCGCGCGAAGGACTTCCTGGCGAAGATCCTGCACTGACCCTGTCGTGAAAGAAAAACGGCGCTTCCGAAAAGAAGCGCCGTTTTTTTTATTCGATCCCGAGTTCCGATTCCACCGCCGCCGTCGTCTGAATCTCGCCGATCTTCAGCGCCGATCCGACGCACGCTTTCGCGAGCGGCTCCGCCGCCTTCTTCGCGATTTCCTCCGGCACGGGAATATTCACCGTGCGCGAGAGATCGCCTTTCTGGAACATCGCGAGATCGCCGGGCGCGAAACGCGTCCAGGTTTCATTGTCGGTGAGCGGGGACGTGGCGATCACGGCGACGCGGTCTTCCGGCGTCGTGTACTTGGCGAAGTCGATCGACATGTCCGCGTCGATCAGATGCGCCGTCGAGAACGGCCAGCTACGCACCAGATAGTACAAATGCGTGGAGCAGTGCGAGAAGAGCGCCTGTCCGTTCGACATCAGGAAATTGAAGACGCCGTATTGCGTGATGTCGCGGGTGAGCACGGCGAGCGCGTCGAAGAGTTCGTCGAGCGGCGGCTGCGAGCACGGAAACGCGCGGCGCAGGCCTTGCAGCAGCGCGCAGAATGCGAGCTCGCTATCGGTCGTGCCGACCGGCTGGTACACGCCGGTGAGTTCGGGCGAATGGCCTTTCAGATCGCCGTTGTGCGCGAAGATCCAGTGCCGGCCCCACAACTCGCGCATGAACGGATGGCAATTCTCGAGCAGGATATGCCCCTGCGTCGCCTTGCGGATATGCGCGATCGTGTTCTTCGATTTGATCGGATAACGCTTCACCATGTCGGCGAGCGGCGAACTGGCCGACGACTGATGATCGATGAAGAGCCGGCACGCCTTGTCTTCGAAGAACGCGATACCCCAGCCGTCGGCATGATGATCCGTGACGCCGCCGCGCGCCGCGAAACCGGTGAACGAGAACGTCACGTCGGTCGGTTCGGCGCAATTCATTCCGAGAAGTTGGCACATGATGCTGGGGCGGTCGGCTTATGGCCTGTTGTTACAATACGTACGACAAGCATATCACCGAGGTCGAGCCGAAAAAATCGCGCAACCGCTCATAACGGCGCGCGTTGTGGAATTCCCACGGCGGTTTTTTCCTCTCCTCGCGTGGACTTGCGCCATTCCAACGTTCCCCGTCATCACGCCATGTCCGCTAACTCATCCTCGCCCAATTCGCTCACGATCGCGCGTCCCGACGACTGGCATCTGCACGTGCGCGACGGCGCGACGCTCGCGGCCGTCCTGCCGCACACGGCGCGCCAGTTCGGCCGCGCGATCATCATGCCGAACCTGAAGCCGCCCGTGACGACCACCGCGTTGGCCGCGGCGTACCGCGAGCGCATCCTGGCGGCGCTGCCGAAAGAGGGCGCGGCCGCGCGCTTCGAGCCGCTGATGACGCTCTATCTCACCGACAACACGCCGCCCGACGAGATCCGCCGCGCGAAAGACAGCGGCTTCGTGCATGGCGTGAAGCTGTATCCGGCGGGCGCGACGACCAATTCCGACGCGGGCGTGACGGACCTCGGGAAGTGCGCGAAGACGCTCGAAGCGATGCAGGAAACCGGCATGCCGCTCCTGGTGCACGGCGAAGTGACCGATGGCGACATCGACGTGTTCGATCGCGAGAAGGTCTTCATCGACCGCGTGATGACGCCGCTGCGCCGCGATTTTCCGGCGCTGAAGGTCGTGTTCGAGCACATCACGACGAAGGACGCCGCCGATTATGTGCGCGAGGCCGAAGGTCCGATCGGGGCGACGATCACCGCGCATCATCTGCTTTACAACCGCAACATCATGCTGGTCGGCGGCATGCGGCCGCATTACTACTGCCTGCCGGTGCTCAAGCGCGAGACGCATCGCGTGGCGCTCGTCGAAGCGGCGACGTCCGGCAATGCGCGCTATTTCCTCGGCACGGACAGCGCGCCGCATCCGAAGGGCCTGAAGGAACACGCGTGCGGCTGCGCGGGCTGCTACACGGCGCTGCACGCGCTCGAACTCTACGCTGAAACCTTCGACAAGGCCGGCGCACTCGACAAGCTCGAAGGCTTTGCGAGCTTCCACGGCGCGGACTTCTACGGCCTGCCGCGCAGCAAGGAAACGGTGACGCTGGAACGTGGCTCCTGGACGCTGCCCGCCGAATTCACCGCCGGCGACTCGACCATCGTGCCGTTGCGCGGCGGCGAGTCGATCAACTGGCGCTTCTCCGACGCGCATTGACGCCGCGAACGTGAGCGCGGGTTTCGCCGATATCGACTGGGCGCGGCCCTGGCTCGCGTCGATCGAAGCGAGCGGCAGACGCTGGCAGGCGGCGGCGCTCGCCGGTTATGACGAATACCTCGCGACGCTCAACGAAGACGCGGCGTCGGCCTCGCTCATGACCGGCCGCGGCGAGCCGCTCGCGTTCATCGCACAGGAAGAGCTGCCGGCCGGCGCTTCGTACGAAGGGCATATCGCGCAGACTGGCCGCGTGCCGACCCGCCACAATCTCCACGATTTCTTCAACGCGTCGATGTGGTTCGCGTATCCGCGCATCAAGGCGACGCTCAACGCGCGACAGGCGCAGCAGATCGATGCGCTCGGCGTCGGACCGACGCGCGGCGGCGTGCGCGACGCGCTCACGCTCTTCGACGAAAACGCGGTGCTCTTCGCCTGCGCCGATGCATCGCTCGCGGATGCACTGCGCGGCTTCGGCTGGCGCACGCTGTTCGTCGACGAGCGCGCGGCGTGGGGCACGCGCTGCGAGGCGCGCATCTTCGGACACGCTTTGCTGGAAAAACTCGTCGCGCCGTACAAGGCGTGCACGGGGCACGCGTGGATCGTCGACGTTCCCGCCGACTATTTCACGCTCGACGATGCCGCGCGCCGCGCACTGATCGACGAACGCGTGGCGCAGGGCCTGAACGCAGGGCCGCTCGATAGCCGCGCGTTCGCGCCGCTGCCGGTGCTGGGCGTGCCGGGCTGGTGGACGGCGAACGCATCGCCCGATTTCTACGACGATGTATCCGTGTTTCGCCCGGGCCGCCGTAATCGTCAATGTTAGAATCGATGCCGCAAAGCGGGCCAGGCAATCGCGGCCTCGACGGTTTCGGCCGAAAAGGGCGAGGAAAGTCCGGACTCCACAGGGCAGGGTGATGGCTAACGGCCATCCGTGGCAACACGCGGAACAGGGCAACAGAAAGCAAACCGCCGATGGCTCCGGGCGCAAGTCAGGAGATCAGGTAAGGGTGAAACGGTGCGGTAAGAGCGCACCGCGGACGTCGCGAGACGATCCGGCACGGTAACCTCCACCCGGAGCAATTCCAAATAGGCAGGCGCGCATCCACGCGATGCATGACGGGGCCCCCGTCCGTCTGCGGGTAGGAAGCTTGAGCGCGTCAGCAATGGCGCGTCTAGAGGAATGATTGCCACGCGCGTTCGGCTTCGGTCGGCGCGTGCACAGAATCCGGCTTATCGGCCCGCTTTGTCGTCATTCAAAAGAGAAGAGCCGGCGTCTTTCGACGTCGGCTCTTTTCATTTCGGCTTGCGGGCAGGCTTACGCTTCGACGATCTCGAACGAATGCGTGAGCTCCGCGGTCTTCGCCAGCATGATCGACGCCGAGCAATACTTGTCGTGCGACAGGTTGATCGCGCGCTCGACCGTCGCCGGGTTGAGGTTCTTGCCGGTCACGGTGAAATGAAAATGAATCTTCGTGAAGACCTTCGGATCTTCGCTCGCGCGATCCGCCTTGAGCGTGACCGAGCAGCCCTGAATTTCCTGGCGGCTCTTCTTCAGGATCATCACGACATCGTAGGCCGTGCAGCCGCCGGTGCCGAGCAGCACCATTTCCATCGGGCGCGGCGCGAGATTGCGGCCGCCGCCTTCCGGTGCGCCATCCATATTGACGAGATGGCCGCTTCCCGTTTCGGCGGCGAAGGCCATGCCGTCTTGTCCCATCCAGCTAACTTTGCATTCCATGCTCAGGCTCCAGCTGCTCAGCGCGTCGTTACAGAAACTTTATTGTAGCGGTTCAGGCAGTCTCGACGGGTCGCTGCTTACGAGCATCCACGGGTTGACGAAGCGAAAATCGACGAGGCGGTCCGTCCTTCGACGGCAGAAATTCAAGTCGAGGATGGCCTCTAAAGCCAAAATAGGCCGGATGATCGACGCGAAACTTTCATAAGTACATGAAAATACGCGAAAATTCTGGATGACGCTCATCGTCTTCATATTTCAAATAGTGAAACTCACTTTCACCATGCAAATCTTCTTGCTTTGCAGCATGACCGTGCCTATACTCGTTTCTGTCTCCTCCACCTCCTCCTTGGTGGATTAAGCCCGAGCCTCAGCTGCCCGGGCTTTTTTTCGTCCTCACGTCGCGCAAAGCAAAGCTTTGACGTACCAGCCAAATTCCCTTTATAATTCAAAGTTCTCTTCGCTACACGCCCGCGGAGAGAGGCTTGTGAGAGCCTGCACGCGTCTCGAACGCACTCATATAAGCAGGGCCGAACAACGCAAAGTTCAAGGGCAGATCAATTTTTTGGATCGATCATGAAGACGTTTTCCGCAAAAGCCGAAGAGGTGACGCGCGAATGGTACGTGATTGACGCGACGGATAAGGTTCTCGGCCGTGTCGCCAGCGAAGTGGCACGCCGTCTTCGCGGCAAGCATAAGCCTGAATTCACCCCGCACGTCGACACCGGTGATTTCATCATCGTCGTCAATGCCGGCAAGCTGAAGGTCACCGGCAACAAGACCACGGACAAGAAGTACTATCGTCACTCGGGCTACCCGGGCGGCATCTACGAAACGACGTTCGGCAAGATGCAAGAGCGTTTCCCGGGCCGCGCGCTCGAGAAGGCTGTCAAGGGCATGCTTCCGAAGGGTCCGCTCGGCTACGCGATGATCAAGAAGCTGAAGGTCTACGCCGAAGCAACGCATCCGCATACGGCTCAACAGCCTAAAGCGCTCGAGATCTAAGGGGAGCCCACATGATCGGTAACTGGAACTACGGTACGGGCCGCCGCAAGAGCGCCGTCGCTCGCGTCTTCATCAAGTCGGGCAAGGGCGAGATCATCGTCAATGGCAAGCCCATCGCCGACTATTTCTCGCGCGAAACGTCGCTGATGATCGTGCGTCAGCCGCTCGAACTCACGAACCACGGCACCACGTTCGACATCAAGGTCAACGTGAATGGCGGCGGTGAAACGGGTCAGGCAGGCGCGGTTCGCCACGGCATCACGCGTGCGCTGATGGACTACGACGCAACGCTCAAGTCGCAACTGTCGAACGCAGGCTTCGTCACCCGCGACGCGCGTGAAGTGGAACGTAAGAAGGTCGGTTTCCACAAGGCACGCCGCAGGAAGCAATTCTCGAAGCGTTAAGCGCTTCGGCGTTTCGCCGTTGTCGGACACCGGCTCCTGGCGAAATTGCTGCAAAGCCGCCCGCACCTTGGTGCCGGCGGCTTTTTCGTTTTGGCGCGCCAAAACAGGATCATGTCGAATTTGCATATAGCCCATTGATTTCATGGACATTCGGCACGATATTGAGATCAGCCCTACAATAGCGGTTAGAAGCTTAATTGGAGAGTTCGAATGAGCGCTGTCAGCGACACCCCCACGACCGAAATGCCGTTGCCGTTCGTCTTCACCGACGCGGCTGCAGACAAGGTCAAGCAATTGATCGATGAAGAGGGCAATCCGGATCTGAAGCTGCGCGTGTTCGTGCAAGGCGGCGGATGCTCGGGTTTCCAGTACGGTTTCACGTTCGACGAAGAAGTCAACGAAGACGACACCGTGATGGACAAGGCAGGCGTGCAGTTGCTGGTCGACTCGATGAGCTATCAGTATCTCGTAGGCGCTGAGATCGACTATAAGGACGACATCAACGGCGCGCAGTTCGTCATCAAGAATCCCAACGCCACCACGACTTGCGGTTGCGGTTCGTCGTTCTCGGTCTGAGCACGAATCAATCGATGTAAGCGAAACGGAGCCTTCGGGCTCCGTTTTTGTTTTTCCGCGCGCTTCAGTGCGGATAGATTGCGCCGAGCACCCGCGCACCCGACGCGCCCGTCACCGCGGGCAGATTGCCCGGCTCGCGCGCGACACAGCGCATCGCAAGCCACGCGAACGCAAATGCTTCGACCTGCTGCGGCGGCACGCCGAGCGCCTCGGTCGTCATGACGGGCACGCCTGAGACGCCGCCGTCTTCCAGCGCCTGCTGGAGCATCTTCATCAAAACCGGATTGCGCGCGCCGCCACCGCACACGTACACGGCCCGCACATCCGACGCGTGACGCGCGATCTCACGGGCGACGGTGGTTGCGGTGAGCGCGGTGAGTGTCGCCTGAACGTCGGCGGGAGCAAGGCTCGCGAAGGCGGCGAGCTTCGCGTCCATCCATGCCGGGTTGAACAGATCGCGGCCCGTGCTTTTCGGCGGAGGCAGTTCGAAAAATGGCTCGTCGAGAAGGGCGTCGAGAAGCGCCGGATGCACCTCGCCTTGCGCCGCGAATTGGCCGCCATCGTCGTAGGCTCGTTGCAGATGACGCAACGCCCATTCGTCGATCAGAGCGTTCGCCGGGCCGCAATCGAAGCCGCGCACTTCGCCGCTTGCCGCAAGAATCGTGATATTGCTGATGCCGCCCAGATTGCACACGACGCGCGTTTCGTTCTTTTCGCCGAAGAGCGTCGCGTGAAACGCCGGCACTAGCGGCGCGCCCTGACCGCCCGCGGCGACATCGCGGCTGCGGAAATCCGCGATCACGTCGATGCTGGTCATCTCCGCGAGCAGCGCCGGATTGTTGATCTGCCGCGTGTAGCCCTTCTCCGGCCGATGCCGCACCGTCTGGCCGTGAACCCCGATCGCGCGCACCTTCGCCGCCGAACAGCCGCTCATGCTCTGCAATTCGTGGCAGCAGACGGCGTAGCGCGTCGCGAGCGCATTTGCCGCGAGCGCCTCGCGTTCGAGTTCGTTGTCGCCGGGCGATTGCAGCTCGAAGAGCGCATCGCGCAAGCCTTTCGAGAAGGACACATGCGCTTCGCCGATCACGACAGGCGGCTTGCCCGTCGCGAATTGCACTGCGACGCCGTCCACGCCATCCATGCTGGTTCCGGACATCAAACCGAAGTACACACCATCCGCCTTGCCGGTTTCGATTGCTTCGGTTTTCTTGGGCACGCTGCTCTCCTCTTCGATGCCATGTTGCCGGGTTTCGCTCAAGCGGCGATTATCCGCGTTATGGATCGAATCGTTAAGACGCGTCTGCCGCCGCCTTGGATCGATGGATGCATTCCGAAACGCCGATGACCGCGTCAAACACGCCTCATCCGACATGAAACGGCGCGGATGACCGCGTCATCGCGTAAAATCCTGAGCCTGAACAAGCAATTGCGCGAGATTTCGTCATTTTCCGCGCGCGCCGCGTTTCGACGCGCGGCGTCCCATCCGGCCACGCCGGACCGCTGCGACGGCATCGAGGCCAGATCGCGCCGCCGTTCGCCAGTCATCGAACCCTTTTGACTTCACAAGCCGCAAGCATGACCACAGATTCCAACGCTTCTTCCGCGCCCGCCGCCGCGCAGAGCTTTCCGATCACCGACGATGTGAAAAACGCGCTCGCCATCGCCAAGCGTGGCTGCGACGAACTGCTGATCGAAGACGAATTCGCGCAGAAGCTCGCAAGGAGCGCGGCGACGGGCAAGCCGCTGCGCATCAAGCTCGGTCTCGATCCGACCGCGCCCGACATTCACATCGGCCATACGGTCGTGCTGAACAAGATGCGTCAGTTGCAGGATCTCGGCCATCAGGTCATTTTCCTGATCGGCGACTTCACTTCGCTGATCGGCGATCCGTCCGGCCGTAACGCGACGCGCCCGCCGCTCACGCGCGAGCAGATCGAAAGCAACGCGAAGACGTATTTCGAGCAGGCTGCGCTCGTGCTGGATCGCGAGAAGACCGAAATCCGCTACAACAGCGAATGGTCGATGCCGCTCGGCGCGGACGGCATGATCAAGCTCGCATCGCGTTACACGGTTGCGCGCATTCTCGAACGCGAAGACTTCACGAAGCGCTTCCAAGGCGGCGTGCCCATTTCCATCCACGAATTCCTGTATCCGCTGATGCAGGGTTACGACTCCGTCGCGCTGAACGCGGATCTCGAACTCGGCGGCACGGACCAGAAGTTCAACCTGCTCGTCGGCCGCGAGTTGCAGAAGCAGTACGGCCAGGAACAGCAGTGCATCCTGACGATGCCGCTCCTCGAAGGCCTCGACGGCGTCGAGAAGATGTCGAAGTCGAAGAACAACTACATCGGCATCAGCGAAAAGCCGACCGAGATGTTCGGCAAGCTGATGAGCATTTCGGACGTGCTGATGTGGCGTTACTTCGAGTTGCTGTCGTTCCGCAGCATCGAGGAAATTGCGCGCTTCAGGAAAGAGGCCGAGGGCGGCCGCAATCCGCGCGATTTCAAGGTGATGCTCGCGCAGGAGCTCGTGACGCGCTTCCACTCTTCGTCGGATGCGGAACGCGCGCTCGACGACTTCAACCATCGCGCGAAGGGCGGCGTGCCGGACGACATTCCGGCGGTGACGCTCGCGGGCGCGCCGCTCGCGATCGGCCAGTTGCTGAAGCAGGCGGGTCTCGTGCCGTCGACGAGCGAGGCGCTGCGCAACATCGAGCAGGGCGGCGTGAAGATCGATGGCGCGACCGTCTCCGACAAGGGCCTGAAGATCGAGGCGGGCGAGTTCGTGGTGCAGGTGGGCAAGCGCCGTTTCGCGCGCGTCACGCTGACCGCTTGAGCCGATGATCGCGCTCATACAGCGTGTGAAGCGCGCCGATGTGCGCGTGGGCGAGCGCGTGACCGGCGCGATCGACGCGGGCTTGCTCGCGCTGGTCTGCGCCGAGCGGGGCGACAACGAAGCCGCCGCCGACAAGCTCCTCGCCAAGATGCTCGCGTACCGCGTGTTCAGCGATGCCGCGGGCAAGATGAACCTCCCGGTGCAGAACATGGATGGCGCGGGCCGCGCGGGCGGCGTCCTGCTGGTCTCGCAATTCACGCTCGCCGCGGATACGTCGAGCGGCCTGCGCCCGAGTTTCACGCCCGCCGCTCCGCCCGACGAAGGCAAGCGGCTTTTCGATTACTTCGTCGAGCAGGCGCGCGCGAAGCATCCGATCGTCGAGACGGGCGAATTCGGTGCGGAGATGCAGGTGTCGCTCGTCAATGACGGGCCGGTTACTTTCTGGCTTCAGGTGCCTCCATGACGACTCAGGTCCTTTTCATCCGGCACGGCGAGACCGACTGGAATCGCATCAAGCGCATTCAGGGGCATATCGACATTCCGTTGTCCGAGCACGGCTTCCTGCAAGCCGAACAGCTCGGAGCACGCCTTGCTCGCGAAGGCCGTATCGACGCGGTTTATTCGAGCGATCTGCAACGCGCGCAGCAAACGGCGCGTCCATTCGCGGATGCGCTGGGGCTCGAATTGCGCTTGTCGGAAAAATTGCGCGAGCGGTTTTACGGCGCGTTTCAAGGCCACGACAGCGACGAAATCAACGACAAGTTTCCCGCTGAATACGTCGAATGGCAGACGCGCGATCCCGGTTTTTCACCGCCCGGCGACGGCGAATCACAGCGCGTGTTTTATCACCGCGTCGTGCATGCGATGGAACCGATCGTTGCCGCGCATCCGGGCGGACGTATCGCGGTCGTCGCGCATGGCGGCGTGCTCGATTGCATCTATAGATTCGCGATGAAACTGTCGCTGCAGGAACCGCGCATGTGGCCGTTGCTCAATTGCAGCGTCAATGTGGTGGACTTTGAGGGCGGCGGCGCGACGGTTGTGTCGTGGGGTGACGTCACGCATTTGACCACGGATACCGACGACGACAACTTGCGCAAGCGCGCCTAGCCGTTGCTCGTATCCCAAAGATCCCGAATCGGCCCCGCATCCGGCGCAGCAAGACCAAAGTGCCGATAAGTAAGCATCGTCGCGACGCGGCCGCGCGGCGTGCGCTGCAAAAACCCTTGCTGGATCAGATACGGCTCCAGCACGTCCTCGATCGTGTCGCGCTCCTCGCCGATTGCCGCAGCGAGATTGTCCACGCCGACCGGCCCGCCATCGAACTTGTGCAGGATCGCTTCGAGCAGCTTGCGGTCCATCAGATCGAAGCCGACGGGATCGACGTCGAGCATCTTCAGCGCGCGGTCGGCGACATCGGAGGTAATCATGCCGTCCGCTCTGACTTCGGCGTAGTCGCGCACGCGGCGCAGCAGGCGGTTCGCGATCCGCGGCGTGCCACGCGAGCGCTTCGCGATTTCCAGCGCGCCTTCGGGCACGATCTCGGCCTTCAACAGCGACGCCGACCGCGACACGATACGCGCCAGTTCGCTCGCGTTATAAAACTCCAGCCGCGACACGATGCCGAAGCGGTCGCGCAACGGATTCGTCAGCATGCCCGCGCGCGTGGTCGCGCCGACCAGCGTGAACGGCTGCAGATCCAGCTTCACGCTGCGCGCGGCCGGTCCTTCGCCGATCATGATGTCGATCTGATAATCCTCTAACGCCGGATACAGTATTTCCTCGACGACCGGCGATAGCCGGTGAATCTCGTCGATGAACAGCACGTCGTTAGCTTCGAGATTGGTCAGGAGGGCCGCGAGATCGCCCGCGCGCTCCAGCACCGGGCCAGAAGTCTGCCGCAGATTCACGCCCATTTCCCGCGCGATGATATGCGCGAGCGTCGTCTTGCCGAGACCCGGAGGCCCGAACAGAAGTACGTGATCGAGCGCTTCGGAGCGCCGCTTGGCCGCTTCGATGAAGATTTCGAGCTGCCCGCGCGCCTTTTCCTGCCCGATGTATTCGTCGAGCTTGTGCGGGCGCAGCGCGCGCTCGAACGCTTCCTCGTTCGGCGAGACGGGCTTGGCCGAGATGACGCGTTCGGCGGCGAGTTTGTCGGTTTCGATCATGGGTCGATTGTACAGCGAGGATTCTCGCGGCGAATCTGGCCGAATGGCCTAGGCCGTCACGCCTTCGAGAGCGCCTTCAGCGCCAGCTTGATGCCCTCAGACACCCCCGTGCCCGCCGGCACGTTCTTGACGGCGGCGAGCGCTTCCTTTTCGGAATACCCAAGCGCGAGCAGCGCGTTGAGGATATCGGACGCGTGATCGGACTGTGAAACCGTGCCCGCGATCGCGCCGAGATCCGCGCCGAGCTTGCCTTTCAGTTCGAGCAGCAGCCGCTCCGCCGTCTTCTTGCCGATGCCGGGCACGCGCGTGAGGCGCGCGGCGTCCTGCGTCGTCACGGTCTGCGAGAGTTCGTGCACGCTCATGCCCGAAAGCACGGCCAACGCCATCCGCGCGCCGATGCCGCTTATTTTCAGCAACTCGCGGAACGTCGAGCGCTCCTGCGCGGTGAGAAAGCCGTACAGCAGATGCGCATCCTCGCGCACGATCAGTTGCGTGAGCAGCACGACTTTTTCGCCGGTGTTCGGGAGGTTGTAGAACGTGCTCATCGGCACGTCGATTTCGTAGCCGACGCCGTTGCAATCGACGAGCAGGTGCGGCGGATTTTTTTCCAGCAGAACGCCGGCGATGCGACCGATCATGTGTTTGAACCAGGAAAAGTGTTATTGGCCTTATTAGCCGATGAGCCTGCCGCGCCGCACGCGCAAGCCTTTCTTCGCAAGCCCCGGCGCGATGCCGCCCAACGCCGCGAGACCGGTGCCCCCGTGCGCGTGACAGATGGCCATGCCGAGCGCGTCGGCGGCGTCGGTGCTCGGCACGCCGGAAAGGCTCAAGAGACGCACGACCATCTGCTGCATTTGTTCCTTCGTCGCGCGTCCGTAGCCGACGACGGCCTGCTTCAACTGCAACGCCGTGTACTCCGCAACCGGCACGCCGCTCGCGACGAGCCCGCAAATGGCCGCGCCGCGCGCCTGCCCGAGCAGCAGCGTCGATTGCGGATTCACGTTGACGAAGACTTTTTCGATCGCGGCCTGATCCGGATTGTGCTGCGAGATAAGTGTCGAGATACCGCTGAAAATGGTGTTCAGGCGCGAAGGCAAGTCGGCATCGGCCGTCTTGATGACGCCGCTCGTCACGTAAGTGAGCGTGTGCCCCGTCTTGTCGATGATGCCGAAGCCCGTCACGCGCAGGCCGGGGTCTATGCCTAGGATTCTCATTCGTTCGCGATGCGCGTAGTCCAAATCAAAAAGGCCTGCTTGCGCCGTTCTAGCGCAAACAGGCCAATCTTAAATGAAGCAGACGGGATTAATGACGGAAATGACGCGTGCCGGTGACGATCATCGCGACATTGTGTTCGTCGGCGGCGGCGATCACTTCGTCGTCGCGCATGGAACCGCCCGGCTGGATCACGCAGGTCGCGCCCGCATTCACGACGACATCGAGGCCGTCACGGAACGGGAAGAACGCATCCGAGGCCACCGCCGAGCCGTTCAGCGTCAGACCGGCGTTCTGCGCCTTGATGCCCGCGATGCGCGCCGAATCCACGCGGCTCATCTGGCCCGCGCCGACGCCGAGCGTCATGCCGCCGCCGCAAAACACGATCGCATTCGACTTCACGTATTTCGCGACGCGCCACGCGAACATCAGATCGTCCATTTCCTTCGGCGTCGGATGGCGCTTCGTCACGACCCGCAGTTCGTGCGGCTGCACGTTCTTCGCATCGAGCGACTGCACCAGCAGGCCGCCGCCGACGCGCTTCAGATCGAACGTGTTGTGACCGTCGCCGAGCGCGATCTGCAACAGGCGCACGTTCTGCTTCGCCGCGAACACGGTGCGGGCCGCGTCGCTGAACGACGGCGCGATCAGCACTTCGACGAACTGTTTCGCGACCGCTTGCGCGGTGGCTTCATCGACTTCGCGATTGAACGCGATGATCCCGCCGAACGCCGAGGTCGGGTCCGTCTTGAACGCCTTCGAGTACGCTTCGGCCGAATTTGCACCAACCGCCACGCCGCACGGATTCGCGTGCTTGATGATGACGCACGCGGGCGCATCGAACGTCTTCACGCATTCCCACGCGGCGTCGGAATCGGCGATGTTGTTGTACGACAGTTCCTTGCCCTGCAGCTGCTCGTAGTTCGCGAGCGCGCCGGCGGGCACCGAAAGGTCGCGATAGAACGCCGCGCTCTGATGCGGATTCTCGCCGTAGCGCAGATCCTGAACCTTCTCGAACGCCATGTTGAAGGTCGCCGGATACGTGTTGCGGCTCGCATGCTGCAGCTCTTCGGTGAGGCTCGTCAGATAGTTCGTGATCGCGCCGTCGTATTGCGCGGTGTGCGCGAACACCTTCGTCGCGAGACGGAAGTTCGTCTTGTAGCCGACGGCATTATTGTTCGCGCGCATCTCGTCGAGCACGCCAGCGTAATCGGCCGGATCGACGACGACCGTCACGTCGCGATGATTCTTCGCCGCCGAGCGCAGCATGGTCGGGCCGCCGATATCGATGTTCTCGATCGCGTCTTCCAGCGAGCACTCTTCCTTCGACACCGTCTGCACGAACGGATAGAGATTGACGACCAGCAGATCGATGGTCGGAATATCGTGCTTTTCCAGCGCGGCCATATGCTCGGGCAGGTCGCGGCGCGCGAGAATTCCGCCGTGAACCTTCGGATGCAGCGTCTTCACGCGACCGTCGAGCATTTCCGGGAAGCCGGTGTAGTCGGCGACCTCAGTCACGGGCAGGCCCGCGTCGGCGAGCAGTTTCGCGGTGCCGCCGGTCGAGAGGAGCTTGACGCCGAGCGCCGATAGCGATTTGGCGAAATCGACGATGCCGGATTTGTCGGAAACGGAGAGGAGCGCTTGCTTGATCATGATGAACACTGAAACCGAAAAGGGAAACCAGGCCGGACCAAGGCGCGCGCCTCAGTCCGAAGAATCAAATCAATCCGTGCTGCTGAAGCTTCTTGCGTAAGGTGTTGCGATTGATGCCGAGATACTCGGCAGCGAGCGATTGGTTTCCGCCCGCCTGCTCGAGCACCACTTCGAGCATCGGTTTTTCCACGCACGAAATCACCATGTCGTATACGTCGTGCGGGTTGGAGCCGTCCAGGTCCTGGAAGTAGTTGTCGAGGCTCTGGCGGACGCATTGTTCGATGTTATGTCTGCTCATGCGGCAATCAGTCGGTCTGTCGTGTTGTTGTTCCCGCCGCACGATTCTTCCCCGTCCGCGTCTTCGGCGTCACCGGACTCGTCCACATAGACGAGGCGGTCCGACAACGCCTTTTGCGCGTCAAAGAATTCGTTGACGGCGAGCAATTGTTCTTTGGTCGTGTCCAGCGTATTCATCCGGTGCCGGAAGGTGTTGGCGCCGGAAAGGCCGCGAGTGTACCAGCCGATATGCTTGCGCGCAGTCCGTACGCCCGTGAATTCCCCATAAAAGGCGTAGTGATCTTCGAGGTGTTCGTTCATCACCTGCTGGATCTCGTCGATGCGCGGCGGCGGCAGGCGCTCGCCCGTCTTCAGAAAATGCTCGATCTCGCGAAACAGCCACGGACGACCCTGCGCCGCGCGGCCGATCATGATGGCGTCGGCGCCGGTCGCGGCGAGCACGTCGCGCGCTTTTTCGGGCGTCGTGATGTCGCCGTTCGCGACGACGGGAATGGTCACCGACGCCTTCACGGCCGCGATGGTGTCGTACTCCGCGTCGCCCTTGTAGAGATCGGCGCGTGTGCGGCCGTGGACGGTGAGCATCGAAATGCCCGCTTCCTGCGCGATCCGCGCAATGGTCAGCGCGTTCTTGTTCTCGCGATTCCACCCCGTGCGAATCTTGAGCGTGACCGGCACGGCGTCCGGACCCACGCCGACCGCCTGCACCACGGCTTCCACGATGCGCGCGACGAGCGGTTCGTTCTGCAGCAGTGCCGACCCCGCCGCGACGTTGCACACCTTTTTCGCCGGACAGCCCATGTTGATGTCGATGATCTGCGCGCCGTTCGCGACATTGTGGCGCGCGGCTTCCGCCAGCATCTGGGGATCGGCCCCGGCGATCTGCACCGAGATCGGCTCGACCTCGCCCGCGTGATTCGCGCGGCGCATGGTCTTCTCGCTTTTCCACAACTGCGCGTTCGACGCGACCATCTCCGACACCGCGTAGCCCGCGCCCATGCGCTTGCAGAGCTGCCGGAACGGGCGGTCGGTGACGCCTGCCATCGGAGCGACGAACAGGTTATTGCGCAGGACGTGTGAACCGATGGTGGGCATGAAGGCTAAACGATCCGCGCTGCGTTTCCGGCAAAAGCCGGGTCAGGCGGATGCAACGTTGCTTAAGGGGAAACGCATATTTTAACGCGAAGAGCGTGCTGAATTTAAGAGCAATCGCATGCAAGTCTTTAAATCTTCTATGAAAGAAGGCGTGTTCATAGAGGATAAGTTCCTTCGTTTAGTGCAGACGGTTGCCTTTTTCCGTGCCGGATCAACGTCGCTGGCCGAACATCATCTGCCGGGCGAGCGCGGATTTCACCGGCGGAAGGAACTCGAGCGCGGTGAGGGCGAGACCGCGCATCGCGGCCAGCGGCGGGAAATCGACCGTGAAGATGCGCGCGAGCGTGTCGGTGGCGCCGATCGTCAGGCGCCGGTCGAGCGCGCGGCGCTGTGCGAAGCGGGCGAGCGCGAGCGGGCGCGGGCCGTCGGCGGACAACGCGTCGGTGAGCGCGAGCGCGTCGCGCAAGCCGAGGTTCAGACCCTGACCCGCGACCGGATGCAGCGTCTGCGCGGCATTGCCGATGGCAACGGTGCGCCTGTCGACGAGCACATCGAGCGCGGTCAGGCCAAGCGGAAACGCCGCACGCGACGTGATCCGCGTGAAGCGGCCCATGCGCGTGCCGAAGGCGGCGCCGAGTTCGGCGAGGAAAGTGTCGTCGTCGAGTTGCATGCGGCGCGCGGCTTCGTCGGGCGTACTGCACCAGACGAGCGAGTAGTCCGCGTGACGCTGACCGCCGCATGGCAGAAGCGCGATCGGCCCTTCGCTGGTGAAGCGTTCCCACGCGACATTCGCTCGCGGATCCGATACGCTCACCGTGCCGACGATGGCCGTTTGCCCGTAATCCCGGGCGCGGCGCTCGCCGGGCGCGGCCACATCGCTCTTCTGATACAGACCGCCTTCGGCATTCACGAGCACTTTCACGCGGACCGTGCGCTCGCCGCCCGACGACTGCAGCGGCAGCGTGACGCCGTCGTGATCCTGCAGCGGCGCGAGGGCGGAGGTATCTGTGCACCAATCGACGTTGGTCGAGCGCACCGCATCGGCGAGCGCGCCGACGAGCGAGCCGTAGCGCACCACATAGCCCAGTTCGGGCAATTCGTGCTCGTCGTGCTCGATCAGCGTGCGGCCGAAGTGTCCGCGCTGCGACACGTGAATGCGGCGGATCGGCGTGGCGTCACCGGGGAAGCCGAGCGGCTGAAGCATCACGCGGCTGCCGTGCGACAGTGCGAGCGCGCGCGGATCGCTGGCGGCGGCATCGGGCGTGCGCGCGTCGATCAGCGCGATGGAGAGCCGCGATGTAGCACTGCGCCGCGCGAGCCAGCCGGCGAGCGCGAGCCCGACCGGCCCCGCGCCGACGATGGCGATGTCGTAGTCGAAATGCGGTTCGATGCCTTGGACGTCGCTCATGTTCAGTTTGCGTTTGAATCGCGCATCAGCGCTTCGATCTCGTCGGCGGCGACGGGCACCTCCCGCGTGATCAGCTCGCAGCCGCTTTCCGTGACGATGGCGTCGTCCTCGATGCGGATGCCGATGTTCCAGTACTGCTCCGGCACATCTTCGGCGGCGCGCACGTAGAGACCCGGTTCGACCGTGAGCGCCATGCCGGGGGCGAGCATGCGCCAGGGACGCGCGCCTTGCTCGTCGAGCGGGCCGTCGGCCTCGCGATATTCGCCCGCGTCGTGCACGTCCATGCCGATCCAGTGCCCCGTGCGATGCATGTAGAAGCGTGCGTAGGCGCGTTGCGCGAGGACGTCTTCGACGCTGCCGAACTTTGTCTTGTCGAGGATGCCGGTATCGAGCAATCCTTGCGACAACACTTTCAACGCCGCCTGATGCGGTGCGTCGAAGCTCACGCCGGGGCGCGTCGCAGCGACGGCTGCGGCCTGGGCCGCGAGCACGATGTCGTAGAGCGCTCGCTGTGCAGGCGTAAAGCGGCCGCTCGCGGGGAACGTGCGCGTGATGTCGGATGCGTAGCCGTCGAGTTCGCACGCGGCGTCGATGAGGATCAGGTCACCTTCGCGCGCGACTGCGTTGCCCGCCGGATAGTGCAGCACGCAGGCGTTCGCGCCCGACGCGACGATCGAACCGTATGCCGGCGCCTGCGCGCCGTGTCGGCGGAATGTGTAAAGCAGCTCGGCTTCGATCTCGTACTCGCGCATGCCGGGGCGACATGCGCGCATCGCGCGGCGATGCGCTTCGGCCGAAATCGATGCCGCGCGGCGCATGATGGCGATTTCGTGCGCGTCTTTTACGAGGCGCATCTCGTCGAGAATCGGCAGCAAATGCTCCGCGCTGGCGGGCGCGCGCACGCCGGTGCGGCTCTGCGCGCGCACGGCGGCAAGCCAGTCGCGCACTTGCGCATCGAGTTCTTCCGATGTGCCCAGCGCGTAGTGCAGCGCGGGCTTGTCGGCTATGAGCCGGGGCATTTCCTCGTCGAGCGCATTAATGGGGAACGCCGCGTCGAAACCGAAGGCGTCGCGCGCGGCGTCCGGGCCGAAGCGAAAGCCTTCCCACGTTTCGCGTTCCGCGTTTTTCTCGCGGCAGAAGAGGATCGATGCGGGCTCGCCTTCCTTCGCGCTCGCGTTCAGGACGAGCGTCGCCTCGGGTTCGTTGAAGCCCGTCAGATAGTAGAAGTAGCTGTCGTGCCGGAAAGGGTAGTCCGTGTCGCGGTTGCGCATGACTTCCGGCGCGGTCGGCACGATGGCGACGCCGCCGCCTCGCGCACGCAGCGCGGCGAGCACGCGCTCGCGGCGCGCGCGGTAAATATCGACGGCGATGGGACTGGCGAGTTCGGTCGGTGAGTTCATGCGCCGATTGTAGCGCCGGCTTCGCGATCACGGCATCTGGCCATTCGGCATAGGCCGAAACGCATCCGGGACGACGCCGTATTGCCCGTAAATCGGCCTATGCCATTCGGCCGAATGGTTTCACGCGCGCCGCCGCCGCATACTTGTTTCGAAGGCGGCGCGGACGGCGGCGCGGTTCATTCGCCGGCGGGACGATTGCGCACGCTGCCCGCGATCAGATCGAAGCGGAACAGCCGGCATTCGAGCGCGCCATTGAAAAGCGGCGTCTTCGTCGATTCACGCAGCCGCAACAGGCCCGGCAGCTTGCGGTCGGACGTGAGCACGTATGCACGCCAGCCGGGAAAGCGCTGCTTCAGCGCGTTGCCGAACGAGACGAAGAATTCCGTATCGGCCGGATCGGGCTGCGCGCGGGCGAATGCGTCGTCGTCCTCGCGGCGGGAGCGCGGCGTATCGCGGATCTCGCCGCGCGGACCGCGCCCGCGCACTTCGATCCGCTCGCCGTACGGCGGATTCGCGAGAAGGATGCCCGGCGCGTCGGTCGGCGGGACCATGTTGCGGGCGTCGATCTGCTTGAGCGACAAATCGGTGATGCCCGCGCGGCCAAGGTTCGCGCGCGCTTTTTCGAGCATGTCGCCGGAAATGTCGCTGCCGAAGATGCTCAGCTCGGCTTGCGTGGCGCGGGCGGCACGGCGTTGTTCGAGAGCGGCCGTCTTGAGCTTCTGCCACATGCCCGGATGAAACGGCTTCAGCTTTTCGAAGCCGAAGCGCCGGTCGTTGCCCGGCGCGATGTTGAGCGCGGTTTGCGCCGCTTCGGCGAGGAAGGTGCCGCTGCCGCACATCGGATCGAAAAGCGGCGTGCCGGGCGTCCAGCCGGTGAGGCGCAGGATGCCGGCCGCGAGATTTTCGCGTAGCGGCGCGGCGCCTTTGTCCAGACGCCAGCCGCGCTTGAAGAGCGGTTCGCCGGAGGTGTCGAGATAGAGCGTGCACTCGTTCACCGTGAGGAACGCGAACACGCGGACGTCGGGCTGCGCGGTATCGATGCTCGGACGCGCGCCGGCGACGTCGCGCAGGCGGTCGCAAACGGCGTCTTTCACGCGCAGCGTAGTGAATTCGAGGCTCTTCACCGGCGATTTGATCGCGGTCAGATCGACGCGCATCGTCTGGCTGGGCGTGAACCATTGCTCCCAGCGTTGGCGATGCGTGAGTTCGTAGATGTCCTGCTCGCTGCGATACGGGCCTTGCGCGACTTTCAGGAGCACGCGGCTCGCGATGCGCGAATGCAGGTTCGCCGCCATGCCCGCGACCCAGCCGCCCCGGAAATGAACGCCGCCGGGCACTTGCGCGCCGACGATCAGCGATCCTCCGCCTGACAGCGGCGCGTTCGCCACATGACGCTCTCCGATCTCCGAAAGCTCGGCGGCGAGCGGCGCTTCGAGACCGCGCGGGCAGGGGACAAACCAGTCGAAGAGTGGGGAGGACATGAGCTGCTTTGAGGGACGTTTAAAGGCGGTATTGTACGCGCGTGCTTCACTGGGCCCGGACGTCGTCGCTCGATGCAGACAAACCCGCGCCATTTGCGATGGCGACGGATACGAACCGTCGGCCGATCGTTTCCGTCGTGCCGAATTCGGAAAGTTCGTCTGTTGCTACGTCGGCTAGATCTCCAGAGTTTGATTTGGCGAAACCCGCCAATCAAAGGAGATTCCATGCCGAACGTGTACGTTGAACCACTTCCGAAGCATCGCGAGGGAGCAATCGAAGGCTACGCACTCGAACTCTCAGCCACGCTACGACTGACCACCGTGGACTACAGAACGCAAGCGGAAGCGATAAAGGCCGCGCGAGCTAACGGCCATAAACCTTTGGTCGCTCGTGTGAGAAAAACGGACAAGGGCAATCCGGATCACTGGCGGGCAGCAGATTAAGTACGAGCCTTTGACCTTGCAGCCGCGCCCGGAATCCACCGGGGCGCGGCTGTCGGACCAGGCGGATGGTTATTCCACCGCCTTCATCATGTCCTCTACCACCTTCTTCGCGTCCCCGAACACCATCATCGTCTTGTCCATATAGAACAGTTCGTTATCGAGCCCGGCATAACCCGCCGCCATCGACCGCTTGTTCACGATGATCGTCCGCGCCTTGTACGCTTCGAGAATCGGCATCCCGGCGATAACGGACTTCGGATCGGTCTTCGCGGCGGGGTTCACCACATCGTTCGCCCCGAGCACGAGCACCACATCCGTCTGACCGAACTCGCTGTTGATGTCCTCCATCTCGTGCACCATCTCGTACGGCACTTCGGCTTCGGCCAGCAGCACGTTCATGTGGCCCGGCATCCGTCCCGCGACCGGGTGAATCGCGTAGCGCACATCGATGCCTTTCTCGACGAGCTTGTCCGTGAGCTCCTTCAGCGCGTGCTGCGCGCGCGCCACGGCAAGACCGTAACCCGGCACGATCACCACGCTTTCCGCATTGCCGAGCATGAACGCGGCGTCATCGGCGGAACCGGACTTGACCGGACGCTGCTCCGTCGAGCCGCCCGCAGACGCACCGCCCGCCTCACCGCCGAAGCCGCCGAGAATCACGTTGAAGAACGACCGGTTCATCGCCTTGCACATGATGTACGACAGAATCGCACCCGACGAACCCACGAGCGACCCCGCGATGATCAGCATCGGATTGTTCAGCGAGAAGCCGATGCCCGCCGCCGCCCAGCCCGAGTACGAGTTGAGCATCGACACGACCACCGGCATGTCAGCGCCGCCGATCGGAATGATGATCAGCACGCCCAGCGCGAACGCGATGATCGTCATGATGATGAACGGCAGCCACGACTCGGTGAGCATGAAGATCACGCCGAAGCCGATCATCGCGATGGCGAGCAGCAGATTGATCAGATGCTGCCCCGAGTACACGACCGGCGCGCCCTGAAACAGCCGGAACTTGTACTTGCCGGACAGCTTCCCGAACGCGATGACCGAGCCCGAGAACGTGATCGCGCCGACGAACGTGCCGATGAACAACTCGACGCGATTGCCGTACGGAATCGGCTCGCCGAGCGGCGCGAGACCGAACGCGGCCGGTTCGGCGACCACGCCATACGCGATACACACCGCCGCAAGACCGATCAGCGAGTGCATCGCCGCGACGAGCTCGGGCATCTTCGTCATCTCGACTTTCGCCGCGATGTACGCGCCCGCGCCGCCGCCGACGATCAGCGCGACGAACAGCAGTGACAACCCGAGCGCCAGATTCGCTTCGAGATACGCGGCCTGCTTCACGATCAGCGCAAGCGTGGTGAGAATGGCGATCGCCATGCCGACCATGCCGAACGTGTTGCCGATACGCGCGGTCTTCGGATTGGACAAGCCCTTGAGCGCCTGGATGAAACACACCGAGGCGACGAGATACAGAAGGGTGACGACGTTGAGGCTCATTTACGCGCCCTCCTTGACCGCAAGCTTCTTCGGCTCTTTCTTCTTGAACATCTCGAGCATTCGCCGTGTGACGAGAAAGCCGCCGAACACGTTCACCGCCGCGAGCAGCACGGCGAGCGTGCCGAAGAACTTGCCCGCCACGCCGACCGTGAGGCCGACCGCGAGCATCGCGCCGACGATGACGATCGCCGAAATTGCGTTGGTCACGGCCATCAGCGGCGTATGCAGCGCAGGCGTGACGTTCCACACGACGTGATAGCCGACGTAAATGGCCAGCACGAAGATGATGAGGTTGATCACCGTGTGATTGATGACATCCATGTGCGTCTCCGTATCGGCGTTAAGCGGCCGCACGCGTGACTTGCCCATCGCGGCACTGGAGCGTGGCCGCGACGATGTCGTCCGCGAGGTCGATGTTGAGCGTGCCTTCCTTGGTGATGATGAGCTTCAGGAAGTCCAGAAGATTGCGGGCGTAGAGCGCGGAGGCATCGGCGCCGACCATCGAAGCGAGATTCGTGTGGCCGACGATATGCACGCCGTGCTTCATCACCACCTGATCGACTTCGGTGAGCGGGCAGTTGCCGCCTTTGCGTCCCTCGAACTCGGGTCCGCGACCGGCGGCGAGATCGACGATCACGGAGCCCGGCTTCATGTGCTTGACCGTTTCGATGGAGATGAGCGTCGGTGCAGGACGGCCGGGAATCAGCGCCGTCGAGATGACGATATCCGCCGCCTTCGCACGTTCGTGCACCTGCGCTGCCTGCCGCGCGAGCCAGCTTGGCGGCATCGGACGCGCATAGCCGCCGACGCCGACCGCAGCCTCGCGTTCCTCATCGGTTTCGAAGGGCACGTCGACGAATTTCCCGCCGAGCGATTCGATCTGCTCTCGCACGGCCGGACGCACGTCGGATGCTTCGACGACCGCGCCGAGACGCTTGGCGGTGGCGATCGCCTGCAAGCCCGCGACGCCCGCGCCGAGCACCAGCACGCGCGCCGCCTTGACGGTGCCGGCGGCGGTCATCAGCATCGGCATGAAGCGCTGGTAATACTGGCACGCGATCAGCACGGCCTTATACCCGGCGATGTTCGCCTGCGACGACAGCACGTCGAGACTCTGTGCGCGCGTGGTGCGGGGCGCGGCTTCGAGCGCGAACGCGGTGACGCCCGACGACGCGAGCCGCGCGGTGTTTTCAGTGTTGAAGGGATCGAGCATGCCGATGAGCACGGCGCCCGGTTTGAGCATCGCCAGTTCGCTTTCGCTCGGCGATTGCACCTTGAGGACGATTTCGGCGGAAAAGGCCGTGGCCGCATCGACGAGATCCGCGCCCGCTTGCGCGAAGGCATCGTCGATATAGCTTGCCGGCAAGCCCGCACCGCTCTGGACGGAAACGCGATGTCCTTGCGTGACGAGCTTTTTGACCGTTTCGGGCGTAGCGGCGACGCGCGCCTCGTTCGCCCGCGTTTCAGCAGGCACTCCGATGTGCATCTTCAAATCCTCCTGTCTTTGTTGCCCTATTCGCCCCGGGGAAGGGTTAGGAAGGCTTAAGGCTGAGTAGTTATTTCAAATGCTGGAACTAACGGCTATCGCAACTGTAACCGAAGATTGCACCCGCAAGGATCCGATCCGGCACTTGTTCCATCCGCCCCACGTCAGCGCTTACCCCTAGAACGGGACGCGCGGGATCGTCGCCGGGACGGTAAAATATCTCGCTATGAAATCAGACACTTGGGCCCCGCACGTTACGGTGGCGGCAATCGTCGAGCGGGACGGAAAATTTCTCGTCATCGAAGAGCACACGTCCGCAGGGCTGCGAATCAACCAACCGGCCGGTCACCTCGAAGCGGGCGAAACGCTCGTCGAAGCGGTGATCCGCGAGACGCTCGAAGAAACGGCGCATCGCTTCGAGCCCGAGGCGCTGGTCGGCGCGTATATGACGCACTTCGCGCGACCGGGCCGCGACGTCACGTATCTGCGGTTCACGTTCTGCGGCAAGTCGCTGGGCGAAGAGACCGATCGTTCTCTCGATAAAGGCATCGTGCGCGCGATGTGGCTCACCGCCGACGAGTTGCGTGCGGCCGTCGAGCGGCATCGGACGGCGCTCGTGATGAAGTGTGTCGACGACTATTTATCCGGGCGGCGCGTGCCGCTCGATTTCATTCATACGCATTCGGTCGCGCCGGTGGTGCGGGCGTGATATCCCTATGAGCAAGCGAAGAGTGGTAGTGGGCATGTCGGGCGGCGTGGATTCGTCCGTGACGGCATGGCTGTTGAAAGAACAGGGCTACGATGTCGTCGGCCTTTTCATGAAGAACTGGGAAGACGACGACGACGGCGAATACTGCTCGACCCGGCAGGACTGGATCGACGTGGTGTCGGTCGCGGATCTGATCGGCATCGACGTCGAGGCGGTCAACTTCGCCGCCGAGTACAAGGACCGTGTGTTCGCGGAGTTCCTGCGCGAGTATTCGGCGGGCCGCACGCCCAATCCGGACGTGCTCTGCAACGCAGAAATCAAGTTCAAGGCATTTCTCGATCACGCGATGTCGCTCGGCGCGGAAACCATCGCGACGGGCCATTACGCACGCGTGCGCGAGCAGAACGGGCTCTTCCAGTTGCTCAAGGCCACCGATTCGACCAAGGACCAGTCGTACTTTTTGCATCGGCTGAATCAGGCGCAACTGTCGAAGACGCTGTTTCCGCTCGGTGAAATGCCGAAGACGAAAGTGCGCGAGATCGCCGCGCAGATCGGCCTGCCGAACGCGAAGAAGAAGGATTCGACCGGCATCTGCTTCATCGGAGAACGTCCGTTCCGCGAATTCCTGAACCGCTATCTGCCGACCAAGCCCGGTCCGATGAAGACGCCCGACGGCAAGATCGTCGGCGAGCATATCGGGCTGGCGTTTTATACCTTCGGGCAGCGCAAGGGCATCGGCATCGGCGGCGCGAAGGACGGCAGCGGCGAGCCGTGGTTCGTCGCCGGCAAGGACATGGCGATGAACACGCTCTACGTGGTGCAGGGCCACGATCATCCGTGGCTTCTGTCGCCGACGCTCGTCGCGGGCAATACGAGCTGGGTCGCGGGCTTTGCGCCTGAAGAGGGCGCGGCGTGCGGCGCCAAGACGCGGTATCGGCAGCAGGACGCGGCGTGCCGCTTCACGCATGCGGACGACGGCCGCTTCGCTCTTCATTTCGACGACGCTCAATGGGCCGTCACGCCGGGACAGTCCGCCGTTCTTTATCAGGGCGATGTGTGTCTGGGCGGCGGCATCATCGAGCACGCGGCGGCGGGACGGGAATCGACGCAAACAGCGGCGCTTACCGCCGCGCGCTAGCATCGCCGGCAGCGATCGGACGACAAGCCCTGACTTCGGTCAGGGCTTTTTAGTTTCCATCGGTTCGATAAAAGCTTTTCGATAAAAACTTTTTGATACAAGCGCTTGACCGTCTATCTAGTGATAGATAAATTACGCACGTCGACTTCATGGGCAATGAGGCAAACGGACAAAATGGACAAGAACACGGTACGCGAAGCGCTTTTGGATCACGCCCAGACCTTGCTGATGACGCGCGGATACAACGGATTCAGCTATCGCGACCTGTCCGGTCTGGTCGGCGTGAAAACCTCCAGCATCCACTACTACTTTCCGACCAAGGAAGATCTCGCGCTCGAAGCCGTGAACGCATACAGCGCGGACGTGATGTCGTCGATCTATGCGATCGACAGCTCCGCCCCCGCCGACAAGAAGCTCGATCGGTATACGAAGCTGTTCGGACGAATCATCGGCGGCGGCAATCAGATTTGCCTGTGCGGCATGCTCGCGGCGGACATCGAATCGCTGCCGGATAAGGTCCGCCACGTCGTGCAGTCGTTCTACAAGGCGAACGAAAACTGGCTGGCGAAAGTGCTCGCGGAGGGCGAGGCGCAGGACACGCTCGATGCCGGTGGCAAACCCGAGGCCGCGGCGCGCACCTTGTACGCCGCGTTCCAGGGAAGCCTGCTCGCCTGCCGCCTGTTTCAGACGCGCGCGCGTCTGGAAGAGATCGCCGACGCCTTTCGGCGGTAGATAAGGCTGTGGATAACCTTGTGAGAAACCGGTGAATTTACGGTTGGTTATCTATCGCTGAATAGATAGATTTTGACGGACCAAGACAGTTTCCCGAGCGGCACCGTCTTTTCGTCCGTCGATATGGCGAAAGGCCGGGTGTTTCGGGAAGAAAGCGCCTGCATCGGACATTGAATAGTCGTATTGCAATTCAATATCTATCTAGTAGTAGATGCGGCTTAAAAGCTTCCGCCCCGCAGGCATCGCGGGCATTCCAGCGCTCCGGCCTCGCGATCAGACCGGCGCGGTATCCACAAACGATTGCCGCTGCGAGATACGCGCGTAGTACTTGTCGAGATTCGGATGCGCATCCCGCCAGTTCAGATCGGGCATGCGGAAGTCGAGATAACCGAGCGCGCAGCAGCACGCGATATCCGCGAGCGTGAAGCGGTTCGCCGAGCACCACTGCTTCGAGCCGAGACCGCGCGCCATCGCGCGCAGGCCGTCCTCGATCTTGTGACGCTGGCGCGTGGTCCATTTTTCACTGCGATGCGTTTCTTCGCGCAAGACGCCTTCGAGACGGATCAGCACGGCGGCATCGAGCATGCCGTCGGCGAGCGCTTCCCAGCAACGCACTTCGGTGCGCTCGCGGCGCTCCTGCGGCAGCAACTTGCCGACAGGCGTAAGCGTGTCCACGTACTCGCAGATCACGCGCGAATCGAACACCGCTTCGCCGTCGTCCAGAATGAGGCACGGCACTTTGCCGAGCGGGTTGTAGTCGTGGATCTTCGAATCGGATGCCCAGACGTCTTCGAGCACCAGTTCGCAATCGATCTTCTTTTCCGCCATGACGATCCGCACTTTGCGGACGAACGGGCTGGGATGCGAACCGATCAGTTTCATCATCTAATTTTCACGTTTGATTCGGAATGCGGGCGACGACGATCTTAACCGGGCGCGCACGAACCATCGGCAAATTAGAGATGGCTTGCGTCGCCGATGTCGTCTGCCGACAACATGAGGCGCGCCCGGCGCGGCGTGGATCATTGCGCGCTGGCAGTTGTCGCGCCGTTCGTGGACGGACACGGCAGAACCGGCGCGGCTGCGGGCTTCGCGTTCGCGTTGTTCTTGCCTTTCGCGGACGCGACCGGCGCGCTCGTCGTCGAGGGAAGCGCGCTCAGGCTGCGCACGCCCGCGGAGATCGCGGAGGCGAGCGTATCGACCGCCTTGCGATGACCTTCGACGAGCGCGTCGTAACCCGCGTCCACGCGTTCCTGCGCGACGGTCCGGCATGTCAGCACCGTATCCGATCCGGCGGCGCGCACGCTCCACACGGCGTCGATCACAGCCTGCGAGCCGGGCCAGGATTCGAAGCGCCGCACGTTCACCTTCACGCGATACACCGGCACCGATTCCGGATGTGGCGTGCCATAAACGTCGATCGCGCCGAGCTGCTGCGTGAGATCGGCGGACAGCGCGCGCCGCACTTCGTCGCCGGGCAGCGACGCCCAGCGCTCGTCTTCGAGCACGCGAACCTGCGCGGGACTCGTCTGCACCACCAACTGATTCTTCGTGACCTGCTGCGGCACGTCGACGGGCGCGAGCTCGAAATAGAACGACGCCTGTGTGGACGGCACGGGACGCGCATCGCCGCCGCCGAGCGTGTAGAAACGGCTCGCCGGCGAAGCGCAGGCGGCGAGCATCGCCGATGCGCTCAGGGTCAATATCAACGAGCCGAACTTCATGGTTTGTCTCCCGATTTTCCGCGCAAGAGCGATTCCGGATGGCGTTCCAGATAATCCGCGAGCGAGTTGAGCGATTGCAGCGTACGCGTGAGCTCCTGCAGCGCCTGATGCACGTCCGACTGAAGCGGCGAGTCCGATTGCAGCGTCGACTGCGCCTGGCCGAAGGTCTTCTTCGCCTGCGTGAGCGTGTCGCGCATTTCCGGCATGACTTCCTTGTCGAGTTTGTCGAAGAGCGCGTTCGCGTTCTTCAGCGATCCGTTCAGGTTGGTGCCGATCTCGTCGAACGGAATCTTGTCGATCTTGCGCGCGATATCGGCGATCTGCAGTTGCAGTTCGTCGAGCGTGTTCGGCACGGTCGGCAGTTCGAGCGGATCATTGGCGACATTGACCTTCGCGGGCGGCGCCTTCGGGAAGAAGTCGAGCGCGATATACAACTGGCTCGTCAGCAGGTTGCCGGTGCGCAACTGTCCGCGCAGACCGCGCTTCACGAGCAGTTGCAGCATGTCCTGACTCGCCGTCGTACCTTGCTCCGGCAGCGCCTGCTTCGCGCGTCTGCCGAGACGATCGGGATAGAGATCGATCGTGACCGGCATCATGAACGCGTGCGATTTCGGATCGTATTGCACGCCGATGCCCGTGACCTGCCCGAGCACGATGCCGCGGAAATCGACCGGCGCGCCGACCGACAGCCCGCGCAACGACTGATTGAAGTTCATCACGACATGAACCGGCTGGCCATCGGGATCGCGCATCGCGTCGGCCTGATCGCCGGCGAGGCGGAACGTGGTGTTGTTTTGCGCCTGTGGTCCAGACTGCTGGTTCGGCGGCGTCTGGAACGCGATGCCGCCCAGCACGACCGTCGCGAGCGATTGCGTGTTGAGCGTGAAGCCGCTCGAATCGAGCCGCAGATCGACGCCGCTCGCATGCCACCAGCGCGCGTTGCTGCCGACGTACTGATCGTAGGGCGACGTGACGAACACCTGCAGCGTGACGCCGGTGCCGTCCTTGTCGAGCGAGAATGCGACGACCTGTCCGACCTGCACGCGCCGGTAGTAGACCGGCGAGCCGATATCGAGCGAGCCGAGCGACTCGCCGTGCAGCGTGAACGTGTGCCCCTTCTGGTCGCCGGTGACGGCGGGCGGTGTCTCCAGCCCGATGAAGTAAGTCTGGTCGTCGGTGGACTTGCCTGCATCGACGCCGATATACGCTCCCGACAGGAGCGTCGACAGACCGGTCACGCCGCTTGCCGCGACGCGCGGGCGCACGACCCAGAAGCGCGTGTCCTTGACGGCGAAATCGGTGGCTTCCTTGGTGAGCTGAACGTCGACGAGCACGCGCGAATGATCCTTCGACAACGTGATGGTCTTGACCGTGCCGATATCGACGTCCTTGAACTTCACCTTCGTCTTGCCCGGTTCGAGGCCTTCCGCGCTCACGAAGCTGATGGTCACGGTCGGTCCGCGGCTCGACACCGTCTTCACGACGAGAATCACGCCGATCAGCGCCGCAACGAGCGGAATGACCCACACCAGCGAGGGCAGCCAGCGGCTGCGCGGCTCGATCACGGGATCGGGCAGGTTCGGCGGCAGGCCGCCGCCTTTGCCTTTGTTGCCGTCGCCGGGGTTGTCTGACGGCGGCGCCGGCTGCTTCGGGTCGTTCGGACCTTGGGCACTAGTCATATTTCTTTCCTGACGGTTCGATGTTGTCCCACATGAGGCGCGGGTCGAATTGCATGGACGCGATCATCGTCAGTACGACGACCGATGCGAACGCGAGCGCGCCCGGCCCCGGCGTGATGACCGCGAGCGACTTGAAGCGCACGAGCGCGATGGTGAGCGTGATCACGAAGACGTCGAGCATCGACCAGCGGCCGATGCCTTCGACGATGCGAAACAGCGTCGTGCGCTGACGCGGCCGCCAGATGGAGCGCCGCTGCACGCTGATGGTGAGAAAGCCGAGCGTGGCGAGCTTCAGCATCGGCACGAGAATGCTGGCGACGAAAATCACCGCGGCGAGCGGATAGTCGCCGTCGTTCCAGAAGAGCGCGACGCCGCTCATGATGGTGTCGTCCTCGGAGCCGAGAATCGACGACGTGTGCATGATCGGAAAGAGATTCGCCGGGATATAAAGGATCGCCGCGCTGATGAGCAGCGCCCAGGTGCGCGCGATGCTGTCGGGATGGCGCCGGTGCACCACCGCGTCGCAGCGCGTGCAGCGTTGCTTCTCGACGGTGCGCGCGAGCGGCTGCACGAGCCCGCATGCATGACACGACACGACGTTCGCGCGCGACGCCGTGGTGTAGTACGTCTCGCTGGCTTGCTCGCCGGTGGCCGGATCGATCGGATCGTTCACGATTTCTGCCTCGCTTCAGAGGGGATGCGCTTGCGGCCGTTCGCGCGCTGTGTCGCGTCGCGCCGGCCGAGTTCGGTCGCGATGTCCCAGAGCGCGCGCGGATCGAAACTCACGACGACCGCGAACATGAGCGTCAGCGCGCCGAACGCGAAGAGCGCCGCTTCGGGAATCACGCGCGCGATGCTGACCATCTTCACGAGCGTGACGAGCACGCCGAGCATGAAGACTTCAATCATTCCCCACGGGCGCACGAACTGAATGCCGCGCAGCAGCGCGTTGAAGCCCGGCGGAACGTAGCCCGAGCGCAGCGGCAGCAGCACATAGAGCAGCGCGAGCAGTTCGCACAACGGAAACAGAATGGTCGAGCAGAAGACGAGCACCGCCATCAGTTCCATCTGCTCGTTCCACAGCGCGACGATCGCGCCGATGAGCGTGGTCTGCGACGTAAGGCCGTTCGCATCCAGTTCGACGATGGGAAAGCCCTGCGCGATCACGAACGTGACGAGCGCCGCCAGCGTCATCGCGCAGATTTTGTCGAGGTTCGACGAGATGCTGCGATAGAGCAGCGATCCGCATCGCGGACATTTCGCCGAAGTGCGCTGAGGCAGCGCACGTTTATGGAAGAGCGCGTCGCATTCGTGACACGCGATGAGATCATCCGGTTCGTTCGCGTTCATGGTCGAGGCCCGAGACTTGTCGAGCATAGTGGTCGGGCGCCGCGAAGGCCGGCTCCGACGGAGCTTAGCAAGCCGTGGGCCAGCACAAAAAGTAACAGCATGGTATCAAATGGCGAGTCGCTGACGGATGTGGCGGGATGCTTCGTGCGTGCGGAATGAAATCGCCACTCCGCTCGTTAATACATTGATGCCGGAATCAAGCGCGGATCGCGCCGCTTGTTCGCGCCTTCATCGACCGTTGCACGCGTGGAATAGTTCGTTGCATGCGCGGCACCCGAAGGCTCCGCAACATGGTTCGAAAGCCTGCAAAGCCGCGCCGGGACTGGCTTTGCGGGTTCGGTGCGGGCTTTTTCGCGCGCGCTGGCAATTCGTTATCGTTGATGTAGCATGGCGGCCTTGAACACCTGTCGTCGGCTGGCGACTGGGCAGGGCAACATCGAACATATGAGGTGAAAGGAAAATGGAAAGCACCGCTCGCATCGCGGCGACGCCGCCGGCGCAACGCTACAGCGCCACGGCGATCGGGCTGCATTGGCTGATCGCGTTGTTGATCGTGTGCGGCTTCTGGCTCGGCTGGATCATGACCGACATCCCGGGGTTCACGCCGACGAAGCTCAAATACTTCTCGTGGCACAAGTGGATCGGCGTGACGGTGTTCGCGCTCGCGCTGTTGCGCCTCATCTGGCGCGCGACGCATCAGGCGCCGCCGATGCCCGACGGCATGCCGCGCTGGCAGCACAACGCGGCGAATCTCGCGCATTTTTTGCTCTACGTGCTGATGCTCGTCATTCCCGCGTCCGGATATCTCTACAGCTCGGCGGCCGGCATCCAGGTGGTCTATCTCGGCGTGCTGCCGCTGCCGACGATCATCGGTCCGGACAAGGCGCTGAAGGCAACGCTGCGCATCGTGCATGTCGCGCTGAACTATACGTTGCTGTTCTTCGTCGTGATGCACGTGCTCGCTGCGCTGAAGCACCATTTCGTCGATCGCGACGGCTTGCTCGCTCGTATGCTGCCGTTCCTCAAGTAAGCGCATCGCATTGTTTCTTCGCCGTTGGCAGGGCGTTTCCCGGCGGCTGATTGTTATCGCGTTCTAATGATTTCCAATACCGGTTTGTTCGATCGGACCGTTTGAATAGGGCACACATGAAAGTGAAACTCAATCGTTGGATGCTGGCTACGGCGGCTTCGCTTGCTCTGGTCGCCGGCGCACAGGCGCAGGTGGATGCGAGCAAGAGCACGGTGATCGCCACCTCGAAGCAGATGAACGTCCCCACCGACGGCAAGTTCAACAAGTTCAGCGCGCAGATCGCCTTCGATCCGGCGAAGCCGACCGCGGGCACGGCGAACATCACGATCGACACCGGCAGCTACGACCTCGGCGACGACGACTACAACAAGCAGGTCCGCGGCGCGGAATGGTTCGATGCAGCCAAGTTCCCGACGGCGACCTTCGTCTCCAGCGCGATCGCGCCGGCGGGTGGCAACAAGTACAACGTGACCGGCAAGATCACGATCAAGGGCAAGTCGCAGACGGTCACGGTTCCTGTGACGGTCACGCAGCAGGGCGCGACTGAAACCTTCGACGGCGCGCTGCCGATCAAGCGCACCCAGTTCGATGTCGGGACGGGCGAATGGAAAGACACGTCGATCGTCGCGGACGACGTCGTCATCAAGTTTCACATCGTTGCCGCGAAGAAGTGAGCGGCGGTTTTGTCACACACGCATATTCAGCGTACTTAGTTAGTCAGGAGAAGAACTTGAAAAAGCTTTCGATCATCGCCGCGGGCGCGGTTGCACTGGGTCTGTCGTTCGGCGCGATGGCTGCCGACACGTACAAGCTCGACCCGAATCACACGTATCCGAGCTTCGAAGCCGATCACTTCGGCGGCGTGTCGACGTGGCGCGGCAAGTTCAACAAGAGCAGCGGCGAAGTCACGCTGGATCGCGCGGCGAAGACCGGCACGGTGAACGTGACGATCGACCTGTCGTCGGTCAACACGGGCAATCCGAAGCTGGACGAGCATCTGCAAAAGGCCGAGTTCTTCGACGTCGCGAAGTATCCGACGGCCGAGTACAAGGGCACGTCGATCAAGTTCGACGGCGACCAGCCCTCGGAAGTCATCGGTACGCTGACGATGCACGGCGTGACGAAGCCGATCAACCTGAAGGTCGAGAGCTTCAAGTGCTTCGTGAATCCGATGATGAAGAAGGAAGTGTGCGGCGTGGAAGCGACGACCACCTTCGATCGCGGCGACTTCGGAATGGACTACGGCAAGTCGTATGGTTTCAGCCTGAAGACGGTGCTGCATATTCAGGCCGAAGGCGTGAAGCAGTAAGTTCGACGCCTCAATGCAAAGCGGCCGGTCTGCGAAGACCGGCCGCTTTTTTACGCCCCTGCGAAGTGCGTGCGCTTCAAACCTGCGCGCCCGCGTTCGGATCGTTCGGGTCGAACTTGTCCTTCTTGTCCTTCACGAGATCCTCGCGCTTCACGCCGAACCACATCGCGAGCGCCGCCGCGACGAACACCGACGAATAGATACCGAACAGAATACCGACGGTCAGCGCCAGCGCGAAGTAATGCAGCGTCGGGCCGCCGAAGAAGAACATCGACAGCACCATCATTTCCGTACAGCCGTGGGTGATGATGGTTCGCGACATCGTGCTCGTGATCGCGTGGTCGATCACTTCCCGCACCGTCATCTTGCGCTGCTTGCGGAAGGTTTCGCGAATCCGGTCGAAGATAACCACCGACTCGTTCACCGAATAGCCGAGCACCGCGAGAATCGCCGCCAGCACGGACAGCGAGAACTCCCACTGGAAGTAGGCGAAGAAGCCGAGAATGATCACCACGTCGTGCAAGTTGGCGATGATGCCCGCCACCGCGTACTTCCATTCGAAGCGGAACGACAGATAAATCACGATGCCGATCACCACGCACGCAAGCGCGAGCAGGCCATTCGTCACGAGTTCCTTGCCGACCTGCGGACCGACGAACTCGACGCGCTGCAGCTTCACTTCGGCGTTGTCGGTCTTGAGCGCGGTCATCACCTGATCGCTCTGCTGCGCGGACGTCAGGCCCTGCTTGAGCGGCAGACGAATCAGCACATCCTGCGACGTGCCGAAGTTCTGCACTTGCGCGTCGGGGTAGCCGAGCCTCGACATCGACGCGCGCACCGGTTCGAGCTGCGCGGCTTGCGGATACTGCACTTCGACGACCGTGCCGCCGGTGAACTCCACCGACAGATGCAGGCCGCGATGCATGAGGAAAAATACGGCCACGAGAAACGTCACGAACGAAATCACGTTGAAGATCAACGCGCGTTCCATGAACGGCAAGTCGCGGCGAATACGGAAGAATTCCATTGTCTATCTCTCCGGACTCAGCGGAATCAGCGGGACTCGCCCGGTTTCTGTTGATCGATGCCGGGGCCCGAACGACGGCGCACCGTCGGCTTGCCCGAGCGCGCCTGCGCCTGAGGCGCCGGGCGCGGCGCGGCCACTGCCGTCTTCGTCTTGCCCTTCGCGGTCTTCACGATTTCGTCGACAGGCGATTCGTCGCCGCGCTGTGCCGCGAGATAGGCCGCCGCGGCCGCTTCGGCGTTCGCGCCTTCCGGACGCCACACCTGACCGATCGCGAGCGACTTCAGCTTCTTCTTGCCGCCGTACCACAGGTTCACGAGCCCGCGCGAGAAGAACACCGCCGAGAACATCGACGTAAGAATGCCGATACAGTGCACGACCGCGAAGCCGCGCACCGGACCCGAGCCGAACGCGAGCAACGCGAGACCGGCGATCAGCGTGGTGACGTTCGAGTCGAGAATCGTCGCCCAGGCGTGCTTGAAGCCTTCCTGAATCGCGGTCTGCGGCGGCGCGCCGTTACGCAGTTCCTCGCGGATACGTTCGTTGATCAGCACGTTCGCGTCGATTGCCATACCGAGCGCGAGCGCGATAGCCGCGATGCCCGGCAGGGTCAGCGTCGCCTGCAAAAGCGAGAGCACCGCGACGAGCAACAGCAGATTGACCGACAGCGCCAGCATCGAAAACACGCCGAACAGCAGGTAGTACGCGATCATGAAGATGGCGATCGCGGCGAAACCGTAGGTCACCGAATCGAAGCCCTTCTTGATGTTGTCCGCGCCGAGGCTCGGGCCGACCGTGCGTTCCTCGATGATGTCCATCGGCGCCGCGAGCGAACCGGCGCGCAGCAGCAGCGCGAGATCGGTGGCGGCTTGCGGCGTCGGCTGGCCGGTGATCGAGAAGCGGTCGCCGAGTTCGGACTGGATCGTCGCGACCGTCAGCACTTCGCCCTTGCCCTTTTCGAACAGGACCATGGCCATCGGCTTGCCGATGTTGTCGCGCGACACCGCCGACACCGCGCGGCCGCCGGCCGAGTCCAGACGGATATTGACCGACGGGCGCTGATGCTCGTCGAAGCCCGCCGATGCGTCGATGATGCGGTCGCCGGTGAAGATCACCTGCTTGCGCAAGAGCACGAGGCGGTCGCCCTGCTTGAACGCTTCGTCGCCGGGGGGCACCGCGTCGTTCGGGCCGATGTAGGTGTTGACCGGATCGGCCAGGCGCGCTTCGAGCGTCGCCGTGCGGCCGATGATGTCCTTCGCCTTCGCGGTGTCCTGCACGCCCGGCAGCTCGACCACGATGCGGTCCGAGCCCTGCTGCTGGATCACCGGCTCCGCGACGCCGAGTTCGTTCACGCGGTTATGCAGCGTCGTGATGTTCTGCTTGAGCGCGCTGTCCTCGACGATCTTCTGCGCGTCCGGCGAGAACGTGCCGACCACCTGGAAACCGTCGCCGCCCTGGCGCGTCGTCCATTGCAGTTCGGACACGCCCGTCTGGAGCTGCGTGCGCGCGCTGTCCGCGCTCGCCTGATCCGAGAAGTTCACGACCACTGATTGCCCGACGCGGTTCACGCCGCCATCGCGGATATTGCGATCGCGCAGATAGGTGCGCGCGTCGGCGGCATCGGAATCGAGCTTCTTGTTGAGCGCGCCGGCCATGTCGACCTGCAGCAGGAAGTGCACGCCGCCGCGCAGATCGAGACCGAGGTACATCGGCAGCGCGTGCAGCGCCGTCAGCCAGCGCGGCGAGGCGCTCTGCAGATTCAGCGCGACGATGTACTGCGGATCGGTCGGATCGGCGTTCAGCGCCTTCGAGAGAAGATCCTTCACGTGCAACTGCGTGTCGGTGTCCTTCAGGCGCACGCGGATGTTCGCGTTCAGCTGCGAGTTATCGAAGGTGACTTCGTCGGCCTTGATGTTGCTCGCGGCGAGCGCGGCTTCGACGTTCGCAAGCGTCGAGGAATCGAGCTTGACCGTCGCCTTGCCGCTCGACACCTGAACTGCAGGCGCCTCGCCGAAGAAGTTGGGGAGCGTGTACACGAGACCGATGACGAGCGCCACCAGCATCACGACATACTTCCAGAGGGGATAACGATTCATGGGAATGGCCGACCGGAAAGTTGGCTTCGGAGGAGAGGGCGTCCGGCGTTATGCGCGATGAGCCGGTCGTGAAGACTCGGACGGCTCGGTGAGCGAGGCCGCGCCGGACGCGGTGGAACGAGTGGCCTTACAGCGACTTGATCGTGCCCTTCGGGAGAATGGTCGTCACGGCAGCCTTCTGGATGGTGATTTCCGTGCCTTCGGCGATTTCGACGCCCACGTAAGCATCCGTGACCTTCGTGACCTTGCCGACGATGCCGCCGTTCGTCACCACTTCATCGCCCTTGGCCATGGCGGAGAGCATGTTGCGATGCTCCTTCTGACGCTTCATCTGCGGACGGATCATGATGAAGTACAGCACCGCGAACATCAGGATCAGCGGCAGGAAGCTCATCAGGCTCGATTCCGCGCCACCCGCGGTAAGGCCTTGTGCATAAGCATTGGAAATGAACGACACGTTGGTCTCTCCGTTAAAACGTCACAAATACGTTCGAAAAACTCGAATGGAAATTAGCCCGGTATTCTACCACTCGCGTATGCCGCGACACTCCGGGAATGCGCTTTGCCATCAAGCCGTTACGACGCGCTTTCCCGGACTTTCGCGGCATTTCTCGCAAGCGGTAGAAAGGCGATTGTAATGCTTGCCGCGCCGTTTCAAGACCTGGCCTAATCGACTCCGCGCGCCCGATTCTCCGCAAAGGTCTTGCGGAACGCTTCGAACGTATGATTTTCGATCGATTCCCGCACTTCGCCGATCAGCTCCAGGTAGTAGTGCAGGTTGTGAATCGTGTTCAGCTGCGCGCCGAGAATCTCGCCGACGCGATGCAGATGATGCAGATAGCCGCGCGTGAAGTTCCGGCACGTGTAGCAGCCGCAGCTTTCGTCGAGCGGCTTCATCGAGTTCTTGTGCGTCGCGTTCTTGATCTTGAGATCGCCGAAGCGCGTGAAGAGCCAGCCGTTGCGCGCGTTGCGCGTGGGCATCACGCAGTCGAACATGTCGACGCCCGCCGCGACGCCCGCGACGAGATCCTCCGGCGTGCCGACGCCCATCAGGTAATGCGGCTTGTCCGCCGACAGCTTCGGGCCGATGTGATTCAGCACGCGCATCATGTCTTCCTTCGGCTCGCCGACCGACAGCCCGCCGATCGCGAAGCCATGAAAACCGATGTCGGAAAGACCGGCGAGCGATTCGTCGCGCAAGTCTTCGAACATGCCGCCCTGCACGATGCCGAAGAGCGCGTTCGGGTTGCCGAGCTTGTTGAATTCGTCGATGGAGCGCTTCGCCCAGCGCATCGACATGCGCATCGAATCCGCGGCGTCCTTGTGCGAAGTCGGAATGCCGTTGGTCGAGTAGGGCGTGCATTCGTCGAACTGCATGACGATGTCGGAGTTCAGCACCTTTTGAATCTGCATCGACACTTCGGGCGACAGGAAGAGCTTGTCGCCATTGATCGGCGACGCGAACGTGACGCCTTCTTCCGTGATCTTGCGCAGTTCGCCGAGCGAAAACACCTGGAAGCCGCCCGAATCGGTCAGAATCGGCCGGTTCCAGCCCATGAACTTGTGCAAGCCGCCGTGCGCGCCGATCACTTCCAGCCCCGGACGCAGCCACAGGTGGAACGTGTTGCCGAGGATGATCTGCGCGCGAATCTCTTCGAGTTCGCGCGGCTGGATCGCCTTGACGGTGCCGTAGGTGCCGACCGGCATGAAGATCGGCGTCTCAACGACGCCGTGATTGAGCGTGAGACGGCCGCGGCGCGCCTGGCCGTCGGTCGTCAGCAATTCGAACTTGAGCCCGTTCTCGGGCGGGGTATGGGTTGCGGTCATTTGAATTCCTGCCACTGGAAAACAGTCCAGCGCATTGGTTAAAAATCTAGTCGCGGCGCGTCAGCAGCATGGCGTCGCCGTAACTGAAGAAACGGTACTTCTCCTCGATCGCGTGCGTGTACGCATCGCGGATCGTTTCCATGCCGGCGAACGCGGACACGAGCATCAGCAGCGTCGACTTCGGCAGATGGAAGTTCGTCACGAGCCGGTCGACGACGCGAAATCCGTAGCCCGGCGTGATGAAGATATCGGTTTCGGCCTGCGTCGCCGCGAGCGGCCGGCCGGCTTGGGCCGCATCGCGCGCGGCGGCTTCGAGCGCGCGCATCGACGTCGTGCCGACCGCGATCACCTTGTTGCCGCGCGCCTTCACCGCCGCGATGCGATCGACGAGCGATTGCGGCAGGTCGTACCACTCGCTGTGCATCTTGTGCTCGGCGATGTTCTCCACGCGCACCGGCTGGAACGTGCCCGCGCCGACGTGCAGCGTCAGCGTCGCGCGCTCGACGCCGCGTGCATCGAGCTCGGCGAAGAGCGCGTCGTCGAAATGCAGGCCGGCAGTCGGTGCGGCCACCGCGCCCGGATTCGCCGCATACACCGTCTGATAGCGCGTTTCGTCGTAGGCGTCGGCGTCGTGCTCGATATACGGCGGCAGCGGCAAGCGCCCGTATTGCTCGATGAGCGTCAGGCATTCGGCCGGAAAGTGCAGCGTGTAGAACGGCTCGACGCGTTCGCCGACGGTCACATCGAATGCATCGGCGAGGCGGATCGTGGTGCCTTCACCCGGGCTCTTGCTCGCGCGAATCTGCGCGAGCGCCGTGGTCGCGCCGGTCAGCCGCTCGACCAGCACCTCGACGCGCCCGCCGCTGGCCTTCTGGCCGAAGAAGCGCGCCTTCAGGACTTTGGTATCGTTGAACACCAAAAGATCGCCCGGCGCGATCAGATCGGGCAGTTCGGAGAAACGCCGGTCGATCAGCGTAGCGGGCGTGGCGCGGTTGTCCACCTCGAGCAGTCGGCTCGCGCTGCGCTCGGCGAGCGCGCTCTGCGCGATCAGCTCGGGCGGCAGATTAAAATCGAAATCGGAAAGCGTGAACATGGCGTGAACGAAGCGCGAACGACACGAGAAACGCGCCGAACAAACCTCATATTGTACTTGCGAAGAGAGTCAATGCCCTTGTCCGACCGCCGCCTGGCTTCCCCGACCGATGCGCTCCCGACTGCGGACGAAGCCGAAGCGCCTGTCGCGCGCAAGCGGGCAAAGACGGCCGAAAGCGCCGAGAAGAAGCCGAAACCCGTCGTCAGGACGGCGGACAAGCTCGCGAAGCTGGGCCTGAAATCCGACATCGATCTCGTGCTGCATCTGCCGATGCGCTATGAGGACGAAACCTCGCTCACGCCCATCGGCGAACTGATTCCGGGCGATATCGCGCAGACCGAAGGCGTCGTGTTCGACAACGAGATCGCGTATCGGCCGCGTCGCCAGTTGCTCGTGAAGATCAACGACGACGCCGGCGACGAACTCACGCTGCGCTTCCTCAACTTCTACGGCTCGCAGGTCAAGCAGATGGCCATCGGCGTGCGCCTGCGCGTGCGCGGCGACGTGCGCGGCGGCTTTTTCGGCATGGAGATGGTGCATCCGGCGGTGCGTCCCGTCGATGACGGCGCGCCGCTGCCACAAGCGCTCACGCCGGTTTATCCGTCGACGGCGGGCATCTCGCAGGCGTACTTGCGCAAGGCAATCGATTCCGCCATCTCGCGCGTGTCGCTGCCGGAACTGCTGCCCGAGCCGATCGCGCGCGCGCATCTCGCGCCGCTGAACGTGCCAGGCCTGCTCGATGCCGTGAAGACGCTGCATCATCCGCGCGCGGATTCGGATGAAACCGCGCTCATCGACGGCACGCATCCGGCATGGACGCGCATCAAGTTCGAGGAATTGCTCGCGCAGCAACTGTCGCTCAAGCGCGCGCACGAGGAACGGCGCACGCGCGCCGCGCCCGCGATGCCGCGCCGCCTGCCTGACGATGACGCTTCGCTCGTCGTGAAGCTGTTGCGCGCCTTGCCGTTCGCGTTGACCGGGGCGCAGCAGCGCGTGGTCGCGGAAATCGCGGGTGAATTGACGCTCGCGCATCCGATGCAGCGTCTGCTTCAAGGCGATGTCGGCAGCGGCAAGACGATCGTCGCGGCGCTGGCTGCGGCGCAGGCCATCGATGCCGGCTATCAGGCCGCGCTCATGGCGCCGACCGAAATCCTCGCGGAGCAGCACGCGCGCAAGCTGCGCGGCTGGCTGGAGCCGCTCGGCGTCACGGTCGCGTGGCTCGCGGGCAGCCTGAAGGCGAAGGAAAAGCGCGCAGCGACGGAGGCGGCGGCGCTCGGCACGGCGCAGCTCGTCATCGGCACGCACGCGATCATTCAGGATGCAGTGGAGTTCGCGCGCCTCGGACTCGTGATCGTCGACGAGCAGCATCGCTTCGGCGTCGCGCAGCGGCTCGCCTTGCGCGCGAAGGCGCTCAACGCGGCGGACGGCGCGCGCGATTTCCAGCCGCATCAACTGATGATGTCCGCGACGCCGATCCCCCGCACGCTCGCGATGACCTACTACGCGGATCTCGACGTCTCGACCATCGACGAACTGCCGCCCGGCCGCACGCCGATTCTGACCAAAGTGGTGTCGGACGGCAGGCGCGACGAGATCATCGGCCGTGTGCGCGAGGCGGCGCTGACCGGACGCCAGGTGTACTGGGTCTGTCCGCTGATCGAGGAAAGCGAGACGCTGCAGTTGCAGACGGCTGTCGAGACTTACGAGACGCTGGTCGCCGCGCTGCCCGAACTGCGCGTCGGGCTGGTTCACGGACGGCTCGCGCCCGCGGAAAAAGCGGGGGTGATGGACGCGTTCTCGCGCAACGAAGTGCAATTGCTCGTCGCGACGACGGTGATCGAAGTCGGCGTGGACGTGCCGAACGCGTCGCTGATGGTGATCGAACATGCGGAGCGTTTCGGCCTCGCGCAGTTGCATCAGTTGCGCGGGCGCGTGGGGCGGGGCAGCGCGGCGTCCGTGTGCGTGCTGATGTATGCGAACCCGCTATCGCAAACCGCGCGCGCGCGCCTGAAAACCATGCGCGAGACCACCGACGGCTTCGAGATCGCCCGCCGTGATCTCGAAATTCGCGGCCCCGGCGAGTTTCTCGGCGCGCGGCAATCGGGCGAAGCGATGCTGCGTTTCGCGAGTCTCGAAAACGATGGCTGGCTGATCGAGCCGGCGCGCGCCGCCGCCGATCAGATGCTCGCGCAATTCCCCGACGCGGTCACGCGGCACCTCGCACGCTGGCTGGGCGCGCGGGAGCACTATTTGAAGGCCTGACTGAACTCGCGCGGGTCATGTCGGTCCCTATTTAACCGATGCGGACCGGCGAATCGGCAGAAGTTGTCGAACGACGGTTGGCAGGTGTATAACTCAAACCTATTGAATCAACGTATTTCATTGGCCGCCAATGACCCTCACTGAACTGAAGTACATCGTCGCGGTCGCGCGCGAGCGGCATTTTGGTCGCGCGGCCGAGGCGTGCTTCGTCAGCCAGCCGACTTTGTCGGTGGCAATCAAGAAGCTCGAAGACGAACTCAATGTGCAGATCTTCGAGCGCGGCACGAGCGAAGTCAGCGTGACGCCTATCGGCGAGCAGATCGTGACGCAGGCGCAGCGCGTGCTCGAACAGACGCTCGCCATCAAGGAGATCGCCAAGCAGGGAAAAGATCCGCTCGTCGGACCGCTGCGCCTCGGCGTGATCTACACCATCGGACCGTATCTGCTGCCCACGCTCGTCAAGCAGATGATCAAGTCGGTCCCGCAGATGCCGCTCATGCTCCAGGAGAATTACACGCTCAAGCTGATCGAGCTCCTGAAGCAGGGCGAAATCGATGTCGCGATCATGGCGCTGCCGTTTCCCGAAACCGGCCTGATGGTGCGCGCGCTCTACGACGAGCCGTTCGTCGTCGCGATGCCTTCCGGGCACGCGTGGGAGAACCGCGCGAAGATCGATCCGGACGATCTCAAGCAGGAAACCATGTTGCTGCTCGGCAGCGGCCATTGCTTCCGCGATCACGTGCTCGGCGTATGCCCCGAACTCATGCGCTTCTCGCAGAACGCGGACGGCATCCAGAAGACGTTTGAAGGCTCCTCGCTGGAGACGATCCGCCATATGGTCGCGAGCGGCGTCGGTATTACGGTGCTGCCGCGCATGTCCGTGAGCGAGGTGAGGCCGCACGCGGGAGGCATCGATTCCGGCCTGCTCAGCTACGTGCCGTTCGATGAGCCGGTGCCGGACCGGCGTGTCGTGCTCGCGTGGCGCAAGAGCTTCACGCGCATGCCGGCCATCGACGCGATCTCCGAAGCGATCGCCAATTGCGATTTGCCAGGCGTCAGGAAGCTGGATATGCCGGTGGCGGTGAACTGACGATGTTCGCGCGATTGGATGCGCTGTGGTTCTGACGAACACAGCGCTTCTGACTTTCCTCTCTTTTTTGTCGATTGCTTAGGTTGTCTAAGTAGTTCGTTCGGTCCGACTTCAGAATCCCGCCGCGCTTGACTATCGAATAAATAAAATTAATCAAATTATAAATTTCGATAGTTCTCTGTAAGCTCCCTCTATCGGTCCCAAGACCACAACGGGAGAAACCATCATGTCGCAAGCGTTGAATCACATCGCACAGGCGGTCGAGCATATCGAAGCATCCAGCCGTCACGCGTCGCGCACGATGCGCGTCGCGCTTGCTTTCGGCATCGTCGCGGCGGGCTATGGACTTGTCGTCGCGAGCGGTGTGGTCGGCGGCTGAAGGTCGTCAAGACGCTCGAAAGTCTTGTCACGATAAGGCGTTCCCCGTTTCTCTAAGATAAACTGTCGAGCGCTCGAAGCGCCGCGCGACAAGGCGATGCAAGCGGCGCTCGCACCGTTCGAATCACTCTCTCACGGAGTCATCATGGCGAAGAAAGGCACTGCACCTGCCGTCAACATCGGCATCAGCGACAAAGACCGCAAGAAGATCGCCGACGGGCTGTCCCGGCTTTTGGCCGACACATACACGCTCTATCTGAAGACCCACAACTTCCACTGGAACGTTACGGGTCCGATGTTCAACACGCTGCATCTGATGTTCGAGACGCAATACACCGAACTCGCGCTCGCCGTCGATTCGATCGCGGAACGCATTCGCGCTCTGGGCGTGCATGCGCCGGGCAGCTACAAGGAGTTCGCGAAGTTGTCGTCGATTCCGGAAGCGGACGGCGTGCCGGCTGCCGAAGAGATGATCCGCCAACTGGTGGAAGGTCAGGAAGCGGTGGTGCGCACGGCGCGCGAGATCTTCCCGGCGACCGAAGCCGCCAACGACGAGCCGACCGCCGATCTGCTCACGCAGCGCATGCAGACGCACGAGAAGACCGCGTGGATGCTGCGCGCGATGCTGGCCTGATACTTCTTCGGTTGCGAAGCGATAAAACCCCGCTCTCATGCGGGGTTTTTGCTTTTGAGGATGAACGAACGCGCTGATCTAAAATAGCCGGACCGCGTTTCTCTGCATCGACATCCGCCATGCTCGCCCGTCTTCCGCTCTACATGCGCCTCGTGCGCCTCGACAAGCCCATCGGCAGCCTGTTGCTGCTATGGCCGACGCTCAACGCATTGTGGATCGCATCCGACGGCCGTCCGTCGCCGATGCTGCTCGTGATCTTCACGATCGGCACGATTCTGATGCGCTCGGCGGGCTGCGCGATCAACGACTACGCCGACCGCGACTTCGACCGCCACGTGAAGCGCACCGCCGAGCGGCCGATCACGTCGGGCAAGATTAAGGCCTGGGAAGCGGTGGCGCTCGCGACGGCGCTCGCGCTCGTCGCGTTCCTGCTGATTCTGCCGCTCAACACGCTCACCAAGGAGTTGTCGGTGTTCGCGCTGTTCGTCGCGGGCACGTATCCGTTCACCAAGCGCTTCTTCGCGATTCCGCAGGCGTATCTCGGCATCGCGTTCGGCTTCGGCATTCCGATGGCCTTCGCCGCCGTGCAAAACCATGTGCCGATGCTCGCGTGGATCATGCTCGCGGCGAACGTGTTCTGGTCGGTCGCGTACGACACCGAATACGCGATGGTCGATCGCGACGACGATATCAAGATCGGCATCCGCACGTCGGCGCTCACGTTCGGCCGATACGACGTGCTGGCCGTCATGCTGTGCTACGCCGTGACGCTCGCGATCTATGTGGGTATCGGCATCGCGCTGGGATATGGCTGGCTTTACTGGCTCGGCTGGCTCGCGGCTGCGGGTTGCGCGGTTTATCACTACGGGCTGATCCGCAATCGCGAGCGGATGGCGTGCTTTGCCGCGTTCAAGCACAACAACTGGCTCGGGGGAATGTTGTTCGCGGGGATTGCGCTGCATTACGCGTTCTCGAATTGATCCCTTTTGCTGGATCGCGTGTCGCAACGTGCGCAAGGCGCGTTGCTGAAAGCGGCAGCTCGCCGCTTTATGCAGTCCGCGAAACAGTCTGAGAACGACAAAAGTGTTCACATCGCGGCTTCGCGGCCTTATGTTTTGATAGGGTCGTAAGTCAGGCAAACGATTAATTCCTGGGAACGCTGAAAGAGGCGCCTCCCATGGTGCCCGGTGATTCATATCGAAAGCACCGTTCCTTCCTTCGCCAAGCCGATCAGACGCCCAGGGCTTTCCGCGCGGCGACGATAGCACGCAGGCACGCGCACCGCGCACGAATGCCGGTTTCCGCACGATTCCTCATTTCCTTAAAGATAGATACCTGCCATGTCCTTACCCGAGCGTCCTATTGCTTTCGTCCTTGCCGCGTCGAATCACGGCACCATGATCATCAATCGAAACGATGTCGCCGTTCAGGATGATTTCGCTTATGGCGTGGGTCATCAATTACTCAGTACATCCAGTTTCGACGCCAGCGAAGTCTCGTTCGTGCTCGAGTTGCTTGCGCTGCGCCGCAAGTATTTCGGCGACGGCGTCTTTGCGATCGACGGCGGCGCCAATATCGGCGTGCATTCGATCGAATGGGCGCGTCGGATGTACGGTTGGGGCAATGTGCTGAGCTTCGAGGCTCAGGAAATCGTGTATTACGCGCTGGCCGGCAATCTCGCGATCAATAATTGCCTGAACGCGCGCGCGAAACTCACGGCGCTCGGCGAATCGGTCGGCCGGATCATCATCCCGCAGCCGGATTATTATTCGCCTGGAAGTTTCGGAAGTCTGGAACTGCGCGAGCTGGAAAATACGTTGAGTGTCGGACAAGAGGTTTCGTACGATCCCAAGAAAGGCGTTGCGGTGCCGATGATCAGCATCGATTCACTGGAGCTCGAACGCGTCGATTTCATCAAGATCGACGTCGAGGGCATGGAAATGGATGTGTTGAAAGGCGCAACCGAAACATTGAAACGCTGCGCGCCGGTCCTGCTGGTGGAAACGCTCAAAAGCGATGCGAAGACGATCCGCGCGTTTCTGGCCAGCGTGGGTTATGCGGATTTTTACACGGTGAATCCCAACCTGCTGGCCATCAGCGAGCGCGACCCCGTGCGCCAGAACATCGTGGAACGCGATAACGTCGTCTATATCGGCTGAAGCGGGGAATCGCAACGAGCCGCGCCGTCGCTCAAGCCCCGCCCAGCTCATCCCCCATCTCTTTCGCCCGCGCTTGCGCCGCCAGCGCGCCGCGCACGATCGCATCCTTCACGCCCTGAGCATCGAACGATGCGAGCGCCGCCGCCGTCGTGCCGCCCTTCGATGTCACGCGCTCGCGCAGCACGCTCGCCGGCTCGCCCGATTGCGCCGCCAGTTGCGCCGCGCCCGTGAACGTGGCGACCGCGAGCGCTCGGCCTTGCTCCTCGTCCATGCCGAGCTGGCGCGCCGCTTCCTGCATCGCTTCGATGAAATAGAACACGTAGGCCGGGCCGCTGCCGGAGATCGCGGTGACGGCGTCCAGTTTCGCTTCGTCGTCGAACCAGACGGCCGTGCCGACCGCTTCCAGCACCTCGCTGCTGAGCGCCTTCGCCGCGTCGCTCACGCCGGGCAGCGCGGCGAGACCCGTCACGCCCATGCCGATCAGCGCGGGCGTGTTCGGCATCGTGCGCACGATTTGCGTGTAGCCGTTCAGCCAGCGCGAGAGATCCGTCGCGCGGATGCCCGCCGCGATGCTGATGATCGTCTGCTTCGACAGATGCGGCACGAGCGCTTCGGCCACGCTCTTGAGCACTTGCGGCTTCACGGCGAGCACGATCGCGTCGTAACCGGCGAGCTTCGCGTCGACGGCCGCGCCGGTCGCGATGCCGAACTGCTTCGCGGTGCGCGCGCGCGCTTCGTCGTTGATGTCGACGGCGTAAATGTCGGACGGCGCGACGCCGCGCTTGACGAGACCGCCGATGAGCGCCGCGGCCATGTTGCCGCCGCCGATGAATGCAATTTTCATGGTTGAGATGAGGTCAGGTGGTGTAAGTGCGCGCGCCGAAAATCGCGCTGCCGATGCGCACCATCGTCGCGCCTTCGAGCACGGCGGCTTCGAGATCGGCGGACATGCCCATCGAGAGCGTGTCGAGATCGAGGCCATCGGCGCGCAGCGTGTTCATCAGATCGCGCAGGCGGGCGTGCGGCACGCGTTGCGCGTCGAGGGTATCGGCGGGCTCGGGTATCGCCATCAGGCCGCGCAGACGGAGACCGGGCAGGGCGGCGACCGCATGCGCGAGCGCGGCGGCTTCCTCAGGCTCGACGCCGCTCTTCGACGCCTCGCCGCTCACGTTCACCTGAATGCAGACGTTGAGCGCGGGCGTGCCGTCGGGACGTTGCGCGGAAAGCCGCTCCGCGATCTTCAGCCGGTCGATGGAATGCACCCAGTCGAACTGCTCGGCGACGAGCTTCGTCTTGTTCGATTGCAGCGGCCCGATGAAATGCCATTCGATATCGCCGCGCAGATCGGCCAGTTCCGCGATCTTCGCGATGCCTTCCTGCACGTAGTTCTCGCCGAACGCGCGCTGGCCGGCGTCGAAGGCGGCGCGCACGTCGTTCGCGGGAAAGGTCTTGGACACGGCGAGCAGCGTGACGGAAGCCGCATCGCGCGACGCGCTTTGCGCGGCCTTTGCGATGCGTTGATGGACTTCTTCGAGATGTTGAGCGATGGACATACCTGAGCCAGCCTAAAGAACCATCCGGCCATTATACGAAGCGCTCAACCGTACAGCAGATGCTCCAGCAGTTGAATCCAGTGCGTGACGGGCGTCGATGTGCCGCTTTGCAGATGCGCGATGCAGCCGACGTTCGCCGACACGATCATTTGCGGCTCCAGCTTCTCCAGCCGATCGAGCTTCTGATTGCGCAGCGTGTACGAGAGCTTCGGCTGGAGGACCGAATACGTTCCCGCCGATCCGCAGCACAGGTGACTATCGGCGGGCAGGCGCACTTCGAGCCCGAGCGCGGTCAGCAGATGCTCGACGTGTCCGCGAATCTGCTGTCCATGCTGCAACGTGCACGGCGGATGGAACGCCACGGTATGCACGCCGCGCCGGCGCGAAAGCGCGACGAGTTCCTCTTCGTACATCGGCAGGATTTCGGCGAGATCGCGCGTCAGATCGACGATCTTCCGCGCCTTCTCCGCATACGCGGGATCGTTGCGCAACAGATGCGCGTATTCCTTCACAGTCGCGCCGCAGCCCGACGCGTTCATCACGATCGCCTCGACGCCGCTTTCCACATACGGCCACCATGCGTCGATGTTGTTGCGCACGTCGTCGAGCGCGTCTTCGTTGTAGCCGAGATGCAGGCGGATCGCGCCGCAACAGCCCGCCGACGGCGCCGTGACGATCTCGATGCCGAGCGCATCGAACACGCGCGCCGTCGCCGTGTTGACGTTCGGCATCATCGCCGGTTGCACGCAGCCCGCGAGCATCAGCATCTTGCGTTCGTGCTTGTTCGTGGGCGGCGCGAGCGGCCGCTCGGGCACGGGAATCTTCGCGCGCAACTTGCGAGGGAGGATGCCGCGGAACTGCTGGCCGAGCTTCATCGCGGGGGTGAAGAGCGTGCTGTTCGGCAGGAAGCTTGCGAGCAGGCGCCGTTGCAGGCGATGACGCATCGGCCGCTCGACCTTCTCTTCGACGATCTTGCGCCCGATCTCGACGAGCCGACCATACTGCACGCCCGATGGGCACGTGCTTTCGCAATTGCGGCACGTGAGACATCGATCCAGATGCAGTTGCGTGCTGCGCGAGACCGGCGCGCCTTCGAGCATCTGCTTCATCAGATAGATGCGCCCGCGCGGCCCGTCGAGTTCGTCGCCGAGTATCTGGTATGTCGGGCAGGTCGCCGTGCAGAAGCCGCAGTGCACGCACTTGCGCAGGATGGCGTCGGCTTCGTCGCCATCGGCCGTGCCGCGGATGAAATCGGCGAGATTGGTTTGCATCGAAGCGCCTAGAAGTCGGGATACAAACGCGCGCGGTTGAAGATGCGCGCCGGATCGAATGCGGCTTTCAATCCACGATGAATCTTCATCAGCGGCGCGGGCAGCGGCGTGAACACGCCTGCATTGCGATCGTAGGCGGAACCCGCGCGGAAGATCGTCGCGTGTCCGCCCGCCTGCTTCGCGCTGATACGCACGGTCTGCGGATCGGTATCGGTGATCCACCAGCGCTGCGCGCCGCCCCATTCCATCAGTTGCGCGCCCGGCAGATGCAGCGGCTCCGCGATCGACGGCAACGCGAGCCGCCACAGCGCCGAGCGCGGTTCGATCACCGCGAAGAACGGGTCCGTCTGTTCGCGCATGCCGATCCAGAAGCGGTCGGCTTCGACCGCATCGACGACCTCGCCGCCGAGCGTATTGCGCGCCGTTTTTACGGCCGCTTCCGCGCCCGCGAGACGCAGCGCGAGCGTGCCGTCGCGCCACGCGCTGCCGCAGATCGGCAACGGATGGCCGCCCCATTCGTTGAGCTTGCGCACGCCATCGGTCGCGTGCATGTCGAACTTCAGCGTGGCTTCGGCGACGGGGCGCGGCAACACCTTGATCGACAGTTCGAGGATCAGCCCGAGCGTGCCGAGCGATCCCGCGAGCAGGCGTGACACGTCATACCCGGCGACGTTCTTCACCACCTGACCGCCGAAATGCAGCACTTGCCCGTGCCCGTTCATGACGACCGCGCCGAGCACGAAATCGCGCGGCGCGCCGGTCCATGCGCGGCGCGGGCCCGCGAGCCCCGCGGCGATGCAGCCGCCCAGTGTCGCATTGCGCCCGAAGTGCGGCGGCTCGAACGGCAGCATTTGGTTATGCGCTCTGAGCGCCGCTTCGATTTCGGCCAGCGGCGTGCCGCTGCGCGCGGTGATGACAAGTTCCGCCGGGTCGTACTCGATGATCCCGCGATGCGCCCGCGTGTCGAGGATTTCTCCCTGGAGCGTCTGGCCGTACCAGTCCTTCGTCCCGCCGCCGCGGATGCGCAGCAGCGTGCCGGATTCCGTGGCCCGGGCGATTCTCTCCGACCAGCCGGCGACGATGTCGTCCTGTTCCATGGGTGTTCCGCTAGTTCGTCGATTTCGGGCTTCGACTTCTGTGTCAGCTTTCTGACGGCTGTCCGGTCGATTGTACCGGCCGCTTAACGCCGCCGCACTCGGAGAAACATGGATAGCGGAACGCGCGCCGCGCCTCGTGAGAAATCAGAAACGCGGCAATTCGGGATGCGGCAACAGCCCGCCGCGCACATGCATCTTGCCGTACTCGGCGCAGCGCGCGCGCGTCGGGATGCCCTTGTCGGGGTTGAGCAGACCCGGCGGATCGAACGCGCGCTTGACCGCGAAGAACGCGTCGCGCTCTTCCGGCGAGAACTGCACGCACATCGAATTGATTTTCTCGATGCCCACGCCATGCTCGCCCGTCACCGTGCCGCCGAGTTCGACGCAACATTCCAGGATGTCGCAGCCGAACGCCTCGGCGCGATGCCATTCGTCGAGATCGTTGCCGTTGAAGAGAATCAGCGGATGCATGTTGCCGTCGCCGGCGTGGAACACGTTGATGCAGCGCAGCGCGTACTTCTTCTCCATCTCTTCGATACGCGCGAGCAGCGGCCCGATCGCGCGGCGCGGCACGGTGCCGTCCATGCAGTAATAGTCCGGCGAGATGCGGCCCGCCGCCGGAAACGCGTTCTTGCGGCCGGACCAGAACTTGAGGCGCTCGGCTTCGGACCGCGAAATCTGGATGCGCGACGCGCCGTGCTCGCGCAGGACAGCCGTCATGCGGACGATTTCCTCGGCGACTTCATCGTGCGTGCCGTCGGATTCACATAGCAGGATCGCGGCGGCATCGAGGTCGTAGCCCGCGTTGACGAACTCTTCGACAGCGCGCGTCGCGGGCTTGTCCATCATTTCGAGTCCGGCCGGGATGATGCCCGCGGCGATGATCGCGGCGACTGCGTTGCCGCCTTTCACGACGTCGTCGAAGCTCGCCATGATGACCTGCGCCGTTTGCGGCTTCGGGATCAGCTTGACGGTGATCTCGGTGACGATCGCGAACATGCCTTCGCTGCCGATCAGCACCGCGAGTAGATCGAGACCCGGCGCATCGGGGCCGAGCGAGCCGAACTCGACGACATCGCCGTCCATCGTCACCGCGCGCACGCGCAGGACGTTGTGTACCGTGAGGCCGTATTTCAAGCAATGCACGCCGCCGGAGTTCTCGGAGACATTTCCGCCGATCGTGCACGCGATCTGCGACGATGGATCGGGCGCGTAGTACAGACCGTAGGGCGCGGCCGCTTCGGAAATCGCGAGATTGCGCACGCCCGGCTGCACGGTCGCGGTGCGCGCGTAGGGATCGACTTCGACGATCTTGCGAAAGCGCGCAAGCGACAGCACGATGCCGTGGCGGATCGGCATTGCGCCGCCGGAGAGGCCGGTGCCCGCGCCGCGCGGAACGATCGGAATGGATAGACGCGCGCAGATCTGCACGACGCGCTGCACTTGCGCCTCGGTTTCAGGCAGCGCCACCGCGAGCGGCAGCCGCCGATACGCGGCGAGGCCATCGCATTCGTACGCGGCGGTATCTTCGTCGCGAAAGAGCAGACAGTGCGTGGGCAGCACGGCCATCAGCGCCTGCACGACCTCGCGTTGACGCGCGGCGAGCTGATCTTCGGTCAGCGCGGGCGCGTCCTCGTACGGCAGGTTGGGCGGCATCTGCTCGGCTTTGAGCTCGTCGGGTGCGTTCATGTCTCCTCCTTTTGATGCCTGCGCAGACAGTCGCGCTTATTTGATGCTTGCATCTTGCGCGACTTCGTCAGCCTTCGAAAGTGAAGATTTTCCCCGGGTTCATCAGGTTTTTCGGATCGAGCGCCTGTTTGATGGCGCGCATGGTCGCGATGGCGTCTTCGCCATGCTCATCGATCAGGAAGCCCATCTTGTGCAGCCCGACGCCGTGTTCGCCGGTGCAGGTGCCGCCCATCGCGAGCGCGCGTCCGACGATGAGTCGATTGATGCGCTCCGCTTCTTCCAGCTCCTCGGGCTTATTGGGATCGAGCAGCATCGCGACGTGAAAGTTGCCGTCGCCGACGTGACCGACGATCGGGCTCGGCAAGTACGAGCCGCGCAGATCCCTTTCCGTTTCCTCGACACATTCGGCGAGACGCGAGATCGGCACGCAGACGTCGGTGGTGACGGCGCGGCAGCCGGGCTTCAGTTGCAACATCGCGAAGTAGGCCGAATGGCGCGCGTTCCAGAGACGGCTGCGGTCTTCGGGACGCGTCGCCCATTCGAAGTCCTCGCCCTTGTTCTCCGCGACGATGTCCTGCACGGTCTGCGCCTGTTCCTTCACGCCGGATTCGGTGCCGTGAAATTCGAAGAACAGCATCGGCGATTCGCGCAGCGTCAGATTCGAGTGACGGTTGATCGCGCGCACGGCGAGCTTGTCGACGAACTCGACTCGCGCGATCGGCACGCCCATCTGAATGGTTTCGATGACGGCGCGCACGGCGTCTCCCATCGACGGAAATGCGCACACGGCCGCCGATATCGCCTCGGGTTGCGGATAGAGACGCACCGTGATTTCGGTGATGACGCCGAGCGTGCCTTCCGAGCCTACGAAAAGACGCGTGAGGTCATAACCCGCCGACGATTTGCGCGCGCGCGTGCCGGTCTTGATGACGCGTCCATCGGCGAGCACGACGGTGAGGCCGAGGACGTTCTCGCGCATCGTGCCGTAGCGCACGGCGTTGGTGCCGGAGGCGCGCGTCGCGGACATGCCGCCGATGCTCGCATCTGCGCCCGGATCGATCGGGAAAAAGAGGCCGGTGTCCTTGAGCGCTTCGTTCAGTTGCTTGCGGGAGATGCCGGGTTGCACCGTCACCGTGAGGTCTTCGGCGTTGATCGCGACGATCTGGTTCATCTCGGACAGATCGATGGAGACGCCGCCCTGGACCGCGAGCAAGTGACCTTCGAGCGAGGAGCCGTTGCCGTAGGGGATGATCGGGACGCCGTGTTCCGCGCAAAGCTTCACGATGGCCTGCACTTCCTCGGTGCTGCGCGCGAAGACGACGGCGTCGGGGAGTTGCGGATCGAACGGCGATTCGTCGCGGCCGTGGTGTTCTCTTACTGCTTGCGCGGTTGAGATGCGGTCGGCGAATTTTTGCTTCAGGGCTTCGAGCAGCGCGGCGGGGAAGGGGCGTTTTTCGAGCGCCTGGTGTTCGGTGGGGTGGTTCACAAGGTGTCTCCGGGCGGTGCGGATTTGTGTTCTTGATTGCGCGCTTGGTATGAGCGTTGCGGCTTTTCGCGTGATGCCTTTGCGACCGGGCCGTTTTGTCCAGGCTTGCGATCGGCGCGAAAGCCGTACGGTGTTTATCTCATTTTACGCCGTCCGGGGGGAAGGTCGGCGGGGCGGGGTTTTTGGGGCGTTTTGGACGCGCGGGTCTGTCTATAATGGGTCGGGTTTTTGTCTGCTTATCAGGGAGTCAGCGATGGGTAACCGCTTGAGCAAGATCACCACGCGTACCGGCGACGATGGAACGACAGGATTGGGCGATGGAAGCCGCGTTTCGAAAGACGATGCGCGGATCGCCGCGATTGGCGATGTCGATGAATTGAATTCCTGTATCGGCGTGCTTTTGTGTGAACCGATGCCTTCGGATGTGCGGGACGCGCTGACGCAGATTCAGAATGATTTGTTTGATCTTGGCGGGGAGTTGTCGATTCCCGGGCATTCGATGATTCAGGAGTCGCATCTTGAACGGCTGGATGCGTGGCTCGCAGAGTACAACGCTACGTTGCCGCCGCTCAAAGAGTTTATTTTGCCGGGTGGGTCGAGGGGGGCTGCGCTGGCGCATGTGGCAAGGACTGTTTGTCGGAGGGCGGAAAGGGCGATTGTGGCGCTGGGGCGTGTGGAGACAGCGGGGGTTAATGAGGCGCCACGGAGGTATGTGAATCGGCTGGGTGACCTATTGTTCGTTTTCGCGCGAGTTCTCAATCAAACAGATGGCGGAGCCGATGTTATGTGGCAGCGGGACGTCGAATAGCAACAAATGCAAGGTGACCTTTGCTTTGTATTTTCGAAGAAAATTTTATCGTGAGTAAATCAGTTGAACAGAGACTCAATAAACAAAATTAAAAAAAAGAAAGAGCGTTCGATAAGAACAGGAAAACCCGGTCTTGCGGAAATGTGGGATATTGAACGTCTTCTGTCGGGTCACGCATACGGAAGTGAGATTGAGAATTCGCTGAGCATCGCGGGAATGGCAGCGTGCCTTGAGGTCTCCGTAAGGAATTCAATCAGAAAATTGATTGACCACGGAGAACCCTACCTTGATAGGACCGGTGATTTCAGCGAACAAATGAAATTCGATTTCAGGTTGACAAGGGCGTTAAGCGAGCGCGAGATTAGTTTCGGAGAGTATGTTTCTCACTTGCTTCCAATTAGCAGTTTTTCCCAAATTGTCTCGTACCTCAATGTTTTGCTAGGAGGGAGCAAGAAATCAGGCGCTATAAAAAGCGCACTTTCGAATATCAAGGGATTTGAAGAAATCGACACGGACGACCTGTCTCAATACGACAGTTTCGAGGAGGACACCTACTCTGGATTCGGTCTGAACGATTTTAGCTTTTGGCCCGTCACGCTACCGATCTTAAATCTGAACGATCTCCTCCGCGATATTGAGAAGATCTTTCAGCTTCGTCACATCGTTGTGCATGAGGCAAACTTCAGTTTGGTTAACTCCAAGCAGCTTGATCCTCTAATTCTCAGTGCCCGGACATTTATGCTTGCTCTTTACGAAATTACAGAGCAACTAATCAACCCGGGAGTGCCTCGATCGCCGGTTCGCTTATCGTTTTTCGAGGCAAGGCGAGCGGAGGAAATGCACTCTGAGATTATTTCAAGCCAGAGTGAAATACTGCGAATACTTGCTTCAAAGGGCAGCGAAAGTTTTTCACAAATCGCTTTGTTTCTACTCGCTCAGAATGCCTTTTCAGCCTTTGTGTCGGCGGAAGCAGAGTTTCGCGCTTTATCATGCCTGGATTTCCGCAGAGCCACACGTCGGAGTATCGACGCGCGACTCAAGAGTGAATTTTACGAGCGACGCCTCGCATACCTACGAGAACTTAAGGGTGCGATAACCGCTCCAGACGACTTATTGCTTTAGCGCGTCGTAAGGGCGAGGTGCCGCGAAATGGCCGCTATACACCTCGCAAGAACGATCTCGCTTTCTAGTTTCCGCCACCTCGAACGACTCGTCGTTGTTTGACTGAATCCGCCAAGCCTTCCAACACTTTCACGCTTTCATCCCACCCAATACAAGCATCGGTAACGCTCTGCCCGTAGGTCAACTCGCACCCTTCCTTCAAATCCTGCCGCCCCGCAACAAGATGCGACTCCACCATCACCCCCACGATCCGCTCATCGCCGGCGGCGAGCTGCTTGCCGATATCCTCGCAAACCGGAATCTGATTCTCATGCTTCTTGGAGCTATTGGCGTGACTCGCATCGATCATCAGCCGCGCAGCAAGACCAGCCTTCCCGATATCACTACAAGCCGCATCCACACTCGCCGCATCGTAATTAGGCGCTTTACCACCGCGCAAAATAATATGGCAATCCTCATTCCCCGCGGTGGAAACGATCGCCGAATGCCCGCCTTTAGTAACGGAGAGAAAATGATGCGGCTGCGACGCCGCCTTGATCGCATCGACAGCGATCTTCACATTCCCATCCGTACCGTTCTTGAACCCGACAGGGCACGACAAACCGGAAGCAAGCTCGCGGTGTACTTGAGATTCGGTAGTCCGCGCCCCAATCGCCCCCCACGAAATCAGATCGGCGATGTACTGCGGACTGATCATGTCGAGATACTCGGTGCCAGCGGGAAGCCCAAGCTCGTTGATATGCATGAGCAACTCGCGCGCGGCCCGCAACCCGTCATTGATCTTGAAGCTGTTATCCATATACGGATCGTTGATGAGCCCCTTCCATCCAACGGTAGTACGCGGCTTTTCGAAATACACCCGCATCACGATCTCCAGCTCGCCCGCGAACCGCTTGCGCTGCTCGATCAGCTTCCCGGCATATTCAAGAGCCGCACGCGGATCATGAATCGAGCAAGGCCCGATGATCACGATCAACCGGTCATCCATCCCGTGAAGAATGCGATGCATCGACTGTCGCGCGTTGTAGATCAGCTCCGAAACCGGCTCGGCGCAGGGGAATTCGCGGATCAGATGCGCGGGCGGCGTCAGCTCTTTCAACTCGCGGATACGAACATCATCGGTATTGTGCGGGGGCATGTCGATTCTCCAACGGCAGCGTTCTAATCAAACTATGAGACGAAAAAAAACCGCCAGGCTTGCTGGCGGTTTTTTCGGGAATTCGGTCTATTGAACCTGTGTACGACTCACCCCTCTCGATCCGCCAGCGGCTTGAGATGCCAAAAGAAATAAAAATAAAACTTGGCGGACATGATGGATCGAAGGTGTGTCGAAAAAGTTGTGACTGCTTTTATAACCGCAAACGCACGGCGCTGACAAGCCTGCAACTACAAAAACGCGGACAATCCGCATCGGGCAGCGCGGCCACGCCGCAAATAAAGCCGCCCGATGCGGAAAACCCGCATGACAATCACACAGTCCCGCCGACCGTCATCTTCTCGATGCGCAACGTCGGCTGACCGACGCCCACCGGCACGCTCTGGCCTTCCTTGCCGCACACGCCCACGCCGCTATCGAGCGACATGTCGTTGCCGATCATCGTCACGTACTTGAGCGATTCCGGCCCGCTGCCGATCAGCGTCGCGCCCTTCACCGGATACGTGATCTTGCCGTTCTCGATCATGTACGCCTCGGACGCCGAAAACACGAACTTGCCGTTGGTGATATCGACCTGACCGCCGCCGAAATTCACCGCATACAAGCCGTTCTTCACCGAGGCGAGAATCTCCTGCGGGTCCTTGTCGCCGTTGAGCATGTACGTGTTCGTCATGCGCGGCATCGGCAGCGCGGCGTACGATTCGCGGCGCGCGTTGCCCGTCACCGGCATCTTCATCAGACGCGCGTTGAGCGAATCCTGAATGTATCCCTTCAGGATGCCGTCCTCGATCAGCGTCGTGCACTGCGTCGGGTTGCCTTCGTCGTCGATATTGAGCGAGCCGCGCCGATTCGGCAGCGTGCCGTCATCGACCACGGTGACGCCCTTCGCCGCCACCTGCTCGCCGATCATCCCCGCAAACGCCGACGATCCCTTGCGGTTGAAATCGCCCTCCAGCCCGTGTCCGACCGCCTCGTGCAGCAGCACGCCCGGCCAGCCCGGCCCGAGCACGACGGTCATCGCGCCTGCCGGGGCAGGGCGCGCTTCGAGGTTGACGAGCGCGGCGTGCACGGCATCGTCGACGTATTTGTTCAGGATGGCATCGGTGAAATAGCCATAGTCGAAACGTCCGCCGCCGCCGCCCGAGCCGATTTCGCGCCGGCCATTCTGCTCGGCGATCACCGTCACCGATACGCGCACGAGCGGTCGCACGTCAGCCGCGAGCGCGCCATCGCTGCGCGCGACCAGCACGACGTCATACTCGCCGGCGAGACCGGCCATCACCTGCGTGATGCGCGGGTCCTTGCCGCGCGCCATCTGCTCGACGCGCTCCAGCAATTTGACCTTGGCGTTCGCATCGAGCGAATGCAAAGGATCGGCGGGCAGATACAGATCGCGGCCCGACACGCCCGTGAGCGTGCTCGCCGGCTTGATCTTGTGTTTGCCGCCGCCGGCTTTGGCGATCGCGCGCGTCGCGATTGCGGCCTGACGGATCGATTCGGGCGACAGGTCGTCCGAATACGCGAACGCCGTGCGCTCGCCCGACACGGCGCGCACGCCGACGCCCTGATCGATGCTGAAGCTGCCCGATTTGACGATGCCTTCTTCGAGACTCCACGCTTCGCTGCGCGTGGACTGGAAATAGAGGTCCGCGTAATCGACACGATGCGTGAAGATTTCCGCGAGCGTGCGGGTGATCAGTCCTTCGTCGAGGCCGTAGGGCGTGAGCAAAACGTCCTTCGCCGTGACCAGATTCCGAATGCCGGGTTCGATGATGTTCATGCGGTGCCTATTGCGTGTTCTGTGACGAGTTCGATGATATTTCAGACGAATTGCAGACTATTCTACGGTCTGATCCAGTCGTTTCATGTGCGGGGAGAAACCCGCGTCTTCAAGTCATCAGTCGAGTTGATCCGAGTAAGCCGCGCGATCACCCGATCACGCGATGTCGATAAGCCGGCAAGCTCTGCCGCACGGCTGCGATGCGTTGCAAATCGATGCCGCCGATCACGACGCCCGGCCCTTCGTCCCGAACGTCGACGATTTCGCCCCACGGATCGATCAGCATGCTGTGACCCCACGTGCGGCGTCCGTTCTCGTGATTGCCGCCCTGCGCCGCGGCGAGCACATAGCATTGATTCTCGACGGCGCGCGCCTTGAGCAGTGTTTCCCAGTGCGCACGGCCGGTCGTGTAAGTGAAGGCCGAAGGCACGACCATCAGCGCGCAGTCGCCGAGCTTTCGATACAGCTCCGGAAAGCGCAGGTCGTAGCACACCGACAATCCCACGCGTCCGAACGGCGCGTCGAAGGTCCGCACTTCGCTGCCCGGACAGATGGTGCGCGCTTCGTCGAACGATTCCTCGCCTTTTTCAAAATTGAACAGATGAATCTTGTCGTAGCGCGCCACCTGCGTGCCGCTCGGATCGAAGACGAGCGTCGTGTTCAGCACGCGGTTCTCTTCGGGCGAACGCAGCGGCAGCGTGCCGCCGATGATCCACACGCGATGCTCGCGCGCCGCATCGGACAGAAATTGCTGGATCGGACCCGAGCCGGGCGTTTCGCGGATCGCGAGCTTGTCGGTGTCCTTGAAGCCCATGTAGCAGAAATATTCGGGCAGCAGCACCAGTTGCGCGCCGCCGCGCGCGGCTTCGGCGATGAGGCGGCCGGCGTCGGCAAGATTGCGGTCGCGGTCCGGCGTGCTGACCATCTGGAGCGCGGCGACCTGAAACGGGGCCGCGCTTTCGCTCGATCTTTCGCTCATGTCTCTTTGCGCTGGTAAAAAAAGGGGACGAAAACGGCGCCGCCGGGGCAGATGCAAACGCCCGTTTTCAGCGGGCAGCGGACGGAACCACGGCGGCGGCGGGTGTTTCGATCTTACCCTGATCGCCATTGAGCCGCTTAACGACGGGTTTGCTCCATGAGCCGGTGATCGAATAGTCGAGCGCAAAAGCCTTCTGAATCGATGCCGACAGCGCGATGTCCGCCGCGAGCACGCCGAGGCCGAGCAGCGGATTGATCACCGCCGCGCCGATCGCCGCCGCGCCCGCGCCGACGGTCGGCACCACCTTTACGTGGAGATCCTGCGTCTGCTTCGGCATATCGACGACGCCCTGCATCTGCACGCGCGCGGGCGACGTGACCATGAGGAAGTCGTCCGTGCGGCTGATGCCGTCGACGATCTTCGCATTGCCCGTGATCTTCTCGAACGGCAGCCCCTTGCCGACGACATCCTCGAAGTGCAGCGTCAGCAGGTTGGCGAGACTGCGCAGGCTGAAGATGCCGAGCCACTTCGCCGCGCCCGGCGCACGCAGGATCTGGCCGTGACGCAGATCGACGGCGACGTTGCCATCGAGCGTATTCACATCGACGGCAGTCGGACCGCCGTTCCAGCCCGCGTGGCCCGAGACCGTGCCGCTGCCCGAATTGACGACATGCGGCGCGCCGAAGCGATCGATCAACTGTCCGCCGTTCTTCACATCGAGCTTGAAATCGAGCGACGTGCGGCGCGGGATGGCGTCTTCCGTGTCTGCCTTCAAGACGCCGCCCGGCAGCGTGCGCCACGTCGCGTTCGCGGTGAGCGTCGCGTCGGGGTTGATGAGTTCGAGCTTGTCGAGCGTCCAGATCGGCTCGTCGGCGATGACTTCGTTGTGCGCGTCGACTTCGAGCCGCCCGAGGCTGTGACCGCGAAACACGAGCTCGTTCACGATGAGATCGATCGTCGGCACATTCCGCGGCGGCTTCCTGATGACCGGGCCGACGGTATCGCCCGCCATCTTCTCCGGAATCACGACCTTCGCGAAACGTCCCTGCAAGGTGCCGGGGCTGTCTCTCGTCGCGCCCGGCGTCCAGGCGACATCGCCCGACACCTGATCCGACGCGATGTTCGCCTGCCACTTGCGATCCGCTCCGCTCGCGCCGATCGCGATGTTCTCCCAGCGCCGGTCGAGCAGCTTGAGCGTCGTGAAGTGGATCGCGGCGCGCGTCGGAATGAACTGCTTGACGTTCTCGCTCATCGGCGGGCGCGGCGCGTTCGCGGCGGCTGCCGCTTCCGGCGTCGCGGTGCTGGCGGCGCTGATGTCGGCGAAGGTCTTGCGCCATGCGTCGGCATCGAGCTCGTTCAGATCGGCGTCCACGCTGACGCCCTCGGCCGGCAGATCGGCGGGCTTGTTCACGCCGATCGCGCCGCGCACGACTTTCAGACGCGCGCGCATGTTCATCGGTTCTGCGGCGTTCTGCGGATCGATCTTGACCTGCGCGCGGCCGATCTGCTGCAACACGTAATGCGCCGTCACCGGCCCGAAGCTCAACTTCGCGTCGTGCAGATCCGACGCGCCGCCCGGCGCGGGCTGGAAGGTGAAGTAGAAGGGCATCGGCGTGCCTTGCGCCTTGCCGAACGGCGCGGGCAGATCGATGCCGAGACCCGTCAGATCCGAGTTCGCCTGCACGTTCGGCAGCGCGTTCTTCACGCCGTGCACGTGCAGTTCATAAGGCGCGGCGCCGTTGATGCGCTTCATGAATTCCGCGACCTGTGGCGTGATCCGCCGGTTGAGCCGCGTGGCGGCATCCGCGCCGATGCGCCCGTTCACGTCGATCGCATAGCTGCCGTCGGGCTGCACGCCGCCTTTCGCGCGCACGTCGCCGCCGAGCAGTTGCGCGGTCAGGCCGTCGAGCGTCACGGTCTTGGCGGCGAAGTCGGCGCGGCCGCGCAGATGCGTGAGCGGCGGCAGATTGCCGTACGTGACTTCGTTGTCCGCGAAGGTGATCGAGCCTTTGTAATCGGGCTTGAGCGGCGGCAGCGGCGCGGGCGGACGGAAGCGCGGAATGCCGAGCGTGAGCGCGAGCGACGCGTCTCCTTTGGCGTCGATCTTGCGCGTCGCGTGCTTCGCCATCAGGCCGAGCGAGCTGTCGTCGACGTATTGCAGCATGTCGGCGAGCGGGCCGCGCGCGCGGCCGTCGATCCACAGCTTGGTCTCGCGATTGCCCGTATCGTCGATGCGCCCGACGACCTTCGAGACCTTCACGCCGCGGTAATGCCCCTTGTCGATATCGAAGCCGAGCTTGTTCTGCGCGAGCGTGAACGTGCCGTCGATGCCCTCGAACGCCGGCCAGAAGTTCGGCAGGCCGTTGGCCATCTTGCGCGGCGGAAACGGCGTCGGGTCGAACTTGCCGCCGGTGAACGGCGCGTTGATGCGGAAGATGCCCGCGTCGGGAAATTTCGCGTAGGGAAAGCGCGTGAGATCGCCGTGCACTTCGATCGTCCCGTTCTTCGCGACGCCCGCCTGCAGCGCATGGCCGAGATAGACGCGCACGCGCTCGTTCAGGCTCGTCGGCAGATAGCGCACGAGGCTCGTCACCTTCAGATGCGCGACCTTCGCCTTCAGATCGAGATTGCCGCGTCCGTGGCCCTGGTTCCAGTAATCGGCGGTGGCTTCGCCTTCGGCGTCCGCGTTCTTGACGCGCAGACGGTCGATATGGATCGTGAAGGCGCGCCGCAATTCGCCCGGCGCGATGGCGTCCGCGACGGTCCAGTGCGCGTTGCCCTGCAGCGAGTCGAAGGTGAGACGCGGATCGTCGAACGCGCCGGGAATGATGACAGCCGCGTTCTTCGTGTCGATCGTGATCCTGCCTTCCTTCTCGTTCGCGTCGACGGTGCCCCACAGATTCTCGACGCCCGGAATGCCCGCACGCGGATGGTTGTTGATCGTGAGGCCGGGCGGCGGCTCCTGTGCCTGCACGCTCAGGCCTTCGAGATCGCCCTTGAACGCGTAATGCAGCAGCGGCGCATCGCCCTTCGTGCGCTGTTGCTGCGCTTCTTCCTCGTTCTTCGGCGCGGCGCGCTCGGTGAAGATCGTGTAGTTCGCCACCTGGCCGCGCGGATTGAAGCGCACGAGCTCGTTGAGCACCCTCGCCGGCACCGGCAGCGCGCGCACGAATTCCGCGAGGATGCCGATATCGACGGAATCGCCCGTCAGCCGCACCAGTTGCCCTTTGCCGGCACTTGGCGGGCGGAACGTGCCCGTCAGCGAGCGCGACACGAGCAGGCGCGCGACCGGCGTGCCGTCATCGAGCGGCGGCTGGCCGAGCTCCGCATGCAGGTCGCGCAGATTCAGCGTGTACTCGGTGTCGTTCTTCTCGATGCTCCAGCCGAAGCGCGCGATCGGCAGATCGAGACGCGGCTGCGTCGCGCGAACGCGCAGCGCCACGTTCGCGCCGGTCAGTTCTCCGGTCGCGTTCTGCAACTGGCCGCCCGCGAAGTTCAGCCAGATCTGGTTGTTGATGCGCCCGTCGTACATCTGAAATGGCAGCTTCACGTAGCGCGCGAGCATCGGCAGATCGACGGGGCCGGTCGACATGTAGAGACGGCCAGTCCAGTTCGCGGGCGCGCCCATCGCGGAAAAAGGCTGATGACGGAAGTCCGCGCGAAAGTCGAGCGGCCCGTGCAAAACGTCGCCGTCGGCGGGCGCCTTGAGCGCGAGCCGATGGCGCGTGCCGTCGTTGATGATCGCGAGATTCAGGCGCTTGAACGCGATCTCGGGCGCTGCGCGTTGGGCGTCGCGCCAGCGCAGCGTGCCGTCGCGCAGAAGAATGCGGTCCTGGCCGAGCAGCCAGGTCGTGAACGCGTTCGAGCCGGTGCGATGCGTGGGCAGCGGCACGCCCGCGACGGACACCGCGCCGTCCGCATTGCGCGCGATGATCACGTCGGGACCATCGACGGTCAGGTCCGCGAGCTTGGGCCGCAGATGCAGCAGCGACGCCCACGCGATGCTCGCGCTCGCGTGCGGCACGGCGAGACCCGGCGAGCCGTCGGCGGCATCGATGCTCAGATTGTCGATATCGAGTGTCGGAGAAAGCCCGGACCATCGCGCGGAAATCCTGCCGATATGCAACTGCGCGTGGATCTTCGACGAGACGAGCTGCTCGATGCGCGGCCGGAACGAATCGACCTGCGGCATGACGACATAGCGCAGGCCGACATACACGCCCGCGACCACGAAATACGCGATGGCCGCGACGACGAGAATGATTTTGAAGACGCGTGAAAGCACGCGCTCGGCGTTGCCGCTGGGCTTGGCTTGTCCAACTTCGTTCGGGTCGACGGATCGTCTGCTGTCGGACATGCTGCGGCTGTCGGGCGATATGGTAGTTTTGCGTGTTTGACGCTGAAATGTAACACGGGCATCGCGGGGATGGCCGCGGCCCGTGCACTCGTGGATGCTCGCAAAGCCGCGCCCGGCAAGACTCGCGGCGCGTTGCGTGAAGTGCGATGTCTTACCGGAAGCAATGAGCGAACCCAACCTTTCATGACCGACGCCACTCTTCTCAGTTCCGACTATTCCAACTATGCGGCGCGCGCGTATGCGGCGCGGCCCGAACTGGCGTCGAATGTCGCGCAGTGGGCGCGCTCGCGCATCACGCGCGAATGGATCGAAGCGCGCCTCGATGCGCACTGCACGCCATGCACCGAAAACGGCGTGCTCGACGAAGCTGCGCTCAAGACCGCGCTGCGGCGTCTGCGAACCGACGTGTTCTGCACGGTGATGGAGCGTGATCTCGCGGGCGCGGCCGACGTCGCCGAAGTCACCGGCGCGATGACCGATCTCGCCGAAGTCACGGTGCGGCGCGCGCTCGCGGTGTTGTCGGCGGATCTCGAAGCGCTCTTCGGCGAGCCGCGCGGACCGGACGGCGAGCGGCTGACGCTCGGCGTCGTCGGCATGGGCAAGCTCGGCGGGCGCGAGCTGAACGCATCGTCGGATATCGACCTGATCTTCGTTTATGAAGAGGACGGCGAAACCTCGGGCGGCACGCGCTCGGCACTCCCGACGCAGGAATTCTTCACACGGCTCGGCAAACGTCTGATCGGCGCGCTCGCGGAGATCACGCAGGACGGCTACGTGTTCCGCGTCGATATGCGGCTGCGGCCCAATGGCGATTCCGGCCCGCTCGTGTGCAGCCTCGGCATGCTCGAAGAGTATTTCTACGTGCAGGGCCGCGAGTGGGAGCGCTACGCGTGGATCAAGGGGCGGCTCGTTTCGGAGACGCAGAGCGATTCCGCGAAGCGCCTCGCGAAGCAGCTCGAAGCGATCGCGACGCCGTTCATCTACCGGCGCTATCTCGACTACGGCGTGATCGCGGCGATCCGCTCGCTGCATCAGCAGATTCGGCAGGAAGCGCGGCGGCGCGCGTCGATGCGTCCCGACAAGGCCGACGACATCAAGCTCGGACGCGGCGGTATCCGCGAGATCGAGTTCAGCGCGCAGGTATTCCAGTTGATTCGCGGCGGCCAGGCAGCGGATTTCCGAATTCGTCCGACGCTCGCGGTCCTCGAACGCGCCGCCGCCAATGGCCTGCTCGCGCCCAATGTGTGCGAGGCGCTGTCCGACGCGTATCTGTTCCTGCGCACGGTCGAGCATCGGCTGCAGTATCGCAACGACGCGCAGACGCACGCGATGCCCGTCGCGGACGACGAGCGCACGCTGCTCGCGAAGTCGCTCGGTTTCGCGGACTATGCCGCGCTGATGGACAAGCTCGACGCGCATCGCGAGCTCGTCGAGCAGCAGTTCGACGCGATCTTCGCCGACAAGGTGAGCGGGCAGGGCGGCTGCGGCGTCTCGGAGGATTCGGCGGCGTCGTGGATCTGGAGCAGCGCACTCGCCGACGACTCCGCGCAGGAAGAACTCGCCGCGCGTCTCGCGGAACTCGGCTTCGCGGACCCCGCGCCGGTGCTTTCGCGTCTGACGGGCGTGTGGAATTCGGCGCGTTATGCCGGCTTGCCGTCGCAGAGCCGGGAGCGCTTCGACATCGTCGCGCAGCGGGCGCTCGAAGCCGTGCAGTCGATCGATGCGGGCAAGCGCGGCGACATCATCGTGCGTCTGTTCGATCTGCTCGAAGCCATCGGCAAGCGCGGCGCGTATCTCGCGCTGCTGACCGAATATCCGGCGGCGCTGGAGCGCGTGCTGTCGGTGCTATCGGGTTCGCGCTGGGCGGCGGGCTATCTGATCCGCCATCCGCAGTTGCTCGACGAATTGCTCGACGACGAAGCCATCGCCAGCCCGTTCGACTGGTCCGAGTTCAAGCGCTCGCTGATCGCGCGGCTCGACGCCGCCGAGGACGTCGAACATCAGATGGATCTGCTGCGTCATGCGCATCAGGCCGAAGTTTTTCGCATTCTGCTGATCGATCTCGCCGGTCATCTGAGCGTCGAGCATGTGAGCGACCGTCTTTCCGAACTCGCCGACGCCGTGCTCGACGTGACCGTGCGCACCGTGTGGAAGCAGTTCCCGAAGCGGCATCGCGAGACGCCGCGCTTTTCGGTCATCGCGTACGGGAAGCTGGGCGGCAAGGAACTGGGCTACGCGTCGGACCTCGATCTCATCTTCCTTTACGACGATGACGACGACGCCGCCTCCGACATCTACGCGATGTTCACGCGCCGCCTCATCACGTGGCTCACCGCGGCGACGGGCGCGGGCACGCTGTTCGATGTCGATTTGCGCCTGCGCCCGAACGGCGAATCCGGCCTGCTCGTGACCGACCTCGCAACGTTTCGGCGCTATCAGATTCGCGAGGGCGACGCGGCGAACACCGCGTGGGTCTGGGAGCATCAGGCGCTTTCGCGCGCACGTTACAGCGCGGGCGACGCGGAAATCGGCGCGGAGTTCGAGAAGATTCGCGCCGACGTGCTCGTCATGGAGCGCGACGCCGCCGCACTGGCACGCGAGATCGCGTCGATGCGCCAGCGCGTCGCCGACGGCCATCCGAATCGCAGCGAGCTGTTCGACCTGAAGCACGATCGCGGCGGCATGGTCGATATCGAGTTCATCGTGCAGTACTGGGTGCTGCTGCATACGCGTGAGCATCGCGCGTTTCTGCGCAACGCGGGCAACATCACGCTGCTCAAGATCGCCGCGCAAAGCGGATTGATCGCCGAAGATCAGGCCGATGTGATCGGCGCGGCCTACCGGCACTACCGCAAGCTTCAGCACACGCTGCGGCTCGACGGCATGGAGAAAGCGCGCGTCGATCCGGCCGAGGTTCAGGCCGAACGCGACGCGGTGACGGCGTTGTGGAATCGGGTGTTCGCCGTGGCGGGCTGAGCCCGGCGTTCAGGCGGCCAGCATTTCCTTTGCGTGCTTGCGCGTGGTCGCGGTGATTTCGAGGCCACCGAGCATGCGCGCCACTTCCTCCACGCGCCTGCTCTTGTCGAGCGGCGTTACCGTGCTCACGGTGCCGCCGGCATCGTCGGGCGACTTCGCGACCTGGAAATGCTGATCGCCGCGTGCGGCCACTTGCGGCAAATGCGTGACGCACAGCACCTGACGGTCGCGCCCGAGTTGATGCAACAGACGCCCGACCACTTCCGCGACACCGCCGCCGATGCCCGTGTCCACTTCGTCGAAGATGAGCGTGGGCGTCGGGCTCGCGGTGCTCGCGATCACGGCGAGCGCGAGGCTGATGCGCGCCAGTTCGCCGCCCGACGCGACTTTCGCGAGCGGCCTCAACGCGACGCCCGCGTGACCGGCGACGCGGAACTCGATCTGCTCCAGCCCGTTCGCACCGCCTTCCGCGAGCGGCACGAGCGCGACGTCGAAGCTGCCGCCCGCCATCGACAATTCCTGCATGCCGGCAGTGACCGCGTTCGACAGATGCTTCGCGGCCTTTGCGCGCGCCTTCGACAGCACTTTGGCCTGCGCCAGATATTCGGCTTTCGCTTTCTCCGCTGCGGCGTTGAGCGCGTCGAGATCGGCAGCGGCGTCGAGATCGGCGAGCTGTTGGCGGCGCGCGTCGTGTTCTTCGGGCAGCGTCTCGGGCTGAAGGCGGAACTTGCGCGCCGTCGAGTGCAGTTGATCCATGCGCCTTTCGACTTGTGCGAGCCGGTCGGGATCGAGTTCGAGCCTCTGCGCGTAGTGCGACAGCGAATACGACGCCTCCTGCAACTGGATTTCCGCCGGTTCGAGCGACGCGAGCACGTCGTTCAGCGCGGGATCGATATCGGCGAGACCGCGCACCTTCGAGATGATCGCGCCGAGCTGCGAGATCATCGCTTCGTCGGATTCGGAGAGCGCGCCGAGTGCGCCCTGCACGCCGTCGATGAGACTCGCCGAATGCGACAGCCGATGATGTTCCGCGCTCACTTCCTCCCATTCACCGGGCTGCGGCGCGAGTTTGTCGAACTCGCTCAGTTGCCACGCGAGACGCTCGCGTTCCAGTTGCAGTTCGCGGTCGCGGCTTTGCGCGGTCTCGACGGCCTGCTGCGCATCGCGCATGGCGCGCCACGCGCGATTCACCGCGCCGGCGGTATCGAGCAACTGCGCGTGCGTGTCGAAGAGTTCGCGTTGCGCGTCGGGACGCATCAGCAACTGATGCGCGTGCTGCCCGTGAATGTCGACGAGCATTTCGCCCACTTCGCGAAGCTGCGCGAGCGTCGCTGGCGTGCCGTTGATGAACGCGCGCGAACGGCCGCCCGAATCGATCACCCGGCGCAGCATGACCGAGTCGCTGTCTTGCGACAACGCGTGCTCGTCCAGCCAGCGCGTGACTTGCGGATGCGTGCCGAATTCAGCGGTGATATCCGCGCGCGCCTGGCCCGTGCGCACGACGCTCGCGTCGCCGCGGGCGCCGAGCGTGAGTGCGAGGGCATCGATCAGGATCGACTTGCCCGCGCCGGTTTCTCCCGAAAAGACCGTGAAACCTGGATCGAAATCGATGTCCAGGGTGGCGACGATGACGAAATCTCGAATGGAAAGATGACGGAGCATGGACGCTTCGGGGAAGGGGAATTCGGGAAGTTCAGAGAGAAGAGGCGTCCTGCGACGGATGCTCGTTCCAGTGCAGCTTCTTGCGCAACGTCGCGTACGAGCTGTAGCCGACCGGATGCAGCACCGGCACCGTGTGCTTCGAGCGCCGCACTTCGATCGCGTCGTTCAGTTCGACGGCGGTGAACGACTGCATGTCGAAATTCACGTTGACGTCCCGCCCGCCGATGATCTGGATGGTCACCTTCGAATCGTCGGGCAGCACGATCGGACGGTTCGACAGCGAATGCGGCGCGATCGGCACCAGCACGAAGCCCTGCAACTGCGGATGAAGAATCGGTCCCGCCGACGACAGCGCGTAAGCGGTCGAGCCGGTTGGCGTCGCGACGATCAGACCATCCGAGCGCTGGTTGTACATGAAGTGGCCGTCGACCGACACGCGCAACTCCGCCATGCCAGAAAAGCCGCTGCGATTCACCACGACGTCGTTGAACGCCAGCGCGTGATAGATCGGCTTGTCGTCGCGCATGATGCGCGCTTCGAGCAGGCTGCGCTCCTCGCGCTCGAACTGGCCGGCGAGCATCTGCGGGATGATCTCCTGCATCGCCTTCAACGGAATGTCCGTGATGAAGCCGAGCCGCCCGTGATTCACGCCGATGAGCGGCGTCTTGTACGGCGCGAGCTGCCGGCCGATGCCGAGCATGGTGCCGTCGCCGCCGAGCACGATCGCGACGTCCGCGCGCGCGCCCATCTCCGCGATGGAGAGCGCCGGAAACTCCGTCACCTCGACATCTTTCGCGGTGCCTGCCTCGAACACGACCTCGAAGCCTTGCTGCGCCAGAAGACCGGCGAGCGATCTCAGCGGCGCCTCGATGCCCGGCGTGTTGGTGCGCCCCACGAGGGCGACGGTCTTGAATTGGCCAATTTCCATGCCGGCATTACACCATAGTCAGAGAGCGAAAAGAACCGCGGGCGATGGCGGACGAGCGTGCTGCGACGGGACCGCACGACGCCGCACGGCACGCCCGTCGTTTATCGCTAGAATGGAGCGGACGTTGAACGCAGCGCACACGGCGCGGCTCGCCGTCCTCCGACTCGTTGAGCTAAAATTTCCCCATGCTAGACCCACGTGCACAAACCCTCCTGAAAACGTTGATCGAGCGCTACATCGCCGAAGGTCAGCCGGTCGGTTCGCGCACGTTATCACGCCATTCCGGTCTCGAACTGAGCCCCGCGACGATCCGCAACGTGATGTCGGATCTCGAGGAGCTCGGCCTCGTCTCGAGCCCGCACACGTCGGCGGGACGCATCCCCACGCCGCGCGGCTACCGGCTCTTCGTCGACACGATGCTGACTGTAGAAGCGCCGCAAGACGAAGCCATGACCACCGCCGTCAAGACCCGCCTGCAGGGCGAGGAGCCGCAGAAAATCGTCGCGGCGGCGGCGAGCGTGCTGTCCAGTCTGTCGTCGTTCGCGGGCGTCGTGCTCACGCCGCGCCGCAGCCACATGTTCAAGCAGATCGAGTTCATGCGGCTGTCGGACAAGCGCATTCTGCTCATCATCGTGACGCCCGAAGGCGACGTCCAGAACCGCATGATGGCGACGCAGCGCGACTACTCGCCCTCGCAGCTCGTCGAAGCCTCCAATTACATCAACGCGCATTTCGCGGGCCTGTCCTTCGACGAAGTGCGCCGCCGTCTGCGCGAGGAAATCGATCAGTTGCGCGGCGACATGACCGCGCTCATGCAGGCGGCCGTGGTCGCGAGCACCGCCGAGACGGACCCCATGGACACCGTGCTCATTTCCGGCGAGCGCAATCTGCTCGAAGTGGCGGACCTCTCGTCCGACATGGCGCGGCTGCGCAAGCTTTTCGATTTGTTCGACCAAAAGACGAGCCTCCTTCAACTGCTGGATGTATCGAGCCACGCGCAAGGCGTGCAGATCTTCATCGGCGGCGAGAGCAATCTCGTGCCGATCGAGGAAATGAGCGTCGTGACGGCGCCTTACGAGGTCAACGGGAAGATCGTCGGCACGCTCGGCGTGATCGGCCCGACGCGCATGGCGTATAACCGCGTGATTCCAATCGTGGACATCACCGCGCGCCTGCTCTCGATGTCCCTCAGTCATCAGTGACGCCATCTTGGCGCGGCACGCAAGGCTGCGCCACTAGGCCGTTCGGCCAATGATGCCCGCGTGAGGCCGCCGCTATAATGGTCTTCAACTTTTAGACGACCACCCTTCCGGCCCGCTTGCCCTATGCGTTTCGACCTCGAGTTGCCCTCGCAGCCCAGCGCTTCGCATCGCGTCGCGGTGCTGCTGATCAATCTCGGCACGCCGGACGCGCCCACGCCGCGGGCGGTGCGCAAGTATCTGGCGCAGTTTCTGTCCGATCCGCGCGTCGTCGAAATTCCGTCGCTCGTGTGGCAGGTCATTCTGCGCGGACTGATTCTGCCGTTTCGCGGACGGGCGTCGGCCAAGAAATATGCGCAAGTGTGGATGCACGAAGGCTCGCCGCTGCGCGTGCATACGGAAAAGCAGGTCGAGGGTCTGCGGCGGCTGTTCGCGGCGAACGACTATCACGTGATCGTCGACTATGCGATGCGCTACGGGTCGCCCGGCATCGGCGCGATGCTGAATCAGTTGAAGCTCGAAGGCGCCGATCGCATTCTTCTCTTGCCGATGTATCCGCAATACTCGTCGTCCACGACAGCCACCGCGTTCGACGATGCCTTCGCCGCGCTCAAACGCGTGCGCAATCAGCCGGAAATCCGCACGATCCGCCATTACGCGGATCATCCCGCGTATATCGGCGCGCTTGCCGAACAAGTGCGCGACTATTGGCGGCATCACGGCCAGCCGGATTTCGCCGCGGGCGACAAGCTCGTCCTGAGCTTCCACGGCGTGCCGAAACGCACGATGGATCTCGGCGACCCGTATCACGACCAGTGCCAGTCGACCGGCGCGCTACTCACGGCCGCGCTCGGGCTCACGCCGGTGGAATGCCGCGTCACGTTCCAGTCGCGCTTCGGCCGCGCGGAGTGGCTTCAGCCGTACACCGCGCCGACGGTCACGGAACTCGGCGCGGGCGGCGTCGCGCGCGTGGATGTGTTCTGTCCCGGCTTCACGGCGGATTGTCTGGAAACGATCGAGGAAATTGGCATCGAGGTGCGCGACGCGTTTCTGAAGGCCGGCGGCAGGCATTTCCACCGGATTCCCTGTCTGAACGCGACGCCCGCGTGGATCAAGGGGCTCGGCGAAATCGCCGCGCAGCATCTGCAGGGATGGCCCGTGCAGACCGTGCAGCCGCTTTCCGCGGTGGCCTGAGCACGGCTTTTTCAAGCATTCACCCATGAACTACAAGATTTCGACGGAACCTGGCGCGCGTTTGCGCATCGATAAGTGGCTTTGGGCAGCGCGTTTCTTCAAGACGCGTTCGCTCGCGAGCGATGCCGTGGAAAAGGGCCGTGTGAAGATCGGCGGGACGAACGTGAAGCCGTCGAAGGACGTGCGTGTCGGCGATATCGTCGAGATCGATATCGAGCGGCTTGTCTGGCAGGTCGAAGTGCGCGGGCTATGCGACGTGCGCGGCCCGGCGACGGTCGCGCAGACGCTCTATGCCGAAACCGAGGAAGGCCGGGCGAAGCGCATGGCCGAAGCCGAGCGTCGCAGGACGTTCCACGAACCCGCAGCCGGCTTGCAGGGCAGGCCGACGAAGCGCGACCGGCGGACTATCGACAAATTTTCTCGTTCGGATTGAAGTAACTTTCGATGGTCGCGTGAACGCCACCGTACTCGGTGTTACGGTCCGTCACGACGCCGGACATGCAGATGGTGGTCGTTCCCGCGACGAGTACCAGGGCGACCACCGCGATAGCAAAGGTCAGTTTCATGGTATCCCCGGAGAACGGGTTGCCCGGTCAGAAAGCGGCCGGTTCAGGAAACGGGCAAGGGCTGAAAGCGGATTGAAGCATTTCGTAGGATTAGGGTAAACGTGCGTCCTGCGGTGCTTGATTGAAGTGTAGGCGAGTCAGGGCTTTCCCTCAATCTGAAATTGCGCGCTGCGGCGAAGTGTGGGTTACCGGCCATTTCGGTGCCATCGGGGCGCTCGAATTGGTCCGAAAAATTCGCGCAAAACCCTTGAAAATATCTTCGTCGCCCCAATTTCCGCCGCTAGTGCGAAAAACGCGATCCGGACTGCGCTCCGCCGCTTTCGCAACCGATTCAACTCAACAGCAATAGATATTGAGCGACATGGAAAACACGCAAGAGAATTCAGCGAGCCAGAACCCGACGCCCGCCGACGAGAACGCGCGCCAGGCCGCAGACACCACCAGCACGGCGCAGGCCGCACCGGCAGAAGCGGCTGCCACGCCGCAAGCTGCGCCGAACGAGGCCGAGGCCGCGATGGCCGAAGCGCAGGCCACTATCGCGGCGCTCAAGGAAGACTTCCTGCGCGCCAAGGCCGAGACGGAAAACGTCCGCCGCCGCAGCCAGGAAGATGTCGCGAAGGCGCATAAATTCGCCATCGAAAATTTCGCGGAGAACCTGTTGCCGGTGCTCGACAGCCTCGAAGCCGCGCTCGCCGACCAGTCGTCGGATCTCGCCAAGGTTCGCGAAGGCGTCGAACTGACGCTGCGTCAGCTCACCGGCGCGTTGGAGAAGGGCCGCGTGATCGCGTTGAATCCTGTCGGCGAGAAATTCGATCCGCATCGCCATCAAGCCATTTCGATGGTGCCGGCCGAGCAGGATCCAAATACCGTCGTCACGGTGCTGCAAAAGGGTTACGTGATCGCGGATCGCGTGCTGCGTCCGGCGCTCGTGACCGTCGCCGCGCCGAAATAACGCGTCTGCGGCGATCACGGCCAGTGTGCCGCCGTTCCGGCCGCATTCGCGGTCTTCGGCGGCGCACGAAAAGATCGGCGCCGCACAAAAAAAAGTTATAGACCGCATAGCGCTCAGGGTCTTGAAATCGAAACCGGCGCTCTTATCTTGCGTACAGGTATGAATTTTGGGCGTTCGGCCCGGTAAATCGGCAAAAGCCGGCGTCAGGCACGACACACCGCCGCCGCAACGCCACTGCGATCAAAGCTAGGAGAGGATAAAAAATGGGCAGAATCATCGGCATCGACCTCGGCACCACGAACTCGTGCGTGGCGCTGATGGAAGGCAACCAGGTAAAGGTCATCGAGAATTCGGAAGGCGCGCGCACCACGCCGTCGATCATCGCGTACATGGACGACAACGAAATTCTCGTCGGCGCGCCTGCCAAGCGTCAGTCGGTCACCAATCCGCGCAACACGCTGTACGCGGTCAAGCGTTTGATCGGCCGCCGCTTCGAAGAGAAGGAAGTGCAGAAGGACATCAATTTGATGCCCTACAAGATCGTCAAGCACGATAACGGCGACGCATGGGTCGAGGCGCATGGCAAGAACCTCGCGCCGTCGCAGGTTTCCGCCGAAGTGCTGCGCAAGATGAAGAAGACCGCTGAGGACTACCTCGGCGAGCCGGTCACGGAAGCCGTCATCACGGTGCCGGCGTACTTCAACGACAGCCAGCGTCAGGCAACGAAGGACGCGGGCCGCATCGCCGGTTTGGAAGTGAAGCGCATCATCAACGAGCCGACGGCAGCAGCGCTCGCGTTCGGTCTGGACAAGGCCGAAAAGGGCGACCGCAAGATCGCCGTGTTCGACCTGGGCGGCGGCACGTTCGATATCTCGATCATCGAAATCGCGGACGTGGACGGCGAAATGCAGTTCGAAGTGCTGTCGACGAACGGCGACACGTTCCTCGGCGGTGAAGACTTCGACCAGCGCATCATCGATTACATCATCGGCGAGTTCAAGAAGGAACAGGGCGTCGACCTGAGCAAGGACGTGCTCGCGCTGCAGCGCCTGAAGGAAGCCGCTGAAAAGGCGAAGATCGAACTGTCGTCGACGGCGCAGACCGACATCAACCTGCCGTACATCACGGCCGACGCGTCGGGTCCGAAGCACTTGAACCTCAAGTTCACGCGTGCAAAGCTCGAAGCGCTCGTCGAAGAACTGATCGAGCGCACGATCGAACCGTGCCGCATCGCGATCAAGGATGCGGGCGTGAAGGTCGGCGACATCGACGACGTGATTCTCGTCGGCGGCATGACGCGCATGCCGAAGGTGCAGGAAAAGGTGAAGGAGTTCTTCGGCAAGGATCCGCGCCGTGACGTGAACCCGGACGAAGCAGTGGCCGTTGGCGCCGCGATTCAGGGTCAGGTTCTGTCGGGCGACCGCAAGGACGTTTTGCTGCTCGACGTGACGCCTTTGTCGCTCGGCATCGAGACGCTCGGCGGCGTGATGACGAAGATGATCAACAAGAACACGACGATCCCGACGAAGCACTCGCAAGTGTATTCGACGGCCGACGACAACCAGGGCGCCGTGACGATCAAGGTGTTCCAGGGCGAGCGCGAAATGGCCGTGGGCAACAAGCTGCTCGGCGAGTTCAACCTCGAAGGCATTCCGCCGGCACCGCGCGGCACGCCGCAGATCGAAGTGACCTTCGACATCGACGCCAACGGCATTCTGCACGTGGGCGCGAAGGACAAGGCGACGGGCAAGGAAAACAAGATCACCATCAAGGCGAACTCGGGTCTGACGGACGCGGAAATCGACAAGATGGTGAAGGACGCCGAAGCCAACGCCGAGGAAGATCACAAGCTGCGCGAACTGGCCGATGCCCGCAACCAGGGCGACGCGCTGGTCCACAGCACGAAGAAGGCCGTCGCCGAATACGGTGACAAGGTTGACGCTTCGGAGAAGGAAAAGATCGAAGCGGCGCTGAAGGATCTCGAAGAAGCGCTGAAGAGCAATTCGAGCGACAAGGCCACGATCGAAGCGAAGGTCGAGGCGCTGGCTCAAGCCTCGCAGAAGCTCGGCGAAAAGATGTACGCCGACATGCAGGCGCAGCAAGGCGCGGCGAGCGCGGCGGCCGGTGCGGCAGGCGCGGGCGCGTCGGCTGATGCGGGCGCGAGCCAGCACCACGACGATGTCGTCGACGCCGACTTCAAGGAAGTGAAGAAGGACTAAGCCGCAAGGGCGCGGGAGTGGCAACGCTCACGCGCTTTTCGGTGGCAACACCGGGACGCGTCACGCGTCTTACGTGTAACGCGCCTGGCGAGCCTCACGGCTCTCCGGGCACGTTGTTTTTTCAGAGGCGTCTTGATTTAGGCGAGGCGCGCGAAGTTTTACGCGCGAGTCGAAGCAACGGACTCGCAGCATCTGACAGGAACCGTCGCGGGTAAGCGCGGCGGCATCGAACCGACATGGCGAAACGGGATTACTACGACGTTCTGGGCGTCGCGAAAAACGCGAGCGACGACGAGATCAAGAAGGCGTATCGCAAGCTCGCGATGAAGTATCACCCTGACCGCAATCCGGACAACAAGAAGGCGGAAGAGAATTTCAAGGAGGCGAAGGAAGCCTACGAAATGCTCTCCGACCAGCAGAAGCGGGCCGCGTACGACCAGTACGGCCACGCGGGCGTCGATCCGAACATGGCGGGCGCGGGCGCGCAAGGTTTCGGCGGTTTCGCCGATGCCTTCGGCGATATCTTCGGCGACATCTTCGGACAGGCCGCGGGCGGCGCTGCTCGCGGCGGGCGCGGCGGACCGCAGGTGTATCGCGGCGCGGACTTGCGCTACAGCATGGAGATCACGCTCGAGCAGGCGGCGCACGGTTACGACACGCAGATCCGCGTGCCGAGCTGGGTGAACTGCAACGTCTGTCACGGCTCGGGCGCGAAGCCGGGCACCAAGCCGGAGACCTGCCCGACCTGTCACGGCCAGGGCCAGGTGCGCATGTCGCAGGGCTTTTTCAGCATCCAGCAGACGTGCCCGAAGTGTCACGGCAGCGGCAGCTACATCCCCGATCCGTGCGCGAACTGCCACGGCGCGGGCAAGGTGAAGGAAACGAAGACGCTGGAAGTGAAGATTCCGGCGGGCATCGACGATGGCATGCGCATCCGCTCGGCCGGCAACGGCGAGCCGGGCATCAACGGCGGCCCGAACGGCGACTTGTACGTGGAAATCCACATCAAGCAGCACACGGTGTTCGAGCGCGACGGTGACGACCTGCACTGCCAGATGCCGATCCAGTTCACGACGGCGGCGCTGGGCGGCGAAATCGAAGTGCCCACGCTGGCGGGCCGCGCGAGCTTCACGGTGCCGGAAGGCACGCAGTCGGGCAAGACGTTCCGGCTGCGCGGCAAGGGCATCAAGGGCTTGCGTTCGAGCATCGCCGGCGATCTCTACGTGCATGTGCAGGTGGAAACGCCGGTCAAGCTCACGGAGCAGCAGCGCGATCTGCTGAAGCAGTTCGAAAAGTCGCTGGAGCAGGGCGGCGCGCGGCATAGTCCGCAAAGCAAGAGCTGGTTCGACCGCGTGAAGAGCTTCTTCGACTGATGCGGTTGAGTGCGGTGTACGTCGTGCGAGCATGACGATGAAAACCGAAGAGCGCAGCGCGGTGTTCGCGCTGCTCGACGATTGCGATGCGACCGCCGAAAGGCGGTCGAGTCGTTTGTACACGGACTTCGCGCACGAACGCGTGTGCGTGGATGCGCGTGAGCTCGACGCGGTTTGCGGCGACATCGAACGCGATCTGCGAGGCGGTCTTCATGCGGTGGTCGTCGCGGATTACGAGTTCGGGCGCAATCTCCAGTTCGGCAGCATCGGACGCGGCGACGATCATGCGCTGCGCGTGCTCATGTTTCGCGAGTGCGCGCGTCTGTCGCGCGATAAAGTCGACGCGTGGCTCGCGTCCGAAGGCGATGACCTGACGGCAGGCGTCGCGGGCATCGAAGCGAGCGTCAAGCGCGATGAATTCGATGCGTCGATCGCCGCTGTGCAGGACGCGCTGCGCGAAGGCGAGTCGTATCAGATCAACTACACGTTCCGGCTGAACTTCGATGTGTACGGCGCGCCGCTCGCGCTGTATCGGCGATTGCGCGAGCGGCAGGCCGTGCATTACGGCGCGTTGATCGCGTTGCCGGATGGCAGATCGGTCGTGTCGTGCTCGCCGGAATTGTTCGTCGAAAAACAAGGCGATCTGCTGCGCGCCCGGCCGATGAAAGGCACCGCGCCGCGCGACGCCGATCCCGAGGCGCTGCGCCACGATCCGAAGAATCGCGCCGAGAACGTGATGATCGTCGATCTGCTGCGCAACGACATGTCGCGCGTGGCGGTCACGGGTTCGGTGAATGTGCCCGTGCTGTTTTCGGTCGAGCCTTACGCGTCGGTGTGGCAGATGACATCGACGATCGAAGCGCGCGTAATTCCCGGCACGTCGTTCGCCGCCATCGTGCGCGCGCTCTTTCCATGCGGTTCGATCACCGGCGCGCCGAAGTATCGGACGATGCAACTGATCGACGAAATCGAGGGCACGCCGCGCGGTCTGTATACGGGGGCGATCGGCTGGCTGGATGCGAGCGGCGATTTTTGCATGTCGGTGGCGATCCGCACGATCGTCGTCGATGCCGCGGGCAGGCGTGGCGTGCTCGGCATCGGCGCGGGCATCGTGCTCGATAGCGTCGCCGCCGACGAATACGAGGAGTGTCTGTTGAAAGCACGCTTCCTGACCGGCGCGGACCCCGGCTTCGAGCTTTTCGAGACTATTTATGCGACGCGCGATGAAGGCGTTCGCCACTACGCGCGCCACGTCGCGCGATTGAAGGCGAGCGCCGCGTATCTCGGCTTTGCGTTCGACGAGCGCGCGCTCTCGGCTCAAATCGGGCAGCAGTGCGCGGGATTCGACGCGGGCAAGCCGTATCGTATGCGCATCGCGCTGGACAAGAGCGGACACATCGCGATGACGAGCGCGCCGCTCGCACCGTTGCCGTCGGATACCGTGGATGTGTTGCTCGCATCCGATCGCGGCTTTGCGCCGCAGTCGTCCGGCGATCCGCTGCTGCGTCACAAGACGACGCGCCGCGCCGACTACGATCGCGCATGGAAAGCCGCCGAAGCCGAAGACGCTTTCGACATGCTGTTCGTCAACGAACGCGGCGAGCTGACCGAAGGCGGCCGTTCCAGCGTCTTCGTGCAGATCGACGGCCAGTGGCTCACGCCGCCCATCGATGCCGGCGTGTTGCCGGGCGTGATGCGCGCGGTGCTCATCGACGAACTCGGCGCCGCCGAACGCACGCTGACGATAAACGACTTGCAGAAAGCCGAAGACCTGCTCATCAGCAACGCTTTACGCGGCGGCGTGAAGGCAAGACTTCGGCGCTGAACGCATCACCACTCGGCGACGCTGCCGTCCGCATGACGCCACACCGGATTGCGCCAGCGATGCCCGACCTTCGCCATCTCGCGCACCTTCTCCTCGTTCACCTCGATGCCTAATCCCGGTCCCTGCGGGATCGTCACCATGCCGTCTTCGTACTTGAAGACTTCCGGATTCCTGATGTAGTCGAGCAGATCGTTGCCCTTGTTGTAGTGGATGCCGAGACTCTGCTCCTGAATGAACGCGTTGTAGCTCACCGCGTCGATCTGCAGGCAGGTCGCGAGCGCGATCGGACCGAGCGGGCAGTGCAGCGCGAGCGCGACATCGTAGGCTTCGGCCATCGTCGCGATCTTGCGGCATTCGGTCAGGCCGCCCGCATGGGACGCATCCGGCTGAATGATGTCGACATAGCCGCCCGCCAGAATGTGCTTGAAGTCCCAGCGCGAGTAGAGCCGCTCGCCGAGCGCGATCGGCGTGCTCGTCTGGTTGACGATATCGCGCAGCGCCTCGACGTTCTCCGACAGCACCGGCTCTTCGATGAACATCAGCTTGAACGGATCGAGTTCCTTCGCGAGCACCTTCGCCATCGGCTTGTGCACGCGTCCGTGAAAGTCGACGCCGATGCCCACGTTCGGACCAACCGCTTCACGCACGGCGCGCACGTTGTCGATGACGCCTTGCACCTTGTCGAAGGTATCGATGATCTGCAACTCTTCCGAGCCGTTCATCTTCACGGCCTTGAAGCCGCGATCGACCACCGCGCGCGCGTTGTTCGCGACATCGCTCGGACGGTCGCCGCCGATCCACGAATACACCTTGATCTTGTCGCGCACCTGGCCGCCGAGCAGCGCGTGAACCGGCACGCCGTGATACTTGCCGAGAATGTCCCACAGCGCCTGATCGACGCCCGCGATCGCGCTCATGCCGATAGGACCGCCGCGATAGAAGCCGGAGCGATACATGACCTGCCAGAGGTCTTCGATATGGCGCGGGTCGCGGCCGACCAGATAATCGGCGAGTTCATCGACGGCGGCTGCGACGGTATGCGCGCGGCCTTCGACGACCGGCTCGCCCCAGCCGGTGATGCCTTCGTCCGTTTCGATCTTGAGGAAGCACCACCGTGGCGGAACGATGAAGGTTTCGAGCTTCGTAATTTTCATTGAGCGTCTCCTGAAGGGATCTACATGTTAGCAAAAAGCCGCTGTGTAGGCATATTAATAGTATTATTCAATTCTAAGCGAATGTTTCGAAACTTCAGTCGAATACTCCATAATCGTGGCCACACCTAAAGGAGACCATCATTCACCGGGATCTACATGGCCGCGTGGCGCATGAACTGGGCATGGCGATTCTGCGTGGCGACGTCGCGCCCGGCTCGCCATTGCCGCGCGAAGCGGAATTGATGGAGCGTTTCGGCGTGAGCCGCACGGTGCTGCGCGAGGCGTTGCGCACGCTTACGTCGAAAGGGCTGATCGAGTCGCGGCCGAAAGTCGGCACGCGCGTGCGCGCAAGGGATGCCTGGAATCTGCTCGATTCCGACATGCTCGACTGGTATTCGCGCGTCGCGCCGCCGCTGCAATTCGCGCTCAAGCTTCAGGAAATGCGCGAGATGATCGAGCCGTACGCCGCCGCGCTCGCCGCCGATAACCACGAGCAACGCACGCGCGAGCGTCTCACACGCGCGCATGAGGCGATGGTCGGCGCACAGAATGTCGAAGAATGGGTGCGCGCGGACCTCGATTTCCATCTGTGCGTGCTCGCCGCGTGCAGCAACGAATTGCTGATACCGCTCGGCGCGTTGATCGAGCGCACGCTGGAAGGCCAGTTGCGCCTGAACGCCAAGCGCGCCGATGTCTACAACGCGTCGCTCGCGGAACATACGGCCGTGTTCCAGGCGATCGTCGCGCGCGATTCGGCCGGTGCGCGCCGCGCGATGGCCGATTTGCTCGGCGTGACGCGCGGCAGGATCGAAGGCTAAAAAGCGTTCAGCGGAATCTTCAGATAGGTCGTGCCGTTGCCGGCCGCGTCAGGAAAGTGGCCCGCGCGGATGTTCACCTGGATCGCGGGCAAGATGAGCGTCGGCATGCCGAGGGTCGCGTCGCGTGCCTCGCGCATCGCGACGAATTCGTCCTCGGTCTTGCCGCCCCCGACGTGAATGTTCTTCTCGCGCTGCTCGCGCACCGTGCATTGCCACTGCGGGTCGCGCGTGTCGGGCGGATAGTCGTGGCAGACGAAGAGGCGCGTCTCCGGATCGAGCGCGAGCAGGCGCTGAATCGATCGATACAGCCTGCGTGCGCTGCCACCGGGAAAATCGCAGCGCGCGGTGCCGACGTCCGGCATGAAGAGCGTGTCGCCGACGAACACAGCATCGCCGATCCGATACGCCATGTCGGCGGGCGTGTGGCCCGGCACGAACAGCGCGGTCGCCTCGATCTCGCCGATCATGAAGCGCTCGCCGTCCGAAAACAGATGATCGAATTGCGAGCCGTCGAGCTGAAACTCCGGTTCGAGATCGAAAATCTTCTTGAACACGCCCTGCACGGCGCGTATCGATTCGCCGATGGCGATCTTTCCGCCCAGCGTGCGCTTCAGATACGGCGCCGCCGAAAGATGGTCGGCATGCGCGTGCGTCTCCAGAATCCATTCGACGGAGAGCCGCTCTTCGCGCACGAACGCGACGACCGCATCGGCTGATTGCGTCGAGGTGCGCGCGGCTTTCGGATCGTAGTCGAGCACGGGATCGACGATCGCCGCTGCTGAACCGGCCTCTTTGTAGACGACATACGTCATCGTGCCGGTGTTGATGTCGAAGAAAGGCTGAGTGATGGCTTGCACGCTGACTCCCCCGGTTGTTGCCTCGCGTCCTGCTCTCGTCGCCCGGATCGATTGGGCGTGTTTGTCGGGATCGCGATACAGTGTAACCCTTTGCGCCGGACCCCAACGCGCCGGCGCTCACCTTCACGAAAGCTCGATCAAGAGGTTCGAATGCCGCACGTCCCGACTTCGCTCGCGTCGTCGTGGGGCGCGTGGGCCGTCTTCGTCAGCGTCCTCGCGACGCAACTCGGCGTGCCCGTCCCCGCCGCGCCGATGCTGATTCTCGCCGGCACGATCGTCGCCGCCGGCAACGCGCCGTTCTGGCAGATGCTCGCGGCCGCGGTGCTCGCCGTGCTCATCGCGGATTCACTCTGGTTCGCCGCGGGCCGCCTCTACGGCCGCCGCTTTCTCAACTCGCTCGTGCGCTTCTCGCTGTCCATCGATTCGACGCTGCGCACCGCGCGCCGCTGGTTCGAGCGCTTCGGCGTGCCGCTGCTCGCGCTGTCGAAGTTCGTGCCGGGGCTCGGGCTCGTGTCGGCGCCGCTGCTCGGCACCACGCAGATCGAAGTGCGCGTGTTCCTGTTGTGGGATCTGATCGGCGCGACCGCGTGGGCGAGTTTCTGGATGCTCGGCGGCGCGGCGCTGCAGGAACAGATCGCGCGACTCGTCGTGCTGGTGCGCGCCAACGGCACGACGGTGATCGATATTCTCGTGATGGTCGCGCTCGGCTTCCTGCTGTATCGATGGATCCGGCGCGAGCGGTTTCGTCAGTGGCTCGCGAAGTATCACATCACGCCGGACCAGCTCGACTCGATGATGCGTTCCGACACGCCGCCCGTGATCTACGACGCGCGCCCGGCGGAGATTCGCCGCCGCGAGCCGTATCGCATCGCGGGCGCGATCGCGCTGGATCTCGATTCGCCGGATCGCGTCGATCAGTTGTATTCGGAGCACGAGGTGGTCGTGTATTGCGTGTGCCCGAACGAGGCGACCGCGAAGATCATCGCGCGGCAGTTGCGCGCGAAGGGTTTCAGCCATGTGCGGCCGCTGAAGGGCGGGCTGGATGCGTGGGAGAAGCACGGCTATCCGGTCGAACCGATGCCGGCGGAGCACCTCCGTGCCGCGTCCGGTCACGACGACGACATCGATCACGACATGGTCACGATTCGCGCGACCGCGCCGGAATGAGCTACGTCCGGCGCGCGGGACGGTTCACCAGCGCGATGCCCGCGAGCACCATCGCCGCGGCGACCATGAAACGCGCGGTGAACTGCTCGCCGAGCAGCAGCACGCCGAAGGTGACGCCGAAGATCGGCGTGAGAAACGAGAACACCGAGAGCCGCGACGCCATATAGCGCGTGAGCAGCCAGAACCATGTCAGATAGCTGATGAACGCGACGACGATCGCCTGATACGCGAGGCTCGCGATCGCAAGCGGCGAGACGGCTCCGACGTGCGTCTGTCCGATGCCCGCCGCGAGCACGAGCAGCAGCACCGCCGACACCGCCAGCTGATAGAACAGCGTCTTGCTCGCGCTCGCATGCGATAGCGACGACGCGCGCACGACGACCGTCGTCGCGGCCCAGAAGATGCCGGCCATGATGCCGAGCGCATCGCCCGCGATACCCCGCATCGTCGATGTGCTGTTCGGATTGCCGTGCAGAAAGCCGTCGGCGAACGCGAGCGCGATGCCGCAGAACGCGAGCACGATGCCGCACCACTGTGTGCGCGAAAGCCGTTCGCCCGCGACGAACCAGTGCAGGCCGAGCGCGGTGAAGCAGGGCGCGGTGTAGAGAAACACGGCCATGCGCGTCGCCGTGGTGAGACTCAGGCCGAAGAAAATGCAGACGAACTCGCCGCCGAATAGCAGACCCGCGAGCAGGCCGGCCGGCAGCGTGTCGTCGCGCTGGAAAAGCGGCACGCCGCGCGTGCGCGTCCAGATCCATACGAGGCATGTTGCGATCAGCGAGCGGATGCCGGCTTGCAGCATCGGCGGAATCGATGCGTTAGCTTCCTTGATCGCGACTTGCTGGAATCCCCACGCGCCGCACAGCGCGATCATCACGATGATGGCGGTGGCGTCGGGGGCGCGGCGCAGGGAGACGGACGGCGTGCTCATCGGCTGGCTCGGTAAGCGTGGCCGGAGAGGCCATGCACTGATTTGGAGCGTCGATTGTGCCAGCGAACGGCCTTCGATGAGCGAAAGGTCGTGATGAGCCCGTGGAGATTGCGCGCCGCGACGAATGCGCGGCGCGCGATGTGCTGCGTGCGTTACGAATGCTTTTCGATCAGTTCGACCTTGTAGCCGTCCGGATCTTCGACGAACGCGATCACCGTCGTGCCGCCTTTCACCGGTCCGGCTTCGCGCGTGACCTTGCCGCCTGCCTGGCGAATGCGCTCGCATGCGTCGGCGGCGTCGTCGACTTCGAGCGCGATATGGCCGTAAGCCGTGCCGAGGTCGTACTTGTCGGTGCCCCAGTTATAGGTCAGCTCGAGCACGCTGTTCTCGCTTTCCGGGCCGTAGCCGACGAACGCGAGCGTGTACTTGTACTCGGTGTTCTCGCTTTGACGCAGCACTTTCATGCCGAGAATGCGCGTATAAAAATCGATGGAACGCTGCAGGTCGCCGACGCGCAGCATCGTATGGAGGAGTCGCATGGTGGGGTTCCTGTTGTGTGTCGTTTGCGGGGGACAGGAAGGAAATTGTACCGTCGGCGCCCGCCGCATGCTGACGACACCTCAGAGCGCCGGCAACAGATCCGGCGGATGATGCTTGAGCGTATGCCGCGCTTCGCGGAACTCGGGAAAGATGGACTCGACCGTCTGCCAGAAGCGCGGGCTGTGGTTCATCTCGCGCAGATGCGCGAGCTCGTGCGCGACGACGTAATCGATGATCGACATCGGGAAATGAATGAGCCGCCAGTTCAGGCGGATCTTGCCGTCGCTGGAACAACTGCCCCAGCGCGTCGCCGCCGATGACAACGCATACGCGCGATACTCGACGCCGAGCTTCGCCGCATACACCGCGAGCCGCCCGCCGAAGATGCGCTTCGCTTCCGATTGCAGCCAGCCCTGCACGCGATCCTTGATCTGCTGCGCGTCGGCTAGCGTGGGCAGCGCGAGCGAGAGCACGTTGGTCTTGTCGTCGAAGGACAGCGCGCTTGCCGTCGAGCCGAGCGACACGCTGATCGTCTTGCCGAGATACGGAAACTGCGCGCCATCCTTCCAGTCGATGCGCGGCAGCGCGCGCTGCTCGACGCGCGTCTGCCATTCGGTGAGCTTCTTGACGATCCAGTTCTGCTTGTCGAGGATCGCGCTTTCAATATCCGCGATCGTCACCCAGCGCGGCGCGGTGATCGCGAGCCCGGTGCCGTCGATGCAAAAGCCGATCGTGCGTCGCGCCGAACGCCTCAACCGATACTCCAGCGCGCCCGCCTTCAACGCGATGCGGCGCAGGCGCACGCCATCGGGCAGCGGTGTTGCCGGAGCGGGGGGCGTGAGAACGGGAACGGGATCGGCGGCGGGGACATCGCCGCGCAGCGGAGCGGGTCCGTTCGCGGGCGGCGCGCCGGAGTATGCCGGCGCATGCTCGAACGGCAGATCGAGTTGCAGGGTATCGAGCGCGACGGCGGGGCGCTGTCGCGATGGGGCTTTCTGCATCGGCTCGGCTTTGCGCTCACGGCGCAGGAATGACGAGAAGAATGAGTAAGGCACGCCGCGGCTCGATTCGAACGCTGCCGCTTCAGCGGCCCGCGCCCGCGGCGCCGGCTTCACCCGGCTGCGCGTTCGGCGCGGCGTAAGCGTGCGGATCGATGCGGCGCATTTCCGCCTCGATCCAGCTTTCGACGCGCGTGTTCACTTCCTCGGGCGTGAGGCCGGCTGTATCGATCGGCCTGCCGATCGACACCGTGACTATACCCGGATATTTGATGAACGAATTGCGTGGCCAGACGTGACCGGCGTTGTGCGCGATCGGCACGACCGGTGCGCCGGTCACGACAGCGAAGCGCGCGCCGCCGGTCTTGTACTTGCCCTGGCTGCCGACGCGCGTGCGCGTGCCTTCGGGAAACATGATGACCCACGCGCCTTCGTCCATGCGCGCGCGGCCCTGGCTCGTGACGGAAGCGAACGCATCGCGTCCCTGCTTGCGATCGATATGGACCATCTTGAGCAGCCCGAGCGCCCAGCCGAAGAACGGCACGTAGAGCAACTCGCGCTTGAACACGTAGCAGAGCGGGCGCGGCATCAACGCGGGAAACGCGAGCGTCTCCCATGCGGACTGATGCTTCGACAACAGCACGGCGGGACCGTCCGGCAGATTCTCCATGCCTTCGATCTTGTAGCGAATCCCGATCAGATGCCGCAGCACGACGATGGTCGATTTGCACCAGCCGGCCGCCATCCAGTAGCGCTTGTCGGCGCGCATGAACGGAAACGCAATGAAACAGGCGATCGCGTACGGCGTCGTGTACACGATGAAGTAAAGCATCAACAGCAGCGAACGGATGAAGCGCATGACGTCTCGGTGTTACTGGGCCGCGGAGCGGTCCTGATGCCGTGCGAGGAACTCGAGCGCGAACGCGCGCAAGTCCTTGTGAACCACGGTGCCTTCGGGCAACTGGCCTTCCTTGAGCGTCTTTTCGCCCTTGCCGGTGAGCACGAGATGCACGGGAAAGCCGAGCGCCGCGCCCGCTTGCAGATCGCGCAGCGAATCGCCGACGACGGGCGTGTCTTCAGGATCGATCTCGAAGCGGTCGATGATCTGCTGCAACATGCCAGGCCTCGGCTTTCTGCAATCGCATTGATCTTCCGCCGTGTGCGGGCAGAAGAACACCGCGTCGATACGTCCGCCGACGGCCGCGACCGCGCGATTCATCTTCTGATGCATCGCGTTCAGCGCGGCCATGTCGAAGAGACCGCGCCCGATGCCCGACTGATTCGATGCGATCGCCACGCGATAGCCCGACTGATTCAGGCGCGCGATGGCTTCGAGGCTGCCGGGAATGGCGACCCATTCGTCCGGCGACTTGATGAACGCATCGGAATCGGCGTTGATCACGCCGTCGCGATCGAGGATGACCAGTTTTCGGTTCATGACCATGGCGGCGCGTCAGGCAGCGAGCTTCGAAATATCGGCGACGCAGTTCATCTGCTGATGCAATGCGTTGAGCAATGCGAGCCGATTGTTGCGCAGCGCGGGATCTTCCGCGTTCACCATCACGTCGTTGAAGAACGTGTCGACGCTCTCGCGCAACGCGGCGAGCGCGGTCAGCGCTTCCGTATAGTTGCGCGCCGCGAGCTGACTCTGCACGCGCGGCGTCACCTGCTCGATCTGCGCGTAGAGATTCTTCTCCGCCGCTTCGACGAGCAGTTCCTTGTTCACCGACGAAGGCGCGCCTTGCTCAGACTTCTTCAGGATGTTCGAGATGCGCTTGTTGGCGGCCGCGAGCGCCGCCGCTTCGGGCAGCGCGGCGAACTCGCGCACGGCATCGAGGCGCGCGACGATGTCGTCGAGACGCGTCGGGTTCAGGCTCAGCACCGCTTCGATATCGTTCGCTTCGAAGCCGCGTTCGCGCAACAGACCACGCAGGCGATCGAGGAAGAACGCGTAGATGGCTTCGGTCGAATCGGCGACTTGCGGCATGCCCGCGAACTGGCGTTGGGCGCTGCCGACGAGATCGCGAAGATCGATCGGCAGCTTCTTTTCCAGCAGGATGCGCAGCACGCCGAGCGCGTGACGGCGTAGCGCGAACGGATCTTTTTCGCCGGTCGGCGCGAGACCGATGCCCCAGATGCCGACGATCGTTTCCAGCTTGTCCGCGAGCGCGACCGCGGCGCCGACGCCCGTCGACGGCGTTTCATCGCCCGAGAAGCGCGGCTGATAGTGCTCCGAACACGCGAGCGCGACTTCTTCCGGCTCGCCGTCGTGACGCGCGTAGTACGTGCCCATCGTGCCTTGCAGCTCGGGGAATTCGCCGACCATGTCGGTCAGCAAATCGGCCTTCGCGAGACGCGCGGCGCGGCGCGTGAGCGCGGCATCGACGCCGACCATCGGCGCGATTTCGCCTGCGAGCGCCTCGACACGCTCGACGCGTTGCAGCGTCGAACCGAGCTTGTTGTGATAGACGACGTTCGCGAGCAGCGGCACGCGGTCTTCGAGACGCTTCTTCTTGTCCTGCGTGAAGAAGAACTTCGCATCGGCGAGACGCGGGCGCACGACGCGCTCGTTGCCTTCGACGATCTCGTCGGGCGTCTTCGTATCGATGTTCGACACGATCAAAAAGCGCGAGCGCAGCTTGCCGTGCTGGTCCGTGAGTGCGAAGTACTTCTGGTTCGTCTGCATCGTGAGGATGAGACATTCCTGCGGCACCTGCAGGAATTCCTCGTCGAAGCGGCATTCGTAGACGACCGGCCATTCGACGAGCGCGTTCACTTCATCGAGCAGCGCTTCGGGCATCACGACGCGGTCGTCGCCGGCGAACGCCAGAAGCTGCGTGCGAATCGATTCGCGGCGATCGTCGAAATTGGCGACGACGTGCCCTTTGCTGCGCAGCGTGTTGGCGTATTCGTCGGCGTTCGGAATCGCGACGAAGCCTTCCGACATGAATCGATGACCGACGGTCGTATCGCCCGAATCGACGCCGAGCGCGCTCACCGGCACGACATCGCGCCCATGCATGGCGACGAGGCGTTGCACCGGACGCACGAACTGCACGCTGGTGCCGTCAGGACGCTGATAGGTCATGACCTTCGGAATCGGCAGCTTGCCGAGGGTTTCATCGAGCGCGGCTTGCAGACCGTCGGCGAGTGTCGCGCCGGGCGCGGCGTAGCGCAGGAAGAACGCTTCCGCCTTGCCGTCCTGCGCGCGTTCGAGCTCGGCGAGCGGGAAGTCGGGGAAGCCGAGCGCAGCGAGCTTCTTTGCGAGCGGCGGCGTTGGGTTGCCTTCCTTGTCGAGCGCGACCGACACCGGCAGCACTTTCTCGCGCACCTGCTTTTCCGGCGCGACATCGCGCACGTTCCTGATGAGCACGGCGAGGCGTCGCGGCGTCGCGTACTTTTCGAACGTGGGCGCGCCGTCGATCAGATCGCGCGCGGCGAGACGCTCGACGATGCCATCGGCAAAAGCGGTGCCGAGACGCGCGAGCGCTTTCGGCGGCAGTTCTTCGGTGAGCAGTTCGACGAGCAGGGAAGCGTGGTTGGATTGCGTCATTGTTCTGTCGAGCCTCGTCAAACCTGTTCGTTGTTGCTGCGTTCGCCCGGCGGCGTGCTTTCCGGTTTCAGCGGCGGCGCCCATGCGGGACGCTGCGCTTCCTGCTCGTCGGTGACGAGATCGCGATCGCCTCGCACCGGATTGCCGAGCATCGGGAAGCCGAGCGCTTCGCGCGAATCGTAATAAGCCTGCGCGACGAGGCGCGACAACGCACGAATGCGGCCGATGTACGCCGCGCGCTCCGTCACGGAAATGGCGCCGCGCGCATCGAGCAGATTGAACGTGTGGCCTGCCTTCAGCACGAGTTCATACGCGGGCAGCGCGAGCTTCGCATCGATCATCTTCTTCGCTTCTTCTTCGTAGCTCTTGAAGAACGTGAAGAGCAGATCGACGTTCGCGTGCTCGAAGTTATACGTGGACTGCTCGACTTCGTTCTGGTGATACACATCGCCATAGGTCAGTTGACGCAGCACGCGGCCGTTCGGGCCATCTTCTTCCCATTCGGTCCAGATGAGGTCGTACACGTTCTCGACCTTCTGCAGATACATCGCGAGACGTTCGAGACCGTAGGTGATTTCGCCGAGCACCGGCTTGCAATCGATACCGCCCGCCTGCTGGAAGTAGGTGAACTGCGTCACTTCCATGCCGTTGAGCCACACTTCCCAGCCGAGACCCCACGCGCCGAGCGTCGGATTCTCCCAGTCGTCCTCGACGAAGCGCACGTCGTTCTGCTTCAGATCGAAGCCGAGCGCTTCGAGCGAGCCGAGGTACAGATCGAGGATGTCTTCAGGCGCGGGCTTCAGCACGACCTGATACTGATAGTAGTGCTGCAGGCGGTTCGGGTTCTCGCCATAGCGGCCGTCCTTCGGGCGGCGCGACGGTTGAACGTAGGCCGCGCGCCACGGCTCGGGGCCGATCGCGCGCAGGAACGTGTGGACGTGCGAGGTGCCCGCGCCGACTTCCATGTCGATCGGCTGGAGGAGCGCGCAGCCCTTTTCGTTCCAGTAGGACTGCAGCGTCAGAATGATTTGCTGGAATGTGAGCATGATTGCCTTGTGCGGGGCGGACGCGGCGCGGCCATCGTCGTGACGACGCGACTCGGAGGCTCGGCCAAAGTGCTGAAACGGAGAATTTTAGCCGAACGGCAGGGCGGGTGCGGCTTTTTGGGAGAAGGGCGGGCCGCGCGAGCCGCGTCGCCCGGTGCGACGCGGCCGCGTTTCAGTCGATGTTCAGCGCGTGCCCGGACGTTTCCGGTTCGGCGCGAACGCGAACCCGAACGCAAGCAACAACAGCGATACCGCGATCACCGTCATGTTCCCGCTCGTCACATACGGCGTGCTGCCCGAGGTTCCTTGCACGTGCGCTTCGAGCACGCCGGTCGTGAAGGTCGGCAGCTTCGACACGACATCGCCGTTCGCCGCGATCACCGCCGTCATGCCGGTGTTGGTGGCGCGCAGCATCGGCCGGCCGGTTTCGATCGATCGCATGCGCGCGATCTGGAGATGCTGATCGAGCGCGATCGTATTGCCGAACCACGCGAGATTCGTCGAGTTGACGAGAATGCCCGCGGGCGTTTCCTGCTCGCGGATCGTGCGCGCGATCTCTTCGCCGAAGATGTCCTCGTAGCAGATATCGACGGCGACCGGCTGGTTGTGCACGATGAACGCCTTCTGCGCGATCGGCCCGCGCGCGAGATCGCCGAGCGGAATGCCCATCAAGCGCACGAACCAGTGAAAGCCGAGCGGCACGAATTCGCCGAAGGGTACGAGATGATGCTTGTCGTAGCGGTACACGCCGTTCACGTGCGGTGTGACGCCGAAGAGGCTGTTGGTGAAATCGGTTGCGCGGCCGTCCGGGAGAATCGTGACGCCGATCGCGCCGAAGAGAATCGACGAATTCGTGTTGTCCGCGAAGTTTCGGATCGCGACGGCGAAGTCCTGAGGAATCTGCACGGACAAAACGGGCAGCGCGGTTTCCGGCGTGACGATCAGATCGGCCGGCTTCTCGGTGATGAGCCGCTGGTAGAGCGCGAGCGATTCATCGACGCCGGCCTGTTCGAACTTCATCTCCTGCTTCACGTTGCCTTGCAGGAGACGCACGTCGAGCGGCGCATTGGCGGGCGTCGTCCATTCGACGAGTGAGAGCAACATGCCCGCGACGATCAGCGCGATGGCCGCGATGCCCGGCGCGTAGGCGAGCCGCCGCGATTTGCGAAAGTGATAGACCGCCTGCACGATCAGCGCGGCGACGAGCGCGAGCACCCAGCCGACACCATACACGCCGACGATCGAGCCGAAGCCCTTGAGCGGTCCGTCGACTTGCGCATAACCGCTCGCGAGCCAGGGAAAGCCCGTGAACACGAGACCGCGCAGCCATTCGCCAAGCGCCCACGCGCTCGCGAACGCAAACGCGCCGTGCCACGTCGGCGCAAAGCGCTGCGAGGCATCGATGTCGCGTGCGGTCGCGATGTCTTCATCGCCGAAGCGCGCGCGGCCCGCGACGAACGACCAGACCACGCTCGACAGCGCCGGATAAATCGCGAGATACAGCGAAAACAGCGCGACGGCAGCCGCGGCGAGCGGCGCGGCCATGCCGCCGTAGACATGCATGCTGACGTAGAGCCACCACACGCCGGTCACGAAGTTGCCGAAGCCGAACGCCCAGCCGGTCGCGGCGGCGCTTCGCCAGTTGTCGGTGCGCGTGAGCCACGCGAAAAACAGCGCGAAGATGACGAGCTCGATCCAGCCGCCGTGCGGCGTCGGTGCGAAGGAGAGCGTATTGACGGCGCCGAGCACGGCGGCGACGAGGTAATGCCAGAAGGGCAATGCGCGCGGCGACTCGGCGATGACGGACGCGTCGCGTTGACGGGAGAGGAAGCGAAACGATGAATCGGCCATTGATGACGGTCGAGATGAAACGAAAGCGTGCGAAGAGAAGATGGCGGGCGCGGATTTTTTCCGACGCCCGCGACGCGCTTAGTCGCGCAATTCGTCTTCGTCGTCGCCTGCGTGATGATGTTGCTGCGCGAGATTCGGCACGCGCCGCACGAGAAGAACGTGAATCTGCCGGGCGTCGCCGCGCAGGATCTCGAACGCGAAATCGTCGATGCGCACCTTCTCGCCGCGATGCGGCACGCGCCCGAAGCGATGGGTGACGAGGCCGCCGATGGTATCGACTTCATCGTCGGAGTAATCGGTGCCGAATTCCTCGTTGAATTGTTCGATGCCGGTCAGCGCGCGCACGCGATACTTGCCGTCCGGCGTCGCGATGATATTGCCGGCTTCTTCGTCGAAATCGTATTCGTCCTCGATGTCGCCGACGATCTGCTCCAGCACGTCTTCGATCGTGATGAGGCCCGCCACGCCGCCGTATTCGTCGACGACGATCGCGATGTGATTGCGGTTCACGCGAAAGTCGTGCAGCAGCACGTTCAGGCGTTTCGACTCGGGAATGAACACGGCGGGGCGCAGCATGCCGCGCACGTCGAATTCTTCTTCGGCGTAGTAGCGCAGCAGATCTTTGGCGAGCAGCACGCCGATGATGTTGTCGCGATTGCCTTCGTACACGGGATAGCGCGAGTGCGCCTTGTCGAGCACGAAGGGGATGAATTCGGCGGGTGTTTCCGCGATGTTGATGGCGTCCATCTGGGCGCGCGGAACCATGATGTCGCGCGCGCAGAGATCGGACACCTGAAAGACGCCTTCGATCATCGAGAGCGAATCGGCGTCGAGCAGGTTGCGCTCGTGCGCGTCCTGGAGCACTTCAAGAAGTTCGTCGCGCGATTCGGGCTCGTGCGAGATGAAATCGGTCAGGCGTTCGAGAAGAGAGCGCTTTTCCACGGGTTTGTCGGTGTGGCGTCGACTGGGATAGGGTTCGTTCATAGCGGAGCGCCCGGGAGTTCCCGGGCGCAGGTTAGCGGAAGTTTAAGCATACACCAAGGAAAAACGCGGGCTGGGTGGCGCGGCGGGCATGTCATGAGCCATGCTAGCCGATAAATATGCGAGAAGTATGTCCGACCCCGAGCGTTAGCCGAACGGACGATGCGCAACGAGAAAGTCATACGGATGCAAAAAGCACGCGCGTCATTTATTTGCCTGCGCCTGACACCGCTTCAACAGCGCTTCGAGCGCCCGATCCGGCATCCCGCTTTCGCGCAGCGCCTCGACGGTCCGGCTGACGTAATCCAGCGTCGTGCCGTAGCGACCGCTCGCACAGCCGAGCACGGTGCGCACGATCGGATCGGCGAGTTTGCCGGTATAGGAAGTCGCATCCCGGCGCATCACGAACGCAAGCGCCTCGACGCGCCGTCCGTCCGCGAGCGTGCAGGGCAGCCACGCGGGCCGATACGAAGCCATCGCCATTTCGCGCCGCCACAGCACCTGAAGATGCTCGATCGCATCGGCGCCCGCGAGCCTGAACGCCATGCCGGTGCACGAGCCGCCACGATCGAGCGCCAGCACGAGGCCGGGCTGTTCCGGCGTGCCGCGATTCACGCGCGACCACAGATAAAGCCCGCGATGGTAGCCATGCACCTTGCCGCGCACGGCTTCGAGCGTCGGCAAGCCAGGGTTCCAGATCAGCGAGCCATAACCGAAGAGCCATAAATCCGACGTCCGGTCCCAATGAACGAGCGCCGCGTCGCGCGACGCGGCCAGCTCCTCGTCCGTCAGCAGCGCGGATTCGCCGAGCGCGGGCGGATAGTCCGGGCAGGGCGCGGGCGTCGGATCGACTTCGGAAAGTGCGGGTTGCGCGGGTTCGGGCGTCTTGTCGTTCACGGCGCGTTCAAAACATCGAGGACATCGACCGGCTTCAGGTCAAAGGCACGTAAGGATCGGAAAATCCCAGAGACTGCATGATATCCGTCTCGATGGATTCCATCTCTTGCGCTTCGCTTTCGACTTCGTGGTCGTAGCCCTGCGCATGCAGCGTGCCGTGGACGATCAGGTGCGCATAGTGCGCGGCAAGCGGCTTGCCCTGTTCGTCCGCCTCGCGCTCGACGACCGGGCAGCACAGAATCAGATCGCCCGCGACGGGATCGTCCTCGGATTCCGCGTAGGCGAACGTGAGCACGTTCGTCGCGTAATCCTTCTGCCGATACGTGCGATTGAGCATCCGGCCTTCTTCCTCATCGACGAAGCGCACGGTCAGTTCGGCATCGGCGAAAAGCGCAGCCTTGATCCAGCGAGCGACCGTCGCGCGCGGCAGGATCGCCTTGTGCGACGGATACGCTTTTGCCGCCGGGAACTGCATCGTCAAAGCGAGGCGTGGCTTCATTCGGGTTTTTGCTGCAATGACTGCGCGACGCGCGCCGCCTCGGCGAGCGCGGCATCTTTCTGCGATTGCGCGTCGTAAGCCTCGACGATGCGCGCGACGAGCGGGTGCCGCACCACATCCGCCGACGTGAAGTGCGTGATCGCGATGCCGCGCACTTCCGACAGCACGTGCTGCGCCTCGATCAGCCCGCTCTTGTGGCCGCGCGGCAGATCGACCTGCGTGGTATCGCCGGTGACGACCGCCTTCGAGCCGAAGCCGATACGCGTGAGGAACATCTTCATCTGTTCGGGCGTGGTGTTCTGCGCCTCGTCGAGAATGATGAACGCGTGATTCAGCGTGCGCCCGCGCATGTACGCGAGCGGCGCGATCTCGATCATCTGGCGCTCGAACATCTTCGCGGTCTTGTCGAAGCCGAGCAGGTCGTAAAGCGCGTCATACAGAGGACGCAGATACGGATCGACCTTCTGCGCGAGATCGCCCGGCAGGAAGCCGAGCCGCTCGCCCGCTTCGACGGCCGGCCGCGTCAGCACGATGCGCTTCACCTGATCGCGTTCGAGCGCATCGACCGCGCAAGCAACCGCGAGATACGTCTTGCCCGTGCCCGCCGGCCCGATGCCGAACGTCACGTCGTGCGCGATGATCTGCTTCAGATATTCGCGCTGCGCCGGCGTGCGGCCGCGCAGATCGGCGCGCCGCGTGTAGAGCTTCGGACCGTGGTCTTCGTCGTCGCCGAGGTCGATCGTCGCGCTCGGTTCATCGAAAGGATGATCCGGATCGCCACGAAAACGCGGATCGATCTCGCCTTCTTCGCCGTTGGCTTCACGCGCATCCCTCGCGCGGCGCGTCGCATGGCGCGCCTCGACGAGTGCAAGCTGAATGTCGTCGACGGAAATCGGATCGCGCGCGCGGTTGTAGAAGTTCTCGAGCGCCGCGAGCGCGACTTTCGCGCCACGGCCACGAATCGCGATCTTGTGGCCGCGTCGCGAAAGCGTCACGTCGAGCGCCTGCTCGATCTGCCGCAGGTTTTCGTCGAGCGGGCCGCAGAGGTTGGCGAGCCGCGCGTTGTCCTCGCGCGGTGCGGTGAATTCCAGATGCTGCGTAGGAGCGTTCTTCAAGGTGAACTTGAGTTCCTTTCTTTAGTGCGTCAGCTCGGGCGCCATGACCAGTTCGCCGCGCAGCGAATGCGGATACGCGTGCACGATCTTCACGTCGATCATCTGGCCGATCAGCCGCGCGTGCGACTCGGCCGGCGCGGGGAAATTGACGACGCGGTTGTTCTGCGTGCGCCCGGCCAGCTCGTTCGGGTCCTTGCGCGCGGGCCGCTCGACCAGAATACGCTCGACTTTACCAACCATCGACGCGCTGATGCGCTGCACGTTTTCCTCGATGGTCGCCTGCAAATGTTGCAGACGCTTGAGCTTCACTTCGCGCGGTGTGTCGTCGTGCAGGTTTGCTGCGGGCGTGCCGGGACGCGGGCTGTAGATGAACGAAAAACTCGTGTCGTAGCTCATCTCGTCGACGAGCGCCATCATCTTGTTGAAATCGTCCTCGGTCTCGCCGGGGAAACCGACGATGAAGTCCGTCGACAGCGACAAATCCGGACGAATCGCACGAAGCTTGCGGATGACCGACTTGTACTCGATCACGCTATAGCCGCGCTTCATCGCCATCAGAATGCGGTCCGAGCCGTGCTGCACCGGCAAATGCAGATGCGAGACGAGCTTCGGCACTTTCGCGTAGGTGTCGATGAGGCGCTGCGTGAATTCCTTCGGATGCGAGGTCGTATAGCGAATGCGTTCGATGCCCGGCACCTCCGCAACGTACTCGATGAGCGTCGCGAAATCCGCGATGTCGTGCGAGCCCAAGGTCAGCGCGCCGCGATAGGCGTTCACGTTCTGGCCGAGCAGCGTGACTTCGCGCACGCCCTGATCGGCGAGGCCGGCGATCTCGGTGAGCACGTCGTCGAGCGGGCGCGAGACTTCCTCGCCGCGCGTGTAGGGCACGACACAATAGCTGCAATATTTCGAGCAGCCTTCCATGATCGACACGAACGCGCTCGGTCCATCGACTCGCGCGGGCGGCAGATGATCGAACTTCTCGATTTCCGGGAACGTGATGTCGACCTGCGCGCGGCCGGTGGCGCGGCGCTGATCGATCATCGCGGGCAGGCGATGCAGCGTCTGCGGACCGAACACGAGATCGACATACGGCGCGCGCGCGACGATCGACGCGCCTTCCTGGCTCGCGACGCAACCGCCGACGCCGATCAGCAGATTCGGGTTCGCTTCCTTCAGCTCGCGCACGCGGCCGAGATCGGAGAACACTTTCTCCTGGGCTTTTTCGCGCACCGAGCACGTGTTGAAGAGAATGACGTCCGCGTCTTCGGGCGTGTCCGTCTTGACGAGTCCTTCTGCCGCGCCGAGTACGTCGACCATCTTGTCGGAGTCGTACTCGTTCATCTGGCAGCCGAAGGTCTTTACATAAACTTTTTTGGTCATGAATCGTCGCCGGTCACAGTGGTTGATCTGGGGGCGCTGGTAAAGGGGATTGAAGGAGTTTCGCGGACTTCTACCGTGATCTGCCCGCTTTTTGCTGTAATTTAGCCCGATATTATAGCGCCGACGGCAATTTCTGACGCGATGGGCGCGGCTCGGGCGGATACGCCAGATCGCCGAGCAATTCGTGCGTCGTTTTCTCGAAACGCGCGACCAGAAAATCCAGCAGCACGCGCACGCGCGGCGCCATGTAGCGGTTCGCGTGGAAGAGGGCGTGAACGGCGGCCTCGTGCGTGCACCAGTCGGGCAGCACCATCTTCAGCGTGCCGGCGCGCACGTCGGCGGCGATATCCCAGATCGATTTATGCGCGATGCCGTGGCCCGCGAGCGCCCACGCGCGGGTCATCGCGCCGTCGTTGGTTTCCCAGGCGTCCGCGAGCGGGATCGTGTACGCGTAGCGCTCGTCGCCACGGACGAAATCGAGCTCGTTGAGCGGCCCGCTTGCCGTGACCACGACGACGAAATCGTGACCCATCAACTCCGCGGGCGTCCTGGGCACGCCCTTGCGCGCGAGATACTCGGGCGATGCGCACAGCACGCGTCGATTCGGCGCGAGCGCGCGCGCGGCGAGTCCGCTGTCGGGCGGTGCGCCGAAGCGAATCGCCAGATCGATCTCCTCCAGCAACAGATTCGATACCGAATCCGACAGCGTGAGCGCGAATCTCACGTCCGGATGCAGCGCGCTGAATTCGTCGATCCAGCCGCGCAGCATCGAGCGCCCGAAATTCGACGTCGCCGAGATGCGCACTTTGCCGCGCACGACGTTCTGACCGGCCTGCAACGCGGCTTCGGCGTCGTCGATCGCCTGCAGCGCGATCCGGCAGTGCTGCAGATACAAGCGGCCTTCGTCGGTGACGCGCAACTGGCGCGTCGTGCGCTCGAAAAGCCGCGTGTGCAGCGCTTTTTCCAGCTTGATGAGCCGTGCGCTCGCCGCAGCCGGCGACAGTCCGAGCTTGCGCCCCGCCGCCGACAGACTGCCCGCCGCGGCCGCTTCCACGAAAAGGCGCATGTCGCCGAGCCGATCCATCGTCATTTTCAAATCCAGTTTGATAATGATTCAAAGGGTAGACCAATTCTCAAAGCAACGCATAGCCCGCAAAATGCCGCCTAAGCGTTAACCCTTTGAGGAGCATTTGCGTCATGCAACTCGATCACGTCACCCTCGTCGCGCCCGACTGCGATGCGTTCATGCGCTTCTTCGTCGATATCGCCGGGATGCGAGTCGGGCCACGGCCGCCTTTCGGCGTCGGCGGCTACTGGCTTTATCTCGGCGCGCGGCCGGCGGTGCATCTGGTCGCCTCGGGCGTCGTGGATTCGCATCCCGCTGAACGGCCGGGCGCGACGCGCATCGACCATCTGGCGCTGCGCGTCGACGACGAAGCCGAGTGGCGCGCATTGCTCGAACGTCTCGATTGCCACGGCTATGCCTACCAGTTCGCCGAAGTGCCGCTCGCTCGCGAGCTTCAGCTCTTCGTGCGGCTGGGCCCGGGCGTGGTCGTCGAATTCGTGACCGCCCAATTCTGATCCGGAGCCACCATGCCTCTTCCTCTTCTCGCGCTGGCGATCAGCGCCTTCGCCATCGGCACGACGGAGTTCGTCATCATGGGCCTGCTGCCCAACGTCGCGCACGATCTGTCCGTCTCGATTCCGTCAGCGGGCCTGCTCGTCACCGGATACGCGCTCGGCGTCGCAGTCGGCGCGCCGCTGCTCGCCGTGCTGACGAGCAAGCTGCCGCGCAAGCTCGCGCTGCAGGGGCTCATGCTCGTGTTCATCGTCGGCAACGTGCTGTGCGCGGTCGCGCCGGACTATGGCCTGCTGATGGCCGCGCGCGTCGTGACGTCGTTCGCGCACGGCTCGTTCTTCGGCATCGGCGCGGTCGTGGCCGCGTCGCTCGTGCCGGCGGACAAGCGCGCGAGCGCCATCGCGCTGATGTTCACCGGGCTCACGCTCGCGAACGTGCTGGGCGTGCCGTTCGGGACGTTCATCGGTCAGGAACTGGGATGGCGCGCGACGTTCTGGATCGTTGCGGGCCTGGGCGTGCTTTCCGCGCTCGGCGTGACCGCGCTCGTGCCGAATCGCCACGATGCGGCGCCGAGCGGACTCGGACGCGAAGTGCGTGTGCTGCGCGACGGCCAGGTCTGGCTCGCGCTCTCGATGACCGTGCTCGGTTTCGGCGGCGTGTTCGTCGTGTTCACGTATATCGCGCCGATTCTCGAACAGGTCGGCGGTTTCTCGCCGCGCGCCGTCACGCTGATTCTGGTGCTGTTCGGCGTCGGGCTGACGATCGGCAATACGATCGGCGGCAAACTCGCCGATCGCGCGCTGATGCCTTCGCTGATGGGCATTCTGTTCGCGCTCGCGATCATCATGGCCGTCTTCGCGAAGACGAGCCACAGTCAGATCGGCGCGATCGTCACGATTTTCGTGTGGGGCATCGCTGCGTTCGCGACGGTGCCGCCGCTGCAGGCGCGCGTCGTCGAGAAGGCGAAGGACGCGCCGAATCTCGCGTCGACACTCAATATCGGCGCGTTCAACGTCGGCAATGCGGGCGGCGCGTGGCTCGGCGGCGCGGTGCTCACGCATGGTCACGGACTCGATGCGCTCCCGTGGGCGGCAGCGGTGGTCGCGCTCGCGGCCCTCGCGGTGACATGGTTCGCCGCGCGGCTGGACGCGCCGCGCATTACATCCGAAGTAAAAGCAGCCGACGCTTGCTGAACGCTTATCATGTTGGCTCAACAAAATTCGAGCCAACATGATCGATCATCTCATCTGCGATTGCGACGGCGTGCTCGTCGATAGCGAAGTCATCGCGGATCGCGTGATGCTGGACGTCCTAACCGAGACGTTTCCCGGCATCGACTTCAAACCGGCCGTCAAGACGGCTTTCGGGCAGCAGACTTCGCGCTTCCTGACTTATCTGGAGACGAAGTTCGGCGTCGTGATGCCGCCGGATTTCGTCAACACGATCGAGGCGCGCGTCGCGGTGGAACTCGCGCGCTCGGTCGGACCGATCGCCGGCGTGCGCGCGGCGCTCGAAGCTTGCGGCTTGCCGGTCGCGGTGGTGTCGAACAGCCGTCTTGAGCGCGTGCGCGCGTCGGTGCGGCGCGCGGGCCTGGACGAAGTCGTCGGCGCGCGCGTGTTCAGCGCGCAGCAGGTCGAACGGCCGAAGCCTTATCCCGATGTCTATCTGCTCGCGGCGCGCACGCTCGATGTCGCGCCAGAGCGCTGTCTCGTCGTGGAAGACAGCGTCGCCGGGCTGACGGCGGCACGCGCGGCGGGCATGAAGACCATCGCGTTCGTCGGTGCGAGCCACATTCCGTCCGGCTACGCGCAGGTGCTGCGCGAAACCGGCATCACACGGATCATGGAGCACATGGACGAACTTCCCGGACTCGTCGCCGCGGGCGTGCGCGGGGATTTCGGCGACGTGCTGTCCTGAGCGCTTAGCGACTCAGGCCGCTTCTTCCACGGTCTCGCGCGCCGCTGCGAGCGCCGTGCGGAATTCGACCAGTTCCGCGATGGTCAGCATCGGCAGGCGGTGCTCCTGCGCGAAGCGCTCGACTTGCTCGCCACGCGTCATCGTGCCGTCCGGGTTCATCAGTTCGCACAGCACGACTGCGGGCTTGAGTCCCGCGAGAATCGCCAGATCGACGGTGCCTTCCGTGTGGCCGCGCCGTGCGAGCACACCGCCCGGCATCGCGCGCAGCGGGAAGACGTGGCCCGGCCGGACGATATCGCCAGGCTTCGCATGATCGGCGATGGCCGCGCGAATCGTCGTCACGCGATCTGCCGCCGACACGCCCGTCGTCACACCTTCCCGTGCTTCGATCGACACCGTGAACGCGGTGCCGTAGCGGCTGCCGTTGGCGGCGGCCATCGGCGGGAGTTCGAGCGCGCGCACTCGCTCGTCAGGAAGGCACAGGCACACGATGCCGCTGCATTCGCGGATCAGAAGGGCCATGGTGGCGTCGGTGAGTTTCTCGGCGGCGACGATCAGATCGGCTTCGTTTTCGCGATCGTCATCGTCCTGCAAGACGACGGGGCGGCCTTCGCGCATGGCGTCGAGCGCTGCGGCGATACGCGGCGGAACATCGAACGAAGCGAGCTGGGAAAGATCGGCAAAGGCGTCGTTAGCGATGACGGCGGGTGCGGCGAACGACAGGCTGTTGCTGGTTTGGGTCGGGGACATGTGAAACGCTCTCGCGAGAAAATTAAGCGAAAAACGTTTCAGGGCATTGCAAACAGACAGAACGACACCCCACGGCGACACGCCCGAAGGCGCGGCGTCGTCCGGTTCGGCGCGATGCAAGAATCGCCAAGGGGAACGGACATGACCATCTGCACATCTTCTCTCATCCGGACTGTGACCGTCGGCTCTGGCATTTCACCAGATCTGCTGACCCCGCGCATGTTGCCGGCGCGGGCGCTCGCGGGCTCATGGTCCGGCCGCGAAGCCTCGCCACATACCGCCGGTGGGGAATTACACCCCGCCCTGAAGACGTACTGAATGCTGCGGGGCCGAAGCCTCGACAGCTTTTTTAGGATACCGCACGCCAGCGATTTTTGCACCGCCGCATGGCGCGGCGTTCCGGAAAACGACATGAGCGGTTCGGCTTCGCTAGCTGTCGGCCCATACCTTCGCCGCGTGGACCGCGCGTTGCCATCCGGCGAGACAGGACTCGATGTCCGGTTCCGGCATCGACGGACTGAACCGGCGCTCCAGTTGCCATTGCGCCTTGAGTTCATCGACATCCTTCCAGTAGCCGACCGCGAGCCCTGCGAGATACGCCGCGCCGAGCGCCGTCGTTTCCGCGATGCGCGGGCGTGCGACTTCGACGCCGAGGATGTCGGCCTGAAACTGCATCAGCAGATTGTTCGCGCAGGCGCCGCCATCGACGCGCAATTCGCCGATGCGCATGCCCGAGTCCGCTTCCATTGCCTTGAGCACGTCGAGCGACTGATAGGCGATCGAATCGAGCGCCGCGCGCGCGATGTGACCTGATGTCGTGCCGCGCGTGACGCCGAAGAGCGTTCCGCGTGCGCGCGCGTTCCAGTGCGGCGCGCCGAGCCCGGCGAATGCGGGCACGAGATAGACGCCGTCGCTATGCGGCACGCCACGCGCGAGCGTTTCGATTTCGCTTGCGTGGCGAATCAGGCCGAGCCCGTCGCGCAGCCATTGCACGACCGCGCCCGCGATGAAGATGCTGCCTTCGAGCGCGTAATTGACCTCATCGCCGATCTGCCAGGCGATTGTCGTGACGAGGTTGTTGCGTGACTCGATCGGCTTGTCGCCCGTATTCATGACGAGAAAGCAGCCGGTGCCGTAGGTGTTCTTCACCATGCCGGAATCCGTGCACATCTGTCCGAAGAGGGCCGCGTGCTGATCGCCGGCAAGCGACGCGAGCGGGACGTCCGCGGCGAACACCGTGCCTCGCGTCGTGCCGTACACCTCGGACGACGGGCGCACTTCGGGCAGCATGCTGCGCGGTATGTCGAGCGCGTCGAGCAGTTCGTCGTCCCAGTGTCGCTCATGAATGTTGAAGAGCATGGTGCGCGATGCATTCGTGATGTCCGTGACATGCAGTCCCTGGCGCGTGAAATTCCATACGAGCCAGCTATCGACGGTGCCGAACGCGAGTCGTCCTTGCTTCGCCTTGTCGCGGGCGCCCTCGATGTTGTCGAGAATCCAGCGGATCTTCGTCGCCGAGAAGTATGCGTCGATGGGAAGTCCCGTCTTCCCGCGCACCATTGCTTCGAGGCCGCGCGATTTGAGCTCGTCGCAGGAGCCGGCCGTACGACGGTCCTGCCAGACGATTGCGTTGTAGATCGGCTTGCCTGTCTCGCGGTCCCAGACGATCGTGGTTTCGCGCTGATTCGTGATGCCCACCGCCGCGATCGACGAAGCGCTCTCGCCCGCGCGTGTGACGGCTTCGGCGGCGACGCCGGCCTGCGTCGACCAGATCTCCTGCGGATCGTGCTCGACCCAGCCAGCTTGCGGATAAATCTGCTGGAATTCTTTCTGCGCCACGGACACGACGTTGCCGTTTCTATCGAACAGCATGGCGCGCGAACTGGTCGTGCCCTGGTCGAGCGCGAGAATGTACTGATCCTGCATGGTCTCCTCCGATTTGAGCCGACATCGACGCGTCGTGCCGCGCCAGCCGATGTCCGTTTGCGCAATTTATCGGAGCGAGGCCACGCGGACAACCTGGCCCAATGGCATAGGCCGCGTGACACATCTCGCTAGAACGTCATTCGGCCTATGCCGTTCGGCCGAGTAGCGCGACGGTTCCGTTCGTCCGATACTGGCGGCACGAAATGCGATCGAAGGTGAGTGCCATGCGAATGCTGTGGGTTTCAGGCGCGCTGAGTGCGGCGTTGCTGGCGGGCTGCGTGGGAACACCCAGTCTGGACGGAACGATGGGCGCGCCCTCGTTCAGTGCGCTGCAGGGCATGTGCGGGACGTCCCTGGTCGATTACGGCGCGGATGCGCAGTCGGTCTACTCGACCTTTTACGACGCCTATGTGGCTGAGCGACGCGGTGGTCTGTCCAGGGAGCGATTCTGTGCGTTTCAGACGGCGATCGCCGAGCGATATCGCTCCTATCAGGCGAATCCCGGTCTCGAGGCGCAAAGCGCGTGGGCGAGTTTCTTCCTGGATCAGCGAGCACAGGCGCTGAGCTGGCGTGCCGCGGTCGACCCGACCCTGCGTGCCGGCTGAAGTGATCCGTTGAGAGATATCAGAGGAGGTGAAGCGGACGCGGCCGAGGGCCGCGTCCCGAGCCCTGCTACGCGTGCTACGAGTAACGCTTGAAAGCCTTGACGGTCGAATCGCCGGTGGCGGTGAGGCGCCATTGCTGGCGTCCGGATGCGAGATTTTCGAGTTGAACGAGCTGACGTTCGAGCAGAGCGTCGAGCTCCTGGCGTTCCATGTCGACCTGATTGGGTGCTTCCTGAACCAGTAGCAGCGTGGCAAATTCGTGCGGACTCAGCATTGTGTTCTCCATGACGACCGAACGGCATAAGCAGCCGGCTTTGTAAGCCGGATCTTTTTGCTTCGAAACGTTGTACGGGAAAACTGAAAAAACGCCGGGCAAACGCATTGAATTCTTGTACTGCGGATGCCGGGAATTGGGATTGTAGGCAAGTGTCTGACAAGTGCCAAATTCGCGTTGAAAATTTTCGCTTTGACTTTTTCCGGCTGCGGAAGCGGTCCATCGCTTACGCAAATTCGGAGAATCAACTTGAAGTTCGTGCGGCGGCGCACACAAGCAAGGTGCTCTGGAAGCGCACCGGTCGGTGCGAAGGCCCAGAAGGAATTCATGCGCCAATTTCATTAATTTATACGATAAATGAATTTGTTTCGGATTAAGCGGACAATGCAATATTCCTCTTTTGCCCGGCTGGCTCACATAATCGCCCGCCGTGTTCTGCCCGCAGGAATTTTGGACTTCATTCGATGACTCGCTTCAACTGGCAAAACCCCTATCCCACGCCGCGCCTGCCGGTGTTCGCCCGCAATATCGTCTCGACTTCGCATCCGCTGGCCGCGCAGGCCGGCCTGCGCATGTTGTGGAAGGGCGGCAATGCCGTCGACGCGGCCATCGCTGCTGCGGCGGCGATCACCGTGGTCGAACCCGTGTCATGCGGGCTGGGCGGCGACGCTTTTGCGCTGGTCTGGGACGGCCAGAAGCTGCACGGTCTGAACGCGTCGGGCGTGTCGCCGGCGGCGTGGAACGTCGACTACTTCCGCCGCAAGTACGGCGAGGAGAACGGACTCGCCCGTCAACCCAAGCGCGGCTGGGATGCAGTGACGGTGCCGGGCGTCATCGCCGGATGGGAGGCGCTGCATTCGAAGTTCGGCTCGCTGCCCTTCGCGGATCTGATGGAGCCGGCCATCGAGATTGCGGAACGCGGTCATGCGGTGGCGAGCATCGTCGCGTACAAGTGGGCGGCGGCGGTGCCCGAGCTCGAGGATCAGCCGGGCTTCGCGGATGTGTTCATGCCGCGCGGCCGCGCGCCCGAGGTGAGCGAACTCGTGCGCTTTCCTGGCCACGCGAAGACGCTGCGCCTGCTCGCGCAGCATGGTCCGCGCGCGTTCTACGAAGGCGAGAGCGCGGAGCGCATCGCCGCATTCGCACGGGAGGGCGGCGCCGCGCTGACGATGGACGACCTGCGCAACTATCGCGCGGACTGGGTTGAGCCGATCAGCAAGGACTATCGCGGCTACACCGTGCATGAGATTCCGCCCAACGGGCAGGGCATCGCGGCGCTCATCGCGCTCGGTATTCTCGACAAGTTCGATGTGAGCGCGCTGAACGTGGATCGCATCGAGTCGCAGCATTTGCAGATCGAGGCGATGAAGCTCGCCTTCGCCGACGTCTATCGCTACGTCGCCGATCCGCGTTCCATGGAAGTGACGCCCGAGCAGATGCTCGACGACGCGTATCTGACGGAGCGCGCGAAGCTCATCGACCCGTCGAAGGCGACGCAGTTCGACTTCGGCATGCCGAAGGCGGGGGGCACCATCTACATGTCGGTCGCCGACGAGCGCGGCATGATGGTGAGCTTCATCCAGTCGAACTACATGGGCTTCGGTTCGGGCGTGGTCGTGCCCGATACGGGTATCGCACTGCAGAACCGCGGCTGCGGTTTCTCGATGGATCCAAAGTCCGCGAACGTCGTGGAAGGCGGAAAGCGCCCGTTCCACACGATCATCCCGGCGTTCCTCACGCAGGAAGTCAATGGCAAGCGCGAAGCCGTCATGAGCTTCGGCGTGATGGGCGGCGACATGCAGCCGCAAGGGCACTTGCAATCGGTCGTGCGCATGCTCGACTACGGCCAGCAGCCGCAGGCCGCGTGCGACGCGCCGCGCTGGAAGGTGAATCGCGATTTCACGATCGACATCGAGGCCACGCTCGATCTCGAAACCGCGCGTGCGCTCGAAGGCCTCGGCCACACGATCAAGTCCGTCGACGATCCGTACATGGACTTCGGTTCGGGCCAATACATCTGGAAGCTCGATCGCAACGATCCCGAGCGCGGATATGTCGCGGCAAGCGACAGCCGGCGCGACGGACTCGCGGCGGGCTTCTAAAGCCATCATCGGAGACCGCACATTGAGCGGTCTCTGTTCATAAAAAGACCGCATCGATCGCTGCGACTTTGCAGGCGACAGGGATACGCACGCCCGTATCCACGATGGGGAAGCAGGGGGAGGAGAAATCATGAACCAACAAACGTATGGAGCGCGCGATACCCAGGGCGCAGCGCCAGCGAACGGCGAAACATCCGCACCGAAAGCGGCGCCATCGAAGGCGATGATCCGCCGCATCGTGTTCTCGTCGTCAATCGGCAATGCACTGGAGTGGTTCGACTTTCTCGTCTACGGCTATTTCGCGACAGTCATCGCGAAGGCGTTCTTTCCGTCGAACGATGAATGGCTGTCGACCATGCTGGCTATCGGCACGTTCGGCATCTCGTTCCTGATGCGGCCGCTGGGCGCGATCGTGCTCGGCGTCTACGGCGATCGCAAGGGACGCAAGGCCGCGCTCACGCTTGCCATTCTGCTGATGATGGTCGGCACATTCACGATGGCCGTGATGCCTTCGTATCAACACATCGGTATCGCGGCGCCGCTGCTGATCCTGCTCGCGCGACTTGTGCAAGGCTTCGCGGTCGGCGGCGAGTTCGGCAGCGCGACCGCGTTCATGGTCGAGCATAGCGAAGCGCGGCGCGGCTATTACGCGAGCTGGCAGTTCGCGAGCCAGGGGCTCGCCGCGATCATGGCTGCGGCGTTCGGCTCGGTTCTGAGCGCCTGGCTGCCGCAGCCGCAACTCGAAAGCTGGGGCTGGCGCATTCCTTTCGTCTTCGGACTGCTCGTCGGGCCGGTCGGCTACTACATCCGCTCGCACCTGGACGAAACGCCGGAGTTTCTCGCGACGCGTTCCGAAAGGAAGGACAACGCCCCGGGCGTCTCGTTCTCGAACCAATGGCTGAACCTGCTGCTCGCCGTGGGCATCGTGGCGCAATCGACAGTCGGCGTGTATGTGTTGCAGCTCTATATGCCGATGTACGCGGTCAAGCAGCTGCATCTTCCGGCGACGGCATCGTTCGCCGTCGTGGTGCTCAATGGCGGACTTCAGTTCATTTTTTCGCCGTTGATGGGCGCGCTCTCCGATCGGCTCGGGCGCATCCGCATCATGCTCGCCACGTCGATCTTCATGGGCGTAACGATTTATCCGATGTTTGCGTGGCTGCAGGCGCATCCGACGATTGCATCGCTCGTCATGCTGCAATCGGTAGCGGGCATTCTGAAGGCCGCGTATTCCGGTCCAATGCCCGCGCTCATGTCCGAGATCTTCCCGACGCGGGTGCGCTCGACCGGCCTGTCGATCGGCTATGCGCTCGGTGTCACGCTATTTGGAGGATTCGCGCCGACAATCGTCGAAGCGTTCATCCACGTCACCGGCGACAAGCTCGCGCCAAGCTACTACGTGTTGCTGGCCGCTGTATTGTCGGGCGTGTCGCTGGCGATCGTCGCCTGGCGCATGCGCGTGGCGCGTCGATCTCAGGCGTAATCGAAGCAAATGCCGTGGCCTAGTCGGCACGTTTCATGCTATAGCGCATCCACACTTACTCGTCAGACGTTGTAAGAATTCGGCACGCGAGGAACCGGCGCGCCGCGCGTGAGTCTGTCCCCAAGTCTGCAAACTCATTGCAGGGCGGCTAAGATGGAAAAACTAGCCGCTGACACTTGAAGTTGAGGACGCCAGGACTGAATCGTTCACGGCGTCGCCTGAACCTCGGCCGGCTCTTGTCGGCCGATGGCGCGTTCAGTCCAGCCTGGGAGCGCGATATATGCATACAGACAGTACACACGTGATGCCTTGGCGCATCGAAGATATCGATCTCTCGCGGATCGATCGTCAGAAGGCTGCATCCAACGAGCATCTTCTCTTGTTGTTGTGCGCCTGCTCGTTCATCGAGAGCGGCACCGATCTTTATACGAGCAATCTCAGCAAGTATTTTCACGACGATCCCGAGATCTCGGCGTGGCTGAACGATGAATGGGAGCCCGAAGAGATGCAACACGGAAGGGCGCTCAAGACATACATCCACCACGTGTGGCCGGAGTTCGACTGGGACACCGCGTTCAGGAATTTCTTCGACGAATACTCGCTCACCTGTTCCTACGAGGAGTTCGAGAAGAAGCGAGCGCTCGAAATGGTGGCGCGTTGCGTCGTCGAGACGGGAACCGCCACGCTTTATCGCGCAATCAACGATTGTTCGGACGAGCCGGTGCTGAAGGAAATCACCGACAACATCCGTACCGACGAAGTGCGGCACTACAAGCACTTTTTTCACTTCTTCAAGAAGTGGAACAAGATCGAAGGCAATGGCCGCCTCGCCGTGCTCGGCGCGCTCGTGCGACGCGTGATGGAGTTGAAGAGCGAGGATTCGGAAATCGCGCTGCGGCACGTGTTCGCCGTTCGTTATCCTGAGCGTGCGCAGGATGCCGAGTACAACCGCGAACTTTCCGCGCGCGTGAATGCGCTCGTGCGGCGCAATCTGTCCGCGGATCAGGCCATCAAGATGCTGCTCAAGCCGCTCGATTTGCCCGCGCGCATTCAGCCCGGCGTGCACTATCCGCTCTCGAAGATGACGCAGTTGTTCTTCCGCTAACCTTGCTCGACGATGCCGGTTCAAAGCCGGCATCTTTCCATGTCCGATTCCAACGCACCGCAGCCGTCGCTCTCTTCACATACCGTTTTCGACGAGTGGCCGCCCGAGTTGCGTGCGCTCTTCGACGGTACGCTCACCGGCGTCGATACCGGTTTCACCGCGTCGCTATGCACCGCCGATCGCGCCCATCGCGTGCGAACCGCGCTGCTCGGCGCCGGCGAACTGCTTGCGCCCGATGCGCGCACGCTTGCCTTCGCGCTATGGCCGTCGTCGCGGACGGCGCAAGCCATTACCGCGACCGGACGGGCCACTCTCGCCTTCGTATTCGACGAGGCGTTTTATCAGGTGCATCTGGATACACGCCGCGTTCCGCTCGACGACGTGCCGCTGGCGTGCTTCGTCGGCACGATCGAGAGTGGTGAAGTTCAGCGGGTGGGATATGCGCGACTCACGAACGGAATCGTCTTCGAACTGACTGATGCGCAATCGGCGCTCGCGCGCTGGCGCGAGCAACTCGAATGGCTGAAGCGGGCGGCGAGCGCCGCCGCCTGAAACATCGCTTTAACGACTGCGATCGCCCGATCGCAACGCATCGCGTCGGCCGCTGAGCAGCGCGCCGGGATTGCCCGACGGCTTGCGCGAATTCGCGGCATGACCGGTCTGCACCGGTTCCTGACGTCGCGGAGCCGGGCCCGCGTTTGCGCCCGGCTTGCTTTGCTTACTTTGATTGCGCGCTTCGCGTGAAGGCTGAGCGCTGCCATTGTTTGCCTTCGCCGGCCGCGCGCCGCGGGCCTCTCCGGTCGGACGGCCGCCTTCGCGGCGCGGCTCGCCACTGCGTCGCGCTTCACCGTTCGGACGTGCCTCGCCGTTACGCGGATTCTGACGCCCCTGACCCTGACCTTGTCCCTGGCCGCGGCCCTGACTACGGCGCTGGATCGGCTCCGGCTTCGCGGTCGGATCGGGTTCGAAGCCGGGGATCACCTCGCTCGGAATCGGCCGCTTGATGAGGCGCTCGATGTCCTTCAGCAACTGATGCTCGTCCACGCACACCAGCGATACCGCTTCGCCTTCCGCGCCTGCGCGACCCGTGCGGCCGATGCGATGCACGTAGTCTTCCGGCACGTTCGGCAGATCGAAGTTGACGACATGCGGCAGTTGATCGATGTCGATGCCGCGCGCCGCGATATCGGTCGCGACCAGCACCTGCAGCGTCTGATCCTTGAATTCGGCGAGCGCGCGCGTGCGTGCCGACTGGCTCTTGTTGCCGTGAATCGCAAGCGCGCTGATGCCGTCGCGCGTCAATTGCTCGGCAAGGCGGTTCGCGCCGTGCTTCGTGCGCGTGAAGACGAGCACCTGAAACCAGTTGTTGCCGCGAATCAGATGCGTGAGCAGTTCGCGCTTGCGATCGCGATCGACCGGATAAATCTTCTGCTCGACCTTTTCGGCCGTCGTATTGCGCCGCGCGACTTCGATGAGCGCGGGCGAATCGAGCAGGCTGTCGGCGAGCGCCTTGATCTCGTCGGAGAACGTGGCCGAGAACAGCAGATTCTGACGCTTCGCTGGCAGACGCGCGAGCACGCGCTTGATGTCGTGGATGAAGCCCATGTCGAGCATGCGATCGGCTTCGTCGAGTACGAGAATTTCGAGTTGCGAAACGTCGATCGTCTTTTGCTGCATGTGATCGAGCAGACGTCCCGGCGTCGCGACGACGATATCGACCCCACGGCGCAGCGCGTCGATCTGCGGATTGATGCCGACGCCGCCGAACATCACAGTGGACTTGAGCTTCAGGTACTTGCCGTACGCGCGGACGCTTTCCTCGACCTGCGCGGCGAGTTCGCGCGTCGGCGTGAGGATCAGCGCGCGCACCGGGCGTTTCGCGCCGCCCGAGGCGGGCGCGAGTTGCGACAGGCGTTGCAGGATCGGCAGCGTGAAGCCGGCGGTCTTGCCCGTGCCGGTTTGCGCGCCCGCGAGCAGGTCGCCGCCTTTCAGAACGGCGGGAATCGCCTGGAGCTGGATGGGAGTGGGACTGGAATAGCCGAGTTCGTTGACGGCGCGAAGCAGAGGTTCCGACAGACCGAGTGAATCAAAAGACATAAATTGGATACTTATTCGTTGTGTCGAGCGACGCGCATGCGAATCAGGCTGCGGCGAATCATGGTTCGGCCGGCAGAGCGCATGTGCATCGCTCGAAGAAAAATCGGGCGGCGGGCCATGGGCGATCAGCGATCGCCGGACGTTGCCGCGAGGTTCGACGTGCTATCAAGACACATCATCTGGCGCTAAGTTGCATCGATGGACACTTCGACGCGGCGGCGCCCGTTTCAGCCGATGCTCACGCGACGTAGCGCGCGACGCTCACAAACTGACACAGGCTGCCTGCGAGCACGAACAGATGCCAGATTCCGTGTCCGTGCCGAATGCGCTCGTCGTTGATGAAAAACCAGATGCCCGCGGTGTACACGACCCCGCCCGCCACCAGCCACGCGGTTCCCGCGGGCGGCAGCGCCGTCACGAGCGGATGAATGGCTACGAGCGCGAGCCATCCCATCAGCACGTACAGCACCATCGATACGCTGCGGGTTCGGCGCCCGAGCGTCAGTTCCTGCGTGATGCCGAGCACCGCAAGTCCCCAGCTCACGCCGAAGAGGGACCAGCCCCAGGGACCACGCAAGGTCACTAGTGTATACGGCGTGTAGCTGCCGGCTATCAACAAGTAGATGGCCGAGTGATCGCACTTTTGCAGTATCGCTTTCATGCGCGGCGTGCGCACGCAGTGATACAGCGTCGAGATGATGTAGAGCGCGCAGAGCATCGCGCCATACACCGCGAAACTGACGACCTTGTAGGCGTCGCCGTCCAGTGCGCCCATTGTCACGAGCGTTGCCAGACCCGCCACCGACAGCAGCGCGCCGATCAGATGGCTGATGCTGTTGAAACGCTCGCCTGCGTGCATGAATTGGATCCGCCAAAAGACAAGGGGCGCGGCCCCAACTACGAAGGCTGCGCCCCAAATGCGTATTGTACGCTCTATTGGCGAATGGCCGCCGCGGACCTCAGTCGAGCGGTGCCGAACGCAGGTTGCTCACCTGCTGCGGCGACACCGGCGTGCCGTGGTTGCCCCACGACATACGGATGTACGTCACGACCGCGGCCACTTCCGTATCCGACAGCGACTGCGCGAAAGGCGGCATGCCGTGCGGCATCGGATTGCCTTCCGTGCTCGGCGGATAACCGCCGTTCAGCGTCATGCGGATCGGGTTGACGGCCGACGGCATCTGGATCGACTGGTTGTTGGCGAGCGGCGGATACGCCGGCGGCTTGCCAAGACCGGTTTCCTGATGGCACTTCGCGCAGTTCTCGGTGTAGACCTTCTTGCCCAGCGTGAGCAACTCGCCGCCGAACTTCTCGGACGTCTCGAGCTGCATGACTTCCGGCGCTTCCTTCTTCTGCGGGATCGACTTGAGATAGGTCGAGATCGCGTTGACGTCCGCGTCGGTCATGTACTGCAGGCTGTTGTGGACCACTTCGGCCATCGGGCCGAACACCGCGCCGCGTTGCGACACGCCGGTCTTCAGCAGATCGTTGATGTCCTTCAGGTCCCAGTCGCCGAGGCCCGCTTCCTTGTTCGACGTGAGCGACGGCGCATACCAGTTCTGCAGCGGGATCAGGCCGCCGGCGAAGGCCGCCGAGCTGACCGGGCCGCCCATCGCGTTGATCGACGTGTGGCACATCGCGCAATGGCCGAGGCCTTCGACCAGATACGCGCCGCGGTTCCATTCGACCGATTTGGTCGGATCCGGCTTGTACTCGCCTTCGCTGAAGAAGAGGGTGCGCCAGCCGATCAGCAGGTTGCGGTTATTGAACGGGAAGCGCAGTTCATGCGGACGGCTCGGCTCGGAAACGGGCGTCACGGAACGCAGGTACGCATAGATCGCGTCGGAATCGGCGCGCGTGACCTTCGTGTAGCTCGTGAACGGGAAGCCGGGATAGAGCAGGCTGCCGTCCTTCGAACGGCCCGTGTGCATCGCGCGATAGAAGTCGTCGGAGGTCCACTTGCCGATGCCGTATTGGTCGTCAGGCGTGATGTTCGGCGTGAACATCGTGCCGAACGGCGTGGCCATCGGCAGGCCGCCCGCGAATTGCTTGCCGCCGCGCACCGTGTGGCACGCGATACAGTCGCCGGCGCGCGCGAGGTATTCACCTTGCTTGATGAGCGCGGCCTTGTCGGCCGGCGTCGCCGCGATGGCGCCGCCCGAATGCAGATTGTCGCCGCCCGACCAGAGAACGGCGGCGGCTGCGACGGCTGCCACCACGACAGCCGAGGAAAGTGCGAACAGGGACTTGCGTTTCATTATGTTGTCGCTCCAGACGCCTTATTGCAGTTCGCTGCCGCACTTGAGCGGCATCTTCAACGAGCCAGCAGGCGCGGGCACCGGGTTGGCGGGTGCGGTTTGCGTGGACAGCCATGCGGCGACGGCGGTCACGTCGTCATCCGTCAGGCGCGAGGCGATTTGCTGCATGCAATCGGGCGCCTTCGCGTGACGCGTGCCCGACTTCCATGCGCCGACTTGCGCGCTGATGTAGTCCGAATGCAGGCCGACGAGACCCGGAATGGCCGGCTGCATGCCGGTCAGGCCCTTGCCGTGGCAAGCCGCGCACGCGGGAATGTTTTTCGATGCATCGCCGTTCAGCACGATCTGCTGGCCGCGCGCGAGCGTCGTCGAGGAGACGTTCGTCTTGGCGGGCGGCGGATACGGCGGACGCTGATTCGAGAAGTACGTCGCGATCTGATGAAGGTAATCGTCCGAGAGATACGTGACGAGGTAGTTCATCGGCGGGTACTTGCGCCGGCCTTCGCGGAAATTCTGGAGCTGGTTGTACAGATAGTCGGCAGGCTTGCCGGCAAGACGCGGGAAGTAGTCGTTGTCCGTGCCTTCACCATGAACGCCGTGGCACGCCGTACAGCCTTGCACGCGCGCGGCCATCGTGTCCGGTGCGATCGGCTGGTTCTGCGCCTGCGCGGCGGAGCTGAAAACGCCAGCGCTGCCTACCAGAGCCGAGGCAAAAGCCATAGCGAGCAGCGGACGAAAAATGCGTCTTGAAAACACGCGACACTCCATGAAATTCGGGGACCTGCCGAGCTTCGTGCGGCTCGGTGCGAAGGTGGCGAACCACGGCCACGCAGGGGGCGGTGGGTGGCGGACCACGGCCACAGCGGCTCGACGAGCCTCTGATGCGACGCGGAATTCTATCATCGATGCATGATGATGACTATTTGACACAATCTCGCTCTAAGTCCCGCTGCAGCGCATTCGCGACAATATGCCGCGCGGCTCTTGACCGCCCGCGACGAACTTAATAGGCACGAATCGTCCATTGCGTTTCGACAAATATTCGACTCGACGCGGGAGCCGCCTGATCGATGTGCTTCATGCAGTTTCGGAAGCCCCCGGCAAAAATTCAAGGCGTTTCGACGACGTTCGATGCTGTGCTGCACCGTGGACGTTCGTTTAGACTCCGCAGACTTCCTTCGATGAGCTTCCTTTCGGCGATGCCCGCTCGCACCGCGACCGCTTCCGCATGATGAACGACGATCCTCTCTGGCTTGCTCAGACGGCCTTCGCGGCGCTCGCCGATCTCGCCTTTGCCTGCGCGCTCGGCGCATTGCTGCTGAATGGCTGGCTGTCGCGCGAACAGGCGTTCGCAGCCGTGTCGCCTGCGCGGCATGGCTGGCGGCGTGCCGCGCGCGGCGGTCCGATCGCCGCGATCGTGCTGATTTTGTGCAGCTTCGTCTCGCTATGGCTGCAATCGGCGGCGATGAGCGGCGCGCCGATTCCGCAAGCGGGCGCGTCGTTGTGGCTCGTCGCGACGGGCACGCACGCGGGCATCGGCTGGTCGGTCGCGCTCGTGGGCAGCGTGCTTTTGTTGCTCGCGGCGAGCGGCGCTTCGCTATCGATGGCGCGGATCGGAACGGCAGTGCTTGCAGCGCTGATCGTCGCGGCGGGCAAGTCGGCGATCGGTCACGCCGCCGATGCAGGCGCGTTTTCTCTCGCGGAAGGCGTGCAAACGCTGCATCTGCTCGCGACGGCGGCGTGGGGCGGCATCGTCATCGCGGGTGCGTTCGTGTTGCCGGCGCTCGATACGTCGGTGGCGCGCGCGGTCCTGATTCGCACGGTCGCACGTATGTCGAAAGCGGCGTCGATCGCGGTCGCGCTCGTCGTCCTGACGGGCGTGTTCAACGGGTGGCGCGGCGTCGGCGGTTCGCTCGCGGCGCTCACCGCAAGCGTCTGGGGTCACGTGTTGATCGTCAAACTCGCGCTGGTCGCAGCGGCGCTCGCGTTCGGCGCGCTGAATCGATGGTCGGCGTTGCCGCGTCTGCAACGCTCGGCATCGACGATGGACGCCCACACGGTCATCAACGTGATGCGCATCGAAGCCGTGATGATGGCCGGGGTTTTCGTGGCAGCGGCCGTGCTGTCGCACAGCGTGCCGGGATCGGCGCTCGCGGGCTGAAAGCGCGCGCGCTTATTCGTAGCCGAGTTTGTGAGAGACGATCGGCGCGCAAAAGAGCGCCACCGCGCAGCCGATGATCTTGCCTTGCAGCTCGACCAACGCCGTATGCGAGTCCGCGAAGAAGATCACTTCGAGCAACTGCGGCAGGCAGAACACGATCGCCGCGCCGATGAACCAGCGCGTCACCGCCGCGATGCGCCAGTTATGCTGCGCCCCGATTCCCGCCGCCACCACACGCGCCACGCCCAGCGCGACGAGTGAGCCCACGGCCAGTTGGGCTCTGACGTATTCATCGGGAAGGACGTGCCACATGATCGTTCTCGCTCTTTTTAGTGACTATTGGCAAGGGTACGCGCAGGAAGCTTGGCAGTATGTACGAAAAAACGCAGATCGTGGGCGCGCGGCATCGCTCAGAACGTATGCTCGGGGCCCGGGAAGGTGCCGTCCTTCACGGCGCGCACATACGCTTCGACCGCCGCGAAAATGCTCGACTGGCCTTGCATGAAATCCTTGACGAAGCGCGGCCGCTTGCCGTGGAAGATGCCGAGCATGTCGTGCAGCACGAGCACTTGTCCCGAGCAGTCGATACCCGCACCGATACCGATGGTCGGAATCGCGAGCGCCTCTGTGACGTCGCGCGCGAGCAGCGTAGGCACCGCTTCGATCACGATCAGTTGCGCGCCCGCGTCCTGCAGCGCGATGGCGTCGCGCTTCATCTGCTCGGCGGCCGCTTCGGACTTGCCCTGCACCTTGAAGCCGCCGAACGCGTGCACCGATTGCGGCGTGAGCCCGACGTGCCCGCACACCGGAATCGACCGCTCGACCAGAAAGCGCACGGTGTCCGCGAGCCACTCGCCGCCTTCGATCTTCACCATCTGCGCGCCCGCGCGCATAAGTTGCACGGCGTTCGCGTAGGCATCTTCCTTCGAGCCGATCGTGCCGAACGGCATGTCCGCGACGATGAGCGCGCTCCGGTTGCCGCGCGCGACCGATGCCGTGTGATACGCGATGTCGGCGAGCGTGACGGGCAGCGTCGTGCTGTGCCCTTGCAGTACATTGCCGAGCGAATCGCCGATCAACATGACGTCGACGCCCGCGCGTTCGAGCAGCGCGCCGAAGCTCGCGTCGTAGCACGTGAGCATCGCGATGCGTTCGCCGGTCTCGCGCATGGTTTGGAGCTTGGGTACGGTGATCGTCGAGCGATTCGTTTCCTGCAGATACGTCATGATCGTTTCACTATAGAGTCGCTAAAGAGGGTGGCTGCGCGACGCGCTCAGACCGATACGCCTTTGACAAAGAATTCCTTGCGTCCGCGCATCGATTCGATGCGCTCGACGAGAAGCGCGAGATCGTCATCCGATGCAAGCGGGTTCAGATGCTCCGCGTTCACCGTGAGCAACGGCGTCGCGTCATAGTGATAGAAGAAGTCGTTATACGCATCGCAGAGCGCGCGCAGATACGAATCGGAGATTTGCAGCTCCATCGGCAACGCGCGTTTCTGGATGCGCGAGAAGAGCACTTCCGGGCTCGCCTGCAGATAGACGACGAGATCGGGCGCGGGCCCGCTCGAATGTATGCGCGAGGCAACATCCCTGTATAGCTGAAACTCGTCGTCGGGCAACGTGAGACGCGCGAAGAGCTCGCTCTTCTGCGTGAGAAAGTCGGTCATCAGCGCGGCGCCGCTCGTCACGATATCGGCGGCTTCCTGTGTCTGCGATGCGCGCTGCAACGCGAAGCTCAACTGCGTGGCGAGCGCGTGACGCGTGGTGTCGCGATAGAAGCGTTCGAGAAACGGATTGTCCTGCGGGCGCTCGAAGAGCGTGCGCATCGACCAGCGTTCGGCGAGCAGCGTAGCGAGCGTCGTCTTGCCGACGCCGATCGGCCCTTCGATCGCGATATAACGATGCGGCGGCCGCAGTTGCGGCGCGGTCACGGTGAGTGGCGGAACGCTCATCGGCAGTCTGTCTTGTCGTTGGAAGGGGTGGCGGCTGCATCGGTGTCACGCGGATTCGCACCGACGATGCACTGGCACGTCGCGACTTTTTCGATGCGCTGATCGGTGACGCCCGCGATGAACGCATCGGCGCGGCCGCGCTGGGGAAGAATGAGATCCGGCTCGAGCTCGACGAGCGGTACGAGCACGAAAGCGCGCTCGGTCATGCGCGGATGCGGCACGACGAGATCCGCTTCGTCGATGCTCGATGCGCCGTACAGCAAGATGTCCAGATCGAGCGTGCGCGGCGCATTGCGATACGGACGCTCGCGCCCGAACTGCTCCTCGATGTGATGACACAGACGCAGAAGCGATCGCGCGGCGAGGCTCGTCTCGAGCTTGACGACGCAATTGAAGTAGTCGTCGCCCGATGCATCGACCGGCGCGGTGCGATAGACGCTCGATTTCGCGAGCACGGTGATCGTGTGCTGCTGGGCGAGACACACGACTGCGTCTTTCAGGGTCTGGCGCGCATCGCCGAGATTCGCCCCCAGGCCCAGATAAGCAATCGTCATGGCAGAAGTCCTACGCGTGGGTCACAGCGAAAAGCGGGAAAGCAGGATCGCTCTTCGCTACTGTAACCAAAACCGGCGTTACTCGTTGTCGGCGCCTTCGTGCTTGTTGGCCGCACTCGGGATCGCGTCGCCATCGTTTCCTTGTGCGGCCTGATCATCGGGCGCACCCGGCTCGCCCGGGCGACGTTTCGCGTTGCTGCGACGACGCCGCTTCTTCGGGCCGCTGCTGCGCTCCTTGCCGCCTTGCGACAGCAGCGTTTCGCGCTCGGCATGATCGGCGTCGATGAAGTCGCTCCACCACTGGCCGATGGCCGCATCGAGCTCGCCCGATTCGCATCGCAGTAGCAGGAAATCATACCCCGCTCTGAATCTTTGGTGTTCCAGCAGCTTGAGCGCGCTGCGGCCGCGCTTTTCCAGCCGATGCTGAAGACTCCAGATCTCGCGCATGTCCGACGAGTAGCGCTTGTGAATCGCGAGTTTCTCGGTCTGCATGTCGAGGACATCGTCCATCGCGCGATGCAATGCGGGCACCGGATATTCGCCGTTCGCGGTGTATTGCTGCCAGCGCGTCTGCACGTCGTGCCACAGGAGCGTGGCGAAGAGAAAGCCCGGCGAAACGGGCTTGCCCGCGCGCACGCGCTCGTCGGTGCTCGTGAGCGCGAGCGTGACGAACTTCTCGCCGTGCGGCTGTTCGAGCACGACATCGAGCAGCGGCAGCACGCCGTGATGCAGGCCTTCCTGACGCAGACGCGTGAGACATGCGAGCGCATGACCGGAGAGCAGCAGCTTCAGCATTTCGTCGAAGAGACGCGCGGCCGGCACGTTGTTCATCAGATCGGCGAGATCCTTGATCGGCGCGCGCGTGGCTTCGTCGATCTCGAAGCCGAGCTTCGCCGCGAAACGCACGACGCGTAGCATGCGCACCGGATCTTCGCGATAACGCGTGGCCGGATCGCCGATCATGCGCAACAGGCGCGCGCGGATGTCGGCCATGCCGTCGTGATAGTCCAGCACGGTCTGCGTGGCCGGATCGTAGTACATCGCGTTGATGGTGAAGTCGCGGCGCGTGGCGTCTTCGTGCTGCTCGCCCCAGACGTTGTCGCGCAACACGCGGCCGCTCGCATCGACGGCATGCGTGCGGCCATCGAGCTCGCCGCGCCTGAGCCGTCGCGGCGGTTCCGAAGCCGGTTCGGGCGGGACGTCCATCAATGCGCGAAACGTCGATGTCTCGATGATCTCCTGGCCGAACTGCACATGCACGATCTGAAAACGCCGCCCGATGATGCGCGCGCGGCGAAAGAGCTTCTGCACCTGATCGGGCGTGGCATCGGTGGCGACGTCGAAGTCTTTCGGCGCGACGCCGAGCAGCAGATCGCGCACCGCGCCGCCGACGATGAACGCGCGATGTCCCGCGTGCTGCAGGCCATCGGTCACGCGGACCGCGTTCTTCGAGATCAGCGACGGATCGATGCCGTGAATGTCCGACGACAGGATGACCGGCACGTTCGGGTCGCGCTTCACGGGCGCGGCGGCCTTCTTGCGCGTGCTCTTGCGAGCGGGCTTGGCGTCGGGCGAATCAGCCGGGATGTCGTTTGCTGCGCTTTCGTTGGAGTCGGCGCTATCTTGCCCGAACAGCTTGCGGATAAGTTTTTTAATCACGTGTGTCGAACAGGTTCAGGATGCGCCAGCCTTTGGCTTGCGCATGCGCGCGCAGGGTGTCGTCGGGATTGGTCGCGACAGGATCGGTGACGCGTTCCAGCAGCGGGATGTCGTTGTGCGAATCGCTGTAGAAATAGCTGTGCTTGAAATCGGAAAGCTTCTTGCCGATGGATTCGAGCCATTGCTCGACCCGCACGATCTTGCCTTCGCGATAACTCGGCGTGCCGGTGGGCCGGCCGGTGAGCGCGCCGTGCGGATGGTCGTCCACGGTTTCCACTTCGCATGCGATCAACGTTTCGATGCCGAAGGCTTCCGCGATCGGCGCGGTGATGAACGCGTTGGTCGCCGTGACGAGGCAGCAGAGATCGCCGTTGTCCTGATGCTCGCGCACCAGCGTGACGGCGGCCGGCACGATGCGCGGATTGATCACCTCGCGCATGAACTGCGCGTGCCAGTCGGTGAGTTGCTCGCGCGAGTACTTGGCGAGCGGTGCGAGCATCGCGTGCAGATATGCGTTGATGTCGAGCACGCCCGCCTTGTAATCGGCGTAGAAGGCATCGTTCTGACGCGCGAAGGATTCCGCTTCGACGATGCCCAGTTTCACCATGAAGCGGCCCCATTCGTGGTCGCTGTCGGTGGGGATGAGCGTGTGGTCGAGATCAAAGAGGGCGAGGTTCATGGGTGCGCATTTTACTTGAAGCGGGTCGGGGCGTTGTCCGGCGCGGCCGGGCCGGAATCGGGGGCGGCCGGATCGCCGGGTGCGCGTTCTTGCGCGGACACCGGAACGAGCGGCGCGGCGCGGCCGGTTTGCTGGAGCATCGTGCGCAGGAGCGGACGCGTCACCGCGCGCTTTTGCTCAAGAGAGAAGCGGTCGAGTTCGTCGAGCAGGGCCATGAGGCTCGGCATGTCGCGCCGGAAATGCGTGAGCAGATAGCCGGGCACGTCCTCGGCAAGCACGATGCCGCGTTCGCGCGCCGCGTGCTTCAGCACGGAGACCTTTGCTTCGTCGGAAAGCGGCTGCAGATGGAACACGAGACCCCAGCCGAGCCGCGTGCGCAGGTCTTCGCGCACGGTGAGCGCGAGCGGCGCGTCGTTGCCGGTCGCGACGAGCGCGCTCGTCGGATGCGCGCGCACTTCGTTGAAGAGATTGAAGAGCGCGATCTGCTGCGCGGCCGACAGGCGGTCGCAATCGTCGACGGCATAGAGCGTGACTTGCGGATCGAAACCGAATGCGTTGAGCGCGCTTTGCGGGCCCAGATAGCGCGCGAGGCCGTTCGCTTCGTAGGTCAGCGCCTGCAGCAGGTGGCTGCGGCCGCTGCCCGGCTCGCCCCACACGTAGAACGTGCGGTCGGCGACCGGTCCAGCCGCGAGTGCGCCTTCGAGCTCACGCAGCCGCGCGATCAGTTCGTGATTGCCGGCGGCGAAAAAATTGTCGAAGGTAGCGGGCGGCGGCGTGCCCAGATCGAGCGTCAGTTGGCGTTGCACGGGAGATCGGTGTCGTCGGGCCTTGAGTCGGGCATGTCTTAAAAACGGCCGGATGAGCTGCGGGTATACGCGCAAAGCCGCAGCGGAGCGCCCTGTGCGCCAATGGTTCGGGCGCCTTGGAGACCGCGTCCGATCTCGAAAAGAGCGCCTTCGCGATTTCTGGCGAACGCGGGAAAATCCAGTCTGCCGACCGTCGTCGGGTCATCATCGGGTAAAATCGCATTTTACCGACCTTCTCGCTTCCTCCCCATGAATCAACCGAAATCCGCTGCGGACGCCCAGGGTTTGTCGTATCGCGACGCGGGCGTGGACATCGACGCGGGCGACGCGCTCGTCGACCGGATCAAGCCGTTTGCCAAGAAAACATTGCGTGACGGCGTGCTGGGCGGCATCGGCGGATTCGGCGCGCTCTTCGAAGTGCCGAAGAAGTACAAGGAGCCGGTGCTCGTGTCGGGCACGGACGGCGTCGGCACGAAGCTGCGCCTCGCGTTCACGCTGAACCGGCATGACACCGTCGGCCAGGATCTCGTCGCGATGAGCGTGAACGACATCCTCGTGCAGGGCGCCGAGCCGCTCTTCTTCCTTGATTACTTCGCGTGCGGCAAGCTCGACGTCGACACCGCTGCGGACGTCGTGAAGGGCATCGCCACCGGTTGCGAGCTGGCGGGCTGCGCGCTGATCGGCGGCGAGACGGCGGAAATGCCGGGCATGTATCCCGATGGCGAATACGACCTCGCGGGCTTCGCGGTCGGCGCGGTGGAAAAGAGCAAGATCATCGACGGCAGCACGATCAAGCCGGGCGACGTCGTGCTCGGGCTGGCTTCGAGCGGGATTCATTCGAACGGTTATTCGCTGGTGCGCAAGATCATCGAGCGCGCGAATCCCGATCTGAACGCCGACTTCGACGGCCGCTCGCTCGCCGACGCGCTGATGGCGCCCACGCGCATCTACGTGAAGCCGCTGCTTTCGGCGATGCAAAGCGTGACCGTGAAGGGCATGGCGCATATCACGGGCGGCGGTCTGGTCGAGAACATTCCGCGCGTGTTGCGTGACGGGCTCACGGCGGAGCTGGATCATCGCGCGTGGCCGTTGCCGCCGCTGTTCGCGTGGCTGCAGAAGCACGGCGGCGTCGCGGACGCGGAGATGCATCGCGTGTTCAATTGCGGTATCGGCATGGCTGTGATCGTCGCGGCGGAAGATGCGCAGGCGGCGACCGGTTTGCTTTCCGCCGCGGGTGAGCAGGTGTGGCAGATCGGCGTCGTGCGCGAGAGCAAGGAAGGGGAGGCGCAGACGGTGGTGGTGTGATATCGCCGGCTTGCGCTGACAAAAAACCCTCGCTATGTGCGAGGGTTTTTTGCTTTTGAAGCCTACGTTCGCGATATCCGCTCCACCGCCTCCACCGCCCGTTCCGTCGCATCCTCCGCGCAGCAATCCACGACGACACGCTCCGGCATCGCCCTCAACCACGTCAACTGACGCTTGCACAACTGCCGCGTCGCGAAGATGCCCTTGTCGCGCATCTCGTCGTAGCCGGTCGCGCCGTCGAGGTATTCCCACGCTTGCCGATAACCGACGCAGCGCATCGACGGCATCGACAGATCGAGATCGCCGCGCGCGCGCAGCCGTCTCACTTCGTCGATGAAACCTCGCGCGAGCATCGCATCGAAGCGCGCGGCGATACGCGCATGCAGCACCGCGCGATCGGACGGCTCCAGTGCGATCGGCACGAAGCGATACGGCGCATCCACATGCTGGGTGCGTGGTGCGGCGAGGAGCGTGGACATCGGCTGTCCGGTCAGCATGAAGATTTCGAGCGCGCGCTGAATGCGCTGCGAGTCGTTCGGCGCGAGCCGCGCGGCCGTTTGCGGATCGACGGTTGCGAGCCGCGCGTGCAGCGCGGGCCAGCCGTCGCGTGCGGCATCGGCGTCGAGCGTGGCGCGCACGTCGGCATCGGCGGTGGGAAGATCGTTGAGACCTTGCGTCAGCGCCTTGTAGTACAGCATCGTGCCGCCGACCAGTAACGGCACATTCCCCCGCGCGACGATCTCGCCGACGAGCCGCAAGGCATCCGCGCGAAACTGCGCGGCGGAATAAGTCTCGGCGGGATCGATGATGTCGATCAGATGATGCGGCGCCGCCGCGCGCTCCACCGCGTCGGGCTTCGCCGTGCCGATATCCATCTCGCGATAGACGAGCGCCGAATCCACACTGACGATCTCGACCGGATGCCGCGCCGCGAAAGCGAGCGCCGCCGCCGTTTTTCCCGATGCAGTCGGCCCGAGCAGACAGGCCACACGCAAAGCGGTATCGCTCATTGTCCGCGCATGAAAAGACGGTCGAGATCGGCGAGCGTGAGCTGAAACCACGTCGGCCGGCCGTGATTGCACTGATCGGCGCGCTCGGTCGCTTCCATCTGGCGCAGGAGCGCGTTCATCTCGTCGAGCGTGAGCCGGCGATTCGCGCGCACCGCGTTGTGGCACGCGAGCGTGCCCAGCAATTCGTGTTGACGCTCGGTGAGCACGCGCGATCCGCCATAGGCCTGCAGGTCGGCGAGCACGGCGCGCGCGAGCGATTGCAGATCGGCGTCCTTCAGCAACGCGGGCACCGCGCGGATCGCGATCGACGTCGGCGACAGCACCGCGAGATCGAAGCCGAGCGCATCGAGCGTGTCGCGCTCTTCCTCGACGATGCCGATCTCGACCGGTTCCGCCGTCATCGACACGGGAATCAGGAGCGGCTGCACCGCGATCGCGCGATCGGCGAGCGCGTGCTTGAACTGCTCATAGAGAATGCGCTCGTGCGCCGCGTGCATATCGACGATCACGAGACCGCGCGCGTTTTGCGCCAGCACGTAGATGCCGTGAATCTGGCCGACGGCGAATCCGAGCGGCTGTTCGCCGGCGTGATCGAGCGCGCTGTCGTTTGCGATGACCGGCGCCGATGGCCGCTCGTCCACGCCCGGATAAGGCGTGTCGATGGCAGTCGTCGCGTTCGGCGTGCCCGCGCCGATGTCCTTGCGCCCAAAGAGCGCGTCATACAGCGCGAGCGGCTGCGCGACCGGCAACGTGCCCTGCGTCATGCGCGACTGGCGCATCCAGTTCGTGCCGTTCTCGCTTTTCAGATTGAGCGTGTCCGGCGCGCCCGCGAATGGCTTCGCGCTGAACGACGCTGGGCCGGTCGGCTGCAACTGCGCCGCGTGGCCGCCGGAAGTGGTCTCCGGCGAAGCGCCCGCGTGCCGCGCAAGTGCGCGTTGCACGGCGTGAAAGACGTACTGGTGAATCGAGCGCGAATCGCGAAAGCGCACTTCGATCTTCGACGGATGCACGTTCACATCGACGGATTCGGGCGGCAGATCGAGGAACAGCACGTACGCCGGATAGCGATTGCCGTGCAACACGTCCTCATACGCGGCGCGCACCGCATGCGTGAGCAGCTTGTCGCGCACGAAGCGGCCGTTCACGAAGAAATACTGCTGGTCGGCGCGGCCGCGGCTCGCGGTCGGCAGGCCCGCGCAGCCGTAGACGGCGAGCGGCCCGGCGCGCTCGTCGAGCGGCAGATGCGCGGTTTCGAACACCTCGCCGAGAATCTTCGCGACGCGCGTGTGCGGATCGCTCGCGTTCCAGTGCTCGACGGCCTTGCCGTTATGCATCACCGAAATCGCGACGTCGGGCCGCGCGAGCGCCGTGCGGCGGATCACGTCGAGACAATGCCCGAGCTCGGTCTGCTCGCTCTTCAGGAACTTGCGGCGCGCGGGCGTGTTGAAGTACAGCTCGCGCACTTCCATCGTCGTGCCGACGGTGCCGGCAGCCGGCGAGATCGCGCCCGTCTGCGCGTCGATGCGCGTGGCGTGCGGGCAGCTATCGGTGCGGCTCGTGATGAACAGTTCGGCAACCGATGCGATCGATGCGATCGCTTCCCCGCGAAACCCCAGCGTCGCGACGGCTTCCAGTTCGGCGAGCGAGCGGATCTTGCTCGTCGCGTGGCGCATCAGCGCGAGCGGAAGCTCGTTCGGCGGAATGCCGCTGCCGTCGTCGGTGATCATGATGCGTTTCACGCCGCCTTCGTCGAGCGTGATGCGCAATGTCGTCGCGCCCGCGTCGAGCGCGTTTTCCAGCAATTCCTTGACGACCGACGCCGGCCGTTCCACCACCTCGCCCGCGGCGATCTGGCTGATGAGCTGGTCGGGCAGCGGGGCGATGGCACGCGAACGGCGCGCGCCGTCGGCGGTCAAATCGCCAGCGGAAGTTTCGTTGAGCTCGGACATGGCGAAATTATAACGATTCGCATCGTTTCGGCCGTTTCGTCCATTTCGTCCCGGACTGGCCGTCCATGCCCGCCAACGCACCGCACGATCACGCCGCGCTACGGTTTTTTAACCGGCCCGACGTACCGGTTCGGTATCATGGCGCGACTCCCGCTTTCGATGCCGATGCGCCGCTTTTTCGGCGCCGGCTCAACTTTTTGAGGAAAGATTTTTGGATACGTTGCTGCAATTCCTGGGACTCATCCTTCACATCGACAAGTCGCTTGGTGTCTTTATCCAGAATTACGGCGCTTGGGTCTACGCGGTGCTGTTTCTGATCGTGTTCTGCGAAACCGGGCTCGTTGTGTTTCCGTTCCTGCCGGGCGATTCGCTGCTGTTCATTGGCGGAGCGTTCGCGGCGTCGCACGAGATGGATCTGGTCGCGCTGATCGTGCTGCTGCTCATCGCGGCGGTGACGGGCAACACGGTGAATTACTGGATCGGCCGCGCCATCGGGCCGAAAGTCTTCGACACGAACATTCCCGTGCTGGAGCGTTTCCTCGACCGGGCCGCGCTGCAGAAGACGCATAACTTCTATGAGAAGCACGGCGGCAAGACGATCGTGATTGCGCGTTTCGTGCCGGTCGTGCGGACCTTTGCGCCATTCGTCGCGGGCGTTTCGTCGATGAGTCACGCGCGCTTTCAGTTTTTCAATATTTTGGGCGCGCTGATCTGGGTGCTGCTGCTGGTGCTGCTCGGCTATTTCTTCGGCAACATTCCGTTCATCAAGCAGTATCTGAACGTGATCGTGCTGGTGGGGATTGGTGCAGCCGTCGTGCCGGTCGCGATCGGCGCGCTCTGGAAGATGAGCCGCCGCAATTCCAAGGCTTGAGCTTGAGGGAGTTCCGCGAGACCGGCGAATGCCGGCCTCGCGGGCGCTGCGCAGCCGCGTCAGGCGCGGCGGAACAGGCGGATGATGAAAAGCAGCACCACCGCGCCGACCACGCCCGTGATCAGCGTACCGAGGATGCCGCCGCCGAACGAGAGGCCGAGCTTGTCGAAGATCCATCCGCCGATCACGCCGCCGACGATGCCGACGAGAATATCCACGATCACGCCGAAGCCCGTGCCGTTCATGATGAGACCGGCGAGCCAGCCAGCGACGCCGCCGATGATCAGACTAAGGATGATTCCGTGTTGCATGATTTGCATGAGTTGAGACTCCTGTCGAATTGATGGTTGCGGGATGCAGTCGAAACCCGCATCCGGGCGCGGGCAATGTAGCGGAAATGTCCGTGACAGTGGCCCGTCAAATGTCAAGGATTGTCAATCTGGGCGAGCGTCGATGAACCGGACGACCGGCGACGCATGAACGCGGCCATTTACGTCAAAAATTTAGAATGCCAAAGCGTTTGGTTGGCCATTTTGCTGGGTGTGTCGTTTAGGTCACTGTGGCGAATTTGCTTCTGTAATGTTTTATGCTGGCGGGATCGTGTTTCTACGGTATTTGAGAGGTGTGGGTGGTGAGCGGATGCGCGCGATGTCCGGACTGTGGATCGCGCTTGCATTCATGGCGCTGGCGTCCGGCTGTGGCATTCTCCGATGCGGCGGAACAGCGGTGTACGGGGTGGCGATAAGCGTCTGCGCGTAACGAAAACGCCGCGCCGACGAGCGCAACCGGCAAGTTGAAATAGTTCAAGACGACAAGCATGAGAAAGCTGGTGGTGATGCACAAGGAAGGTTTCGTAGCCGATTCGCGCGGGGCGATCGCGGGCCTGGCGCTCGTGGCGGGGATGGCAGCGGGATTGGCGGGCTGCACGTCGACGCCGCGCACGCCCGCGCCGATCAGCGAAAATTCGGCGCTGAGCGCGCCGCCGGTCGTGCAGGGCACGTCGCCCGGCGTGACGCCCGCACCGGTCGTGCCGCTCGGGCCCACGGTTGCCGCGCCGGTCGAGCCGGGCTTCTATCGCGTGAAACCGGGCGACACGCTCTATGGCATTTCCCGCAACTTCAAGCAGAAGCCCGCCGATCTCGCCAAGTGGAACACGCTGCCGGAAAGCAGGCAGGTGAACGTCGGGCAGGTGTTGCGTGTCGCGCCGCCGGGCGCATCGACGATGGCTTCGGCGACCACGGGCGCATCGGCGGCCACGTCGAAGACGGCGCAGCCGCCGCTTTTGCCGACTCCGGAGAAATCGACACCGGAGAAATCGGCGGCGCAGAAGTCCGCTGCCGAAAAGCCCGCTGCGGCGAACGAAGAGCGTCCATCCGCCGTCACCGCGACCGCGCCGAAGGGCACCTTTGTGTGGCCCGTCCACGGCGACGTCGTGCGCAAGTTCGGCGCGAGCGGCAACAAGGGCATCGATATCGAGGGCAAGGTCGGACAGCCGGTCAAGGCGGCGGCGTCGGGCAAGGTGGTGTACGCGGGCAGCGGCTTGCGTTCCTATGGGCGCATGATCATCGTCAAGCATGGCAACGACTATCTGACCGCCTACGCGTACAACGAGAAACTGCTCGTGAAGGAAGGCGACACCGTGAAGCAGGGCGCCACCATCGCGGACATGGGCACGGGACCGAGCGGCACGCCGTCGTTGCATTTCGAAGTGAGAAAGTCGGGTGCGGCCGTCGATCCGATGCCGCTGCTCGGCGCGGCGGGTGGCTGATCCGGCGCGGCAGGAAGGGGATAGAAGGTGAAGAAGATCGTAATCGCCGCGCTGGCCGCGGCTTCGTTGACATCGCTTCTTTCGGGATGCGATCAGCAGCAGAGCGAGGAAGGGTTGAACAAGCTCAAGGCATTTTTCAATGCAGTGAAGCCGGATAACCTGCTGCTCAAGAACCTGCAGCCCGGCGTCACGACCGAGGCGCAGATCCGCGATCAGATGGGCGAGCCTGAAACCGAGCGCGCCTTCACCGACGGCAGCAAGCGCCTGGAATATCCGCGCGGTCCGGCGGGAACCAGCACCTATATGGTCGATATCGATTCGGACGGCCTCTTCGTCTCCGTGACGCAGGTGCTGACCGCGGAGAACTTCGCGAAGGTGCGGCCCGGCATGACGATGGACGAAGTGCGAAGACTGCTCGGCAAGCCGACCGAGATCGCGGAATATCGCCTGAAGAAGGAGCGCGTCTGGAGCTGGCACTGGCTCGAAGACGGCGTGAATCAGGACGCGATGTTCAACGCGCACTTCGGTCCTGACGGCATCGTCGTGACGACCTCGCGATCCGAAGCGATCCGCGGCGGCCAGCGCTGACACCAAGCACGAGAACGATGAGCGATTACGTCATCTGCAACACGCGCCTTCGTCTGATGGACGAGGCGTCGCGTTATCGCGATCAGATGCTGCGCGATTCCGGCGAAAAAGCGCTCACTCGCTGGGAGTGCGACCGTGGGCATCGCTGGGACAGGACGGTCGGCGTCGCGCAGAACGTGCGCTGCATGAATTGCACGGCCGAGCGGCTCGAACGGGAGACGAAGCGCCTGCGCGAAGTGGCGCAGGTGCGCGGCGGCGCGTTGCTCTCGCGCCGCTATGTCGATGCCGCGACGCCATTGCGCTGGACATGCGCATACGGTCACGTGTGGGACGCGCTCCCCGACAAGGCGTCGCGTCACTGGTGCGTCGAATGCGCCGAAAGCCTTTTCGCGGACTTCCGCTGAGCGCTTCTCAGACGCCGTTCAGCGCCGCCACCAGTTCATCCGTCGTCAGCAGTGCGTGCGCATAAGTGCGCGCGTTGATCTCATGCGCGGCATGCAGCGCTTCGTCGGAGAAGGCGGCGGTCGCGTCGCGCACGAGCGTCACGTGATAGCCGAGCTCGGCGGCGAAACGTCCTGTCGCTTCGATGCACGTGTTCGCGACCAGCCCGATCAGAATCACGTGCGACACGCCGCGCTGCTTCAGCAGGAAATCGAGGTCGGTGTTGGCGAAGCCGCTGCTCATCCAGTGTTCCTTGACGATCGTGTCGCCCGGATGCGGCGCGAAGTCGGGAAACCATTCGCCGCCCCATGTGCCTTTGCCGAAGATGAGCGACTTCGCCGCCGTCTGCAGATACGGCGTCGGATGCGTCCACGTATCGATGTCGCCCGGCTCGAAACGGCGATGCGGCACGATGAACACGGGCAGCCCGAGCGCGCGCACCGCCGACGTCACGCGCTTCAGGTTTTCATGCAGATGCGCCGCATTGCGCGTCTGCGCGACGCGTGGCCAGAGCTTGCCGCCATCGGCGAGAAAGTCGTTATAGGGGTCTACGAACAGCAGAGCCGTGCGGTCCTTCGGATAGGCGCTCATCGTCTGTCTCCGCTCGCAACAGTGAGAAGCGCGCGAACGCGCGCCGTCTCATGTTACGCGCGCATCGCGACGAAATCCGAAACCGTGCGACACCACGGATACCGCAAAAGAAAAAGCCGGCGGCTGCCGGCTTTTGAGCTTCTTTGTTGGGGCGCTGGCCTCTTTCGCCTGCTACTCGCCGCGTCGTCGATAAAAACTCGCGCTTTGGTTTTTTGTTCTCGCGCTTCGCTTTTACCCGTCACCCGGTCGAGTGCCGCCCATCCTGTTCGTCGGTCTCTCAGCGCGTTTTGCTGCTTCCCCCCGTGCGCTGGAATAAGTATTGCCAAGCGCCATTCCTAAGAATGTACGGTTGCAAACACATCCGCAATTGATAAGCACATTGAGGGAAAGTACTGATCCCGCCGCGATATTCAGCCCGCCGACGACACCGCCTGCGCGTGCCCGATGTCCGAACGCATGTTCGCCGCGACGAGCGATTGCGTGACCATGCGCGCTTCGGCCTGAGCGATGTGCTCGAGCGTCGCGACTTCGAGTTGCTCCGCCAAGACGTCGAGCGCGGCGCACAGGCGCGCGTGTTCATCGGCGTTGAGCGTCCACGCGCCGTCGGCGGAATGACGCGCATCCAGTTCGACCAGCGCCTCGTGCGCGAGCGTGATGTCGTCTTCGAACTCCGGCGCGTGGCCGAGCTGGCAAAGCTCCTCCGCGACCAGCATATGACGGCACAACGTCATGAAGAGCGGCTGCGAGCCGTGCCCGCGATCGAACGCGTCGAGCGCCGCATAGCAACGCAGCAGCATCGCATCGATCATCGGTTCGCGCGCCGCGCGGCTGTACGTCAACGCGCGCAAGAGCGGTGACATCGCGGGACGGGCGGATTTCATGTTTGTCGATTTCTTCTTCACGGCAGGGCTCCCGAAAGAGGTGTTCGCGCGGGCCGGCGCAGTCTGCTGCGCCGGGACGCTGTATTTGCTGGATGCGTTTGGCGTGGAAAGCATCATCGCACCGGAAAATTAGCTCTGTCTTAAGGCGCGCGACCGCTCGCTCAGGCGGGCGTCAGCGTTTCGCCGGACACGTGCACCTTTTGGCCGACCGCCACGCCCGGCGCGGCTTCGTAGTTGAAGCTGCGCACGCTGCCGTCGTTCATGCGGACCTGCACCTGATAGGTCGTCGACTTGTGAACCACGTGTTCGATCTGGTTCCCGGCCAGGCCGCCGCCGATCGCGCCGATGATCGTCGCCGCCGTGCGTCCGCGGCCATTGCCGATCTGCGTGCCCGCGAGCCCGCCGACCACCGCGCCGCCGATCGCGCCGATGCCGGTCGTCGGCTGCGCGGCCTGCACGGCGTTGACGGCGGTTACTTCGCCGGCATACGGGTCGTAGGCGGGCGCGGGATTCGGCGTGTAGGACGTGTTTTCCTGAACCGGCGGGGGCCTGTGCACCGGCGTCGGATGATGTCCGCGCACGGCGCGCGGCAACGACGCAGGTTGCTGAGCCGCGGCCGGCGAAGCCTGCGTGACAGGCACGGCCTTGGCCGTCTGGGCATCGACGAGCGGCGAGGCCGTGACCGTCGTGGCGGTCGCCTTCGACGACGGCAGGAGGCCTGTCATCGCCGCGACGCCGGTGCCGCACGCGAGGATGATCGACACGGCGGCTGCCGCGACGAGCGGATGAATGCGGGACGGCTTCGTTTGAATCTCGGGAACGGCGTTCATGGCAAGCGACTCCTGTGGGTGCCTGCCAGCTATAACGCCGACCGACGCAGGCGGTGCACGCGATTGCTGTGACATTTGTAAGCAAACGTCGCAGCGCGCACGGTTTCGAATCGGCTTAGGGCGAATACATATGTTGCAGTAATTTTGTTAATGGCAACATATGTATCACTTCACAAGGAACGAGGTCGTCATGAAATCCACGCCGCTGCTCGCATCGTCTGTCGCGTTCGCCGCGCTATCGCTCGTCACGGGCGCGAGCTACGGCCAGGACGGGCAGCCGACGCTCGCGAAGATTCAGAGCGTCAACCTGATCGCGATCGGCCATCGCGAAACGTCGGTGCCGTTCTCTTATGTCGATGCGAACAACAACGTCGTCGGCTTTTCGCAGGACTTGTGCAACAAGGTGATCGATGCGGTCAAGGCGAAAACGAAGCACCCTGATTTACGCGTGCGCTTCATCCCGGTGACGTCGCAGAACCGCATCTCGCTCGTGCAGAACGGCACGGTCGATCTCGAATGCGGCGTGACGACCAATCTCGTGTCGCGGCAGAATCAGGTCGCGTTTTCCGACACGTTCTTCGTCGCGACGACGCGCCTGCTCACGAAGAAGGATTCGGGCATCAAGGATTTTCCCGATCTCGCGGGCAAGACCGTCGTGACGAATCAGGGCACGACGTCCGAGCGCATTCTTCGCAAGATGAACGAAGAGAAGAAGATGAACATGAGCATCATCAGCGCGAAGGACTACGGCGAGGGACGCGCGACGCTCGAAACCGGCCGCGCGGTCGCCTACATGATGGACGACGTGCTGCTCGCGGGCACGCGCTCGCTGACCGCGAAGCCGTCGGACTGGGTGCTCGTCGGCACGCCGCAGTCGTCGGAGGCGTACGGCTTCATGATGCGCAAGGATGATCCGGAATTCAAAAAGCTCGTCGATGACGCGATGAGCCAGGTGATGAAGGGCCCCGAGATCAAAGCGATGTACGACAAGTGGTTCATGAAGCCCGTCCCGCCGAAGAACATCAACTTCGACTTTCCGATGAGCGAGACGATGCAGAAGCTCTACGCCGAGCCGAACGACAAGGCGTTCGAGTAACGATGCTTATTCGTTGAAGGGCAGATCGGTCTGCCCTTCGGCGCGCATGCCGAAGGTATTGAGCGTCATCGCGACGAGCGCGTAATAGCCCAGCAAGCCGACGAGATTCACGACGACCGTATGACCGAAGCGCGCGACGGCGGCGTCGTAGGTCGCATCGCTCACGCGCTTCGTTTCGTAGAGTTCGGTCGCGAAATCGAAGATGAGTTTGTCGTCGGCATCGGTGAAAGCGGGCGTCTGGCCGCAGCGCAGAGCTTCGGCGATATCGGCGGGGAGGCCGGCATCGAGCGCGATCGGATGATGGATGTGCCATTCCGCCTGCGAGCGCCAGCGCGCCGCGGTCACGAGAATCGCGAGTTCGGAAAGCCGCAGCGGCAGGCCCGTTTTGTAGCGACAGAATGCGCCGAGTTTCTGCGCGTTCTGCGCGAGTTCGGGGCTGAAGATCCAGCCGAGAAAGGGGCCGTTGAGATTGCCGCGCGGGCCGCTCAGGATGTCCTGCAGCACAGCCTTTTGTTCGTCGGATGCGGTGGCGGGATTGAAGTCGGGAAGTCGTTTGCTCATGATCATTCTTATGCGATAGCGGAAAGCGCGCCGTCGATTGCATCGGAGAGACGCTCGACGATCGTCTCGATCTGTTCGCCCGTCGTGATGAACGGCGGCGCGATGAGCACATGATCGCCGATGCGGCCATCGACGGTGCCGCCCATCGGATAGACCATGAGGCCGCGCTTCATCGCCTCGCTCTTGATCACGGCGTGCAGCTTGTGCTTGGGGTCGAACGGCGTCCTGCTCTCGCGATCCCGCACCAGTTCGACGCCGGTGAAGAGTCCGCGCCCGCGCACATCGCCGATGAACGGGTGATTCTCCTGACGCTGGCGCAATGCTGCGCGCAACTGCTCGCCGCGCGCCTTCACGTTGTCGAGCAGTTTGTCTTCGGCGATGACGTGTTGCACTTCGAGCGCCGCCGCGCACGCCGTCGCGTGTCCGATATACGTGTGCCCGTGCTGAAAGAAGCCCGAGCCACCGACGATGGTGTCGAATATCTCGTTGCTGACGAGCGTCGCGCCGATCGGCTGATAGCCCGCGCCGAGCCCCTTCGCGATCGCGAGAATATCGGGCGATACGCCGTCTTCCTCGCACGCGAACAGATAACCGGTGCGGCCCATGCCGGACATCACTTCGTCCAGGATCAGCAGCACGCCGTACTTATCGCAGACCGCGCGGATCTTGCGGAAGTACTCGCGCACCGGCGGCACCGCGCCCGCCGTCGCACCGACGACCGTTTCCGCGACGAACGCCGCCACCGATTCCGCGCCGAGTTCGAGAATCTTCGCTTCGAGCTCGTCGGCGAGGCGTTGCGCGAAGACTTCGTCGGTTTCGTCCGCTCGTTGCTCGCGATACGCGAAGCAGGGCGTGACGTGATGCGCCTCGATCAGGATCGGCAGGAACGGCTCGCGACGCCATGCGTTGCCGCCGATGGCGAGCGCGCCGAGCGTGTTGCCGTGATAGCTCTGCCGCCGGGCGATGAAATGCCGCCGTTCGGACTGGCCTTTCTCGACGAAATACTGGCGCGCGAGTTTGAGCGCGGCTTCCATTGCTTCCGAACCGCCCGACACGAAATAGACGTGACCGAGATTCTTCGGCGCGGCTTCGACGAGCAGGTCCGCGAGCGCTTCGGCGGGTTCCGTCGTGAAGAACGACGTGTGCGCGTAGGGCAATTGCTGCACCTGGCGCTGGATCGCATCGATCACGCGCGGATGACTGTGACCGAGACACGAGACGGCCGCGCCGCCGCATGCGTCGATATAGCGCTTGCCCGTCGAATCGACGATCTCGATGCCGTCGCCACGAACCGCGACGGGAAGCTTGGCGCGCGGCGCGCGATGAAATACCGTGGACATGATCCCTGCCTTTTGAATGCGCTCGCAACACGCGATGTGTGATTTTAACGCTTCAACAACATTTGTTGTCAAGTGTGCGTGCATCGGCAACGTGTTGCGCGCCCGGTCAGCTTGCCGCGTACGCGCCTTGCGAGTGCAGCGCGGCTTCGGCCTGCTCCAGATTGGCGACTGCATCCTTGCCTTCGAGCGCGAGCAGATGCGCGACGAGCATTTCCGCCAGCGCCGACGCCGCGACGAGCGACGGAAAGAACGACGGCGATTCGTGCGAGAAGATCAGCGTGTGATCCGCATTCAACGCGATGGGCGACACGGCGCTGTCCGTGAGCGCGATGAGTTTCGCGCCGCGCTCGATCGCCGCCTGCGCGACGCGCACGGCTTCGACGGAATACGGCGCGAAGCTCACGACGACCACGGCGTGCCGCTTTTCGATGCCGCGCAACTGCATTTCGAGCGTGCCGGCTTCGCCGCTGACGAGGCTCACTGACGGGCGGAACAGGCGATAGCCGTAGAGCAGGCTGAACGCGACGGGATAACACGAACGAAAGCCCGCGACGTGGACATGCGGCGCTTTCTTCAGCGTCTTCGCCGCATCGACGACGCTCTCGGCGTTTTGCGCGAGCGTGAGATCGAGGTTGTGCGATTGCGCTTGCGCGAGATCGCGGCTCAGGTGATTGTCGGCGCCGCTTTTTACGAGCGAGCGGGCGCGCGTCGTCAGCGGTTCGGGACGCGTGCGGACTCGGCTCACGAAGATTTCGCGGAGTTCGTTCCAGCCGGGAAAGCCGAGCTGTTGCGACAGGCGGACCATCGCGGCGGGTTGGACCTTCGCGCGTTCGGCGACCTTGCGCATCGAGAGGACGGCGACCTCGTCGGGATAGTCGAGAAGAAACGCGGCGCCGGCCTGGAATTGCGGGCTCAGGTCGGGGAAACGATCGCGGATGGTCGCGGCGAGTTGGTCGAAGGTGGGCACGTTCTAGATGCTTGAGGAAGCGGATGCGCTATTTAAGCATGAGGGGGATGGGGAACGCGCGCGTGAGGAAGAAAGCAAAAAGCCGCTGTCCTTGTGGGACAGAGGCTTTTTCTTGAAGCTGGTGGCGAATCAGGGACTCGAACCCCGGACCTGCGGATTATGATTCCGTCGCTCTAACCGACTGAGCTAATTCGCCGAAAGAAGACGAGATTATGGCGAGCGTCGTACAGGCTGTCAACCCCTTCCACGCGAATTCTTAAGAACCGCGTGGAAGGGCAGGCGAAGCCCGCATCAATCCTCGTGATAGACATTCGACTTGCGCGTGTCCTTCACGAACAGCATGCCGATCACGAACGTCGCCAGCGCGATCACAATCGGATACCACAAGCCGGAGTAGATATCGCCCCTGGCCGCGACGATCGCGAAGGCCGTCGCAGGCAGGAAGCCGCCGAACCAGCCATTGCCGATGTGATACGGCAGCGACATCGACGTATAGCGGATCCGCGCCGGGAACATCTCGACCAGCATCGCCGCGATCGGCCCGTACACCATCGTCACGAAGATCACGAGGATCGTCAGCACCACGATCGCCATCGGCCAGTTGATCAGCGCCGGATCGGCTTTCGCCGGATAGCCCGCGCTCTTCAGCGTGCCTGCGAGCGTCTTGTCGAAGGCCGCGCCTTGAACCTTGGCGTCGGCGGCCTTGCCGTCGTACGTGTTCACCACCGTCTCGCCGACCTTGATCTGCGCCTGCGTGCCCGCCGGCGCCGCCACGTTCTCATAGTTCAGACCCGCCTTCGACAGCGCGCTCTTCGCGATATCGCAGGAGCTCGTGAACTTCGCCGTGCCCACCGGATTGAACTGGAACGAGCACTCGTCCGGATTGGCGATCACGACGATCGGCGACTTCTGCGTCGCGGCTTCGAGCGTCGGATTCGTGTAGTGAGCGAGCGCCTTGAAGAGCGGGAAGAAGCTCAACGCGGCGATCAGACAGCCCGCCATGATGATCGGCTTGCGCCCGATGCGGTCCGACAGCGAACCGAAGAACACGAAGAACGGCGTGCCGATCAGCAGCGCCACGGCGACCATGATGTTCGCGCTGGTGCCATCGACCTTCAGCGTCTGCGTCAGGAAGAACAGCGAATAGAACTGGCCCGTGTACCACACGACCGCCTGGCCCGCCGTCAGACCGAAGAGCGCGAGCAGCACGATCTTCAGGTTCTTCCACTCGCCGAATGCTTCCGTGAGCGGCGCCTTCGAGGTCTTGCCTTCCGCCTTGATGCGCTCGAACACCGGCGACTCGTGCAGCTTCATGCGAATCCAAACGGACACGGCGAGCAGCAGGATCGACACGAGGAACGGAATGCGCCAGCCCCACGCGCCGAACTGTTCTTCGCCCATGATCGTGCGCACCGCGAGAATCACGATCAGCGAGATGAACAGGCCGAGCGTCGCGGTGGTCTGGATCCACGCCGTCCACGCGCCGCGCTTGTTCGAAGGCGCGTGCTCCGCGACGTATGTCGCCGCGCCGCCGTACTCTCCGCCGAGCGCGAGACCTTGCAACAGCCGCATCGCGATGAAGATGACCGGCGCCGCGATGCCGATCGTCGCGTATCCCGGCAGGAAGCCGATCAGGAACGTCGACAGACCCATGATCACGATGGTCACGAGGAACGTGTACTTGCGCCCGACCATATCGCCGAGCCGGCCGAACACGATCGCGCCGAACGGACGCACCGCGAAGCCCGCGGCGAAGCCCAGCAAGGTGAAGATGAAGCCGGCCGTCGGATTGACGCCCGAGAAGAAGGTCTTGCTGATATAGACGGCGAGCGAGCCCGCCAGATAGAAGTCATACCATTCGAACACCGTGCCGAGCGACGAGGCGAAGATGACTTTCTTCTCCTCCGCCGTCATCGGTGCGTGTGACACGCGCCCCTCAACCGTAGCCATGTATCGTCTCCTGATTTGAATTTTCGAATACATCGGTCCGCGACTAGGCGGCTCCGGTGCAAAGATTATTGGAACGAAAACTTACGGCGTTCTGACGCGGTGACTAACGGGCAACATCGAGGCTATAACAGGGATGTTCGCGGAATTGGCGGGCATGTGTTTCGAACGATCGTTTAAATTCTTTTAATCTCGTTCTTCTCGCGCGAGCAAAACCGCTGCGCGAGACTTACGCTCAGGGTTTGTCCCGGGCAGGAAAAACCCGCTGGAGGCTGACCCGTACAAGGGTTCCGGCGAGTCTCGGGCTGTCCTGATACACATGATCCTCGATGGCGAGCGAGCCGCCGTGCATCGTCGCGATCTCCTTGACGATCGCAAGGCCGAGTCCGCTGCCATCGCCCTCGCGCCCGAGTATGCGATAGAAGCGTTCGACCACGCGCGTGCGCTCCGCCGCCGGAATGCCGAGGCCCGTGTCTTCCACTTCGAGATGCACGAGATCGAGATCGTTATCGTCGGTCCGCACGCGCACGGTGATGCGCCCGCCCGCCGGCGTGTAGCGGATCGCGTTGTCGATCAGGTTCGACAACATCTCCCGCAACATCACGACGTTGCCTTCCACTTCGACCGGAAACGGCGGCTCTTCATAACCGAGGTCCATGCGCTTCGCGAGCGCGGCCTGAACCCAGTCGCGCACGGCGAGCCGCGCGAGATCGGTCAGCACGATGGGCGTGAATATCTGCCCCGTCGCACGATTCTCGGCGCGAGCGAGCGCGAGCAGTTGCGTCACGAGGCGCGCGGCATGCTCGGAACTCATCGCGATCTGTTCGAGCGAGTGCTGCACTTCCGTCGATACATCCTGGCGCATCGCCAGTTCCGCCTGCATGCGCAGGCCCGCGAGCGGCGTCTTCATCTGATGCGCGGCATCGGCGATGAAGCGTTTCTGGAACTCCATGTTCTGTTCGAGGCGCGTGAGCAGATCGTTGAACGACGCGACGAGCGGCGCGATCTCCGGCGGCGCGCTGCCCGCCTGGAGCGGCGAGAGATCGTCGGGGCGGCGCGCGCGGATGTTCGACTGCAGCGCATGCAGCGGCGCGAGCCCGCGCGACAGCCCGAACCATACGAGGATGATCGCGAGCGGCAGGATCACGAACTGCGGCAGGATCACGCCCTTGATGATGTCGTTGGCGAGCTGGCTGCGCTTGTCGAGCGTCTCGGCCACCTGCACGAGCACCGGTTGCGCGCTGTCCGGATCGCGGCCGGGCGCGAGGCCGGGCAGATCGACGGTCGTATACGCGACGCGGATGTCGTTGCCGCGCAGCACATCGTCGCGAAACTCGACGATGCCCGGCTGCGGACGATCGTCGTCGTGCGGCAAGGGCATGTCGCGGTCGCCGCCGACCAGCTCGCCGCGCGTGCCGAGCACCTGAAAGAACACGCTGTCGACGTTGTCGGCGCGCAGGAAATCGCGCGTCGCGTCCGGAAGCCGCAATTCGGCGACGCCGTTGACCGGCTGAATCTGGCGCGCGAGCACGTAGGCGTCGGCTTCGAGCGCGCGGTCGAACGGCCCGTTCGCGATCGACTTCGCGACGAGATACGTTACCGCGATGCTCATCGGCCAGAGCAGCAGCAGCGGCGCGAGCATCCAGTCGAGAATCTCGCCGAAGAGCGAGCGCGGATGCGTCTCGTCGTCGGGCTCGAGTTCGTCGGGCGGCGCGAAAGGGTTGGCATAGCGCGCGTCGCGCTGGGCGTCGGAATCGTCGGCGCTCGTCTTCGCGTGGTTCTTCGACTCGGGCGATTCGGTGGAAGCGGGCGACGCCATGCAGGCTACTTATAGTGTTGGCCGGCGGCGACGCCCGACGGTTGCGGGCCCGCGCCGTTCGTGCCGGGCGCCGTGACGCCCGCTTTCTCCAGCGTGTAACCCAGGCCGCGTACCGTGATGATCTTCGCGCCGCTCGGCTCGATCTTTTTGCGCAACCGGTGCACGTAGACCTCGATCGCGTTATTGCTGACTTCCTCGCCCCATTCGCACAGATGATTGACGAGCTGTTCCTTCGACACGAGCCGGCCGGTTCTTTGCAACAGCACTTCGAGCACGCCGAGCTCGCGCGCGGACAGATCGATGACCTGATCGCCGATCGTCGCAATCCGCCCGACCTGATCGAAGGAAAGCGAGCCGTGCTTGACGACCGTCGGGCCGCCGCCCGCGCCGCGCCGTGTGAGCGCCCGCACGCGTGCTTCGAGCTCGTTCAGCGCGAAGGGTTTGGCCATATAGTCATCCGCGCCGAGATCGAGGCCTTTGACGCGTTCATCGACGCTGTCGGCGGCGGTCAGGATCAGCACGGGCATCTGCGAGTTGCGCGCGCGCAGGCGGCGCAGGACTTCGAGGCCGGGCATGAGCGGCAGGCCGAGATCGAGTATCAGCAGGTCGAAAGTCTGCAGGGAAAGCGCGGTGTCCGCCTCGACGCCATGCTTCACATGGTCGACGGCGTATCCCGATTGGCGGAGTGATCGGACGAGGCCGTCCGCGAGTATGCTGTCGTCTTCGGCAATGAGGATTCGCATCGTCGTGTGCGCCTTATATTGCCGGCACCGTTTGTCGCCCGGCGCGGCGGTCTCCAGGTGTTTCGTAGTTTTAGCGCGTCTCGCGCGGCGTGGAAAAAAAGCTGCGCCACGCGGTTGCATGCTTGCAAAAACTACTGTTTTTTTATACAGTGTCTGCGTGAGTGTGAAGCGTGGTTTCGTATGCTCGATCGAGCAACGGAAAAGCCCGTGAACACTGCCTCAGACGCCGTTCATCATAGCAAAGGACGATTCATGGAAGAAAGCAAGAAAGGCCCGGCTGGAATGACTGCGGAAAAGAGCAAGGCCCTGGCCGCCGCGCTCTCGCAGATCGAAAAGCAATTCGGCAAAGGGTCGATCATGCGGCTCGGCGCAGGTGAGGCGGTCGAAGACATTCAGGTGGTTTCCACCGGTTCGCTCGGACTGGACATCGCGCTCGGCGTCGGCGGCTTGCCGCGCGGCCGTGTCGTGGAAATCTACGGTCCGGAGTCCTCGGGCAAGACCACGCTCACGCTGCAAGTGATCGCGGAGATGCAGAAGCTCGGCGGCACGGCGGCGTTCATCGACGCAGAACACGCGCTCGACGTGCAATACGCGCAAAAGCTCGGCGTGAACGCGCAGGATCTGCTGATCTCGCAGCCGGACACGGGCGAGCAGGCGCTGGAAATCGCGGATGCGCTGGTGCGCTCCGGCTCCATCGACATGATCGTCATCGACTCGGTCGCGGCGCTCGTGCCGAAGGCGGAAATCGAAGGCGAAATGGGCGATTCGCTGCCGGGTCTGCAAGCGCGTCTGATGTCGCAGGCGCTGCGCAAGCTCACCGGTACGATCAAGCGCACGAACTGCCTCGTGATCTTCATCAACCAGATTCGCATGAAGATCGGCGTGATGTTCGGCAACCCGGAAACCACCACGGGCGGTAATGCGCTCAAGTTCTATTCGTCGGTGCGTCTGGATATCCGCCGTATCGGCTCGATCAAGAAGAACGACGAAGTCATCGGCAACGAGACGCGCGTGAAGGTCGTGAAGAACAAGGTGTCGCCGCCGTTCCGCGAAGCCATCTTCGACATCCTGTACGGCGAAGGCATCTCGCGTCAGGGCGAAATCATCGATCTCGGCGTGCAGGCGAAGCTGGTCGACAAGGCCGGCGCCTGGTACAGCTACAACGGCGACCGCATCGGTCAGGGCAAGGACAACGCGCGTGAATTCCTGCGCGAGAATCCGGACATCGCACGCGAGATCGAGAACAAGATCCGCGCATCGCTGGGTGTCGCCGCGCTGGGCGAGGCTGCTGTCGCAGGCGCTGCAACGGCCGACGACGAGTAAGCATCAGGCTTGAAGGACGATGCAGAAGCGTCGGTTCGGATCGAAGGCTGACATGGCGGATGACGGAACCGAGAGCGGTTCCGACTCTGCCGATCGCTACGAACGAAGCAGCGAGCGGCGTGGTGCATCGTCGAAGTCGAGCGGCTTCAAACGCAGTAACAAGCAGCGCGCCGACGCGAAGTCATTCGCGTCGGCGCGTCGCGTTTTTGAGCCCGTGAACGACGGCGAAAAAAGCGAGGATGCGAGCGATCGCGCCGCGCGTCTCGAGCAAGCACGCGCGTTGCTGAAGCAGGCGACCGAGCAGCCGAAGGCACGTCCCGTTGATAGCGCGCCGCTGGCCGCCACGCCCGCAAGCAAACCCTCAGAACCCGATCTCACCCCCTTCACGGACCCGTTCGAAGACGCCGATCCTTTCGAGCCCTTCGAGCAATGCGCGCCTGCCGAGCAGGCAGGTGGCGAATCGGCGAAACCAGTCTACAGCCGCTCCAGTCAACGCACCCGAAAGCCTTCGGCGAGCGAAGCCAACAATCCCAAACGCCCGCAGCGCTCGCTGAAAGGGCGTGCGCTCGCGTTTCTCTCGCGGCGCGAATACAGTCGGGCGGAGTTGTCGCGCAAGCTGCGCCCGTACGTTGACGAAGCCGATTTGCTCGAATCGCTGCTCGACAGCCTCGAACGCGATGGCTGGCTGTCGAACGAGCGCTTTGTCGAGAGCGTCGTGCATCGGCGGGCGTCGCGTATGGGTGGCAGCAGGATCATCAGCGAGTTGAAGCGCCATGCCGTCGGCGATGAGCTCATCAGTGAAACCGCTGACAAACTCGCGCAATCCGAAACCGCGCGCGCCCAGGCCGTGTGGGAGAAGAAGTACGGCGTGCGGCCCGAGACGCCTGCCGAACGTGCGAAGCAGGCGCGCTTTCTGGCCGCGCGCGGCTTTTCGAGTGGCACCATCGGGAAGATACTGAAGGGCGGCGACGAGGACTGGAGCGAAGAGATCGTCGACGACTGAATGTCGGCCTGTCTCAGCCGAAACCGCACGCACGTTTCATTCGTGGAACGCATGTCCGGCTCCAAATACCCAATATGCTAAAATTCCACGGTTTCCCCCGTACCGGCTCACTTCCAGCATGCCTCTCTCGCCTCCCGCTCCCCGACAATTGCGCCACCGTCGCGCGATTAGGCTGGAAGCGTTCGAGCGTGACGACGGCCTCTGGGATATCGAAGCCTGTCTAACCGATGAGAAGCCGCGCGACTTTCGCCTCGCCACGGGCGTCCGGCCACACGGCCTGCCGATCCATGAACTCTGGCTGCGCATCACCATCGACCGCAAGCTCACCATCGTCGACGTCGAAGCATCGTCGGACTGGTCGCCCTATGGCGCTCTGTGCGCCGAGTCCAATCCGGTCTATCGCAAGCTCATCGGGCTCAATCTGCTCCAAAGTTTTCGCCGCGAAGCCAACAGGCTCTTGCGCGGCGCGGCCGGCTGCACGCATCTCACCGAACTGTGCGGCGTCTTGCCGACCGCGGCCATTCAGGCATTCGCCGGCGACGTCTGGAAGATCGAAGACGGCAATCCGTTCAATCAATCCGACGCCGCCAATCCCTCCACGACCGCACCGCAGGACGAGCCGCCGTTTCAGCTCGGCCGGTGTCACGCGTTGCGTTTCGACGGCCCCGCGGTCAAAGAGTATTACCCGCGCTGGTTCGGCCACGCACCCGCCGGTCAAACGGACACCGGCACAAAGGTACAGGACAGGCCGGAGACAAAGTCCGCCTCGTAGCGCGCAGGCAGCGCTTGCGCGCACGCATGGAATTCAAACAAGAATCGAAAAAAAAGCGGTTCAAGCACATAGAAGTTCACTCCAACTCTCAGACTGAAGGAATCACGCATGAAGATTCACGAGTACCAGGGTAAGGAAATCCTGCGGAAATTCGGCGTCGCGGTCCCGCGCGGCAAACCCGTGTTCTCGGTGGATGATGCGGTCAAGGCCGCGGAAGAGCTGGGCGGCCCGGTTTGGGTCGTCAAGGCGCAGATTCACGCCGGCGGCCGCGGTAAGGGCGGCGGCGTGAAGGTCGCGAAGTCGATCGAACAGGTCCGCGAATACGCGAACCAGATCCTCGGCATGCAGCTCATCACGCACCAGACCGGCGCCGAAGGCCAGAAGGTGAATCGCCTGCTGATCGAAGAAGGCGCGGACATCAAGAAGGAACTGTACGTCGGCCTCGTGCTCGACCGCGTTTCGCAGAAAGTCGTCGTGATGGCGTCGAGCGAAGGCGGCATGGACATCGAAGAAGTCGCGGAAAAGACGCCCGAACTGCTGCACAAGTTCGCCGTCGAGCCGTCGACCGGTCTGCAAGACGCAGACGCCGATGACCTCGCACGCAAGATCGGCATTCCGGACGCATCGATTCCGCAAGCGCGCGCGATCCTGCAAGGTCTGTACAAGGCGTTCTACGAAACCGACGCGTCGCTCGCGGAAATCAACCCGCTGATCCTGACCGGCGAAGGCAAGGTCATCGCGCTCGACGCGAAGTTCAACTTCGATTCGAACGCGCTCTTCCGTCACCCGGAAATCGTCGCTTACCGCGATCTGGACGAAGAAGATCCGGCGGAAGTCGAAGCGTCGAAGTTCGACCTCGCGTATATCTCGCTCGACGGCAACATCGGCTGTCTCGTGAACGGCGCGGGCCTCGCGATGGCGACGATGGACACCATCAAGCTGTTCGGCGGCGAGCCGGCCAACTTCCTCGACGTCGGCGGCGGCGCGACGACCGAGAAGGTGACCGAAGCGTTCAAGCTGATGCTGAAGAATCCGAACCTCAAGGCCATTCTCGTGAACATCTTCGGCGGCATCATGCGCTGCGACGTGATCGCGGAAGGCGTGATCGTGGCGTCGAAGGCCGTGGACCTGAAGGTGCCGCTCGTCGTGCGCATGAAGGGCACGAACGAAGACCTCGGCAAGAAGATGCTGGCCGACTCGGGCCTGCCGATCATCTCGGCGGACAGCATGGAAGAAGCCGCGCAGAAGGTCGTCGCGGCAGCCGAAGGCAAGTAAGCGCGGTTTCGCTTACCGAGCCTAAGAGAGCGTTCCACCAGATACGAATGGCGGTCGCCGAGCGCGAGCTTTGGCGACGCCAAACGAACAGAGGTCACTACATGTCGATTCTGATCAACAAAGACACGAAGGTCATCACGCAGGGCATCACCGGCAAGACCGGCCAGTTCCACACGCGCGCGTGCCGCGAATACGCGAACGGCCGTGAAGCGTACGTCGCGGGCGTGAACCCGAAGAAGGCCGGCGAAGACTTCGAAGGCATTCCCATCTACGCGTCCGTCAAGGAAGCGAAGGCCGAAACCGGCGCGACCGTTTCGGTGATTTACGTGCCGCCCGCGGGCGCAGCCGCCGCGATCTGGGAAGCCGTCGAGGCCGATCTCGACCTCGCGATCTGCATCACGGAAGGCATTCCGGTTCGCGACATGCTCGAAATCAAGGACCGCATGCGCCGCGAAAACCGCAAGACGCTGCTGCTCGGACCGAACTGCCCCGGCACGATCACGCCGGACGAGCTGAAGATCGGCATCATGCCGGGCCACATCCACAAGAAAGGCCGCATCGGCGTGGTGTCGCGCTCGGGCACGCTGACGTATGAAGCGGTCGGCCAGCTGACGGCGCTCGGCCTCGGCCAGTCGTCGGCGGTGGGTATCGGCGGCGATCCGATCAACGGTCTCAAGCACATCGACGTGATGAAGATGTTCAACGACGATCCGGACACGGACGCCGTCATCATGATCGGCGAGATCGGCGGTCCGGACGAAGCGAACGCCGCTTACTGGATCAAGGACAACATGAAGAAGCCGGTCGTCGGCTTCATCGCGGGCGTGACGGCGCCCCCGGGCAAGCGCATGGGCCACGCTGGCGCGCTGATCTCGGGCGGTGCGGACACGGCGGACGCCAAGCTCGAAATCATGGACGCGTGCGGCATCAAGGTCACGAAGAATCCGTCGGAGATGGCGCGTCTGCTGAAGTCGGTTCTCTGACATCGAGCGGGCAAATTACGCGAGGGTTTGGTACTCTTACTGATTCCTTTCGTATATAAGCCAACAAAAAGCGAGGGAGCATTGCTTCCTCGCTTTTTTATTTCTGCCTCATGTTTGAATTCTTTTCGACGCTTCACTGGGGCGCGGTCGTCCAGATCATCGTGATCGACATCCTGCTCGGCGGCGACAACGCCGTCGTGATCGCGCTCGCGTGCCGTAATCTCCCGGATCAGCAGCGCACGCGAGGCATCGTGCTCGGTACGCTCGGCGCAATCATCCTGCGTGTCGTGCTGATCGCGTTCGCCGTGATGCTGCTCGACATTCCGTTCCTCAAGTTCGTGGGCGGCATGCTGCTTTTGTGGATCGGCGTGAAGCTGATGCAGCCGGATCACGACGAACACGAGATCAACGCATCGGACCGTCTGTGGGCGGCGGTGAAGACGATCATCGTCGCCGATGCCGTCATGAGCCTCGACAACGTGATCGCGATCGCCGGCGCGGCCGAAGCCGCCGATCCGCGTCATCGGCTCGCATTGGTGATCTTCGGGCTGATCGTGAGCATTCCGCTCATCGTGTGGGGCAGCACGCTGGTGCTGAAGCTGCTCGACCGTTTTCCAGCGGTCGTGCTGGTCGGCGCGGGACTGCTCGGATGGATCGCGGGCGGACTCATCATCGACGATCCGTTCATCGACCGATGGCCCGCACTCAATACCGAGTTCGCCGGATATGCGGCGCGCGTCGCCGGGGCGTTCCTGGTCGTCGCGCTGGGCTGGCTGCTCAAACGTCGCGCGCTCGCCGAGGGCAATCGCGCGGCCGGCTGAGCGCTCGCGTGCACGAAATCTCTTAGGCCGTTCGGCCGACTGTTGCTCGTTACGCTCTCTCAATACGATCGAAGCGTCCTGATCGCATCTCGCGGCAGGGCGCTTTTTGATTTCCTGGAGCAGCAATGACGACGATGGCTTGTGATTTGGACGCGCCGCGCGAACGGCGCGCATGGTGGTTCGGGCGACGCGCGGAAGAAGTGCAGACGCGCGGCTTCACGCTGATCGAACTGATGATCGTGCTTGCGATCGTCGGTGTGGTCGCGGCGTATGCGATACCCGCGTATCAGGATTATCTGGCGCGAAGTCGCGTGGGCGAGGGCATTACGCTCGCGGCCGCGGCGCGGCTCGGGGTCGCGGAGAACGCGGCGAGCGGCGCGGATCTCGCGGGCGGCTTTGCGTCGCCGCCGGGCACGCGCAACGTCGAGTCGATTCACGTCGACAGCGACACCGGGCAGATCACGATCGCCTACACGACGCGCGTCGCGCCCGAGGGTTCGAACACGCTCGTGCTTGTCCCTTCGACACCCGATAACGCCGATACGCCGACCGCGCGCGTCGCGCTCAGCCGAGGCGTCGTGCAAGCGGGATCGGTGACATGGGAATGCTTCGCGGCGGCGAAAACGGATTCGTCGCTGCCCGCGCCGGGCGCCGGCCCATTGCCTGCGCAAGCGGCGACGCTCCGCGCGAACCTTGCCCCGCCGGAATGCCGCGCGTAAGCGGTGCGAAAGATCGCGACGTACGGGAAAGCGCGGCGGCAGGTTTACGGCGCCGCCGCGTCGATGCAGCGTCGTTTTTGCGCGAAAAGCAGCGATTTCGTAGCAATTCCGGCCGTTCGACGGACAGCGGGGGCAAAGTTTTGTATAGTGCGCCGGTTGCCGACGTTCCCTGTCCCTATGCCTTCCCAATACGCACGCTTTCTCTGCTTTGCCGTTTTGTGTCTTGCGTTGACGATTCCCTTCGCGGTCGTCAACCACACGTATCCGATTCCGACTTTCTACGCCGAATACAGCGCGCTCGCGCTCTATCTGGCGCTCGGCGCGACGGTCGCGCTGCTCGTGCGCGTGTCCGAGCCCAAAGTGCCGTTCGCGTCGCCGGTCGTCGCGCTGATGCCGCTCGCGTTCGGCGTACTGCTCGTCGCGCAGACGCTGCTGTTGCCGGTCGCTCAGCCATCGATGAACTGGCTCGGCGGCGCGTATCTGCTCGCGTCGTTCGTCGCGGTGCATACGGGCTTCGGACTCGTGCGGGCGGGGCTCGCGGAGAAGGCGCTGAGAATCGGCGCGGCTGCGTTGATGGTCGGCGGACTGTTCGCGGTCTTCTGCCAGATCGTGCAGTTGCTGCATCTCGAAGTGAAGTTCACGCCGTTCGTGGTCGCGTACAACGTGATGGTCGAACGCCGTCCCTTCGGCAACATGGCGCAGGCGAATCACCTCGCGACCGTGATCGCGTTCGCGCTGGCGGGGGCGCTGTATTTCGTGCAGGCGCGGCGGCTCCCGATCGTGCTGTGGCTGATTCTGTCGGCGGTCTACTCGCTCGGTCTCGCGCTCACGGTATCGCGCGGGCCGTGGCTGCAGACAGCCGTGATCGTCGTCGCCGGATTCTGGATGGCCTTCGTGATCGGGCGTCCGGTCGCGTCGGAAGGTTTCGACGGGCCGGGCCGGCGCGATGTGCGCGCGTGGATCGTTCCGGTGCTGCTTGCAATCGTCTTCTTCGCCGTGAACGCGGCGGTGCGCTGGGCGAACGTGCGCTACGACTTCGGTCTTGCGCAATCGGCGGCGGAGCGCATGCAGGAAGCCAGTCAGATCGCGCCGCGTCTCGCGCTCTGGAAATACGGCTGGACGATGTTCAAGACGCATCCGCTGCTGGGCGTCGGCTGGGGCGAGTTTCCCCGTTATCAGTTCGATCTCGTTCGCGATCTCGGCGGCGTGGAGATCGCGAATAACGCGCACGACATCTTCATCGACCTGCTCGCGAAAACGGGCGCGCTCGGCATGGCGATTCTCGTCGCGGGCATCGTGTTCTGGCTGATTCGCGTGCTGCGCGCGCCGCAGACGCCGGCGCGCATTTTCGCGCTGTCGCTGCTCGGCGTGCTGATGATGCATGCGCTCGTCGAGTATCCGCAGCAGTACATGTTCTTTCTGATGCCGGCGATGCTCGTCATCGGGCTGCTGGAGACGCGGCCGCTGCGGCTCGTCGCGCGTCCGCTGTCGTATGGCGTGTATGTCGTGCTCGTGCTCGGCGGGCTGGCGGCGCTTTATCCGACGCTGCGTGATTACAATCGCGCCGAAGTGCTCTATTACGGCTCCCGGCCCGCGGAGCAGTATCGCGACAATCCTTCGTTCCTCTTCACGGCATGGGGCGAATACGGCGCGGCGACGCTGCTGCCGATCAACGCGCAGAACGTCGAGGAGAAGCTCGCCGCGCACCGAAAGGCGATCGCGCTGTTGCCGGGCGAAACAGTGTTGCGCCGGTACGCGGTGCTCCAGGCGCTCGCCGGACAACGCGCCGAAGCGCTCGACACGATGGCGCGCCTGAAGATTTTCGCGATGCAGCTGCACGACTGGCCGAAGCAGCTTGCTGCCGTCTACGATCTGGTCGATGAAGCCGGCACGTCGCTGGCTCCCTTCAGGGCGGATCTGGTGAAGCTGTATGGGGTGCCGGCGCAGAGTCAGGTGCCGTCGGCGGAAGACGACGAGGAGTGAGGAAGGTCAGGGTGCCGGCGCTGTTTGATCTGCCGCCACCCAGTCGCCCGACTTCCCGCCATGCTTCTCCATCACGCGCACGTTCGTGATGGTCATTCCGCGATCGACCGCCTTGCACATGTCGTAGACCGTGAGCAAGCCGACCTGCACGGCGGTCAGCGCTTCCATTTCCACACCGGTGCGCCCGACCGTCTCCACGCGCACTTCACAATGCACGCCGGGTAGCGCTTCATCGATCGTGAAATCCACCGCGACGCGCGTCAGCGCCAGCGGATGACAAAGCGGGATCAGATCGGCGGTGCGTTTCGCGCCCTGAATCGCGGCGATGCGCGCGACGCCGAGCACGTCGCCTTTCTTCGCGCGGCCTTCGCGGATCAGCGCGAGCGTGCCGTCGAGCATCGAGATCGAGCCGCGCGCCACGGCGACGCGCCGCGTTTCGTTCTTCGCGCCGACATCGACCATGTGCGCCTCGCCGGCGGCATCGAAATGGGTGAGTCCGGACATAGCGTCTCCTTCGAATGGGCGCTTATCATACCAGCGTGATTTCGCGCGGTTTTTCACGAAACATCGCGCCGTCCGCGGCCACGCACGGCCGACGCTAGACGCCCCACACGCAACACTTGATACGATAAGCTCGTTTTAGTTTTCGAGCCGACCATCGGCGCTTCGACCGTTTCGCGCCATGCATCCGACACGTCCGAGCCGCGTGCTCATCTTCCTGCTGTGCGTCGCCCTCGCCGTGCCGCCCGCGGCGCTGGCGCAATCGGGTTCGCCTTCCGCGAACGCGACGGGCACGCTCGCGGCGTCGCAGTTGCGGTCATCGCAGGAAAATGTCGGTAGCGACGTGCCGGCCAATGTCGCGGAAGGCGTTTTCGGCGTCTACGGCGGCGCCGAAAGCCGCTTCGCGAATCGCCCCGGCACGATGTCCGGCCTGCGCGCGCCGCTTTCGTCGGTGCAACTTCCGGATCTCGGCGATGGCTCCGGCGGCTCGCTCACCCCGCAGGCCGAGCGCAAGGTCGGGGAGCGGATGATGCGCGAAGTGCGCGCCGATCCCGACTATCTCGACGACTGGCTGCTGCGCGACTACCTCGATTCGATCTCGTCGAAGCTGTCCGCCGCCGCGGCCGTGCAGTATCTCGGCGGCTATCGGCCCGACTTCGACCTGTTCGCCGTGCGCGATTCGCAGATCAACGCGTTCTCGATGCCGGGCGGCTTCATCGGCGTGAATACGGGTTTGATCGCCGCAACGCAGACCGAGTCGGAACTGGCGTCGGTGATCGGCCACGAAATGGGGCACGTGCTTCAGCGTCACATCGCGCGCATGCTCGGCACGCAGGAAAAGAGCACCTACGCGGCGCTCGCCGCGATGGTCGCCGGCATGCTCGCGGGTCTGCTCGCGCATAGCGGAGATCTGGGCATGGGCATCGCGATGGGCGGCCAGGCGTTCGCCGTCGACAATCAACTGCGCTTCTCGCGGGCGGCCGAGCATGAAGCGGATCGCGTCGGCTTCCAGATGCTCGCCGCCGCCGGTTACGACCCGTACGCGATGGTCGCGTTCTTCGAGCGCCTCGACCGCTATTCGATGGCCGATAACGGCGTGCCGCCCTACGTGCGCACGCATCCGCTCACGACCGATCGCATCGCCGACATGGAAGGCCGCGCGCGGCGCGTGCCGTACCGTCAGCCGCGTCAATCGGCGGAATATGCGTTCGTGCGCGCCCGCGCGCGCGTGCTGCAGGTGAATTATGCGAGCGACTATCGCGAAGTCGCGAGCCGGCTCAAATCGGAAATCGAGGATCAGACGGCGCTCAACCCGGCGTCGAACTGGTATGGGATCGCACTCGCGCAATCGTTGATGGGCAATTACGACGCCGCCAGCGAAGCGCTCGCCAAAGCGCGCAAGCTGTTCGAGGGCGAGGAGGCGAGCACGGCGGCGGCATCGGCGCAGGTTCGGCAGGAGGATCGCGCGCGGCCATCGCAGGAAACGGTCGCGACCGCGCCGCCCGTGACGTCGCGCAAGGGCGGCGATCAATCGCTGCGCAACGCGGACCCTTCGATGACCGCAACGCCGCTCAACAACGCACGCGCGGCGCTGAATCTCGGCAACGCACCGCAGCCCGATTCGACGCCAGCGAAGCCGTCTCGCGCGAGCAGCGACATCGCTCTGCCGCCGGTTCACGTCGAAGGCCGATCGGCGCCGGCGCAGAAACCGCAGCCCGCGCCGCCAGCGCTACGCAGCACGCCGAGCCTTGACGTGCTCGCGGCCGACATCGCGCGCCGCGCGGGCCGCAACGACGACGCGATCCGTCTCGCGGACATCGCGCAGAAACGCTGGCCGGAATCGCACGCTGCCATCGACGTGCATCTGCAGGCGCTGCTTTCCGCACGCCGCTTCGCCGAAGCGCAGACGCTCGCACGCCGCGAAACGCGCGCCGAGCCGGCGCGGCCCGACTGGTGGTTCTATCTCGCGCAGGCGAGCGCGGGTCTCAACGATCCGCTGCAACAGCATCAGGCGATGGCCGAGAAGTTCGCGCTGGACGGCGCGTGGCCATCCGCGATCCGGCAACTGAAGGAAGCGCGCGACGTGAAGACCGCCAGCTTCTACGATCTCTCGACGATTTCCGCGCGCCTGCGCGATTTCGAGACGCGCTACAAGGAAGAGCGCGAGCTGGAGAAGAACAGCTAGATCAGTCTTTCTTCGCGGCGGCGCGGTCGGCGGGACTCGCGACGAAACCGAAGCGCGTCGCGACGTCGGCGCGCGCGATCGGCTGCACGGGCAGATCGACGCCATCGCGCCAATGGAACACGCCGCCCTTGCCCGCATCGTCGAGCGACGCGTGATTCGCGAACAGTTCTATATCGTGATCGTGCAGGGCGGCCACGCGCGCGGGCGATGCGTCATCGGAAAAGAGGATGCCGCCTTCGTCGTCGATGAACGCGTGCGCAGGCCCGAACGCCGCGCCGGCCTGATCGGTCAGGCGCAATGCGCCGTCCGCCGCGTGCAGGCGCACGATCCACGGCGTGTAGGCCAGCTCCACGTATACGCGCTGCGGACCGTTCTGGAAGAACCACTGGCCATCGGCATCGCTCTCGTAGTTGCGATTGATGAAGCCGAGCAGCGCTTCATGCCGGATCGGCGTGCCGAGTTCGCCGGCTGCCTGCGCGGCGTCGTCGCGCATGCGCCACTGGCCGCGCCGGTCGAGCAGCAGCCAGCCCGTGCAATGCGGAACGTTGGGCCATTTGGCGAGCGCCTGCCTGACGATTTCATCCATGATGATTCACGAAACGAAGTTCTCCAGATAGCCGAACACCCGCAGCGACAGCCAGTCGATCCGGCCGGGAAACGGCCCCGTCATGAAGCCGACGTGCCCGCCGTGATTCGGCTGGTCGAGCGTGACGCGCGCCGACACTTCGGCCACCGACGGCAGCGCGAACTCGGGCAGGAACGGATCGTTGCGCGCGTTCAGTAGCAGCGCGGGCACTTCGATGTGCTTCAGATGCGCGCGGATGGTCGCCGTCGACCAATAGTGATTGGTGTCGCGAAAGCCGTGCAGCGGCGCGGTGACGACGTTGTCGAACTCGTATAGCGTGCGCGCGGCGAGCACGGCGTCGCGATCGTAAAGACCGGGATACTGGCCGAGCTTCGCGAGCGCCTTCTTCTTCAGCGACTTCAGGAAGCTGCGCGTGTAGACCATGCCGAAGCCCTGCGAGATCGCGAGGCCGCCCGCGTGGACGTCGAGCGGCGCGGAGATGGCCGCGGCGGCACTGACGATCGACGCATCCTTGCCGTTTTTGCACAGCCAGTGCAGCAGCACGTTGCCGCCGAGCGATACGCCCGCCGCGACGATCGGCCCGGGATGCGATTGCGCGAGCCGACGCAGGATCCAGTCGACTTCGGCGCTGTCGGCAAGATGATAGAAGCGCGGCAGCAGGTTGAGCGGGCCGCTGCAACTGCGAAAATGCGGCACGACGCCGTGCCAGCCGCGCGCGCGGGCGGCGGCCATCATCGTGCGGGCGTAGTGCGAATCGGAATTGCCTTCGAGGCCGTGAAAGAGCACGAAGAGCGGGGCGTTCGCGGCGGGTTCGTCGCCGGGATCGTGCGTGAGGAAATCGAGATCGATGAAATCGCCATCGGGCGTGTTCCAGCGCTCGCGGCGATAACTCACGGCAGGCTTGCGGCCGAACAGAGCAGGAACGATGGTCTGCGCATGGCTCGTCGGCAGCCAGCGCGGCGCGTTATAGAGCCAATCCGAGCCCGGCAGGCCCGGCACGCGCGCGGTTGCCTTCAGTGCTACGGCAGGCGCTTTGTCCACGAATGACGAATCGTGTTTCAACAACGGATCGCGCTTCATGGCCCCTCCCCGACAGACGTCTTCTTCAGCGCTTCAAGTCTTCAGTGCAGCGGTCCCTGGCCGTGACGCAGCTTCGCCGCGAACTGGCCCGCCGTTTCCATCGGCATCTCGCTCGCGTGAATATGCGCGATGCGCCATTCACCGCGCTCGTGAACCATCACGTAAGTCGTGTAGATCATGCGCGGCACGCTCGCCGGCGTGGCCGGCTGATGCGCCTCGGCGATCGCATAGACGACCGTGCCCAGGCTGTCGTACACGCGGATATCGAGCGGCTCGATGGTTACCGCCTGCGTTTCGAATTGCTTGCCGAGACCGGCGCGGATGCTTTCCAGCCCGTGCAGATGCGTGCCGTCCGCGCAGACGCAGGCGGCGAAATCCTCGTCGATCCACAACGACATCACACTGTCGATGCTGTTGTCCGCGACTGCCTGATAGTAAGCGTTGAGAGTATCGGCGGCGGCTTCGAAGAGGCGGGCGAAACGTGGCATGGCTCGTGGGTCTCTGGCATTCGGTGCTGCGCGCCGCTCGAAGCCGCTGATGGCGGCAGGCAACGGAACGGCGCGCTGCATCGGTCATTGGTCAAAGCATGCCCCCGTTCGGAGACATTCGCGTGTCCGCACCCGCACACACGGCTGGAAACCGTCTTGTTGGACACGCGTTTTGACGCGTGAGCGCAACATCAACGATGCGCGAGCAGCATCCCTCGCAGATCGCCGAAGACCTGTTCGGCCGAGAGTTCGCGCAAGCAGTTCAGATGGCCGAGCGGACACTCGCGGGCAAAGCACGGACTGCATTCAAGATGCAGCCATTGTACCTTTGCGAGATCGGACAAGGGCGGCGTGTGGCGCGGATCGGTCGAGCCGTAGACCGCGACGAGCGGCCGGCGCGAGGCGGCCGCGACGTGCATCAGGCCGGAATCGTTGGTGACGACCGCGCTCGCCCGCGAAATGAGCGCGCACGCTTCGCCGAGTGAGGTCTGGCCGCACAGGTTGCGGACCATCGGCGCGCGCTCCGCGATGGCCTGCGCGATCGGCGCGTCCTTCTTCGAGCCGAGCGCGATGATGCGCGCATACGGGAACGACTGCGCGATGAACTGCGCGAGCGACGCAAAATGCTCCGGCGGCCAGCGCTTGGCCGGGCCGTATTCCGCGCCCGGACAAAACACGACGAGCGGCGCGCGCGTGTCGAGATCGAAGCGCGTCGAGACGCGCGCGGCCTCGTTCGGATCGGATTCGAGACGCGGCACGGGAAGCGTTTGTGCGTCGGGCGCCGCAGCCGCTTCGGGCTGGGCGAACCTGTCGACGAACGGCAGCTTCGCGCCCGGCGTGTAGGCGAGCGCGGCGTAGTGCGCGGTCATCGGCGGACGCTCGGTCTTCGGCGGATTCGCGTGGCGCACGTTCAAGAGCCCGTAACGGCTCTCGCCCTTGTAGCCGATGCGCAAGTTGATGCCCGCCATCCACGGAATCAGCGCGGATTTGACGGAGTTGGGCAGCACGTAGGCGGCGTCGTAGCCAACATCGCGCAAATCGCTCGCGAGCTGCCAGCGGCGCAGCAGTTGCAGCTTGCCGTGGGCGAGGTCCGTCGCGTAGACATCGCGGATCTCGGGCATGCGTTCCAGCACGGGCGCGACCCAGGTGGGCGCGACGGCATCGATCGCGATGCGCGGATGAAGCTTGCGCAAGAGCGTAAAGAGCGGCTGCGCCATCAATGCGTCACCGATCCAGTTCGGTGCTATAACCAGCGCACGGCGCATCTTTCGTTATCCGATCTCAAAATAAACGCGGCCCACCGCCTTGGGGCGGGCCGTCGATTGGTGTGGGTTGACGTGCGCCGATGCTGCGCGGCGCAAACGATCAGGGCGCGGCCGGCACCCGGCGGCTTTCAGTGGCCGCCCTTGAGCACTTCGCCGTCTTTCAGCTTGTAGCGCGTGCCGCAGTACGGGCAGCGCGCTTCGCCGTGCGTCACGTCGATGAACACGCGCGGATGCGTGCTCCAGCGCTGCATCTTCGGGTTCGGGCAGAAGGCGGGCAGGTCCTTCGCCGACAATTCCACCAGCGGCATTTCCTTCAGGTCGCTCATTGCTATCTCTTGTCAGATGTCCAGCGCGCGGCGAGCATTCGGCCCGCCGCGTCGCATGAGGTCGATTAAACCTTCGCGAGCCAGCTCGCGTACTTCTCGTTCTTGCCGCCGACGACGTCGAAGAACGCACTTTGCAGCTTTTCCGTGATCGGGCCGCGCGCGCCGGAGCCGATGGTGCGGTTGTCGAGCTCGCGGATCGGCGTGACTTCGGCGGCGGTGCCGGTAAAGAACGCTTCGTCGCAGGTGTAGACCTCGTCGCGGGTGATGCGCTTTTCGATGACCGGGATGCCGAAATCGCGCGCGAGCGTGATGACGGTGTCGCGCGTGATGCCGTCGAGGCACGAGGCCAGGTCCGGCGTGTAGATCTTGCCGTTGTTCACGAGGAAGAAGTTCTCGCCGGAGCCTTCGGAGACGTAACCGTCCACGTCCAGCAGCAGGGCTTCGTCGTAACCGTCGGCGACGGCTTCCTGATTCGCGAGAATCGAGTTCACGTACCAGCCGGAAGCCTTCGCGCGCACCATCGACACGTTCACATGATGGCGCGTGAACGACGACGTCTTCACGCGGATGCCCTTCGCGAGGCCGTCTTCACCGAGGTACGCGCCCCACGGCCAAGCGGCGATGGCCACGTGGATCGTGTTGCCCTTGGCCGAAACGCCGAGCTTTTCCGAGCCGACCCAGATGATCGGGCGGATGTAGCAGCTTTCCAGGTTGTTCGCCTTGACGACTTCCAGTTGCGCGGCTTCGAGCGTGGCGGCGTCGAACGGGACGTCCATCTGAAAGATCTTTGCCGAGTTCAGCAGGCGCTTCGTGTGTTCTTTCAGGCGGAAGATGGCCGTGCCCTGCGCGGTCTTGTACGCGCGCACGCCTTCGAAAACGCCCATGCCGTAGTGCAACGTGTGCGTCAGAACGTGGATCTTGGCATCACGCCAGTCGATGAGCTTGCCATCCATCCAGATCTTGCCGTCGCGGTCGGCCATTGACATACGGTTCTCCTAGCTGTCTCGGTTCAAGTGGGTTTCGGCAGGCCGCCCGCGTTCTGAAGGGGCAGCGGCGCCCGGCGCGCTTTCTTGCGTGGATTCCGTGGGGAAGACGCGCGGCGAGGGCGCAAAGGCAGCGAAAGACCGTCATTTTAGCGTCTTTTCGCGACGAAACCGATCTTGGAGCGCCTTTCACGACGCTATAATTTGCCTTTCGCCGTCCGCCGAAAAATAGCGGAACGAAACGGCGAAGCTCACCATTCCCGATTTTCCCGGTTTTTCCCGATCCATCGCGCAATCGATCGAGGCCGCGCAATGGCATCACGGGTTGTCCTGTTCGCCTCGCATTCGCTCATGCTCGACCGGCTGTCAGACACGAATCGCCGCGCGTTTTTCGAGGGCGTGCGCACCTTCTCGCCCGCCGTCCTGGCGACGTTCTCGTGGGGTCTCGTGACCGGCATCGCGATGACGAAGTCCGTGCTGACCGTGCCGCAGGCGCTCGGCATGTCGTTCGCGGTGTACGCGGGCTCGTCGCAACTCGCGGTGCTGCCGCTCTTCGCCGCGAAGCTGCCGCTCTGGACCATTCTCCTGACCGCCGCGATGGTCAATCTGCGCTTCGTCATCTTCAGCGCGGGGCTCGCGCCGCATTTCGCCTATCTGCCGCTCAAGCGCCGTCTGCTGCTCGGCTATTTCAACGGCGACATCATCTATCTGATGTTTTCGAAGCGAAATTTCCCGGTCGGCTGGCAGCCCGGCAAGGAAGCGTTCTTCTGGGGGCTGGCGGTGTCGAGCTGGTTGTCGTGGCAGAGCTCGTCGGTGATCGGGATTCTGCTCGCGAGCCTGATTCCCGATAACTGGGGCCTCGAACTCGCCGGCACGCTCGCGCTGATTCCGCTCATCGTTTCGGCGATCGCCACGCGCTCGACGCTCGCGGCCGTCGCCGTCGCCAGTGTGGTCGCGCTGCTGGCGTTCGATCTGCCGTATCGCTTCGGCCTGCCGCTCGCGGTGTTCGCGGCGTTGCTCGCGGGTACGCTCGCGGACGTGATCGCGGAACGTACAGGGCCGAAGCCAGTCGCCGGTAACAAGGACGACAAGCCCGCCGCCACGAGGCCCCTCCGATGAGCGCGCTGCACGTCTGGCTCGCGATTCTCGGCATGGGCCTCGTCACGGCGGTGACGCGCGCGCTCTTTCTGATCGGCGGCGAGCGCATGGTGTTGCCGCCGCGCGTGCAGCGCGTGCTGCGCTACGCGCCGGCCGCGGCGCTCGCGGGCGTCGTCGTGCCGGATCTGCTCGAAACGTCCACGGGCATTTCGCTCGCGCTGTCGAATCATGCGCTATGGGCGTCGGCGGCCGGGCTCGCGTACTACCTGTGGCGGCGCGGCATGATGGGCACGATCGCCGTCGGCATGCTCGTGTTCACGCTGCTGCGGCTCGCAGTGTGATGGCGCCGCGCGTGACGAATGCGTCGTCGCCAAATACGCGTCATCAACGATTGCCCGCTAAAAGGCGTCAAGGCGATCGGTTAAAATGATGGTCTTTCCCGAGTGAGCGAGGTCGAAAGTGTGTCCGGCAGTCACCGCGCTACGATTTTCCAATCCGCCGCTCCCGGCTGCGTGCACGTGTCCCGGCACGCGCCCGAGCGCGTCTCGCGCGCATCTCCGGATTCATCTGTCCGATCCCTTTCTCCCGCTTCCGGCACGCGCGTTCGGCTTTACCGCGCGGCCTTCGCCTCCAGCCTGATCCGCGCGCGAGCCGTCCTGCCCGGCGGCCCGCACGCGGCGACTCCACGAACCGGCCGCCCCGACGGCCGTCCCCGCCCGAACCGCTTCTTTACCTACGTTGACTCCCATGACGAAAGTACTGCGTTTCACCGATCTGATCGCCGAAGGCAAAGTCTCCGGCAAGCGTGTGTTCATCCGCGCGGATCTCAACGTGCCGCAAGACGATAACGGCAACATCACCGAAGACACGCGCGTGCGCGCCTCCGTCCCGGCGATCAAGGCCGCCCTCGACGCGGGCGCGGCCGTGATGGTCACGTCCCACCTGGGCCGTCCGACCGAAGGCCAGTTCAAGCCGGAAGACTCGCTCGCGCCGGTCGCGGCGCGCCTGTCGGAACTGCTCGGGCGCGACGTGCCGCTCGTCGCCGACTGGGTCGACGGCGTTCAGGTCCAGCCGGGCAACGTCGTGCTGCTGGAAAACTGCCGCTGCAACAAGGGCGAGAAGAAGAACGACGACGGCCTCGCGCAGAAAATGGCGAAGCTCTGCGACGTCTACGTGAACGACGCGTTCGGCACCGCGCACCGCGCCGAAGCCACGACGCACGGCATCGCGAAGTACGCGCCGGTCGCGTGCGCGGGCCCGCTGCTCGCCGCCGAACTCGACGCGCTCGGCAAGGCGCTCGGCAACCCGAAGCGCCCGCTCGTCGCGATCGTCGCGGGCTCGAAGGTGTCGACCAAGCTCACCATTCTGAAGTCGCTCGCCGAGAAGGTCGATCAGTTGATCGTCGGCGGCGGCATCGCGAATACGTTCATGCTGGCGTCGGGTCTCAAGATCGGCAAGTCGCTCGCGGAAGCCGATCTCGTCGACGAAGCGAAGGAAATCATCGAGCAGGCGCGCACGCGCGGCGCATCGGTGCCGATTCCGAGCGATGTCGTGACGGCGAAGGAATTCGCGCCGACCGCGAAGGCGGAAATCAAGCCCGTCGCGGATGTCGCCGACGACGACCTGATCCTCGACATCGGCCCGGACACGGCGAAGGCGCTCGCGGCGCAGCTCGAGACGGCCGGCACGATCGTCTGGAACGGCCCGGTCGGCGTGTTCGAGTTCGACCAGTTCGGCAACGGCACGAAGACGCTCGCGCAGGCGATCGCCACTTCGTCGGCGTTCTCGATCGCGGGCGGCGGCGACACGCTCGCGGCCATCGCGAAGTACAACATCGCCGACAAGGTGAGCTACATCTCGACCGGCGGCGGCGCGTTCCTGGAGTTCCTGGAAGGCAAGACGCTGCCCGCGGTGGAAGTGCTCGAGTCGCGGGCTTAAGGCGTTGACGGCCCGAAGCAATCCGGCGAAAGCAGGAAAGAAGGGCGCGCAAGCAGCCGGCGGCGCGCAAGACGAAGTGACGCAGGACGTGATCGACAGCGGCGCGCTCGATGCCGCCGCTGAAGCAGCGCTGGCGATCGCGGAAGCGGCTCAACCCGATCAGGCATCACCCGAGGGCGAAGCCGCGGCCGCAGTGCCGCCGACGCCTCCGGTCATCATCGGCGGTCTGCCCGCCCATGCACTGAAAGATATCGACAAAGCGACGCCGGCACGATCCGGCGCGCGCGCGCAACCGGTGAGCAACACCTCGCCGCAAGCGCAACGTGCTCGCAGCGTAGTTACGGGCGATCCTACTGAGACGAGGAATTCCATGCATCGCGCTACAAAGATTGTTGCCACCATCGGCCCGGCTTCCACGAGCCCTGACATCCTGCTGCAAATGCTGCAGGCGGGTCTCGACGTCGTACGTTTCAACTTCTCGCACGGCACCGCCGACGACCACCGCCAGCGCGCCGAAATCGTCCGCGAGGCGGCGCGTCAGGTGGGCCGCGAAGTCGCGATCATGGCGGACCTGCAAGGCCCGAAGATCCGCGTCGGCAAGTTCGAGAACAACAAGACGATGCTCGTCGCGGGCAATCCGTTCATCCTCGACGCCAACTGCCCGCTCGGCAACAACGAACGCTGCGGCCTCGATTACAAGGATCTGCCGCGCGACCTGCGCGCCGGCGACGTGCTGCTGCTCAACGACGGTCTCATCGTGCTCGACGTGACGCGCGTGATCGGCGAGGAAATCCACACGACGGTGAAGGTCGGCGGCGAGCTCTCGAACAACAAGGGCATCAACCGCCAGGGCGGCGGCCTCACCGCGCCCGCGCTGACCGAGAAGGACATGGAGGACATCAAGACGGCGATGTCGCTCGGCGCGGACTTCGTGGCGGTGTCGTTCCCGAAGAACGCAACGGACATGGAAATGGCGCGTCAGCTCGCGAACATCGCGGGCGCGCCGTACGGCATCAAGCCGAAGATGATCGCGAAGATCGAGCGCGCCGAAGCGATTCCGGCGTTGCAGGGCATTCTCGACGCGTCGGACGGCATCATGGTCGCGCGCGGCGATCTCGCCGTGGAAGTGGGCAACGCGGCGGTGCCGGCGCTGCAAAAACGCATGATCCGCATGGCGCGCGAGTCGAACAAGCTCGTGATCACCGCCACGCAGATGATGGAATCGATGATCCACGCGCCCGTGCCGACGCGCGCGGAAGTGTCGGACGTGGCGAACGCCGTGCTCGACGGCACCGACGCCGTGATGCTCTCCGCCGAAACCGCGGCTGGCAAGTATCCGGTGACGACCATCGAAACGATGGCGGCCATCTGCGTCGAAGCGGAGAAGTCGGAGGAGTCGCAACTCGATCGCGATTTCCTCGACCGCACGTTCACGCGCATCGACCAATCCATCGCGATGGGCGCGCTCTTCACCGCGTATCACCTGGGCGCGAAGGCCGTGGTCGCGTTGACCGAATCCGGCTCGACGGCGCTGTGGATGTCGCGTCACTGGACGCACGTGCCGATCTTCGCGCTGACGCCGCGCGTGTCGAGCGAGCGCACGATGTCGCTGTACCGCAACGTGACGCCGCTGCACGTCGATACCAACATGGACCGCGATACCGCGCTGAATCAGGCGCTCGAAGTGGTCGTGTCGAAGGGCTACGCGGCGCGCGGCGACATGGTCGTGCTCACCGTCGGCGAGCCGATGGGTCAGGCGGGCGGCACCAACACGCTGAAGATCGTGCGTGTGGGCGATCACTTCTAAGCGTTTCCGGGAAGTCCGGAGCGCCCGCCGCGCGAGCAGCGGCGGGCGCTCATCAAGCGCGCAAGACGACGCAGAGCGATGCGTCAGTCCACGCAACGATAAAGCCGAAAACCGCCCGAGAGCGGAATCGAGCGCGCTGCAGAATTCGTTTCACATCATGGAGTTTCACCACAATGCCTCTCGTATCAATGCGTCAACTGCTGGATCACGCGGCCGAACACGGCTACGGCCTCCCGGCATTCAACGTCAACAATCTGGAACAAGTGCAGGCGATCATGTCGGCGGCGAACGAAGTGAACGCGCCCGTCATCATGCAGGCGTCCGCCGGCGCGCGTAAGTACGCGGGCGAAGCGTTCCTGCGTCATCTGATCGAAGCGGCCGTCGAGTCGTATCCGCATATTCCGGTCGTGATGCATCAGGATCACGGCCAGTCGCCGGCCGTGTGCATGGCCGCGATTCGCTCCGGCTTCACCAGCGTGATGATGGACGGCTCGCTCGAAGCCGACGGCAAGACCGTCGCGTCGTACGAATACAACGTCGCGGTGTCGAAGCAGGTCGTGGAGTTTTCGCATTCGATCGGCGTGACCGTCGAAGCGGAGCTGGGCGTGCTCGGCTCGCTCGAAACGATGAAGGGCGACAAGGAAGACGGCCACGGCGCCGAAGGCACGATGACGCGCGAGCAGCTTCTCACCGACGTCGAGCAGGCCGCCGACTTCGTGAAGCAGACGCAGTGCGATGCGCTGGCAATCGCGATCGGTACGTCGCACGGCGCGTACAAGTTCTCGAAGAAGCCGACGGGCGATATTCTCGCCATCGACCGTATCCGCGAAATCCACCAGCGCATTCCGAACACGCACCTCGTGATGCACGGTTCGTCGTCGGTGCCGCAGGAACTGCTCGCCGAGATCCGCGAGTTCGGCGGCGACATGAAGGAAACCTACGGCGTGCCGGTCGAAGAGATTCAGGAAGGCATCAAGCACGGCGTGCGCAAGGTGAACATCGATACCGATCTGCGCCTCGCGATCACCGGCGCGATCCGCCGCTATCTGTTCGAAAATCCGTCGAAGTTCGATCCGCGCGATTACCTCAAGCCCGCGCGCGAAGCGGCGAAGGAAATCTGCCGTCAGCGCTACATGCAGTTCGGTTGCGAAGGCATGGCGGGCAAGATCAAGCCGGTTTCGCTCGACAAGATCGCCGAGAAGTACAAGTCCGGCGCGCTCGCGCAGATCGTCAAATGAGCGCGAAATAAGCCTGATCTGAGCCAGGCGTTATTTGTAAAGTAAAATCAACGGGTTCCGGGTTCGGAGCCCGTTCGCTTTTTTTCTCTCTTTCCGCGCTCGAAGGCAAAGTGCGGCGTTCACCATTTCAGAACCCTTCCGGTACATGACGATGTCCACGCTATACGAATCCACGATCAAATCGCTGCCGCTGCTCGGCCGCGGCAAGGTCCGCGACAATTACGCAGTCGGTCAGGACAAGCTCCTGATCGTTACGACCGACCGCCTTTCCGCATTCGATGTCGTCATGGGCGAGCCGATTCCGAACAAGGGCCGCGTGCTGAACACGATGGCCGATTTCTGGTTCGAGAAGCTCGGTCACATCGTGCCGAACCACAACACGGGCATCGATCCTTCGACCGTCGTCGCCGCCGATGAAGTCGGGCAGGTGACGGGCCGCGCGGTCGTCGTGAAGCGCCTGGAGCCGATTCTCGTCGAAGCGGTCGTGCGCGGTTATCTCGCCGGAAGCGGCTGGAAGGACTATCAGGCGACGGGCGCGGTGTGCGGCGTCGAACTGCCGCCGGGCCTGCAGAACGCGCAGAAACTGCCCGAGCCTATTTTCACGCCCGCGGCGAAGGCCGAAATGGGTCATCACGACGAAAACATCACCTACGATGAGATGGAGCGCCGCATCGGCACCGAGCTGTCGGCGACGATCAAGCGCATCTCCATCCAGTTGTACAAGGAAGCGGCCGAGTACGCGGCGACGCGCGGCATCATCATCGCGGATACGAAGTTCGAGTTCGGTCTCGACAACAAGGGCGAGCTGTATCTGATGGACGAAGTGCTGACCGCGGATTCCTCGCGCTTCTGGCCCGCCGACGGTTATCAGGTCGGCACGAATCCGCCGTCCTTCGACAAGCAGTTCGTGCGCGACTGGCTCGAAACGCAACCGTGGAAGAAGGAGCCGCCCGCGCCGAAGCTGCCCGACGACGTGATCGCGAAGACGTCGGAAAAGTATCAGGAAGCATTGCAGCGTCTCACTGGCAAGACTTTGTCGTAATTCGATACGTGCCGCTTCCGGGAAGCGGCACGCGCATTTCAAGGGAAAAGGAATGAGCGAAGTACAGACCGGCGCCCACACGCACGAAGCGCCGCTCGTCGGCGTGTTGATGGGCTCCAGCTCCGACTGGGACGTGATGAAGCACGCCGTCGCGATGCTTCAGGAATTCGGCGTGCCGTACGAGGCGAAAGTCGTCTCCGCGCATCGCATGCCGGACGAGATGTTCGCGTACGCCGAAAGTGCGCGTGAGCGCGGCGTGCGCGCGATCATCGCAGGCGCGGGCGGCGCGGCGCATCTGCCGGGCATGCTGGCCGCGAAAACCACCGTGCCGGTGCTCGGCGTGCCGGTGGCGAGCAAGTATCTGAAGGGCGTCGATTCGTTGCACTCGATCGTGCAGATGCCCAAGGGCGTGCCGGTCGCGACCTTCGCCATCGGCGAGGCGGGCGCGGCGAACGCGGCGCTGTTCGCGGTGTCGATGCTGAGCGTCGCCGACGCGAAATACGCCGACGCGCTGGCCGCTTTCCGTGTGAAGCAGAATCAGGCGGCGCGGGACATGGCGCTGCCGCCGCTTTGATGACCCCGCGCGCAGACCGCGCGTCGCGCAATCGCTGATGCCCACAGCCAGCCACCCAAGCCCACGATGAACCCACAAAATTCCCCGATCTCTCCCATCCTGCCGGGCGCATGGCTCGGCATGGTCGGCGGTGGCCAGCTCGGCCGCATGTTCTGCTTCGCCGCGCAATCGATGGGCTATCGCGTCGCCGTCCTCGATCCGGACGAGACGAGCCCCGCCGGCGCCGTCGCGGATCGCCACATCCGCGCCGCCTACGACGATCGCGCCGCGCTCACCGAACTCGGCCGCCTGTGCGCGGCGGTATCGACGGAATTCGAGAACGTGCCGTCCGCGAGCCTCGAATTTCTCGCGTCGTGCACATTCGTGAGTCCGGCCGCGGGCTGCGTGGCGATCGCGCAGGATCGCGTCGCGGAGAAGCGTTTCATCGCGGCAGCGGGCGTGCCGGTCGCGCCGCATGTCGTGATCGAATCGCCGCAGGCGCTCGCTGGGCTGCCCGACGAGAAGATCGCGGCGGTGCTGCCGGGCATTCTCAAGACCGCGCGTCTCGGCTACGACGGCAAGGGACAGGTCAGCGTGCGCAACGTCGCGGACGTGCGCAACGCGTATGCGTCGCTGTCGGGCGTGCCGTGCGTGCTCGAAAAGCGCATGCCGCTCAAGTACGAAGTGTCCGTGCTGATCGCGCGCGGCGGCGACGGCAAGTCGGCGGTGTTCCCGCTCGCGCAGAACGTGCACGTGAACGGCATTCTCGCGAAGACGGTCGTGCCCGCGCCCGATGCGTCGGCTTCGCTCGTCGCGCAGGCGCAGGACGCCGCGCTCACCATCGCCGCGAAGCTCGGCTATGTCGGCGTGCTGTGCGTCGAATTCTTCGTGCTGGAAGACGGCACGCTCATCGCCAACGAAATGGCGCCGCGTCCGCACAATTCCGGCCATTACACGGTCGATGCCTGCGCCACGAGCCAGTTCGAGCAACAGGTCCGCGCGATGACCGGCATGCCGCTCGGCGATACGCGCCAGCATTCGCCCGCCGCGATGCTGAACCTGCTCGGCGATATCTGGTTCGACGGCGACAAGGCCAGATCGCCCGCATGGACGGAAGTCGCGGCGATGCCGGCCGCACGGCTGCATCTGTACGGCAAGGAAGATGCGCGCCGGGGCCGCAAGATGGGCCACATCAACTTCACGGCGGCCACGCTCGAGGAAGCGCGCACGGCGGCGCGTGACTGTGCGCGCATGCTGCATATCACGCTCGACTGAGCCTTTGTAGTAGAAGCAATGACCATCATCTATCCGAGCGCGGCGCAGATCGACGAAGCCGCCGCCTTGCTCGACGCGGGCGAACTCGTCGCGTTTCCGACCGAGACGGTTTACGGGCTCGGCGGCGACGCGGAGAATCCCGACGCCATCGCGCGTATTTATGCTGCGAAGGGCCGTCCGGCGAATCATCCGGTGATCGTGCACCTCGCGCCCGAAGCCGATCCGGGCTACTGGGTGCGCGAGTTGCCCGCCGACGCGCAGAAGCTCATCGATGCCTTCTGGCCCGGCCCGTTAACGTTGATTCTCAAGCGCGCGGCGCATATTCCGGCGGCGGTCAGCGGCGGCCAGGATTCGGTGGGCGTGCGATGCCCGTCGCATCCGGTGGCGCAGCAACTGCTCTCGGCGTTTCATGAGCGGCGGATGGGCACCGGCAAGCAGGGCGGCGTCGCGGGGCCTTCGGCCAACCGCTTCGGTCATGTCAGTCCGACGACCGCGCAGCACGTGCGCGACGAGTTCGGCGGCGCGGTGCATGTGCTCGATGGCGGAGCGGCGGATGTCGGCATCGAATCGACGATTCTGGATCTGTCGCGCGGGTTTCCGGCGCTGCTGCGGCCGGGGCATGTGAGTCCGCGGCAGATCGCGGATGTGATCGGTATTGCGCCGAGGTTGCCGGATGGGTCGGATGCCACGGCGCCGCGCGCCTCGGGGACGCTGAAGGCGCATTACGCGCCGCGCACGCCGTTGGCGCTGTTGCCGTTTGCGTCGATCGAACCGTTGCTCGCGGCGTTCGATCGATCGCGTGGCGGACGAGTCGCGCTGGTGGCCCGGCCGTCGAGCGCGGGCGAATGGGCGCATGCGGGACATGTGCATTTCGTCGCCGCGCCGGAAGATCCGCAGAGTTATGCGCGCAACTTGTATGGCTTGTTGCGTGCGCTGGATCGGGCGAATGTCAAGCGGATTCTGATCGAGAAACTGCCGGAGACGGTGGAATGGGTCGCGGTGAACGATCGGCTGGGGAGGGCGGCGGCGGCGTTTGAAGAGGAAGCGTGACGCGTCGCTGAACGTTCTTTCGAAAGCGCCAAAACAAAACCGTTCGGTCGATTCGACCGAGCGGTTTGCTTTTCGCGCAGCGCTTCGTACGCTTACTTCCCCAACCCGGACTTCGCAACCACCTGCTCCGCCGCCTGCGCATAGAGCGCACCCAGATGCGTCGTCGGATGCACGGTGTCCGCGTACATATACGTCTGGTCCGCACCCGCGACGGTCAGGGTCTCCGGCGAACAGAACAGCGAGGTGGCGAACGCTTGCGGATTCGGCTCGCCGAACTTCTGCGCCGCCGCAGCCATCGCTTGCAGATTACAGGCCGTCCCGGTGTTCGACACGGTGAAGCCGAACTGCTGGAAATTCGCCGTGACATTGGCGAGCACCGGCACGATGTCCAGATAGATCACCTTCGACATCAGTCCCGACTGCGTAAGCGCTGCCGCAAGCGCCTGATTGAAGCCAGCCGATGCCTGTGAGAGCAGCGCGCGATTGGCGGCCGAACTCATCATGCCCTGCGGCGTGGTGCCGATGTCCGGCACGTTCGACACCAGTACATGCGTCGCGCCGCTCTGCAGGACTTTGCCGATCACGCCGGCGAGGTCGATTGCCGCCTTGCCGATCGCCGCGCTCGCCTGTGCCGGTGTGATCGCGCCGGCCACGGCCAGCTGGAAGTTATAGAGGATGTCGTTGCCACCGCCGTTGACGATCACGAGCTGATTCGAATTGAAGCTGCCGTGCGCGGTGAGATAGTTCTGCACCTGCTGAACGATCGGCACCGTGAGTGCGCCCGTGTAGTTCGCGGGATCGTTCGACACGTGATTGATCCCGATCGGATTCGTCACGAGCGAGCCGCCCTGCGCATAGCCGAGACCCGCTTGCGTGGCAGGCGGCGTGCCGAAGCCGCCCGTCATCGCGGGCGTGAGCGTGTCGCCGTAATACTGCGCGACATTCTGCACCCAGACCTGACCCGGATTCGTCGTGAACCGGCCGCCGCCGAAGTTCGCCGCCGCGACCGGTGCATACGTGCCGACGTCGGAAAGGCTGTCGCCGAACGAAACGACCTGCAGCTTCACGCCGCCCGCTGGCGTGGAATTGTTGTCATCGCCGCCGCCACCGCACGCGGCGATCAGGGCAAAGGCCGCGCTGGCCGTCGCGACTTGGGCAAAGCGCACCAGTGCGGCGCGCGTCGAGCGTTGCTTCTTCATGGACCTCGTCTCCCTTCTTCGGTGTTTTCTAGTTCGATTGCGGCGCCTGACCTTGTGCGGTCCGCACGCCGCGTACCTGCGAGTTTAAGCGATGCCGCACGCCCGCCCCGATGCGCACCCGCACCGGGCCAGCGGCGTGCCCGACAGCGTACACGCCGCGCGCATCTTCCCGGGTGTCACTTCGTAGAAGAAATCTTCGGTCCCTTCGGGCGTCCGTGCCTGGGAGCGGCGCGCTCAGCCGATACCGCGAGCGCCGTTCATTCCGCCGCGCCCGGCTTGCGCGCGCCTTCGTAGACCCATTCGAGCAGCGCATCGTGCGCGGCGCGCGCGGCTTCGGCGCGCGGATCGTTGATGAAGCTCACGACAACATAACTCTCGCCGTTCGCCGCGCCGACGTAGCCCGCGATCGCCCGCACGTCGCGCAGCGTGCCGGTCTTGATGTGCGCATTGCCGAGCGCGCCCGCATTGGTGAGACGGTTGCGCATCGTGCCGTCGACGCCCGCGACCGGCAGCGATTCGACGAACACCTGCGCGACCGGACTCGCGTTCGCCGCCATCAGCAGATCGGCGAGCGAGCTTGCGGAGATGTGCTCGTCGCGCGAAAGACCCGAGCCGTTGTCGAGCGTGAGGCCGCTCATCGGCAGGGCGCTGCGCTTCAGGAACGCCTGGATCGCCGTTGCCGATTTCGCCGTGGTCGCGGGCGGCTTCGCTTGCGCCGCGCCGATCGTGAGGAACAGGTTGCGCGCCATCACGTTGTTGCTGAACTTGTTGATGTCGCGCACGACGTCCGATAGCACCGGACTCCGATGCGTGCCGACGAGCCGCGCATTCGATGGCGTCGCGCCTTCGCGTGTCGCGCCCTGGAACGTGCCTCCCGCCTGCTTCCAGAGCGCGAGGAAGCCGCCCGCGAAGAACGTCGAGTGATCGAGCGCGGCGACGTTGACCGTGCGCGAGCCGCATCGCAACGGATAGTCGCCGATGAACGATGCCTGCACGAAGCCGCCCTGCGTCTGCGCGACGCTCGGCGACGCCGCCTGGAGCGAGCCGGTGCACGCGCCGCGCGTGACGCGCAGTTCGTTGTCGATCTGCAACTGCGCGAGTTGCGGCAGCACGTCGATGGCGACTTGTCCGTCGGCGCTCGGCGTCAGCGTGAAGGACAGCGACTTGAACGCGTACAGCAGCGGGTCCGGGCCGACGTTGTAGGGCGCGGAGTCATCGTTGTCGAAGGCGGGCAGATCGCGCGTGGAGGCGTCGAAGTAACGCTTGTCGAGCACGAGCGCGCCATCGATGCCCGTGATGCCGTTCTTGCGCACCTGCTCGACGAGATCGATCAGTTCTTCCGGCACGAGCTTTGGATCGCCAGTGCCCTGGATATACAGATTGCCGTGCAGGACGCCCTGTGCATCGACTTCGCCGTCGGCATACGCGGTCGTCTTCCAGCGATAGTCCGGGCCGAGCATCGAGAGGCCGGCGTAGGTGGTGACGAGCTTCATCGTCGAGGCGGGCAGCATCGGCTCGTTCGCGTTGACGGACACGAGCGGCAGCGGCGCGCCGACGCGCTGCACGACGACGCTCATCGACGAAAGCGGCACGTGCGCGTGCGCGAGCGCCGTCATCACCGATGCGGGCAGCGGACCGGCGGGCACACTCGCCTTCGCGGCGCGCTCGGCCTTCGCGCGCTTCGACTTGGCCCCGCCGATTGCCGCGCGCTGCGGCGCGTGACCTTGCGAATCGGCCTTCGAGCCGCCACCGCGCGCATGTGCATCGGGAATATGACCGAGCGCGACGCAGGCGAAGGCTGCGGCGAGCGCGAACGAAGAGAGACGGGAGGACACGGAACGAAAAACAGGCGGCATGGACGAGCGTTGTTATTGGGGCTGATGACGGGCGGCGGCGCGCGGGAAGCGGCTATTGTAGACAAGCTGCCTTGCGGAAATCGTACGGATGGAAAATCGCCGCCGGGCGATGCGGAATCGGGCGCGACACGTCGTTGTCTTCCGAAAGTGGACGATCCGCGCGGTTAAGTCCCGTTTAAGCCTGTGGCGAGCCTGCGCGGCTACAATGGGTCGCGGCTTTGAGGCCGCCCATGTAACCACGAACAGACATGTGCCATGCGAATCCTGCTTGTCGAAGATGACCGGATGATTGCCGAAGGCGTGCGCAAGGCGCTGCGCGCGGACGGCTTCGCAGTCGACTGGGTGCAGGACGGCGAGGCCGCGCTGACCGCGGTCACGGGCGAGTCTTACGACCTGATGCTGCTCGACCTCGGTCTGCCCAAACGCGACGGCCTCGACGTGCTGAAGACATTGCGCGCGCGCGCCAACTCGCTGCCGGTGCTGATCGTGACGGCGCGCGACGCCATCGCGGACCGCGTGAAAGGGCTCGACGCCGGCGCGGACGATTACCTCGTCAAGCCCTTCGATCTCGACGAACTCGGCGCGCGCATGCGTGCGCTCATTCGCCGGCACGCGGGGCGGGGCGAGTCGCTCGTGCGGCACGGTGAACTGACGCTCGATCCGGTCGGTCATCAGGTGACGCTCGCGGGCGCGCCGGTATCGCTGTCGGCGCGTGAGTTCGCGCTGCTCGAAGCGCTGATGGCGCGGCCCGGCGCGGTGCTGTCGAAGAGCCAGCTCGAAGAAAAGATCTATGGCTGGGGCGAGGAAATCGGCAGCAACACCGTCGAGGTGTACATCCATTCGCTGAGAAAGAAGCTCGGCGCCGATCTCATCCGCAACGTGCGTGGCCTCGGATACATGGTCGCGAAGGACGCCTGATGCGGTCGATCCGCCGGCAATTGCTGATCTGGCTGCTCGCGCTCGTGATCGTCGGCGTGGGCTTTGCAGGATGGCTCATCTATCGGCAGGCGCTCGCGGAAGCCAACGAACTCTTCGATTACCAGTTGCAGCAGATCGCGGCCGCGCTGCCGTCCGAGCCGTTTTCTTCAGTGCTGAGTTCGCGCAGCGAGAGCGACGAGGGCGTCGTCATCCAGATCTGGAATCGCAACGGCGTGCTGATGTACTACTCGCATCCGCGCGTGCCGCTCGCGCCGCACGCCGAACTGGGTTTCTCCACCGAATCCACGCCGCGCGGCGAATGGCGCGTGTATAGCGCGATCGTCGGCGACAACGTCGTGCAGCTCGCGCAGCCGCTGTCGATCCGCAATCGCGTCGCGGCGGGCGTCGCGTGGCGCACGCTGTGGCCGCTCGTGCTGCTGCTGCCGCTGCTCGGGCTCGCGATCTGGGTGATCGTCGGGCTCGGCCTCGCGCCCTTGCAACGCGTGACGCGCGCACTCGATACGCGTCATCCCGAAGCGCTCGATCCGCTCTCCGATCAACGTCTGCCGCAGGAAGTGCGGCCGGTCGTGCGCGCGTTGAATGCGCTGCTTTCGCGGCTCTCGGCTGCGCTCGATACGCAAAAAGCCTTCGTCGCCGACGCCGCGCATGAACTGCGCACGCCGCTCGCGGCAGTGCAGATTCAGGCGCAGCTCGTCGCGCGCGCGCAGGACGACGAAACGCGCCGCGAGGCGCTTGGGGATCTGCATGAAGGCATCGCGCGCGCCACGCGGCTCGCGGAGCAATTGCTCGCGCTCGCGAGATCGGAGCCGGACGGCAAGGGCGTCGAGACGCAAGTCGATCTGCGGGAACTGCTCGAAGCTTGCGTGCGCGGTTGCGTGCTGGTCGCGCAGGAGCGCGGCGTCGATCTCGGCATCGAGGCGAGCGAACCGGCGACCGTGAAGGGCGATGCGGATTCGCTGCGCGTGATGTTCAACAACCTCATCGACAACGCAACGAAGTACACGCCCAAAGGCGGACGCGTGGACGTCTGCCTGATGTTGCGGGACGGGCGTTCGGTCGTCGAAATCTCCGATACCGGGCCGGGCATTCCGCAAGAAGAACGCGAACGCGTGTTCGATCGGTTCTATCGCGTGGGAGAGGGCGCGAATCGCGCGCGCACCGACGTGGCGGGCAGCGGGCTCGGGCTCGCAATCGTGCGTCGCATCGCGGTTCAGCACGGTGCGGCGGTGTCGCTCGGACAGTCGGAAGCGGGCGGGCTCAAGGTCATCGTGACGTTCTGATGCCGCGTTCGCGCCGCTTCTCTTGGCGGTGACTCTTTCGGACTTATCTTCTTCGATCGAGCGTTCCTGATCACTAATATCGCTCTTGTTGTTTGAGTGGTCTGGAGCAGGAAGCAGCAGTTGGAAGGTCGCAGTAAAGACGTTGAAGTTGAAGTAGTAGCAACGCAGTTCGAAGTAATGCAGTGAGTTCTACGCAGTGCAGCAGTACCCGCAGTAAGTGCAGTAGAAGCAAGCCGCAGTACCAGGGGCGTCTGTTCACAGACGCCCTTTTTCGTTTTTTAAGAAAGGATTAAGCGACACCCCGTAATCTTGCTCCATCGAATCAGCGCGCTCTTCAAGAGCGCATCCCCTCGTCAGGAGCACACGATGAAAGCGAAGATCCTCACCCGCAGCGCCGTCGCAGCGGCCGTTGCAGTTGCCTTGTCGGCGGGCTACGTGGCTGGACACAACAACGTGCCGGCGCCGCAGGTCATCGCGCCAGCCGCGGCGGCGATGATGCCCGCCGAAGCCGCAGCAAAAACAGGCATTCCTGACTTTTCCGGCCTCGTCGAAACCTATGGTCCGGCTGTGGTGAACATCAGCGCGAAGCACGTCGTGAAGCAGGCGTCGAATCGCCGCGGCCAGAATCAATTGCCGATGGATCCGGACGATCCCCTCTACCAGTTCTTCAAGCGCTTCGGCGGCATGCCCGGCTTCGGCGGCGGCGATGGCGGTCCCGGCGCGGATCGTCCGAGCGAAGGTCTCGGCTCCGGCTTCATCGTGAGCAGCGACGGCTACATCCTGACGAACGCGCATGTCGTCGACAACGCCAACGTCGTCACCGTGAAGCTGACGGACAAGCGCGAATATCGCGCGAAGGTCATCGGCGCCGACAAGCAATCGGATGTCGCCGTGCTGAAGATCGACGCGAAGGATCTGCCGACCGTGAAAATCGGCGATCCCAACGGCAGCAAGGTCGGTCAGTGGGTCGTCGCGATCGGCTCGCCGTACGGCTTCGACAACACCGTGACCTCGGGCATCATCAGCGCGAAGTCGCGCGCGCTGCCCAACGAAAACTACACGCCGTTCATCCAGACCGACGTGCCCGTGAACCCGGGCAACTCGGGCGGCCCGCTTTTCAATCTGCAGGGCGAAGTAATCGGCATCAACTCGATGATCTATTCGCAGACGGGCGGCTTCCAGGGCCTTTCGTTCGCCATCCCGATCAATGAGGCGATCAAGGTCAAGGACGCGCTCATCAAGACGGGGCACGTCGATCGCGGCCGCCTCGGCGTGACGGTGCAGGGCATGAACCAGACGCTCGCGAACTCGTTCGGCATGAAGTCGCCGCAAGGCGCGCTCGTGAGTTCGGTCGAGCCGGGCGGACCGGCCGCGAAGGGCGGGTTGCAGCCGGGCGACGTGATCACCGCGCTGAACGGCGTGCCGGTGACCGATTCGACCTCGCTGCCGTCGCAGGTCGCGGGCCTCTCGCCGGGCACCGCCGCGAAAGTGACAGTGTGGCGCGACAAGGGCGCGAAGGATCTCTCCGTGACGATCGGCGCGCTCAAGGATGCGAAGACCGCGAGCGCGAACACCGGCGGCGACGACGGCGCATCGGCGCAGGACGCGCGCTTGGGCGTCGCGGTGCGTCCGCTCACGCCGGAAGAGAAGCAGAACGATTCGCTCTCGCGCGGCCTGCTCGTGCAGCAGTCGAACGGCGCGGCGGCGAACGCGGGCATCCAGCCGGGCGATGTGATTCTCGCCGTGAACGGCCAGCCGGTCACGTCGGTGCAACAGTTGAAGTCGATGGTCCAGCGCGCGGGCGACAGCATCGCGCTGCTGATCCAGCGCGACGATGCCCAGATCTTCGTTCCGGTCGATCTCGGCTGACGCGCATGCGCTGGTCCACGCGATGCGGGCACGAACCATGCTCCACGGTTCCCTGGTGCCCCATCGCGTGAAATCGACGCATCGGGCGTGACGCCGCCGGCTCCCGGGCGCGGCGGCATCGGACAAAGGAGCAGAAACATGACGAGCAAGACCACGGGCAGGCTGGCGGCCGCAGTTCTCGTTGCGGCGATGAGCGCCGGCATGGCGGGCGGCGCCTGGGCGCAGGCATCGGGCGGCACGACGAGCGACATGTCGAGCGCGGGCAACACCAACGGCGGTGGCCTGCCGCAAATTCAGCAGCAAGGCGACGTCTCCTATACGTCCGGCGGCGTGGGGCTCGACGAGTCGCGTGCATTGTTGCGTGAACAGGCGCACTGGCCGCTGTCGCTGCGCTTCACGGGCCCGACCGCCGATTACCTCTCGGGTGTGCACGTACGCATCGTCGACGGCAAGGGCGGCGAGGCGCTTTCCACCGAGTCGATGGGACCATATATGCTCGTCAAGCTGCCGCCGGGCAGCTATACGGTCTACGCGAAGTACAAGGATCAGGAGAAAAAGCAGGCAGTGACGATCGCCGGGCCCGGCAAGGCCAAGGCGGCGTTCCACTGGAACATTCAGTAAGCGCGGGCGTCCAAAGGGGATACGCCCGGGGCATCGAAAGCGCTCACGCAGAATCGGAAGTTTGTCTCATAATTAAGCCGCGGGCGTCTCGATGACTCGTGGCTTTTTCTTGGGATGTCGGTTTTCACGCGGGAGGGGCAGCACGATGGGCACGGAACTGAACGACGGGCACCAGACGGCGCATCACATCGAGATCACGCTGAATGGCCGCCGCTGCCGCGTGATTCATCAGGGCGTGACCTACGCCGATACGCACGCGTCCCTCACGCTCATCGAGCCGGGCGCGGAAAACGTGCACTACTTCCCGCGCGCCGACGTGAACATGGCGCGTCTGGAACGCTCCATCCACACCACGGATTGTCCGATCAAGGGCCAGGCCACGCACTATCATTTGCTGACCGAAGACGGTCCGGTGGAGAACGCCGCGTGGAGCTACGAATCGCCGCTCGACGCCGCCGCGAAAATCAAGGGCTATCTCGCGTTTTACGTTTCGCGTGTCGATCGTATCGACGAAACGTCATAGGCGCGCAGCCGAACAGACACCTCACGCCCGCTCGGTCATAACGAACGCATGCGATCCTTTTGCCGGAGGCTCGAATGGAAGTCACCGATGCATTGTGCGTTCCGCTCGACCCGGCGCATGTCCGGGAGGCGCTCTCCGATCTCGCGTTGCTGCGCGCGAGCCTCGACAATTGCGAGTCGTTCACGCGTACGCCCGGCGGCGAGTATGTCCTCACGCTGACCGTGCCGCTCGGCGCGCTGCGGGCGCGCTACGAGATCCGCGCCCATGCCGCCGGGCGCACGCGTCAGGCGGGGCATGCGGAAAGCGAGATCGCCCAATCCGACGATGCCGTGTACGCCCGCACGTTGAGCTTCAAGGCGCGCGGCGAGGGCGTCGGCTCCTTGCGCGGGCAGATTGCGGTCGCGTTGAATCCGGACGACGATGGCGGCGCCACCTGGATCGAATACACCGTCTGGGCGACGGTATCGGGGCCGCTCGCCGGCCTGCCAGCCCGCCAGATCGAAAATGCGCTGCGCGAAGGCGCCGACGAATTCTTCGCCGAATTCTGCGAAGTGGTGCGCGCGAAGCACGCCTTGCCGTCGATGCGTGCGGCGGGCGAGCGCGCCGAGCGCCGGCACGTGTTCTTGCGGCCGAGCGCGATGTCGGCGGCATTCTCGCGTCGCTCGGGCGCGATGCGCACACCGTCCGCCGATGCTCACGCGAGCGGCGTGCTGCGGCATCGTCTGCACGGGCATGCCTTCGGGCATCACGAGCGCGATCATTCCCACGATCCGCATCCGCTCGGCTTGCCCATCTGGGCCTGGGCGGCGATGCTCGTGTGCGTCGCGCTGTTCGCCTATTTCGCGCAGCACATCGGGCTGCAATGACCGGCTACGTCCCGCGAAACGCCCGTCGATAAGCCGACGGCGAAGTCTTCAGCGTCTGTGCGAACTGCTGGCGCAGCGTCGCGCCGGTGCGAAAGCCGCTTCGTTCCGCGATGCGATCGATCGGCAGGTCCGTATCTTCGAGCAAGCGCTGCGCGAGCGCGACACGTTGCCCGACGAGCCACGCGCCGACCGTCGCACCCGTCGTTTCCCGAAAGCGCCGCGTAAAGTTGCGACGGCTCATCGCCATGCGCGCGGCGAGCGCATCGAGTGAATGATCCGTTTGCAGATTGGCGCGCAGCCAGTCGAGCAGTCCGGCGAGCTTTTCGCCGTTCTGGCGCTCGGGAACCGGCTCGTCGATGAACTGCGCCTGCGAGCCCTGCCGATGCGGCGGCACGACGAGCCGCCGCGCGACCTGATTCGCTGCGTGCGAGCCCGCCAGCCTGCGCAGCACGTGCAGGCAGCAATCGAGTCCGGCTGCGGTGCCGGCCGAGGTCGTGATGTTTTCATCGTCGATATAGAGCACGTTCGGATCGAGCCGCACGCGCGGATAGCGCCGCGCGAAATCGTCGGCCCATGCCCAGTGCGTCGTGGCCGCGCGGCCGTCGAGCAGGCCCGCCGCCGCGAGCACATACGAGCCGAGGCACAGCCCGACGACATACGCGCCGCGTGCGTGCGCCGCGCGAAGCGCATCGAGCAGCGCATCGGGCGGCATCTCGTCCGGATCGCGCCAGGACGGCACGATGATCACATCGGCGTCGGCGAGGGCGTCGAGCGAATGCCGGGCCGCGATCGTGAAGCCGGCGGATGTCGCGAGCGCGTGCGGTTCGGCGGCGCAGACGCGAAAGTCGAACGACGGCACGCCGATCCCGCCGCGCTCCTCGCCGAACACGATGCACGGCACCGCGAGATGAAACGGGCTGATGCGGTCGAACGCGACGACAGCGATCGAATGGCGGGTCATGCGCGCTCCGGGAAAACATCGAATAGATGCATTTTGGCCCGATTCCGATGAAAGTTGGCGATCGGGCCACTTCTGGACATCGCGCGGGCGCGGCGACAATGCTTCGACCAACCACGAAGGAGCTGACCATGCCGCGCCGCGCCCTGATCGTCATCGATGTGCAGAACGAGTACGTCGATGGCAACCTGTTGATCGAATATCCCGATGTGAAGGTGTCGCTTGCGAATATCGCGCGCGCGATGGACGCCGCCGAAAAGCACGGCGTGCCGGTGGTTGTCGTGCAGAATTTCGCGCCGGCGAGCGCACCGATCTTCGCGCGCGGCTCCGCGATGGCCGAGCTGCACGAAACGGTGGCGTCGCGGCCGCGCGCGCATTACGTCGAGAAATCGCTGCCGAGCGCATTTGCCGGCACCGATCTCGCCGACTGGCTGACGGCGCACGACATCGACACGATCGTGATCGCGGGCTACATGACGCACAACTGCGACGACTCGACCGTCAAGCACGCGGTGCATGCCGGCCTCGCGGTGGAATTCCTCGTGGATGCGACGGGCGCCGTGCCCTACGAAAACAGCGCGGGCCGTGCGAGTGCGGAAGAGATTCACCGCGTGTTCACGGTGGTGATGCAGTCGCGTTTCGCCGCGGTGCTCGCTACGGATGACTGGATCAGCGCGCTGGAAAGCGGCGAGCCGCCCGCGCGCGACAACATCTACGCGTCGAACCAGCGAGCACGCGCCGCGAATTCAGGTCGTTAAGAGGAGGGCCGGGCTGCAACGCAGCGCGTCGAAGCACGCGTCGATGAGCGCTTCGGCATCGCGCTCCGGATGGACGAGGTCCGGCAGCATCAGCGAATCATGCAGGATGCCGGTGAACAGGCAGTGAAGCATGGTCGTCGCGCGGTTCGTGTCGAGCGTCGCGGGAAGCTGCTTTTTTTCGACGGCGTTGCGCAGCGCGCGCTCGATGCGCTCCATGCCGTCGCGCATGTTGTTCTGATGCCGCTCGCGCACCGGTCCCATTTCCTCGACGAACTCGCATTTCAGAAAGAGGATGTCGAAGACGCGGCGGCGCTGCTCGTCGGTCGTGATGTTGCGCATGCACCAGACGAACAGCTCCCGAAGGCGCGTGAGCGGGTCTTCTTCCTTGCCGTCGAGCGTGGTTGCGACGAGCTCGTCGAGCGGCAGCAGGCTGCGGTCGAACATCGCGTTGAAGAGATCGCCCTTGTTGGCGAAATGCCAGTAAATCGCGCCGCGCGTCACGCCCGCCGCCTGCGCGATATCCGCGAGCGTCGTGCGCGATACGCCTTTCTCATAGAAGACGCGCTCGGCCGCGTCGAGAACTCGATTGCGCGTTGCCTGCGCTTCTTCCTTGGTTCGTCTGACCATATCGTGCGGCCTTTCGGGCCGTCTGCTCCAGCTCTTGCTGCCGTTGAACGGGCGTGTCGCGCGCCCCTTGTCTAAGGTTGGCCGACCGAAGTCGGACGCCTGAACGAGTTGTTTCTCGCTTCAAATGGGGATAAACGTGTACGCGTTTATACATTCATCCACGAATGTATATACAATACCACCCGTCCACCGATATTCACAAATTTCAGCCGCGGGCGAGCAGATTCCGAATTAAGCTTTCGTTTCCATTGCGCGTTCGGCCTTCCTTGGGCCACTGGCGGCGCTTCAGAGCGTCGCGCACGTGCATGAAATGCCGGCCGCTGGCCGGCGTCGCCGCTCAATCGTCGGATAAGTTTTGTTTATTGGAAGCGTCTTGAAGGACGCTCGTGCGCGGCATTGCCCGGGGAAGGCCGCCGCGCACTTACTTCACTCTCAGTCTTAGACAGAGGTCGCTCCATGCGCGTCGAACGGATTCCACTCCGCTTACTCACCGCCGCGACGGCTGCCGTGTTCCTGGCAGCGTGCGGGCAAAAACAATCAGCGCCTCCGCCGCAAACGCCCGAAGTGGGCACCGTCACCGTGCAGCCGACGAGCGTGCCGGTCGTCGTCGATTTGCCGGGCCGCACCAACGCCTACCTCGTCGCGCAAGTGCGCGCCCGGGTCGATGGCATCGTGCTGCGCCGTGAATTCACGGAAGGCTCCGAGGTCAAGGCCGGCCAGCGGCTCTACAAGATCGATCCGGCGCCGTACATCGCCGCGCTGAACAACGCGAAGGCGACGCTGGCGAAGGCGCAGGCGAACGTCGCGTCGCAGAACGCGCTCGTGTCGCGCTACAAGATCCTCGTCGCGGCCAACGCGGTGTCGAAGCAGGACTACGACAACGCCGTGGCCTCGCAAGGCCAGGCCGTGGCGGATGTCGCCGCGGGCAAGGCATCGGTCGATACCGCGCAGATCAACCTCGGCTACACCGATGTCGTCTCGCCGATCACCGGCCGCACCGGCCTTTCGCAGGTCACGCCGGGCGCGTATGTGCAGGCGAGCGCCGCGACGCTCTTGACCACCGTGCAGCAGCTCGATCCGATCTACGTCGACCTGACGCAATCGAGCGTCGAGGGCCTGCAACTGCGCAGGCAGATCCAGGAAGGCCGCCTGCAGACCGAAGGCATCCACGCCGCGAAGGTCACGCTCGTGCTCGAAGACGGCCGCACCTACACCGAGCAGGGCAAGCTGCAGTTCTCCGACGTGAGCGTCGACCAGAGCACCGGCTCCGTGACCGTGCGCGCGATCTTCCAGAACAAGGACCGCGTGCTCCTTCCGGGCATGTTCGTGCGCGCGCGCATTCAGGAAGGCGTGAACGATCACGCGCTCGTCGTGCCGCAGATCGGCGTCACGCATGACCAGAAGGGCACGCCGACCGCGCTCGTCGTCAACAAGGACGGCAAGGTCGAACTGCGCCAGCTCGTCACGAGCGCCACCTACGGCAACAACTGGGTGGTCGACAGCGGCCTGAACCCGGGCGATCGGGTGATCGTGAACGGCGTGGAAAAGGCGAAGCCCGGCATGCAGGTGAAGCCGGTCGACGCGAAATTCCCGTATCCGGCGTCGGACGCACAGGCAGCGCAGGCGCCGGGCGCATCGGGCGCGCAGGGCGCCGCCGCCGCTCCGGCGAACGCAAGCGGCGCGAGTGGTGCGCAGGCTGCATCGGCCGCTTCGGGCGCGCAATAAAAGGGAGCCTGTTACATGGCAAAGTTTTTTATCGATCGACCGATCTTCGCGTGGGTGATTGCGATCATCCTGATGCTGGCGGGGATGGCGTCGATCTTCACGCTGCCGGTCGCCCAGTATCCGACGATCGCGCCGCCTGCGATCCAGATCAGCGCGACGTATCCGGGCGCATCCGCGAGCACCGTCGAAAACACGGTGACGCAGGTGATCGAGCAGCAGATGACCGGTCTCGATCACTTGCTGTATCTGTCGTCGACATCGGATGACTCGGGCACGGCGACCGTCACGCTGACGTTCGCGGCGGGCACGAACCCCGACATCGCGCAGGTGCAGGTGCAGAACAAGCTGCAGCTCGCCACGCCGCTCTTGCCGCAAGTCGTGCAGCAGCTCGGCACGAAGGTCACGAAATCGAGTTCGAGCTTCCTGCTCGTGCTCGCGTTCGTGTCCGAAGACGGCAGCATGAGCAAGTACGACCTCGCGAACTACGTGGCGTCGAACGTGGCGGATCCGCTCTCGCGTATCGACGGTGTCGGTACGACGACACTGTTCGGCTCGCAGTACGCGATGCGCGTCTGGCTCGATGCGACCAAGCTCACGAACTACGCGCTCACGCCCGTGGACGTGAAGAACGCCATCAACAATCAGAACGTGCAGGTGGCGGCGGGCGGTCTCGGCGGCACGCCGGCGGTGGCGGGGCAGATGCTGCAGGCGACCATCACCGAAGCGACGCTGCTGCGCACGCCCGAGCAGTTCGGCAACATCCTGCTGAAGGTGAATCAGGACGGCTCGCAAGTGCGCCTGAAGGATGTCGCGAAGATCGACCTCGGCGGCGAAAACTACAACTTCGACACGAAGTACAACGGGCAGCCGACGGCGGGCTTCGGTATCCAGCTCGCGACGGGCGCGAACGCGCTCGCCACGGCGAAGGCGGTCCGGGCCAAGATCGACGACCTCTCGAAGTACTTCCCGCACGGCCTCGTCGTGAAGTATCCGTATGACACGACGCCGTTCGTGCGCCTGTCGATCGAGGAAGTGGTCAAGACGCTGATCGAAGGTATCGTGCTCGTGTTCCTCGTGATGTATCTGTTCCTGCAGAACCTGCGGGCAACGATCATCCCGACGATCGCGGTGCCGGTCGTTCTGCTCGGCACGTTCGCGATCATGTCGGCGGTGGGCTTCTCGATCAACGTGCTGTCGATGTTCGGCCTCGTGCTGGCGATCGGTCTGCTCGTGGACGATGCGATCGTGGTCGTGGAAAACGTCGAGCGGGTGATGTCCGAAGAGCATTTATCGCCGCGCGAGGCGACCCGCAAGGCGATGGACCAGATCACCGGCGCGCTGATCGGCGTGGCGCTCGTGCTGTCGGCGGTGTTCGTGCCGGTGGCGTTCTCGGGCGGCTCGGTCGGCGCCATTTACCGGCAATTCTCGCTGACCATCGTCGCGGCGATGGTGCTGTCCGTGATGGTCGCGTTGATTCTCACGCCGGCGCTGTGCGCGACGATCCTGAAGCCGCATCCGGAAGGGCATCAGCCCGAAAAGAAGGGCTTCTTCGGCTGGTTCAACCGCACCTTCAACAAGAGCCAGGCGAAGTACCACAGCGGCGTGCAGCACGTGATCCGGCGCTCGGGCCGCTGGCTGATCATCTATATCGTGGTGATCGTCGCGGTGGGCATGCTGTTCCTTCGTCTGCCGAAGTCGTTCCTGCCTGACGAAGACCAGGGCACGATGTTCGTGCTCGTGCAGGCGCCGGCCGGTTCCACGCAGGAATACACGGCGCATGTGCTGAAGGACGTGCAGGAGTATCTGCTGAAGGACGAGAAGGCGATCGTCGAATCGGTGTTCACGGTGAACGGCTTCTCGTTCGCGGGCCGCGGCCAGAACTCCGGTCTCGTGTTCGTGCGGATGAAGGAATATGCGGACCGGCAGCACAGCGACCAGAAGGTGCAGGCGCTCGTCGGGCGGATGTTCATGCACTTCGCGCCCTACAAGGACGCGATGATCTTCCCGGTCAATCCGCCTTCGATTCCCGAACTCGGCACCGCGGCGGGCTTCGACTTCGAGCTGCAGGATCGCGGGGGCCTCGGCCACGCGAAGCTGATGGAAGCGCGCAACATGCTGCTCGGCATGGCGTCGAAGGACGCGACGCTCGCGCAGGTGCGCCCGAACGGCCTGAACGACACGCCGCAGTTCAAGGTGAACATCGACCGCGAGAAGGCCAACGCGCTCGGCGTCGCGATTTCGGACATCGACCAGACGTTCTCGATCGCCTGGGCGTCGCAGTACGTGAACAACTTCCTCGACGTCGATAACCGGATCAAGAAGGTCTATGTGCAGGGCGACGGTCCGTTCCGCATGAATCCGGAAGACATCAACAAGTGGTACGTGCGCAATGGCGCCGGAACGATGGTGCCGTTCGGCGCGTTCGCGACCGGCAACTGGACTTTCGGGTCGCCGAAGCTCGAGCGTTACAACGGCATCTCGGCGGTGGAAATCCAGGGCGCGGCAGCACCCGGCAAATCGACCGGCCAGGCGATGACGGCGATGGAAGCGATCGCGGCGAAGCTGCCGGCGGGCATCGGCTACGAGTGGACGGGTCTGTCGTATCAGGAACGCCAGTCGGGTTCGCAGGCGCCGATCCTGTACGGCATCTCGATCCTCGTCGTGTTCCTGTGTCTCGCGGCGCTGTACGAAAGCTGGTCGATTCCGTTCTCGGTCATCATGGTCGTGCCGCTCGGCGTGCTCGGGGCGCTGCTCGCCGCCACGCTTCGCGGTCTGGAAAACGACGTGTTCTTCCAGGTCGGCCTGTTGACGACGGTGGGCCTGTCGGCGAAAAACGCGATTCTGATCGTGGAATTCGCGCGCGAGTTGCGCATCCAGGGCATGTCGACCGTGGAAGCGGCGATGGAAGCGGCGCGCCTGCGGTTGCGCCCGATCCTGATGACGTCGCTCGCGTTCATTCTCGGCGTGATGCCGCTCGCGATCAGTAACGGCGCGGGCTCGGCGAGCCAGCACGCGATCGGCACCGGCGTGATCGGCGGCATGCTGACCGCGACCTTCCTTGCCATTTTCATGATCCCGATGTTCTTCGTCGTGATCTCGAAATTCAGCAAGAGCAAGGACGTGCCGTCGCCGGGTACATCGGGCGATATCGAAGGTCCGCATGGCGGCTCGCAGAATGGCTCCCGATAAGGAAGGACATAGAAATGCTTAAACATTCCTTGATCGCGGCCGCCGTAGCGGTATTCGCCGCGGGTTGCACGCTCCAGCCGAAATACGAGCAGCCGGCGGCGCCCGTCACGCAGACGTTTCCGGAAGGCGGCGTGTACGCGCACCAGCCGGACGCGTCGTCGTCGGCGAGCAATGGCCGCAGCGCGAACGGGCAGAGCGCGCCGGAGATCGGCTGGCGCGATTTCTTCGCCGATGCGCGTCTGCAGAAGATCGTCGAGCTCGCGCTGAAGAACAATCGCGACTTGCGCGTCTCGGTGCTCAACGTCGAGGCGGCGCGCGCGCAGTATCAGATCACGCGCGCCGGCCTGTTCCCGACGCTCGACGCAGCCGCGTCGCAGAGCAAGCAGCGCACGCCGCGCAATCTGTCGTTCTTCGACCAGACGATCTCGAACACGTATTCGGTCGGCCTGAACGCGTCGTGGGAAATCGACTTCTTCGGGCGCATCCGCAGCCTGAAGGATCAGGCGCTCGCGCAATATCTGTCGACTGCCGAATCGCGCAAGGCGGCGGAGATCGCGCTGGTGTCGTCGGTGGCGGATCAGTATCTGACGATGATCGCTTACGACGATCAGCTCACCGTCACGCTGAACACGCTGAAGACGGCGCAGGAGTCGTTCCGCATCACGAAGCTGCAGTACGACAACGGCACGGGCACCGAACTGGACTTGCGCCAGTCGGAAGGCGTCGTCGAAGAGGCGCAGGCGAATCTGCAAACGCAGTCGCGTCTGCGCGCGCAGGCGGAAAACGCGCTGGTGCTGCTCGTGGGCGAACCGTTGCCCGCGGACCTGCCGCCCGGCATGCCGCTCGACACGCAGAATCTGCTGTCGGACATTCCGGCGGGCCTGCCGTCCGATCTCCTGACACGCCGTCCCGACATCGCGGCGGCGGAGCAGTCGCTACTCGCGGCCAACGCGAACATCGGTGCGGCGCGTGCGGCGTTCTTCCCGCGCGTTTCGCTGACGGGCAGCTTCGGCACGCTGTCGCCGACGCTCGGCGGTCTGTTCAAGCCCGGTTCGGCTGCGTGGTCGTTCGCGCCGCAGATCACGGTGCCGATCTTCGAGGGCGGCCAGAACAAGGCCAACCTCGATCTCGCGAACGTGCAGAAGCGCATCGAGATCGCCAACTACGAGAAGGCGATCCAGACCGCGTTCCGCGAAGTCGCGGACGGCCTCGCGGCGCGCGGCACGTTCGACGAGCAGATCAAGTCGCTCGAACGCTTCGTGAATTCGCAGAGCCGGCGTCTGGAGTTGTCGGACCTGCGCTATCGCAATGGCGTCGACAGCTATCTCGCGGTGCTGACCGCGCAGACGGCGCTGTACGAAGCGCAGCAGTTGCTGATCACGGCGCGGCTGAATCGCCTCACCAACCTCGTCGATCTGTATCAGTTCATGGGCGGCGGATGGATCGAGCGTGCCGGCGAAGCGCCGCGCCCCGCCGATGCGCCCGTCGACTACGGCTCGCAGAGCGCGCCGCCGCAGCCGGCCTCGGCGCCTGCGGCGAGTTGATCCGCCCGACGTGATTGAAACGAAGCCCGGCCGCGCGCCGGGCTTTTTCTTGGTGCGCCGAGCATGCACAACAGCTTGGGGGTGCGAGTCCCCTGTCCAACCTGATGGTGGTGAAGGACTAGCGAAACGCAAGGGCGTCGTCGTGAGGCGGGGTCTGAAGGAAGCGTGTAGC